>DCYG01000017.1 GCA_002331025.1 Firmicutes bacterium UBA2116 | reverse complement strand
GTTGCCCGTCTTCCGGCGCCTAGCAGGATAAACTTTTTTAACAGCCTATCATATTGATGATAAAGTCCGAAATTGTCTTATCCACAAACTCATTAATTTTACTATCCTTGGCTTATTAATTGGAATATTATTGATTGGCGCGGGTATATATTACTTGAGAAAAGAAAATGATAAAAATTCCATAAAAATATATGGAACTTTTATTGCCATAGCAGCCTTTTTCTTTATAAAACAGGGAGGGTGTTATAGTGAAGAGTAAAATAGAAAAAGAAAAACACATAATAGATCAGATGATTTTAATTTATTGCAAAAGTCACAGGCATACTTCCTTTCCTCTCTGCGAAAAATGCGGGGAGCTTAAGAAGTATGCCCATAAAAGGTTAAATAACTGCAGGTTTGGAGAAGACAAAGGATTTTGCAGTAACTGCCCTATACATTGCTACAAACCGGATATGAGAGCCAAAATCAAAAAAGTTATGAAATACTCCGGACCCAGAATGCTATTTAAAAATCCTGCAGCAGTTATAAAACATATTATAGAGTCGTTAAAGCAATGCGGTTTTCTTAAATAAACAGATTTACGTTGGATTCTTCCGCGTCACCTAAGTATGTGCCTACGCCGGCGAACTCCACTCCGTCAATCAATTCTTCTTCGGTAATTCCCATTACATCCATTGACATGGTGCAGACAATCATTTTAACACCGTTATCCATTGCTTTTTTTACTAAATCTTCAAGAGAATCTATATTTTTATCCTTCATTACTTTTCTCATCATGGCTGTTCCCATTCCACCCATATTCATTTTGGATAGCTTTAATTTGTTTACACCTTGCGGCATCATTTTACCGAACATGGCATCTATGAACGGTTTTTTAATATTTTGTTTTTCTGTTTTTCTCAGAACATTTAACCCCCAAAACGTAAAGAACATTGTAACCGGTCTTCCCATTGCTGCAGCACCGTTGGCGATAACAAATGAAGCTAAAACTTTATCCAAGTCACCGCTGAAAACAATAATTGTTTTACCGTCATTTGCAGATGTTAAAATTGCAGAGTTTTGTAAAGGATCAGGCTTTTTATTTTCAGATGTACCCTTTTGCAAATATACAATATTACTTTTTCCTTCCTTTTCTGCCCTTAAGAAGGTATTTCCCGTCCTTCTGCACCAGGCTTCAACGTCTCGTGCAAATCCTGAATCTGTTGCGGAAACCTTAATTATATCACCGTCGTTAATTCTATTTATGGTCTCGTAAACCTTCATAATAGGACCGGGGCATTGAAGTCCGCTGCAGTCAACCTGTATGGAAGCTTTTATTTCATTCGTTTTTTTTTCTTCTGAAACGGAATTTACATTTTCTTTATTTATCATTGGATTGTTTTTTTCGTTTATATTATTGTAATAATCATAATAAACACTCTTATAGAAGTTTGTTCCAGCAGGATAGACATACACATTATCGAATCCGTTTTCCGTCAAAGCTCTCGCGGCATTGTAAGAACGAACACCAACAGCACAAAATATGATTATTTTATCATTCTTGTTCAACTCGTTAATTCTGTCTCTTAGTTCTCCTAAAGGAATATTAACAGCACCAGGTATTTCAAAAACCATAAGCTCTGCTTCCTCTCTGATATCAAGTAATGTATAATCACTTGGCTTTGACGGCGCTATATCATTCCATTTATTAAGCTTTATTTTGCCTTCAATAATATTTTCAGCAACGAAGCCTAACATGTTCACAGGGTCTTTAGCGGATGAATACGGTGGAGCATAAGCAAGTTCAAGTTCCTTTAAATCATAAATGCTTCCTTCCAAACGAATTACCGTTGCAATTGTATCTATTCGTTTGTCAGCTCCGTCCTCGCCAACAATTTGCGCTCCGTATATCTTTTTGCCGTCGACGGAAAAAACCATCTTGAGTATTAATTCAGAGCTCTCAGGATAATATCCCGCATGGGATTTTTGTGATATAATAGCAGTGTAATAATCCTTTCCTTCAAGCATACCCATTCTGTTAAGAGTTTTTTCATTTGCCCCTGTTGAAGCAACCGTTAAGTCAAATACCTTTGCAACAGAAGTACCCATTGTTCCTTTGTATTCTTCATTAGCTCCATAAATATTGTTTGCACATATTCTTCCCTGCTTGTTGGCCGGACCTGCCAGAGCAATCATTGCCTTACCCTTGTTTATGAATTCTTCTACTTCTATTACATCACCAAGAGCATAAATGTTCGGATCGGATGTTTTTAAATATTTATCTACAACAATTCCGCCTCTTTGATTTAACTCCATACCTGCATCCCTTGCTAATTGGCTGTTAGGTCTGACTCCGATTGATAAAATTACCATATCCGCAGTCAAAGCTTTCCCGCTTGCTAAGGTAATTGTGACCGTACCGTTTTCGCTGCTGAACTTTGATACTCCATCACCTAAAATCAAATTAACTCCGTTGAATACCATATTATCCTGCACTAATCTTGCCATTTCATAATCTATGGGTGCCATAACCTGGTCCATCGCTTCTGCAACGGTAACATTTATGCCTGCAAGATGAAGGTTTTCGGCAACCTCAAGACCAATGAATCCACCTCCGATTACAACTGCGTTTTTTGGATGCTTTTCATTTATAAAGCTTTTGATTTCATCAGTATCGGGAACGGTCCAAAGTGTAAAAATATTGGGTGAGTTTATTCCCTCAATCGGTGGTTTCAAAGGAGTTGAGCCTGTTGATATTACCAATATATCATAGCTTTCCTTGTATGTTTCTCCCGTTTTAGCTTTTTTAACTTCAACACTTTTGTTTTCTCTGTCAATTCTAATAACCTCAGAATCTACTCTGACATCAACATTATATTTTTTTGACATTGCCTCAGGCGTTTGAAGCAGCAAAGAGGATCTTTCCTTTATCACATCACCTATATGGTATGGCAAACCGCAGTTTGCATATGAAATATATGAACCTCTTTCAAACATTATAATTTCTGATGTTTCGTCTAATCTTCTCAATCTTGCCGCTGTGCTTGCACCGCCTGCAACACCGCCTATAATAACTATTTTTTTGCTCATAATAGCCCCCTAAAAATTTAATTATATCATTATATTCAAATATTAGCATATTAAAATATAAATTTCAAGCAAAATTTGCATATAAATCTTGTATAGTTTTATTAAATTAAATGTGTTAATATAATATTAATAAATTGAGGTGTTATTTATGGATAACATAAAAACAAATGAAGAACTATATAAACTAATTAACGAAAATGATATACTGATGGTATATTTTGGCAGTAGCTCATGTAGTGTATGCAATGCCATGAAGCCAAAAATTGAAAAGATGCTTGAGAAATATCCTAAAATAAAGGTTGTCGGAGTAGAAACTGAAAATTTTGTGGAATTATCGTCAAAGCATAATGTATTTGCGATACCTGTTATTATTTTATTTATACAAGGAAAAGAAACAATCAGAAAAGCAAGAATTATCGGTATGGAAATCTTGGAGCAGGAAGTTTCAAGGTATTATGAATTGTTTTACAGCATCGATTAATTAATTTTCGATTTATTTATATTGCTTTTTATTTACTCATTTGATAATATAACTATTTATAAAGTTTATTAATTTTAAAAGGAAAGCCATGGATAAGTTAAAGAAAATTATAGTTGAACGTGGAGAAATCAAAGAGGGTAATATACTGAAGGTTGATAGTTTTTTAAACCATCAGCTTGATGTTGAATTTCTCTACGAAATGGGAGAGGAAATTTACAAGCTTTTTAAAGATAGAAATATAACGAAAATACTTACCATTGAGGTTAGCGGTATAGCGATTGCTGCAATGGCAGCACTGCACTTCAAAGTTCCGGTTGTGTTTGCCAAAAAATCTGAAAGCTTAAATTTAGATAAAGATATTTACAAGGGCAAGGTTATTTCTTACACTAAAAGCAAAGAATACAATATAATGATAAGCAAAAAATATCTGGATGAAAATGATAAGCTTCTCATTATAGATGATTTTCTGGCAGAGGGAAATGCAATGAAGGCTTTAATAGAATTAGCCGAGCAAGCAGGAACTTCAGTTGAAGGTATCAGTATCGCAATTGAAAAGGGTTTTCAGAACGGCGGCAATTATCTGAGAAGCATGGGATATAATTTAAAATGTCTCGCAACTATAGAAGAAATGAAGGATGGAAAAATTATTTTCAAATAACTATATATTAACGAATTCAAGTAATGATAAAATCTCTGAGTGTATAATGTCCCTAAAATTAATTAGGGATTTTTTTATATAAATCCTATATTACAATTAAATAATATTGTGATTAATTTAAAATATGGTTATAATAAGTATAATGAAATCAAACACAGGAGTTGATAAAATGAAAGAAATTTATTTAGCGGGTGGATGTTTTTGGGGATTACAAGCATACTTTGATTTACGTAAAGGAGTTAAGGAAACGGTTGTAGGATATGCAAACGGAAATACAAAAAATCCGACCTATGAGCAGGTATGTACTAATACAACCGGTTTTGCAGAAGCTGTTTATATAAAATATGATGAAAATGAAATAACTTTGAACAAGATATTAGAGGATTTTTGGAAGGTTATTGATCCTACTTTGTTGAACAGACAGGGCGGAGATGTTGGAACGCAATACAGGACAGGAATTTATTATGTAAATGAAGTGGATTTAAAAGTAATAAATGAATCCTTTAACAATGAAGCTTTAAAACATGACAAAACGATAGTTACTGAAGTAATGCCTGTAAAAAACTTTTATGCTGCGGAAGAATATCATCAAAAATATTTGGAAAAGAACCCGAATGGTTACTGCCACATTGACTTAAGCTTATAGAGGTGCTTATGTATACGATGGATGAACTTAGAAAGTTTTGCTATAGCTGTCATAAATGCAGATTGTCCGGAACAAGGACAAACGTAGTGTTTGGAGAAGGAAGCGAACATGCTGACATTATGTTTGTGGGAGAAGGTCCCGGATACAACGAGGATGTTCAAGGAAGACCCTTTGTTGGCAAAGCAGGGCAGCTTCTTGACAAGATGATTGAAGCTATAGCTCTTAAACGAAGTGACGTCTACATAGCCAATGTGGTTAAGTGCAGACCTCCTGAAAACAGAAACCCCTTTGAGGATGAAAGCAACGCATGTCTGAATTATTTAAGGTGGCAGGTTAAGCTGGTTAAACCAAAAATTATTGTGTGCCTTGGTGCGGTATCAGCTAAAAATCTAATAAATCCCAATTTAAGTATCAGCAAGCAGAGAGGGCAGTTTGTAAAAAAAGGTGATATCTATTTCATGCCGACATACCACCCGTCCTACCTGCTAAGAAACGAACCTGCGAAGAAGGATGCATGGGAAGATTTTAAAAGTATTGCTGTCAAGCTTAAGGAAATCAAAGAAATATCAACTTAAACAGATTAAGAAGCATAAACTCCATATAATGATATTGATTTTTTCAAAAGAAAACTATATAATAAAAAAAAGATTTATTATATGTCGTAAATAAGAGAAAAAGCAGATGGCTGCCAAAAATATTTTTGAAAATACTGAAAAAAACAAAAAGATAAGTTATGGCAAATACTTTAAAGAAAATAAAATAAAAACAGTACAATTTCCGGTACAGACAAAAATGTAACACTTGTTTTGTGCTGGTTTTTTTATATTTAAAATTTGTCATGGAGGAATTAAAATGAAAAAGAGAGTTCTATTTGTTTTTTTAGTGTTGTCTTTGTTCATGTTTTCAATTACGGCATGCTCTGCATCAAAAACTGGTACGGGGGCAGGAACTGTAACCGCAGTCTATCTAGGCGTTGTGGATTACGGAATTGTACAAGCCGATGATAAGGACAGCTTTCGGTACCGCTTCAGTATAGAGGGAGATGAAGTTATTTACGGAGTTTCTAATGCAAATGATTACGAAATCAATAATATATTGGCAGAAGGATATGTATTTGACCTTACTGTCAAAGATGATACAGTCGTAGATATCAGCATTCCCGAGCCTTATGCGGTCGGAACCGTTCAATCTGTTTCACCTGATATCATAACAGTGGACGGAGATAATATCAAAATTAATTCTGACACAAAAATTTATGAAATTATTTGTCAGGCAGGGGGAGCAAAAGTTGAAGATGCATCTTTGGAAACAGGCAGGTCCGTAAAGGTGTACGGTAACCCGGCAGATTTCATATATCTTACATTTGTGGCGGAGCCGTATCAGGCACCGGTCAGAGGGACTGCCGGAAATCGTACTATTAAAAACTTCCTTGCTACTGCCATGGAGCCTGTTGGAACAGCCTTGTACGTCTGCGGAGGAAACTGGAACTGGCAGGATGCAGGTTCAAGTAAACAGGCAACAACAATCGGACTGTCTCAGACCTGGTTGGACTTCTTTCAGTCACAGGACGATACTTATTCATATATGAACGAAAACAATTTTTCCGAGAGTTATTATCCTCATAACGGTTATATCGAATATTACTATGCCGGCATAGACTGCTCGGGCTATATCGGCTGGACGGTATACAATGTGATGAATACTGAAAACGGAAAGGATGGCTATGTTGGAGTTTCTACAAATATGGCCATGAAATTAGATCAAGAATACAACTATGGAACATGGACACGGGATTTTACCAGCTCCGACTTCAAGGCCGGGGATGTGTTCAGCATGCTTGGACATATATGGATATGTTTGGGGGTATGTGAGGACGGCAGTCTGATGATTGTACACTCCGTACCGTCAGACAGCAAAAGCGGAAGCATCGGAGGAGGTGTGCAGCTGAGTGGTGTGGGTAAAAGTGAAGACTGCAAGGCATATGCGCTTGCAAAAGAGTATATGGAACGTTATTACCCTGAATGGAGCGACAGATATCCGGCAATATTCAGGAATTACAGCATCTATACCTCTACAGCAAATGCCAATTCAGGCAAATTTTCATGGAATCTTGACGAGACAGGACTGCTGGATCCGGAAGGATATACAAATATGTCGGCTGAAGAAATTTTAAGAGACTTATTTGGTGAAAGTTAATAATTACGTGGTAAAATGACAGCACGGATATTTTCTATTAATCAACAGAAAAGCCATTGACTTTTTTAATGGCTTTTCCGGTAGTCTGAACGCTGAGAAATTCAGCGTTTATTTTAATCCTCATATAATTATTTCTACAGTTTAACCAGCTAAATTGTCATTAATTCGAAAACAAATTTTGAAGCGTTTATAAAGTCGGTTATGTTAAGCTGTTCGTCGGTTGTGTGAGCAAGCTCCATGCCGGCTCCTACATTTACTGCCTTTATACCGTTCAGATTAAATACATTAGCGTCACTTCCTCCTCCGGAAGGGATTTTTTCAACTTCGAGTCCCAATTTTTCACATACGCTTTCAATTTGCTTGATATGCTCGTCTTCTGAATCCAAAGCATAGGATAAGTAGCAATATTCAATATTATATTTTAACGCAGCTCCATACTTGTCGCATGCATCCTGTAAGCATTTAACCATGTGGTCGGTTTGTGATTTAAGCTTTTCTGTAGAGCGGCTTCTTGCTTCCGCAACAATTTCAACTAAAGGTGAAACGATGTTTGTAGCACCGACTGCTTTAAATGTACCGATGTTTGCGGTAGTTTCGCCGTCAATACGAAGAAGGTTCATATTTGTTACAGCCTCTGCAGCTACCATTATAGCACTGATTCCTTTTTCCGGGCTTACACCTGCGTGTGACGGCTTTCCCGTAATTTCGGCAAAAATTCTTGTTTGTCCCGGAGCTTCAATAATAATTTTACTTGGGCTTCCTCCGCTGTCTAAAACTATTCCCTTTTTAGCGGTTAATTCAGAAAAATTAACTTCTTTAACACCGTTTACTCCACCTTCTTCACAGATTGTAAAAACAATTTCAATCGGTCTGTGAGTTAGGTTGTTTTCCTTTATGGCTCTGAGTGCTTCTATAATTGCTGTGATACCTGCCTTGTCGTCTCCCCCAAGAATAGTATCACCCTTGCTTTTTATATAATCACCATCTATGCAGGGAACTATGCCGTTACCGGGAGTAACTGTGTCCATATGAGCACTGAACAGCATTGTTTCGGATTGATTGGTTCCGGGAATAAAGCAATAAACATTGTTACCGTTTGAATTTAATTTTTCTCCTGCTTCATCAGTATAAGGTTCATATCCCAGATCCCTTAAATCATTGATTATTCTTTCTGATATTGCTTTTTCATTTTTTGTTTCACTGTCAATTTGCACATATTCCATAAAGGTACTTATAAGTCGTTCTTTATTTATCATGGCACACCTCGTCTTTATTTTATATTCTAATTATAATACATTTTATCAGAAATTTCCATGAAACAAATTTAGTTATATTCAAGTTAAAAAAAATTTTTAAAAAAGGTGTTGCTTTTTGATAAGCGGCTTAATATAATAGAACGAAATAAATAAAAACCATTGATGAGGAATAGTAGGCAGGCTTAATGTTAAGAGAGCCGGCGGCAGGTGTGAGCCGGTCTGATGTTTGTTGAATCCACCTTAGAGGGTTTGCGATGAGTAAAACGGAGGCAGCCGTTATCTGCATAGAGTGGATCATTGTATCAATTTGGGTGGTAACGCGGAAGTTATAAGCTTTCGTCCCTTTCGGGGACGGAAGCTTTTTTAATATCCTTTATTTGTCGTACCTGAAATTGAAATAATGTTTAATTTGGGTGGCAACACGGAAGTTAACCTTTCGTCCCTTTGTGGACGGAAGGTTTTTTTTATGTAATAGGAAA
>DCYG01000048.1 GCA_002331025.1 Firmicutes bacterium UBA2116 | reverse complement strand
CGGAAAATAGGATTAGTTTTTAAAACAAGTTTAAGGAGTGCTTAAATGAAAGCTGTTGTAAAGGTTAAACGCGGAAAAAACAATATAGAAATTTATGAAGTAGAAAAACCTCTATGTCAGGATAATGAGGTATTAATTAATATTAAAGCTATAGGTGTATGCGGGACGGATTATCACATTTATACGGATGAGTATGATACTGTGCCTCCTTTAATCATTGGTCATGAATTTAGTGGAGTTATCGCCGAAGTAGGTAAAAATGTCAAGGGTTTTAATGTCGGAGAACGAGTAATAAGCGAATTAAGCGTTCAAAGCTGCGGTGTTTGCAGGTATTGCAAAACAGGAAATCCGCAGATTTGCTTAGATAAAAAAGCACCGGGAACACATATTAATGGTGTTTATACCGAATATATCAATATGCCTGCCGCACTTGTTCATAAAATATCTGATAACATATCCTTTGAAGAAGCCGCTGTAATTGAACCGGCAGCTATAGTTGCCCATAGTTTATTACAAAGAACTAAAATAGAGCCTGAAGATTTTGTAGTAGTTATCGGACCTGGACCTATAGGATTATTAGCTATACAAATGGCAAAGATCCAAGGTGCAAGAAAAGTTGCAATAGTTGGAACAGATACAGATAAAAATTCACGATTAAAGATAGCAGAGGGTTTAGGCTGCGATTATATAATCAATGCCTCTGCAGAAGATCCTGTTGATATAATCTATGAGCTGACTGAAGGACTCGGCGCAGATGTTGTTGTAGAGTGCTCAGGTTCTACGCCAGCTATTAATTCAGGAATTAGTATGCTTAGAAAGCAAGGAAGAATGTGTGTAATTGGAATACCCGGTCCTGAAAAAATACATATTGAATGGAAGAAGGCTGTGATAAAGGCTCTGAATATAGTATGTACATTCAGCTCTTCACCTCTCAGCTGGAATTGGGTCATATCAATGCTTGACAGGAAAGCATTAAATTTAGACAGCATTATAAGCCACAAAGAGCCTTTAGAAAGATATGAATACATTTTTGAAGAAATTTCTAAAGGTAATGTTATTAAAGCTGTACTTTTGCCTTAAAATTTTATATAATATTCAAATTAGTATTGTAGTATACTAAACCATAATTTAACATAAGGAGTGTAGAAATTGGAAAAGGAAAGGTTAATATGGATTTATAGAAAGATGCACGAAATAAGAAAGTTTGAAGAAAGAGCGTTGCAGTTATTTGAAAAGGATCAGTTGAGAGGTTCGGTTCATTTGTATATAGGCGAAGAAGCAATTGCAGCAACGGTATGTTCACTTCTGAGTGACTCTGATTATATAACAAGTACTCATAGAGGTCACGGGCATTGTATAGCGAAAGGCGCAGAACTTGCTCCTGCTTTAGCGGAACTCATGGGCAAATCTACAGGTTATTGTCAGGGAAGAGGCGGTTCTATGCATATAGCAGATGTAACGAAAGGAAATCTTGGAGCAAATGCTATAGTCGGAGCAGGTGTCCCAATAGCTGCAGGAGGTGCATTAGCTGCACAATTAAGAGGATCCGATCAGGTATCGGTTACATTTTTCGGAGACGGAGCATCTAATGAAGGTGTAGTACACGAAGCTATGAATTTAGCATCAGTATGGAAACTTCCCGTTATATTTATATGTGAAAATAACGAATTTGGAATTTCAACACCGGTTAAGCAAAGTACGTCTGTTAAGGATATAAGTGTACGAAGTATTGCGTATGATATGCCGGGCTATACAGTTGATGGAAATGATGTATTTGCCATAGATGAAGTTATCAGCAAGGCTATTGAAAGAGCAAAGGATGGGCAAGGTCCGACTTTTATAGAATGCAAGACGTATAGATGGCTGGGTCATTGGACAGGTGATCCTCAAATTTACAGAACTAAAGAAGAAGTTGCAGCATGGAAAGAAAAATGTCCTATAAAAAGATTAGAAAATTATTTAATAGAAAATAAAATTTCTACTGAAGAAGAGCTGAAGAAGATTGAAATGGATGTTTTAGCTGCGGTGGACGAAGCAGAGAAATTCGCATTAGAGAGTCCTGAACCAGATCCCTCTAAAGCCTTGGAATATGTATATTTTGAGAATTAATTTTGAAAGGAAGTATTTGATATGAGTAGAAAAACATATGCTATTGCTATTAAAGATGTCTTAGCTGAGGAAATGAGACGCGATGACAGAATTTTTATAATGGGTGAAGATATAGCCGAACAGGGTGGTATCTTTGGTTGTACAAGAGGACTACTGGAAGAGTTTGGTGAATCAAGAGTGAGAAATACACCTATATCTGAAGCAGGATTTATGGGTGCAGGAGTTGGAGCCTCCTTAGCGGGAATGAAACCCGTAGTGGAGTTAATGTATATGGATTTTTCTTTGGTAGCTGCCGATCAGATTTTAAATCAAGCAGCAAAGATTAGATATATGTATGGCGGAAAAGCTACTTTGCCTTTAGTAATAAGGGGGCAACAAGGAATCGGCAGGGGAAATGCTGCAACCCACTCACAAAGTACAGAAGCAATTTTTATGCATATTCCCGGGCTTAAGGTTGCAATGCCTTCAACTCCGGCTGATGCGGCAGGGTTATTGAGAGCAGCTCTTCGTGATAATAATCCAATCATGTTTTTTGAACATAAGCTATTATATAGTGTTAAAGGTGAAGTTCCGGATGATCCTGATTTTGTGATTCCATTCGGAAAAGCAAATATAGTGAAAGAAGGTAATGATGTAACTATTATTGCAACCTCTCAATATGTTGGAAAGGCTTTAACGGTGGCAAATAAACTTGAATCTGAAGGTATAAGTGCAGAAGTTATTGATCCCAGAACTTTAGTACCATTTGATACGGAAACTGTAGTAAACTCTGTTAAGAAGACAGGAAGGGCAATTGTAGTTCATGAGGCTCATAAGAATGCAGGACCCGGAGCAGAAATTGCATCTTTAATTATGGAAGAGGCATTTAAATATTTAGATGCACCTGTTTTGAGATTAGGTGCGAAAGCTTGTCCGCTGCCATTTAATTTAGGTCTAGAAAATGCGGTGGTTCCACAAGAGGAAGATATAGAAAAAGCAGTTAAATCTGTACTTTATAAATAGGGTAGGTGATTTAAAGTGGCAACAAAGGTTATAATGCCAAAACAAGGTCTGTTAATGACCGAAGGATATATAACTAAATGGTTAATTTCCGAAGGCGAAAAAGTAGAAGAGAATCAACCGTTATTCGAAATGGAAACAGATAAATTATCAATAACAATTGAATCGCCCGCATCAGGCACATTACTGAAAATAATAAGGGGAGAAGATGAAACTGTTCCTATTACTGAAATAATTGCTGTTATAGGACAAGAAGGAGAAGATTTTTCTCACTTATTGACAGCAGACAGTCCGGCAGAAACAAAAATTGATGAGGTCAAAGCTGAAACTGAACGTGCGGTGGTTGAATCTAATAATATAAGCAATGAAAAAACAGATAGAGTATTTATAACTCCAAGAGCTAAAATGAGAGCAGCCGATAAAAATATCGATTACAGTGATATTATTGGGAGTGGTCCGGAGGGACTTATTATAGAAAAAGATATTTTATCTTGTGAAAAAGGATCAGTACAAAATAGAAATAAAGTTACACCTGTTGCTGAAAAAATGATAAAAGAAAACAACATTAATGCAAACGAAGTAGTTGGAACAGGCATTAGCGGCAGGGTGATTAAGCAGGATGTATTAAATATTATAAAAAATGAACCAAGCAACCAAAACAATACAGAGATACAAGAAAAAATTGTACCATTTAAAGGTATGAGAAAAGTAATATCAGACAGAATGATGGAAAGTCTTCACAATATGGCTCAGGCAAATCACAGAATGAAGGCTGATATGACTGAAGCTATTAAATTAAGAAAGAATCTTAAGGAATCAGGAATTAATATTTCATACAATGATATTTTAATTAAAATAGTTTCTAAAGCATTACTTGAATTTCCATATATGAATTCGTCTCTGACAGGTGAAGGTATACTCTTAAAGGATTACGTTAATATAGGATTAGCCGTTTCTGTTTCTAATGGTTTAATTGTACCTAATGTAAAAAATGCTCATAAGAAATCTTTAGAAGAAATTGCTGCAGAGTCAAGGGAATTAATTCAAAAAGCTTTAAATGGCAGTTTATCACAGGAGGATTATTCCGGAGGGACATTTACTTTATCAAATCTTGGAATGTATGATATTGACGAATTCACAGCAATTATCAATCCGCCGGAAAGTGGAATTCTGGCAGTAGGCAAGGTGGAAAATACCCCTGTCGTTGAGAATGATACGATTGTAATTAAACCTATTATGACTTTAAGCTTAACGTATGATCATAGAATAATTGATGGTGCATTAGCTGCACAATTCTTACAAAGAATAAAACAATTGCTCATGCGTCCATATTTGTTATTATAAAGATTAATAAAGACAAAGGTAGGGTGATAAAGTGCCAACAAATTTTAAATATGACATTATTATTATAGGCGGAGGTCCCGGCGGATATCCGGCAGCAATATATGCCGCTAAAAATAATGCAAAGGTAGCAATAATTGAAAAAGAAGAATTAGGCGGTACTTGTTTAAACAAGGGCTGTATCCCAACAAAAACATTTATTAAAAGTGCCGGATTATACAATGATATGAAGTCAAGTCAGCAATTTGGCATTACAGCAGAGGGTGTAAGTTTTAAATGGGATAAAATTCTTAAGAATAAAAATAAGGTTGTCAAAGGATTAACAAATGGTGTACAAACATTATTGAAAAGTAACGGAATTGATATCTATAAAGGTAAAGGCACACTTATCGATAACAACACAGTTAAAATAGAAGGAAACAATAATGAAACAATTACAGGTGCCAATATAGTAATTGCTACAGGCTCAAAGCCGGCAACCATTCCTGTAAAGGGATCAGATTTAGGCGGTGTTATAACTAGTGATGAAGCACTGGATTTAGAGAATTTACCGGAATCACTGGCTATAATAGGCGGCGGGGTTATAGGAGTTGAACTAGGCTATGTGTTCAGAACCTTTGGAGTAGATGTAACCATAATAGAGATGCTGCCTGAAATATTGCCAAGACAAGATGTCGATGCCATAAAGGTTGTAAAAGACTCACTACAAAAAATCGGCATAAAGATACTGACAGAAACAAAATTGTTAGGTATAGAAAGAACCGGTGAAATGTTGAAGGTCAATTTTGACACAAAAAATGGACAGGATAGCATAATTGCAGAAAATGTTTTGATTTCAGCCGGAAGAAAATCAGAAATTGATGTTATTAATGGATTATCCATAGTTACTGACAAACAAGGTATCGTTGTGGATGAATATATGAGAACAAACATATCCAACATTTATGCTATAGGTGATGTTACCGGAAAAGTAATGCTGGCTCATGTAGCAACACACCAAGCATTAGTAGCAGTTAAAAATATATTAGGCAAAGAAACTAAAATGAATTATAATGTAATACCTTCATGTATTTACACAAATCCGGAGCTTGCATCAGTAGGATTAACAGAGGAAGAGGCCAGAATTAACTATGGATCTGTCAGAGTAGGACTATTCCCCTTTGCTGCTAGCGGAAAGGCTAAAACCATTGGTGAAACAGATGGTTTTGTGAAAATAATATGTGATGAAAAGTATAATGAAATACTAGGCGTTCATATAGTTGGTGCTCATGCTACAGAGCTGATTGCAGAGGCTTGTCTCGCAATAAAGATGGAATGCACCGCTGAAGAGCTGGCAGATACAATACATGCACATCCAACATTAGCAGAAGCTGTGATGGAGGCTTCGGAGGCGGTTGCGGGATTTGCTATACATAATTTATAGTAAAAAGATTAAGAAAGGAAGACAATTATGATTGACATATCTATATCAGAATTAGTTAATAATGCCAGATTAGCGCAAAAAGAAATTGAAAACTTTACACAGGAGCAAGTTGATGCCATTGTTAAAGTTGTTGCAAAAACAATATTTGATAATGCTGAGGCTTTAGCAAAAATAGCAGTAGAAGAAACAGGTATGGGAGTATATGAACATAAGGTTGCAAAGAATCTTGGTAAAGCAAGAATTATATGGAATAGTTTAAAAAGCAAAAAGTCCGTAGGTGTAATTGAAGAAGATTTGGAAAGCGGTATTATTAAAGTTGCAAAACCGATGGGGGTTATCGGAGCTTTAACACCTTGTACAAACCCTATAGTAACACCTATGTGTAATATAATGTTTGCTCTGAAGGGAAGAAACGCTATAATTATCGCCCCTCATCCAAGAGCGAAAAAATGCGCATCTTATACTCTTGAGTTAATTAATGAGAATTTAAAAAAATTCAACCTACCTAAAAATTTAATACAGACAATAAGTGAACCATCTGTTGAATTAACTAACGAACTTATGAAAAGTGTTGATGTTATAGTTGCTACAGGCGGCATGGGCATGGTAAAAGCCGCTTATTCAAGCGGAAAGCCGTCTTATGGAGTAGGAGCCGGTAACGTGCAGTGCATAATTGACAGGGATGTTAATTTTGCTGAAGCGGCACCTAAAATTATTACAGGAAGAGCTTTTGACAACGGAATTATATGTTCAGGAGAACAAATGGTAATTGTTCATAATGATGATTATGATAATGTTGTAAATGAATTAGTAAAAAACAAGGCATATTTTGTAAACAATGAGGATGATAAGAATAGGCTTAAAAAAGTATTGTTTGATAAAGACGGGGTTATGAATCGGGAAGCAGTCGGTAAAAGTGCAGCTGCCATCGGTAAATTAGCCGGTATTGGAGTTCCGGATGATGTTTCAGTAATATTGGTTCCTGTTGATGCAAGAGGCAAAGAGGATGTTTTATGTAAAGAAAAGATGTGTCCGGTAATTGGAATAGTAAGATATAAAAGCTTCGAAGAGGCCCTTGATATAGCTGAAGCAAATTTAGAATATGAAG
The DNA here is from genome assembly GCA_002331025.1 of Firmicutes bacterium UBA2116. Taxonomy (GTDB): domain Bacteria; phylum Bacillota; class Clostridia; order Tissierellales; family Sedimentibacteraceae; genus Sedimentibacter. The sequence continues at coordinate 5,607 of DCYG01000048.1, read as the reverse complement.
GTAAGGGTCATTCGGTAGCTATTCATTCTAATAACAAAAACAACCTGATAAAGGCAGGAGAAAGATTACCTGTGAGCAGACTTTTAGTAAATCAAATATGCGCAACAATGAACGGAGGCAGTTTTGTTAACGGGTTAGCAGCCACAACTACATTGGGATGCGGATCATGGGGGAACAATAGCATATCTGAAAATTTAGATTATAAACATTTTATAAATATAACAAGAATTGCATCAGTAATTGACGGAGCAGCTCAACCTCCGGATGATGTGATTTGGGGGTAATTAAGTATGAAGTTTATGGAATATCAAGCCAGAGAAACATTTGCGAAATATGATATACCGGTAATGAATGGTGTTGTTATTGATTCTGTTTCTCAAATAAAGGAAAAAATAAAAGATTTAAAGTTTCCGTTGGTTGTTAAAGCCCAAGTTCAGGTTGGCGGCAGAGGAAAAGCCGGCGGAATACAATTTGCCGACAATGCTGATGACGTAATCAGAATTTCGGATAAACTTCTTTTTACAGAAATTAAGGGTCATAAAATTAATAAATTAATGATAGTAGAAAAAGCTAATGGAATAATGGAGTGTTATCTTTCTGTTATTCTTGACAGACAAACCAAATGCCCTATGATTATCTTCAGTGCGGAAGGCGGAATGGACATTGAAGAGACAGCAGTTAAAAGTCCGGATTCAATAATAAAAGTTAAAATTGATCCCGCCATCGGTGTACAAGGATACATGATCCAATATATCGTAAATAAATCCGGAATCAGTAAAAATATTGCTCCGTCACTTTTAGAAGTTATTAAGCAGTTATATAAACTGTTTTTAGATTATGATGCATTGCTGATGGAAATTAATCCATTGCTAATATGCGAAGATAATACATTAATTGCTTTGGACGGTAAAATTGACGTTGATGACAGCGCACTTTACAGACAGCCGCTTGTTAAAGAATACAGAGATGAGCTGCAGGAAGAGGAATTGATACTAGAAGCCAGAAAATTCAGATTTCTTTATATACCGATTGAAGAAAAAGGAAATATAGCAGTTATAAGTAATGGTTCCGGTATGCTTATGTCAAGTATAGACTTAATATCAAAAGCAAACATGACGGTAGGTGCAGCTTTAGATTTAGGCGGCGGGGCAACTGCTGACAGAATTAAGGAAGCAGTCAGGATTGTATTGTCAAATGAAAATATAAAATATTTGTATATTAACATTTTTGGCGGAATTACCAGATGTAATGAAGTTGCACAAGGTGTCAAAGAAGCAATGGAAATACAGCCAAAAGGCAAATGCGTAGTGGTACGACTTGAAGGTACAAATAAAGAAGAGGGAGTTAATATACTCAATTCCTCAAAATTAGATATTGTATCTGTAGACGGACTTTTAGATGGAGTTAAAGCTTTGGCGGAAAGGGGTGCTGTATAATGAGTATATTGGTAAATGAGAATACAAAATTAATAATACAGGGAATTACCGGAAGAGAAGGTACCTTTCATGCCGAACAAATGTTACAATACGGAACAAAAGTAGTTGCAGGTGTTTCCCCCGGCAAAGGCGGTCAAACGATTTGTGGTGTTCCTGTTTTTGATACGGTAAGAGAAGCAAAAGAAGCTACAGATGCAGATGCAACGATTTTATTTGTACCTGCCAAGTATACTTCTGATGGTGTCAAGGAAGCAATAGATGCAGGAGTTGAACTTATAATTACCATAGCCGAGCATGTTCCGGTAAAAGACATGATGGAAATATATCACTTGTCTAAGAGAAAACACTGTAAGGTTATAGGACCCAATTCATTTGGAATAATTTCTCCGGGAAAATCAAAAGCCGGATTTATGGCTCATAAAATATTTTCAGAGGGCTCAGTTGGAGTAATGTCAAGAAGTGCTACAAACTGTTACGAAACAGTATCAATGATGACAAAAAATAACATAGGGCAGTCAACTTGTATAGGAGTTGGCGGAGACATGATTCCCGGTTCAACATTTGTTGAATTGCTGCCATTGTTAGAAGCTGACCCACAGACGAAAGCGGTAGTAATTATAGGTGAAATTGGTGGAAATGAAGAAGAATTGGCAGCAGAATATATCAGGAGTAATATGACAAAACCGGTTGTTGCACTAATAGCGGGTAAAAATGCTCCCAAAGGAAAAAGCATGGGTCATGCAGGTGCTATAGTATCTGCAGATGGTACAGGAAGTGCAGAAAATAAGGAAATGCTGTTGAAACAAGCAGGTGTTCACATAGCTGAAAGTACCGAACATATTGTTTCAATATTAAAAGAAATAATGTAAAATATAACTTATAGCATACAATAATAATTATAAATATCAGTATTTTCTTAATGAAATGAAAGGAAGTGATTTAGATGAATATAAAAGAAGAAGCTTTAAGGTTACATGAAAAATGGAAAGGAAAAATTGAAGTTAATAGCAAGGTTCCTGTAAACACAACTTATGACTTATCTGTAGCATACACACCCGGAGTTGCCGAACCATGCAGAAAGATTCATGAGAACAAGGATGATGTATATAAGTACACTTCTAAAGGAAACATGGTAGCAATAGTAACTGATGGAAGTGCTGTACTCGGACTGGGAGATATAGGACCGGAAGCAGGACTTCCGGTAATGGAAGGAAAAGCCGTATTGTTTAAACAATTCGCCGGAGTCGATGCTTTTCCATTATGTGTTTCTTCAAAGAATGTAGAAGATATAGTTCAAACTGTTAAAATGATAGAGCCTTCATTTGGAGGAATAAACCTTGAAGATATTTCATCACCCAGATGTGCTGAAATAGAAAGAAGATTAAAACAAGAGTTAAACATTCCGGTATTTCATGATGACCAACACGGTACGGCAGTTGTAGTTATTGCAGCACTTATTAATGCACTAAAAATAGTTAATAAGGAATGGAAAGACATCAATGTAGTAGTTAGCGGTGCCGGTGCAGCCGGATCGGCCATTATAAATATGCTGTTATCGGTCGGAGTTGAAAAGATTATTGCATGCAATAGTAAAGGAATAATCAATTCTGAAGAAGAAAATAGTAATTGGGTACATCAAGAAATCGCATATAAAACAAATAAAGAAAATAGAAAAGGCGATATTGCTGCTGCTATGAAAGGCGCAGATGTTTTTATAGGCGTTTCAGCTAAAGGAATTGTTTCTGAAGAAATGGTTAAATCAATGGCAGCTAATCCTATAGTATTAGCTATGGCTAATCCGGAACCTGAAATCATGCCGGAACTTGCATTAAGTGCCGGAGCAAGAATTGTAGGAACAGGCAGATCCGATTTCCCAAATCAAATTAACAATGTTCTTGCTTTCCCGGGCATATTCAGAGGAGCACTGGATGCAAGGGCATCTGATATTAATGAAGAAATGAAAATAGCAGCTGCAAATGCTATTGCCGGGTTGGTAAATGAACAAGAACTAAATGAAGAATATATCATTGTTCCTCCTTTTGACAGCAGGGTTGGAGAAGCTGTATCAAAAGCAGTATTTAATGCTGCAGTAGAATCAGGAGTATCAAGAATTAACTAAATAGATAGAAAGCGTTAATTATTAAGCATATCTTTAATATTGACGCTTTCTTTATAAAATATTTCTTATAAAAGACAAAATCATCCATTAATAGAAACATTACATAAATTAGGTATATAAATATCAGGAGGTTATATTGGAGATAAAATTAAAGAAAGATAAAGAATATGTAAATGCCTGTATAGACGATAGGTATAATATTAATATTTTAACTTCCAATGAAGTTGGTACAGTACCTGCAGAAGATGAATTAATACAGAAAGCATTAAAATATCCAATTAATTCAAAACCGCTTAATAAGATAATCGAGCCGGATGACAAGGTAGTTATTATCACAAGTGATGTAACAAGGCCTGTGAAAAGTTATGTAATATTGCCACATATAATTAATGAATTAGCAGCTTGCAATGTAAAATTAGAAAACATAACTATTGTATTAGCTCTGGGTAGTCATAGAAAACATACAGAGGCTGAAAAAAAGTATTTAGTTGGAGAAGAAGTCTACCGGAAAGTAAATATCATAGATAGTGATATGAATGATTGTATAAACCTTGGTGTTTGTAAAAATGGGACTCCCGTAGATATATTTACCCCTGTAGCTAATGCAGATAGAATTATATGTATAGGAAATGTTGAGTATCATTACTTCGCAGGATATTCAGGTGGAGCAAAGGCAATTATGCCTGGAGTATCAAGCTATGCAGCTATACAAGCTAATCATTCTAACATGGTTAAAGAAGGTGCGTATGCAGGTAACCTAGACACAAACCCAGTCAGACAAGATATTGATGAAGTAGGAAAATATATTAAAATAGATTTTATATTAAATGTGCTTCAAGCATCAGATAAAACAATTATCGGAGCATATGCCGGTCATTATATAGATGCTCATAGAGCAGCCTGTAATGCATTAGATAAAATGTATAAAATTAATATAAAGGAAAAAGCAGATATAGTTATTGTATCTTCCGGTGGATATCCAAAGGACATCAATATTTATCAGGCTCAAAAGTCATTAGATAATGCCAGACATGCTGTTAAGGATGGAGGGATTATAATTCTTTGTGCATCATGTAAAGAGGGTTTTGAAAATGCTGTATTCGAAGACTGGATGATGAATAAAACAAAAGAGCAGATGATTAAAGAAATAAAAGAAAACTTTAAACTTGGCGGTCATAAGGCAGCGGCTATCGCTTTGACTCTAATGAAATCAAAAATTTATATTGTAACAGATTACAACAAAGATATTATTGAACACATCGGATTTAATTATTTTGATTCTTTACAAGATGCAGTTGACAACGCTCTGAAAGAATTAAATCAAGCAGAAAATATAATAGTAATGCCTGCAGGTGGAAGCACTTTACCCAATTATATACGCTTCTGAATATATAAAAGAATCGTGTTACCAATGAGTGTATACAATAAATATTGCTCATAGACATAAACTTTTTTGCCTATGAGCAATATTTTTAAAATTTACTATTTATCTTATATAAGTTTAAACAATTAGTTATTAATTTTTGTTTTTTTACTTCTATACGTTTTATTTGTTATTTTCCAAACAATGACCATTGACGCATTGTATACAATCTAGTATAATTTGTATACAATGCGTCATAAAAATATATATTATACAGCATTAATACTTAACTTGTTTCAGGAGGTGATTATGGTTAAAAAGCTTGATGTTAACAGTGGTCTTCATATGAATTAATATCAATTTTAAGAAAAAACGTTAAGTATTAAAAAAACGAAAAGAGGATAAAAAGGAGATTAAAATGAAAAAGAAATTAGCATTGCTTTTAGCTGTTGCTTTATGTTTAAGTTTATTTGTTGGTTGTTCAAGTAAAGGTGCGAACGCTCCTAAAGAAGAAGTTTTAGAAATTAAGGTAGGTCATGGTGTTGCTGAAACTACAGCAATGCATCAAGGTTGGTTAAAATTTAAAGAACTTGTTGAACAAAAATCTGACGGAAAGATAACAGTAAAAATATTCCCTAATCAGCAATTAGGCGGAGACAGAGAGCTTGTTGAAGCCGTTCAATTAGGTA
>DCYG01000035.1:20199-30505 GCA_002331025.1 Firmicutes bacterium UBA2116 | reverse complement strand
TATTTTTACCTTTCATGACTGGTTTAATTGTATTTTGTTTTCATTTTTATTTTTTTAGTAGAATATGATATATTCATATACAGATGAAATACGTTTAAGTTTGTTATAATATAACTAAAATAGAATGTAATTGCCATTAGCTGTTTTATTCCCTGTGATTTTGCGCTTAATGAAACTAAACTAGAATGTAAATTTGTATTTTTTATAACTATATTAATAGACCTAAATTAGAACTTATTTTTTATAAACAAACAATTAAAACGTCGTAGATCTTTTTCTACGACGTTTTAATTGCTTTTCCAATACTTCTATAATTCACTATCTTCCACAGCATAATAATTTGAAATGATATAATCGAATAATAGTTTTGAAGCTACTATGCTTGTCATATTATTAAAGTCTGTCATTGGGTTTACTTCAACTATGTCAATTGCGTCGACATAAGGTGCGACAAGCTTTACAAATTTAAACAGCTGATAGCTTGTGAAACCGCCCGGCTCATTTGCACCGGAACCCGGAGCAAATGCACTGTCCAGAACATCTATATCAATTGACATGTAAATGTGGTCCGTTCCTTCTGAAGCTACCTCAATTGCTTTTTTGGCTGCTTCTTCAATGCTTGTCTCAAAAACCTCGTTTGCCGGAATTAAAGTAATGTTGCTGTTCTTTATAAAATGATAATGTTCCGGTGAGTTGTAGCTTCTCATACCTATTTGAACAAAATTTTTAGTATTTATTCTGTCAAGCTCCGAGGCTCGTCTCATTTGACTGCTGCCTGAATATAATCCCTGAATGGGCGAATCCTTAACAAGGTCCAAGTGTGCATCTACATGTATAATACCAATGTTGCCTTCAGTATTATCATAAAGTGCTTTTATGCCCGGCCAGCCTGTGGAATGATCTCCACCTAAAAGAATAGGTGAGTATCCTTCCTGATATATTTTATCTATGTTGTTTTTTATTTCCTCCAGAGATTGTTTATTGTCATACCTGCTAATTTGATTGGTATCTCCGAAGTCTTTTATTTCGAGCTTAGTAAAATCTATCAGTCGATTAGCTTCTACATCAAACAACATATTGTCTTCAACTCTGTTCTTAATCCACTGCAAGGATTTTCTGATTTGCTCGGGAGCATATCTTGCTCCCGGATAACCTTTAGATGCTGAAGTATCATAGGTCATTCCCATTATTCCAAATTTATTTTTATATTTTATCTTCAATCGAAAACCTCTCTTTTTATTTATTATATATACTTATTTTTCTACCACATATTGTCCATCTTCAACTACCAAAATAACAAGGTCTTTTCCTACAGGTTCTCTCGCTCCCTGGAAGTTTGTAACACCGGTTGCACCTTGAAAATCAGTTGTAGCCGCTATAGCCTCCCTTATAGCCGGACCTTCTGTCGTACCTGCTCTGTTTATTGCATCTGCCATTACGTGCATTGCATCATATGCATATGGTGACCACGAATCAACTTTCTTGTTATATTTGGCTTCAAACTTTTTAACAAATTCTTGCGCTGCTTCACTCGGATCAGATTCATGGAAATAACATACAACATGAGTTCCGTTTGCAGCATCACCTGCAAGCGTTAGAAAATCATCAGTGTATAAGCTGTCACTTGCATAGAAGGGAACGTCAATTCCTAAATTTTCTGCTTGCTGAATAATTAATGAAGCCTCAGTATAATAGCTGACTAATACTATAACTTCTGTATCGCTGTTCTTTACCTTAGTTAATATAATTGAAAAATCCTTATCCTGCCCTCCGAGGTATGTTTCATTTAGCACTACTTCTCCGCCGATTTCTTTAAACTTATTTGAAAATACGTCAGAAACTCCTTTTCCATAGTCACTGTTGTCATAAATAACCGAAACCTTGTTATATCCTTCTGCCTTCAGTAATTCAGCTAACTGTGAGCCTTGATAATTGTCACCAACGTTTATTCTGAATACAAAATCACCGATATCTGCAACATCAGGATTTGTTGATGCTACGGCAATAGCCGGAATTTGATTTTGCTGATATATAGGTCCTGCAGCCAATGTAGCCCCGCTGAAAAAGTGTCCTACAATTCCCACAATATTTTTATCACTTGAAAATTTTTGGGCAACGCTGACAGCTTCTTTCGAATCCCCTTTGTCGTCCCCGTAAACTATTTCGATTGGTTTACCTAAAACACCACCGGCTTTATTTATTTCTTCTACCGCCAGTTCCACACCGTCTTTTGTATAATCACCGAATTGTGCATAATCACCTGTATAGGGAGAAGCAACACCTATTTTTATCGTTTCTGCATCCTTGTTGCCCGATCCCGATGTGCTGCAACCTGTAACTGCTGCTAATATTGCAGCTATAACCATAATAGAAATTAATACTTTCTTCATTTTAATCCTCCTAAAATTATAATTTTATATAAAAATGATATTAATCATTTTCACCCAGATATATTTTTTTAACTTGTGGACTTTTTAACAGGGCATCTGCATTATCCTGCAAGATAATCTCCCCTACTTCCATCACATAACCGTAATCGGCTGCAGAAAGAGCAACCTGAGCATTCTGTTCGACCACTAAGACAGTTACTCCATTATTGTTGATACTTTTTATTATTTTAAAAACATCTTCTACAACGAGCGGAGCCAATCCCATTGACGGTTCATCCAGCATTAACAGCTTTGGAGCTTGCAGCATTCCTCTGACAATTGCCAGCATTTGCTGCTCTCCTCCGCTCAATGTTCCGGCAAGCTGGTTTTCTCTCTCCTTTAATACCTTGAAATTCTTAAGCATATTATTCATCTCTTCGTGAAATTCAGCCTTAGCAATGTTTCTTGAGGAAGAACTCATAATGAGATTTTCCTTAACTGTCAGATTGGGAAAAATATGTCTTCCTTCAGGAATATGTATTAATCCTCTCTTTGCTATTTCATGCGGCTTCATGCCTGTTATTTCATTTCCCTCGAAAAAAACTCGACCTTCACTTGGTGAGATAAGACCGGATATAGTCTTTAATGTGCTCGTTTTACCTGCACCGTTGTTTCCTATCAATGCCACTATCTTGCCTTCATCAACTTCAAATGAAATTTTTCTCACTGCTGAAATTCCGCCGTATTTAACGGTCAGGTTTTCTACTTTAATCATTTTTCTTGCCCCTTCCCAAATAAGCTTCTATAACCAACTCATTGTTTTGTATTTCAGAAGCTGAACCATGAGCAATTTTTATTCCATGATCTAAAACTGCTATATTATCCGATACACCCATTACTACTCTCATGTTGTGTTCTATCAGCAGAATGGTAAGTCCGGTACGGTTCAAATCTTTTATAAATTCCACAACCTCTTTTGCTTCTGAATTATTCATTCCCGCTGTAGGCTCATCTAATAAAAGAATCTTTGGTTCAGATGCTAACGCTCTGATAATTTCCAATCTTCTTTGTTCACCATACGACAGGTTTCTGGCAAGTTCAAGAGCTTTTTGCCTTAATCCGATACTATCTAATAAGTTCATTGCTTCATCATAGCAAGCATTTTCTTCGGCTATATTTTTGTTATTTCTTAAAATACAATCCAGCATGCTCGATTTAAGCTTAATATGGAGACCGATAAGAACATTTTCAAGAACTGTTAAATTTGAAAATAATTTTATATTTTGAAAGGTCCTTGTTATTCCTTTTTCAGCTACTTCAAAGTCTCTGAGGTTTGTTATATCTTCTCCTTCAAAATACTTTTTTCCCTTGGTAGGTGAGTAATGCCCGGAAATCATATTGAACAAAGTTGTTTTTCCTGCTCCGTTGGGACCTATTATGCTGAATATCTCCCCTTTCTTTACATCAAGGGAAACATCGTCAACGGCCTTAAGTCCACTGAAATATTTACTGATTCCATCAATTTTTAATATATCCATAATTGTCTCCCCTATCTTCTTATCAGTTTTGTTATTTTTGACGGGACTCTTTTTTCAGGCCAAAAACCTTTTGGCTTGAAAACCATCATAAGAACTAACAATATACCGTATATAAGCATTCTATAATCAGCAATCGGTCTTAATAATTCAGGCAATAAAAACAATATTGCAACACCTATAACCGAACCTATAATGCTTCCCCTTCCTCCAACCGTAATCATACATAATATAAGTATAGATTCATTGGAAGTAAAATTATTGGGATTTATAAAATTCATATAATGTGCGAAAAAACTTCCCCCGATTCCTGCAAAGGCAGCCGTTATGGCAAATGACCAAATTTTATACTTGCCTGTATTGATGCCAAGAGATGTGGCTGCTATTTCATCCTCTCTTATTGCAACCAAGGTTCGTCCGAATCTTGAATTTGACATTCTGTTCATCACAACACAGGTGATAATAACTAAAATCCAAATGAGATAAAACATTTGTTGTTTTGTATTTAATGTGTAGCCAAATATGGTCGGAGACGGAATCCCTTTTATACCCATGGGACCATTTGTAATACTCTGCATATTTAAAAGCACATATCGTATAATCTCATTAAATCCCAAAGTAACTATAGCCAGATAATCTCCGCGTATTCTTAAAGACGGTATACCTAATATCAATCCGAATAAAAGCGATATTAATCCGGCTAATATCATACCAATCCAAAAATTATCAAATATATTTATTACAAAAAGACTTGATGCATACGCGCCTATTCCAAAAAAAGCGGCATGTCCCAAATCTAATTCTCCTGTAACCCCGGCTACAACGTTTAAGCTTACACCAAGCACAACATATACACCTAAAAGAATTAAAATATGAAGTATATAATTATTATCCAGCAGTATTGGAAATATAAATATAACTAATAAGGAAAGAGGAAATATTAATTTATTATTTATATGACCAAACACTTTATTTCTTATACTTACAATCTTGTCCATAAAACACCTACACCTTCTCAACTTCTTTCTTGCCAAACAAACCCGTGGGTTTAAAGAGCAGGACTAATATTAATATTATAAAAGAAAATGCATCCTTGTACTTAGCCGATATTAAGGTGGCTCCTAAGCTTTCAGCTAATCCCAGGACAATTCCGCCCAGCATCGTTCCGGGTATATTTCCAATTCCACCTAAAACCGCCGCAACAAAAGCCTTAAGTCCCATCGATGCACCCATATTAAACACCAGTGAATTATAATATATTCCTACTAATATACCTGCTGCCGCACCTAATACTGCACCGATTGAAAATGTTATTGAAATAACTTTGTTTACATTAATACCCATCAAGCTGCTCATTGCCGAATCCTGAGCAGTCGACCTCATTGCTATTCCAATTCTGGTTTTGTAAATTAACAAATATAGCATTATCATAAAAACTAAAGCAACTATCATAATTAATATTTGCGTAGATGATATTGTTATGTTTGAAAATTCATACGCCGCAGTGTTCATTACCTTAGGAAAAGGCTTCGTATCGGAACCCATGGTAAGCATTACAGTATTTTGTAAAATAATTGATACCCCTATTGCACTAATTAACTGTGAGCTTCGCGAGCCGCTTCTGATCGATCTGAAAGCTGTGAATTCAATTAAAGCTCCAAGAATTCCGGAAGCAATAAGGGCTACAAAAAATGAAACAATAATATTAATTTTTAGAATTGAAACACAAAAGTATGCTATGAAAGCTCCCACCATGTAAACATCTCCGTGAGCAAAATTTATAAGACCTAAAATTCCATATGCCAGTGTATATCCCAAAGCAACCATTGCATAAATTGAGCCTATAGTTAAACCATTTATCAATTGCTGAATAATCATTAGTTCCTCCTCCTTAATATGTATAAATTTACGAATTAAATATAAAGCAAAATAATTTTTAATATATATTATATGCATAAACCATGCCAAAATCAAGCATTTTTATTTTTGTTGAAATGTTAATAATTATAAAAAAAATTGGTAACTTATTTAACCAATAAGTGCCCAATTTTAAAAATCAGATTATTCAATATTGTATTTTTTTAGTTTATAGTATAAAGTTTGTCTCGGTATATTTAAAAATTCTGCTGTTTTCAGTATATTATATTTACATGATTCTAAAGCATCTTTAATTAATTTACATTCGTAATTATCAACCATGGTTGTTAATGAACCACCCGCTAATCGCTCTTTTTTCTCACTGCTTATTGATTTCATTAAGTACTGAGGGAGGCTATCCATATTTAAAATGCCATCTTCTGAAAAATTCAAAGCATATTCTATTACGTTTTTTAGTTCCCTGATATTTCCTTTCCACTCATAATCATTAAGAATTTGCATTACATCTTTGGATATACCTGTAATGTTTTTATTTAGAATAGAATTATATTGGTTTATATAATAATCCACTAATACTTTTATATCCTCCTTCCTTTCCTTCAAGGGAGGTATATTAAAGCTTATAACGTTCAATCTATAGTATAAATCTGCCCTGAACTCACCTTTATCAACCTTTCTAGCCAAATCCTCATTAGTTGATGCAATTATTCTTATATCAATTTCCCTTTCAATGTTTTCACCGATTCTCATGATGTTTTTATTTTCCAATGTTCTTAACAATTTGCTCTGCAAATCATACGGGACAGAATTTATTTCATCAAGGAAAATAGTGCCTCCATTTGCTGATTCGAATAAACCTTCCTTATCCATTGAACCCGTAAAGCTTCCTTTTGCAGTTCCAAAAAGAATGCTTTCCATAATTGAGCTCGGTATTGCAGCACAATTTTGAATAATAAACGGTTTGTTTCTTCTGCTGCTGTTGCTATGTATTGAATGAGCGATTAATTCTTTTCCTGTCCCGGTTTCTCCTATTATAAGAACATTAGATTCACTTTTTGAAACCTTTTTTAAAATTTCCATGCTTTTCTTAAATTCTTGATTTTCAGTTATAATATCTTCAAAATCATATCTCGATGTAGATTTCCTAGTCTTCCTCTTTACAGCTTTACTTGATAATTCTACAGATATTACTATGCCCCCTATAACGCCTGTTTCGTTTATTAAGGGAAAAGCATTGTTCAGACAATTCTTCTTATTTCCGTCAACAGTAAAAGTCTGATATTCATTTAATATCGGTTCTTTTCTATCCATTGCCCTAAATACTGTGAAATCTTCTCTTTTAAAGAATGGATATAATTCAAAAATAGATCTTCCTACGACATTCTCTTTTTTTAACATATTTAAATTATCATCATAGTCGTCATAGTACATCACCTTACCATTTTTATCAATGATAAGAATTAAATCACTATCATAAAATAATTCTTTAAGTCCGTTGCTGCTCAATTTCCTCACTCCCTTATTTTAAAAATTCATAAAATATTTTTAAAATCCGTCACTTATAACTAATTATATATTAATTTTTATAAAATTAAAAATATTTTCTTTAATTTTTTTATAAGGGATGCTAAAACAAAAAACTTGCCTATTATAAATTTAAGCAAGCTTTCTGCATTACATGTTGATTTTATCGTTTAGGAACAAACATAGTCCCTGTTTAATATTTTCATTTTTAATACATTTGTGAATAACATCTGTAATATTATTACTTTTTAATTCTTTATTAATAAGGGCTGTTTCTAAATATTTAAAGGCTTCAAGCTCCATGGAATCCGTAAATATCCGGCAATCCTTGATTTTTCCGTCAGAAAGTTCCATATGAATTTCAAAGATTCCCCAATCGAACTTATCCTCTAATACTATTGAAAAATCCGGGCTTTCAGAATAATTCCACTCCCATGAATCATACTTTTCAATATACTTTGATACATCTGTTGTATTCTCGTTTAAAATTATTTTTTGTGCATCCGTTTTGTAAAATTCATTAAAACTTTCTATCAGTGAAGTTTTTAAGCTTTCAGTAGTTAATTGCGGAGATATTTCCTTGAGATTAATTACCCTTGACAAAACAGAGTCAATTCCTTTTGACTCCAGCTTTAAAGGTGATACCGTTAAATATCCGGACATCTTTTCTAAGTCAACATCCACGAGTACAGTTCCATGATGACAATTCCTACCATTGTCGCTGATAAAGGCATTTCCGGAAAATTTCCGTTCTTGCACCAGCAAATCATTCCTGCCATTAAAATAACCATAGATTCCATACCTGGCAATGGCATCTGTAATCACTTTCATATTGTTTTCAACATTATAATTTTTGTCAGATGCAATAAATGTAAAATTTAAATTCCCCAAATCATGGTATACGGCTCCACCGCCTGACAATCTTCTTATCAGGTGTACATCATTTTCTTTAAGCTTTTTAATATCACATTCTTTGTAGGGATTCTGATTTCTTCCTATAACTACAGTGTTTTTATTTTGCCAAAGAAACAATAATACTTCATCAGGTTCACTGCAATTCATTAACCACTCTTCTACGGATAAATTGAATTTAGGATCAAACGATTCAGACAGATACACTTTAAATTTCCTATGCAAAATGAATTCCTCTGCCATCTACACTTAATAATGCTTCATGAATGGATTCAGCTGTAGTAGGATGTGCGTATATCACGTGTGCCGCCTTATCTATAGTCAACTCCGAAGCTATTATATTGCTTATTGTACTAAGCATGTCGGTAGCGTGCACACCAACTATTGTTCCACCTATGATTTTTCTTGTATCTTTGTTTGCAATAAGTTTTACAAAGCCTTCAGTTTCTCCCATAGCTTGTGCCTTGCCGTTTGCCATTAACGGAAATTTTCCTGTAACATAATCAAGATTTTGAGCACAAGTATCTTTTTCATTCAATCCCACATGCCCAACTTCCGGTATAGTAAATATTGCGCTTGGAACCAAATCATAGCTCATTTCATTTTCAATTCCATTTATATGATCTGCCGCCACAATTCCATGATGTGAAGCTATATGTGCTAACTGTATCTTGTTTGTTATATCTCCGATAGCATATATGTTTGGATTACTTGTTCTCATATTAGCATCCACCTTTATGCCGTTACGTCTTTCATTAAGCTCCACACCAAGTTTTTCTGAATCAAGAGCTTCAAGATTCGCCTTTCTCCCGACTGCCATGGCTACTTTTTCACTGATTATATATTTTGTTTGATTATTTTCATTAATTTCAACAATCATTGTTCCATCTAGGGAAGCTTTAACCGATGAAGCTTTAGCACCTTCTAAGATATTAATTCCTTTTTCTATGGCAGAAGCTCTGATTACACTTGCTACATCATCATCCATATTATTCAGAATCTGAGGTAAAAACTCTACTACATTTACTTTAGAACCTAAGGCGTTATATATAAAAGCAAACTCCATTCCGATAACCCCGCCGCCTATTATCGTAAGTGATGAAGGCACCTCAGTTAACTCCAACAGTTCCTTACTGGTAAGAATATTTTCGCTATCAGCACCTTCAATCGGAGGAATAGAGGTTTTAGATCCTGTAGCAATAATTAATTTATCGAATTTTATAGTTGCGTCAATTAACTTATTTTTCACGTTTAGTGTCTCTGAATCCATAACCTCTGCTTTACCGTTTAAATATTCTATTTCATATACATTCATCAAGTGTTCAATCCCTGATACCAGTGTATTGACTACCTCATTTTTTCTATTTATTATTCTTTCAAGAGAAAACTTTACCTCTCCTACTTCTATACCAAAGATTTCAGAGTGTTTAATTTTTTCTAAAACATCTATACTGCTTACAAGTGCTTTTGTAGGAATGCATCCATAATTGAGGCATGTCCCGCCAAGCCGATTTTCTTCAATTATAAGTACCTTCTTTCCACCTTGAGCAGCCCTGATAGCAGCAACATAACCACCGGGACCCCCACCTACTATCGCTACATCTACGTTGTAATTTTTAGGGGTGGGTTTAGCAAGTCCAAATGAATATGCCGTCTTCTTGGGATCCTGACCAGATTTAAATTGGGTCGGCTTAGCCTTACCGGTTTCCTCAATTAATTCCCCTTCAACATTTCCGACAATCTGGCCTTTTTTTATTATATCTCCTTCTGTAATCGATAATTGTCCTAAAATACCCTTATATTGTGATGTAAATTTAATTGTCCCTTTTCCTGATTCTATTGTAAATATAATATCGCCGGAATTTAAAGGATCTCCGGGTCTTTTATTTATCTTTCCAACCTTTCCGGATGTATCATGTCCGGATAGTTTTTCTATAATCAAATCATACTTCATTTTTTTAACCTCCAAAGGTATTTAAATAAAAAAGGGTAAAGCCCTCAGATTGATGACAAAGTCATCAAGATGACAGGCTGTTGTAAAAGTTCATCCTGCAAGGCGCCGGAAGGCGGGCAACCGGAGCGTATTAG
>DCYG01000035.1:0-20025 GCA_002331025.1 Firmicutes bacterium UBA2116 | reverse complement strand
GCAACCGCAGCGTATTAGACATACGTGAGGATTGACCGACTGAACGGCAACGAAGCAGGGGGACTTTTTCAGCGGCCTAAGGGTAAAACCCTTTTTATTTAAAATCTCCCTCAAATTCAACAATACATTCATTTAGCAATGTTACTGAATAAGCCATGGATGGTCCTCCGCCAAAAGCTACTGCCACCATAGCTGCTTCCAATATTTCTTCTTTAGTCGCTCCTGCTTCAAAAGCTTTGTACGAGTGGTAAACAATACAATACTCGCATCTGTTATAGCATCCGATTGCCACACTCATCAACTCTTTGGTTTTTAAGTCAAGCGCTTTCGGTTCATAAGCAGCGCCTAACAACCCCATAAAAGCTCCAACATTTTCAGGATTTGTTGTTGAAAGGTTTTCAAGCCCTCCAACAAATGAATTAAGTAATTCTCTAACATTATAAGCCATCTTTCTTCTCCTTAATTTTACTTGCTTATGCAATGTTAATCATAGCAATTATTATATTAAGTATAGCAAGTAATTTGTTAAATATCAAACAATTTTTTTAAATTTTTTCAATAAAAAAACTGTTCACTATTTCTACGAACAGTTTCTTTGCTTATTCAGTTATATTTGAAATCATTTTTTTCAGAACTTTTTCATAAATCATAAGCTCTTCTTCGTCAATTCCTGATACCAAGTCATTATTGAATTTAATACCTATAGGCATCAAATCGGAGATAAGCTTATCTCCCATGTCAGAAAGTGTTATATAAATAACTCTTCTATCACTATCATTTCGTTCTCTTTCAATTAATCCATCACGCTCCAAGCGATCAATAAGTCTGCCTGCACTTGAATCCTGCACATTCATAAGGTTAGATAATTCTCTCTGTGAAATTCTTTTCTTTGTTTTTACATAATAAAGTGCAATCCATTGAATACGTGTTATACCTGAATCTTGCAGCTTCCGACCGAAAGCTTCTGAAATTTGCTTAATTGCATTTTCAGTAATATGACCTACTCATTTATCTAAATTAAAAAACATAATTTCCTCCTTTAACTTTTTTATAACCGTAATTATACATCAATTACAACAACTCCACTCCGTTAATCACCAGCTTGAATCTCAGCTTTAGGAATTCTGCCGCTCTTCTGCACAGGAGCATTCTGCCTAGAAAGATTTCAAAATAATCCATTACTTTGAAGGTTGTTGTGTCGATTTTCAGTTCTAATATTGCA
This sequence comes from Firmicutes bacterium UBA2116, assembly GCA_002331025.1. Classification (GTDB taxonomy): domain Bacteria; phylum Bacillota; class Clostridia; order Tissierellales; family Sedimentibacteraceae; genus Sedimentibacter. Next base: position 18,803 of record DCYG01000035.1, on the reverse strand, counting down.
TAATTACATTCTGTATCAATAATTAAATTGGATGATTCTACCGAGTAATTAACACGGTCATGGATGTCAAAGGTGGATGTTACTTTATTTCTTACCCTTGTCCTCCTTACATCACTTTTGTCAGCAAGTATCAATGCCGCTGCTACGGCATTGACCGGTATGGCTGTTGATTCGTCATGGTTTCCGATGGCTGAAATTATGGTGGCAATTTCATCAACGTCCATTCCCATTTTATCTAATAAACGGAATGCCATTATAGCACCTGTTTGTGCGTGATCCACGCGGTTTACAACATTGCCGATGTCGTGTATAAAACCCGCAATCTGGGCTAATTCAGCTGTTCTGTCATCATATCCCAGCTGACTTAATATATCATGTGCCTGATTTGCAACCTTGCCTACATGAGCAAAGGAATGTTCTGTATAACCTAATTCGTATAATGAATCGTCTGCTTTTGTTATGTATGTTTGTATTTCTTTATTATTTCTTATATCGTCAAATGTAATCATATTTCACCTCTTGTTAGTTTACATATATATCAATTATGTTAAAAGCTGTGTTCCCCGGTCTTATTCACAAAAACACTCTAAAAAATATGGTTAGGGCATATCACTACGTTCAGGATGACATAAGCGTAAATGGATAGCTGTCAGGATCAGAAGTAAATTCTATGTACTCCTTTGTCTTCGGGTGCTTGAATCCAAATTTATGTGACCAAAGAGCTATTTGTGTGAATTCCTTTTTCTTTACGAATACTTTGTTGTATTTGTTATCCCCCCATATTGGTATACCCGAATTAGACAGCTGTAATCGTATTTGATGGTGTCTGCCTGTGTACAGCTTTACTTTGAGTAAAGAAAGTGCACCATACTCTTCTGTTTGGCAGTGTCTTAAAACTTCATATTCCAATTTAGCCGATTTTGCCTGCTTGTCGTCTGAAGTTGTAATTTTGGACATATTGATAGTTTTTAATTTTTTTATGTAATCTTCTAAAATTGCATTGTTGTTTTGAGGTAAACCGCAAACAACCGTCAGATATTCCTTTTGTGTTTGCCTCAGCTGGACCTGCTTGGATAATTCTTTATTTGCAAACTCTGTCTTAGCAAAAACTATTACTCCTCCGACAGGTCGGTCCAGACGTTGTATGAGTCCTAAGTATGGTTTTTCACCTTTATATGTTAAATACTTAATTGCCTGTGACATCAAATCCTCATCGTTTGTTTTATCGCTTTGTGACGGTATACCCTGAGGCTTATTCAGACAAAGTATGTATTTATCTTCGTATATAATATTTAAATTCATAAACTCTCCTATATTAAATCTGCGTATTGTGCATCTACGGCTTTTACCAAATCATCAGGTTGTATTATTATCTGTATTCCGACTGCTCCTGCGCTTACTATTATTTTATCCTGTAATAAAGCGGATTCATCGATAAAAGTTTTATATTGTTTTTTCATGCCTATCGGTGAGCAGCCGCCTCTTATGTATCCGGTATTTTTAGTTAAATCCTTTAATGGCAGCATTTCTATGTTTTTTTGTGAAGATGCTTTGGCTGCCTTTTTCAAATCTAATTCATATTCTACGGGTATACAAAACACAAAGAGTTCCTTGCTGTGACCCACAGCTACCAAGGTTTTAAAAACCGCTTCTGGATTTTGTCCTGTTTTATGTGCTACTGATATACCGTCTACGTGACCGTCCTCTGTATCATAAGTCATATAATCGTATTCTATTTTTAATGTTTCAAGGATTCTCATGGCATTAGTTTTATTGAATTTTTTCAAAATATCACTCCTCTAACTTATCAAAACAACATTTCTTTAAGCTTATATAAAACGAACAGGTTTAACATAAGTGCTATTATTGTTATTATTACAAAATCAGGTTTTTTTGTTTTGTGATGAAATAGCAGCATTGAAGCAATACTTCCAAATACTCCGCCAATATAGCTTAATGTATGAAGCGTCTTCTCCTGAATTCTCCATCTGTCTTTTTTGGATTTTTGTTTATCTATAAAGAAGATTATAAATGAAATCAGATTAATTATAATATAGTACATTAATATTAATGTTAATTTACTCACGGCCGCCTCACAATAAGCTTATTTATTTTCTTTCCTTCTCTTACAAAACGCTCTTCATACTCTGTCATAACATTGTTCTCTGCATATGGGCTGCTGTGAAGATCTCTTGTAAGAATTACAAATTCCCATCCATCCTGCATAAATTGTTCCACAGAATATTCAAACAGATCATTGTTGTCTGTCTTCATATGAATTTCACCATCGTTTGTCAAAACAATTTTATATACGTCCAAAAAGCTTTTATGTGTCAATCTTCTCTTATAGTGTGAAGGTTTTGGCCAAGGATCCGAAAAATTCAGGTAAATTCTTTGTATTGAATTATGCTCAAAAACATCCTTTAATATATCTCCGTTAGAATAGACGATAAAATAATTGTCAGGGTCCTCTTCAAGCGTTGATTTTGCACATCTGTATGCAACCTTTACACTCTTTTCAAATCCAAAGTAATTTATATCCGGATTTTTTATTGCTGTTTCCCTGATGAACTTTCCCTTTCCGCATCCCAATTCCACATGTATGGGATGACTGTTGTTGAAAGCATCATTTAATTTATATCCTCGCTTTTCCGGCTCAGTAATTGTTTTTTCGTGTTGTTTAAGGTATTGGTACTGACCTGGTATATATCTTAGTCGCATGAAATTCTCCTGAATATTTATTAAAACATGTAGACATGTTATTTGTGATATTGTCTGATATTGTCAGTATAACATGTTTATTAAAAGTTTACATTATTTCGGAATAATAAACAATAATATTTTTATTGTTATAACAATTTTGTCGTTAAGTATATGTTGCATAATCTTACAAAACACAGTAGAATATACTTAACAAAATTTATGAGGTGTATTATGGATTTTTTAATGAATTTGCAGGGTCCTATTCTTTATATTATTATATTTCTCGCTAAAATTATAGAGGTATCAATAGCGACCATCAGGTTAGTATATATTAACAAGGGTGAGAGAGTAATAGGAGCAATTTTGGCTTTTGTAGAAATAATTATCTGGCTTATTGTTGTAAGCTCGGTTTTAAATAATATTTCAGAAGATCCCTTAAAAATGTTCGTATACGCAATTGCTTTTTCACTGGGTAACTATATCGGAATTACAATCGAATCAAAAATAGCCGTTGGATTAGCTTCTATACAGGTTGTTGTAAATGAAGATACAGGAAAAATGCTTGCAGAAATATTAAGAGAAGAAAGCTACGGAGTTACTATAATAGATGGAAGAGGCAAAAACGACAGCAAAAAATCACTTCTGTTCATACAGTTAAAAAGAAAGAAAATACCTGACGCTGTTAAGCTGATAAAACAAACTGCTCCAACTGCATATATAACTATCAATGACATCAAATCAATGGTAGGCGGATACTTAAAATAGTTCAATCCAATAAAATTCGTAGGAGGTGTAAATATTTTATGAATGATAATGCTGATAATTCTATGCAGAAAAGCCCTGAAAATTGGGAACGTACATGTATGGAAATGTGTCCCGGAGTGAATCTTTACACTGTTCCGGATGCATCAATTTTCATTGCCAACAAGCCGGTGGATATGCCTGCAGGTCAGCATTCTCATAGCGAATATGAATTTATGATGCCTCTTAGTGATAGTGTATCGTCTGTAATCGACGACAGTACCATTATTTTAGGGGTATCTGCAAGTTCATTTGAACCGGAAAGAGCAGTAACACGTCAGGAAATGGCAGCTATGATGTACCGATTTATGGATCATTTAGGACTTTCATTTACGAATGACAATAACGCGTTCAGCGACGATGCCCTTATTGATTCATGGGCAAAGGAAAGCATCATGCAGCTTAAGGGAACGGGAATTATTTCAGGCAGGACAGATAATAATTTCGATCCTTACGGAGTATCAACGCGCGCCGAGGTAGCAGCAGTGCTGAGAAGACTGATTGAATATATCCTTAAATAAAACTGTAAATATCTTTCTCCTAATATAGACTATGGCTGTGCATTGCGGTTTAACCGCAATGCACAGCCATTTCTATATCATTTATTTTACAAACGCACTGTAAATTGCTCTTATTGCATCTTCGAAATCCTTATCCTCCACTCCGACGATTATATTGATTTCGCTGGAGCCCTGGTCAATCATACGGATATTAATGTTATTATCTCCGAGTGACGTAAACAGCTTTGCTGAAATTCCCGGCTTGTAAGCCATTTTTATTCCGACTGTTGTGATTAAGCTTAAGTTTTTAAAAACATTTACTGACTGTGCTCCACATTTTGTTTTTATTTCCTCAGCTAACTCATGCGTTATCCTTTCCAGTCCTTCCGACGGAAGAATGATGGAGAAGCTGTCTATACCCGACGGTAAATGCTCTATGCTTAATCCCCTGTCTTCAAACACTTCTAAAGCCCTTCTTACAACTCCTACTTCATTAGCCATATGTTCCTTATGGACATAAAAAACGGTGAAGTTTTTTTTGCCGGCAATTCCTGTAATGATGTCTTCGTTTCCGTTACCGTCATAGCCGCTGTCATCTATAATTATCGTTCCCGGATTATCGGGCTCATTAGTATTTCTTATATTTATAGGTATGCCTGCTTCTCTTGCCGGAAATATTGCTTCATCATGAAGTACTGAGGCTCCCATGTAGGAAAGTTCTCTGAGCTCCTGATATGTTATCTTTTTTATTTGTTTTGGATTATTAACGATTCGCGGATCAGCCATCAGGAAGCCTGAAACGTCCGTCCAGTTTTCATAAACATCAGCTCCCGAAAAGGCTGCAACTATCGCACCTGTTATGTCGGAGCCGCCTCTTGAAAAAACCTTAATGCTACCGTCAGGATATGAGCCGTAGAATCCAGGTATTACCGCTCTTTTTGAATTCTGTAATGCTTCACACAACTTTTCTTTGGTTTTTTCATTGTTTACTGACCCGTCATAATTAAAGAAAATTACATCCTTGGCATCTATAAAATCGCAATTTAAATAATCTGCCAAAAGCAACGCACTTAAATATTCTCCTCGGCTCACAATGTAATCTTCATCACATTTATTGTCTAAATTATCTTTTATAATTTGAAATTCTTTTTCTAAATCTATATTTAAATGCAATTCTTCTTTAATTGAATTGTATCTGTCCTCTATTATTTTAAAAATAGGTGTGTGAGGAACAGAAAATTTAATATGTGCATGTGTCAGATACAATAAATCCGTAATTTTATTATCTTCCTTAAATCTTTTACCGGGAGCTGAAACTACTACAAATTTTCTTGCATCGTCGCTGCTTATAATATTGTGTACTTTTTTGAGCTGAGGAGCATCAGCCATGGAAGTACCGCCGAATTTTGCTACCTTTAACATTTGTCCTCCTATATTGATGATATTTTATTAAGATAACATATAATAATCACTGTGTCAATAATTTAAATACACGTGTCTTTAAATTAAAGAAACGAAATTGTCATTCTGAGCGATGGCGAAGAATCTCGTAAAGCAAAAGATGAGATTCTTCGGACTAAAGTCCTCAGAATGACACAAATAGTTTATTTTAAAATTCAACATTGTAATAGTAACAATAAGCTATCCTCTCAAGTCGTCAAGGAGCTTTGTTTTCTCAATGGTTCTGTCATCCTTGTACTTAATAATCTTAGCAGGGCTTCCGGCAGCAACAGCCATTTCGGGGACATCCTCAGTAACTACGCTTCCCGCAGCAACAACTGCTCCCCTGCCAACCTTTACTCCCTCTAAAACAACTGCATTGGCACCTATCAATACATCATCCTCAATAATGACCGGTGTCTTGCTTGGCGGCTCTAAAACACCCGCAATAACAGCACCGGCTCCGATGTGAACATTTTTGCCTATTGTTCCTCTTGCACCTACAACCGCATTCATATCAATCATGGTTTTTTCACCTATTACCGCACCGATATTTATTACGGCTCCCATCATAATTACGGCATCCTTACCTATGGCAGACATGTCTCTGATAACGGCACCCGGCTCTATGCGTGCATTTATTTCATTTGTATTTAACAATGGTATTGCGGAGTTTCTTCTGTCATACTCCAAATGGTAATTTTCTATTTGAGGATTTTCAGACAACAATCTTTGTGCATCTGAGTATTCGCCTATGAGTATAGCCATATCTCCCGATTGGAATACCTTCATATTGAAGCTCTCTATATTGTTTACTTTACCTGATACATAAAGCTTTACAGGTGTTGATTTTTTTGCATCTTTTATAAATCTTGCTATTTCATATGGATCTTGTAAAAACATCTTTACCTCCCGATTTTACGCTATATTTACTATTTTATTAGTTCTTCTGTTATCCATGTCAAAAAGTTCTTCTGTGGTATAAAAACCTTCTTTTTGATTCACTAATTTTAACGCTATATCAATTGCCCCTCTGGCAAATATCTTTTTAGAAAACGCTGTGTGCTTTATTTCTATAATTTCGTCAATTCCTGAAAATATAACCGTGTGCTCTCCCGGTATAGTTCCCGCTCTCAACGAGTGCATCTCAATTTTTTCTCTCCCCGTTTCCTGCATTATGTCTTCAGCCAACGTTTTGGCCGTACCGCTTGGAGCATCCACCTTTTTATTATGATGCCTGTCTACTATGTCTATCTCAAAATTATTTAAATCATTGCTGATTAATTTTAACATCTTTCTTACAATATTTATTCCTGTTGAAGTATTTGATGAAAGCAGAACCGGTATATTTTTTCCTGCTTCTGCAATTTTATTTTTTTGCTCCTGATTAAATCCTGTAGTACAAATAAGTAATGCAGCATTTCTTTCCTTAGCATAATTTAACAGAAAATCAAGATTAGCCGGATTTGAAAAATCTATAATTATATCTATATCCTGTAAATTTTCACACTTCTTTCTGTCCTTAGGTGATATAATCCCCGCAAGCTTAACATTATCATATGTTTGTATTTCTTGCTCGACTACCTTTCCCATAGCTCCATAACCGCATAAAGCAACATTTATCATATATTTCTTCCTCCCATCCTTAACAATTTATGCCGTACCTTCTCATTTCGTTAATCAATTTATGTCTGTTTTCTTCTGACATAGGATATAGAGGTTCTCTTACCTCAGAGCTGCATAAATTCATGATTCCCATCGCCTCTTTAACAGGTATAGGATTAGTTTCAATAAACAAAGCATTAATCAGTCCATTCATATTTAACTGCCCGTCTCTCGCTTCATCTATATTTCTGTCATTGTAATCATCCACAATCTTTTTAGTTTCAGCAGGCAGTATGTTAGCAACTACAGAAATAACTCCGTGACCTCCTAACGACATTAGCGGAACGATCATATCGTCATTTCCGGAATAAACCAAGAAGTCTTTGGGGCAAATTCTTAATATTTCGGCTACCTGACTGATATTGCCGCTTGCCTCCTTAATTCCTACGATGTTATTAATTTTAGATAATTCTAACACCGTACTTGGCTCAATATTCATGCCCGTTCTTCCCGGTACGCTGTAAACTATTATCGGCAATGATGTGCTTTCTGCAATCATTCTGTAGTGATTCATCAATCCTCTTTGTGTTGTTTTGTTATAATATGGAGTTACTAATAACAACCCGTCGGCTCCTGCCTCTTCACAGAATTTTGCTTTTTTAACAGATGCCGCGGTACAGTTGCTCCCTGCTCCCGCTATAACAGGTATTCTTTTTGCCACTCTGTCAATTACAAATCTTACAATCTCATGGTATTCATCATCTGTCAATGCAGGGGTTTCGGCAGTTGTCCCCGCCACTATAATTGAGCCTGACAGCTCAACATGAATGTCTACTAATTTCCCCAAAGTTTCATAATCAACCTCTCCATTTACAAATGGTGTTACTAAAGCCACTCCACAGCCATTTACTAAATCATTCATTGTCTTTTTCTCCTATAAAATTATTTAATTAAAATAATTTTCACATCGCTTTTTTTAGTATAAAAAAAGCGACATAAGAGCAAAAGGGCTCTCAGACGCTTGCAAAAAACACCGAACCTTCTGCCCAGCACATTACAGCTCTCTTTTATAGGATTGGGAAGCATCCTATAAAAACAGTATTACATCTATTAAATGTAAGCCCAGGGAAAAATCCCTTCGGCGAGTCACCCTTTCAGGCATTGCCTTACTCTTGATCATCGCAACCTCTGTAATATACCCACGAAAATATTTAATTTTTTCTATTATATGCTTGATGGCTGTTTATGTCAATAAGAATTTCAAATTCTTTTTATTGAAATTACATCTTCATAATATTTCTTATCAAATGAAACCTTTATAAGCTTAGTTAAATCATATGCTTTTGAGCTTAATATTTTCTCAACCTTTCCTTCACAAACTTCCTTACCCATTCTGTCAACTAGCGTAACCGTATCATTTACTTGAGGTAACGGCAAATACTCATAAGGTATCGTAATCATTGCGCTGTCCTCGCTATAATTTACGTCCATCAAATGTATGGCTATGCCGGGACACTTAACGACACATATTCCGCATCCGGTACATTTGCTTAAATCAATGGTCGGAAGATTTGTTATGGGATTTCCTACATTGATCGCACCTCTCGGACATGATGTTTCACAAGGGTTGCATGGTATTTGCTCAATGCATTCTATTACAGCTATATTCCCTGTTTTATAATCTTCTTCTGCCGGAAACCCGGGTGAAGCTCTCAGCTCTTCGATTGAAGGAGCACCGCATTTCTTTAAGCATGACATAGAATCATCCCCTCTCCTTCTTTCAATATCTGGTCCTTTGCGGTTTTTCTCTTTTCTCCGAATTGTCCGCACCTCAATGAATCAAGCTTATTCCAGATTTCGTCTATTCTTTTTTCTGCCTGAGCATCATCAATCAGGCATAAGTCATACGCAACGCTTATGCCTGCCAGACGTCCTTCTTCCATAGCTGTGCTTGCTTCTTCTATCCCTGCCACATCACCCGCAACGTATATACCGTCAACTGTTGTTCTCATATACCTGTCATGAACGGGTACATATCCGCCCATGCTTCCTATGAATGTAAACTTACAGCCCGCAAGCCATATAAGCTCTACCATTGGTGTTAAGCCAACTGCAAGGCATATTGTATCTACATCAAATATTTTTTCTGTTCCTTCGATTTCCTTCCAATTGCTGTCTAATTGAACTATTTCGACACGTTCTACTCTGTTGTTTCCATATGCTCTTTTTATGGTATGACTCGTATAAAACGGTACGCCTGCCCTTGCAACCTTTGCCGTATGAACTCCATATCCTCCAAGTGCCGGAGCTGCTTCAACTATTGCAGCTACCTCTGCTCCGGCCTGCATTAATTGATATGACACTATTACTCCAACATTTCCCGAGCCAAGCATCAATACTTTATGACCGGGCAGTACTCTGTTTAGGTTTATCATCGTTTGGGCTGCACCTGCACCCATTACCCCGGGAAGCTCCCAGCCGTCAAATTGAACTGAATTTTCATACGCTCCCGTTGCAATTATAATTTTATCCGCTGTTATCTCCCTTGAAATCTCTTTATTTTCTATTATCCAGATCTTTTTATCGGGAGTCAGTCCGCATACCTCAGTGTTCAGCATTACTTCTATATTTAGTTTTTCCGTATCGTCTAAAAGCTCTGTGCCTATATTTATACCTCTTGTTCCTGCCTTATGCTCTCTTGAACCGAAGAATTTGTGAATTTGCTTGAAAAGCTGTCCTCCGGGTTTATTGTTTTCATCAATAAGCAATACCCTCGCTCCCGCTCCGGCAGCTTCTATGGATGCGGCAAGACCGGCAGGACCGGCTCCAACGATAACAACATCATAATTATTCATTTTTCCACTCGCCTCTTCCATATTGAGTTTCTACCTTCATTCCATCCTTCACTTCGGTAACGCACGTTCTTACATTCGGTATTCCGTCAACAATCATAACACAGTCGGTACATCTTCCTATACCGCAATATATACCTCTTGGCTTATTATGCTTTTCCGTATATCTGAAGCTGTGTACACCGTTGGCTATTAAAGCCGATGCAATCATTTCGCCTTTCAATGCGATAATTTCTTTGCCGTCAAAGGTTATTGTAACGATTTCCTCTCTTGTGTCCTTGCCCAGTATGGGGTGATCCTTTATCCTCGTCATAATTCACCTCATTGAAGTATTGTCAGGCTTTCATCTACGATTCTTTTTACCTCAGGAGTGGGTTCTGTCAGAGGCAGCCTGTATCCTCCTGCATTAAATCCCATTGAATTTAAAGCATATTTTACCGGAATAGGATTTGTCGTAACAAAAAGTGCATCAAACAAATCTGTTAATTTCAAATTTATTTCGGCAGCCTTTTCCATATCCTTATTTTCAAAGGCATCTATCATATCTCCCATTATTTTTCCGCCCACATTTGATGCAACGCTTATTATTCCATATCCGCCTACCGCTAATGACGGCAGCGTCAATATGTCCTCACCGCTGTAAACTAAAAAATCTTCGGGAGTTTCATTCACCATTCTGATAAATTGTGCCATATCACCGCTTGCTTCTTTAATTGCAACTATATTCTTTATTTCCGCAAGCTTAGATAATGTTTTTACACTCATATTTACTCCTGTTCTTCCGGGTACATTGTAAATTATGATAGGAAGATCAGTACTCTCTGCAACTGTTTTGAAATGCTCATATAATGATTCTTGATTCGGTTTGTTGTAGTAGGGTGTTATGACTAATAATCCGTCTACATTCAAATCTTCTATATTTTTAATGTTTTCAATTGTTTTCTTAGTATTGTTTGTTCCGACACCCGCAATGATAGGTACATTTACATTTTTCTTTATTTCGGATATAAGCTTATACACCTCATCACCTGTTAAGGTAGGCGATTCCCCTGTCGTTCCGTTTAACAGCAGTGCCGAGCTTCTTTCAATTACAAGCTTTTCAGCTAATTTAACGGCCTGATTGTAATCAACATTCAGTTCTGAATCAAAAGGTGTTACCATTGCAGTTATTAAACGTCCCCAATTCATATTTAGCCCTCCTTTAAAACTTTCATTTTTACCGGTCTTACCGGAGCCCTGAAGCTTGAAGTTTTCACATCTTCTATCTTAATGTTTAATTCCTTTGCAAGAATCTTTTCTACAGTTTTTCTGCATGTGCGCCCCTGACATAAACCCATTCCTGCACGAGTAAATTTTTTCACCTCGTCAACAGTAGTTGCGCCATCTTCTATGGCTTTTAAAATTTCTTCTTCTGTTATTTCCTCGCATCTGCAAATTATTTTACTCATTGAGCCACTTCCTTATTGATAATTATTTATCTCTGCTGCTATACTTGTGCCAATATGTCAATACATCCTCCATAAGATTATCCATATGCTCCGCCATTAATCTCTCCGCTTCATTCTCATCATTGTTTTTTATAGCGTTGTAAATTTTCTCGTGGGAGGAAGTGTAAGGAGAATTAATCTGTCTTCTTAAATTTTCGAAAAGCTTTGATTGCTGTTTAAACGTGGCAATTATATTGTACATTGCTTCTAAGATTGAATTTCCCGATGCTTTTGCTATTGTTCTGTGAAATTCAAGGTCCTCGTCTGCTATACTGTCACCACTTTTTGCTCTTTCATTTTGCCTCTCTACAATTTTTTTTAATTTATTTAAATCCTCCTTAGATATATATCTGGTTGCAAGCCTCGTAGTTTCCCTTTCAATGGCTTTTCTCGCCTGAATAACCATAATAAAGTTCTCTAGGACCTCTGTAGATATTATCTTATCTAATTTTTCCTGATGATAATTAATAATATTGATTGTTTCGGCTTTCTTTAATGCCAGCTGACCTTCTGTCGTAATTATTCTTCCTTCGTTCTTATACTTTTCCAAAAAGTCGCTGCTTTCTAATTTAGATAAAATCCTGCCGACAGTTGCAGTGCTGACCTCAATATTTCTTTCTCTTAATATATTTTCAATAGCCCAGGTACCGATAGGTTTGTTTTCTTCTTCTATAATTTTCAATACTTCAATTTCTATCAAGTCAAGGATTTGCCTCATAATTACACCTCTTTAGTGATTAATAATATGCTCTATTATCTCATAAGGAACGTGTTATTACAACAGCAAACCCCTAAACATTTCATATTTTTTACAATTTATACAGCTTCTTCACTTTTCTTCTTAGTTGCCAATGAAACTACCACAAGCAATATGGATGCCACAGCAAGGGCTATCAGAACCTTGTTTGCCCCAAGTGCATTTATTTGACTTAATACGGCACCTGCAACTATACTGACTCTTGCACCCCAAGGAGTAACCTTGCTGTTTTTCTTGCCTGCTTCATGTGCTTCTGGGCTTTCCTTCCACAACAAACCTATTACAAGCAAAGGTACCAGTCCGGCACCTGCCATTGAGTAAGCTTTTGAGAACAAATCTAAAATTGAGCTTGCATAAATTGCACCTAATGCCGCAAATACTCCTATAACTACAGTAAGCCATTTAGCGTACTTAACCAATTGAGCATCTGTTGCATCCGGTTTGAAAGGTTTAATTAAGTCATTCGTAATTAATATGGAGGCAGAGTTTAAGTTTGAATCTGCGGATGACATACCTGCTGCTAAAACAAGAGCAAATATCATACCTGCAATTACCACAGGTATTCTGTTCATCATAAACCACGCCATTGCATCCCCGGGTGCCAGATCCTGATTAATAGTGTAAATAATCATACCGACAAATGCTGTCAGCATAACAGCTAATATTGCAATAATACCGCTGTAAAGCAATCCGTTTTTTGCTGTCTTAGGATTATTTGCAGAAAAACACCTCTGCCAGTAAATCTGAGCAACCAATATACCTATTGTGCCTGTTACTATCATGTTAATTATCCTCATAGGATCAGAAATACCGAATTCCCACATTTCAGCTTTGCCCAATGCTTCTAATCTGATGCCTATTTCTCCGACTGAAAAGTTAACTTCTTTAAATGCATAAATGTAAAATATGGTACCGAATATCAATACGAGTACACCTTGTAATAAGTCAGTCCATACAACAGAGTATATACCGCCCAGCGTAGTATAAATAATAAACACCGTCGAGAAAAAAAGTATAATCGGTAGCGAATCAACTCCGGTAACAACACTGAATATACTTCCCAATGCTTTACCCTGTCCGCCAACCCAAGCAATCATAATTGATGATGCCAATACACCTGCCAATGCTCTTGTAGTCTTATCCTTGGTGATTAAGTCGTCCAGCAATTCGGGGAACGTGTTGTAAGTAAATTTACCTGCAAAGCCCGCTATGAATAAAGCAAATATAATTTTCGATCCCTGTTCACCAAGAATAAATGCCATCCATGATAAGCCAACACTATATCCGTTGCCTGCGTGACCTACAAAATTACCTACACCCATTATTGTTGCAAACTGTGTGAAGAAAATAAGGTACATCGGAAAGGATTTTCCGCCGATAGCATAGTTTGAAAAGCTAAGTTCTGCCTGACCTTTAAATTTTAGAGATATCCACATGAATGCACCGCACATTACAAAAGTAATAATCCAAATAGCAACTCCTAAACTCATAATATCCTCCTTTTTTTATTTGACAGGCTGTTGAAAATGTTCTTTTTCAGCGACCTGAGATTTAAATAAATCTTTCAAAATTAAGTTCATCTACATCAATTGCAGTTTTTTCTCTGCAAATCATTTGGGAAATAAGTTTGCCGGTTATAGGTGCCATTGCTATACCATCGCCTTCATGCCCTGAGGCAATATAATAGCCTTCATGTCCTTTCACTTCAGATATAATCGGTTTACCATCTTCACATGCCGGTCTGAAGCCGGCAAAAGTTCTTATAATATGTACATTTTTAAATATTGGGAAAAAATCGACTGCCTGATTTACTAAAATTTCAATTACTTCCGTATCGGTACCTTTGTTATAATTACCCTTTTCCCTTGTGCTTCCGATCAAATAATTTCCGCTGCTTGCCTGCGAACACGAAAGTCCGATACCAAGCTCTTTATATCTTTCATTGTAGTTGACAAGCTCCGGATTTAATTTTGAAATTATATAATCAGCACTCCATATATTTTCTTTTCCAAGCTGAGGAATACTTTCCGTAATAATAATCTGACCTTTTTTTGATGTTATGGGGATATCTATTCCTATTAATTTTCCAATCTCTGAACACCATGCACCTGCTGCATTGATAATATTTTCGGTTTCAAGTTCTAAATCGTTTTCCAGTTTTACAACCCAATAGTCTGATTTCTTTTTCAGCTCTGTTGGATAAGTTTTTTTATAAATGTCCATTCCGGCTTTTAATGCTTTAGATAAAAACGCCCTCATTACATACAGAGGATATACCTGTGAATCCTCCGTGCCGTGTGTGGAAGCAATAATGCCATCCTTAACATGCGGATGATGTTTCTTAACATCTTTCTTATCAAGCAGTTCAATATTAAGGCCGTAATTCTTTTGCTGCCTTACATAGTTCTCCATAAATGACATATGATCTTCGTTGTCAATAAGAATCATTCCGCCTCTGCTGTGAAATCCTATATCATAATCCAAATCCTTTGATAATCCCTTGTATAGATTTAAGCTTTCTATAGCAAGCTCTAAGTTCTTGCCCGGTTTCTTTGACTGCAATAATATCATGTCATCGCAAGCACCGGATGAACCGTCTCCTATTTGATTCTTTTCTACTAAAGCGACTTTTTTATTTTTAAGCGATAAATAATAAGCACATGATAAACCTATTATTCCACCGCCTAATATAACTACGTCATACGTCTTCATGCCGGTCCTCCACTTAAATACTATAATCTAACAGTTGATTAAGCTGCTTCACTACATAGCAATGCATCAATTTTATTGCCTTTGTGTAATGCCTATTATCAATTACAAAAGAGATATATCTGTCATTTGCGGATATTTTGTATATATCAATTTTTTCCGAAGTTAATTTATTTCTCAGTTCTTCTTCGAATTCAGGATAATTCAAGAAATTATTTCCTACTAAGCTGATTTCACAAGCTTCAATACTTTCAGTTCCGTTACTATAATTTATACTTCCTGTACCTGCAATGCCGGTTAAGTTCAAAATATCCTTGAACTCCTCTTTATCTGCACCTATCAAAGTGCCGGGATGGTCGCTGAATGTAGATTTGACGTATAATTTAATTTCAGGGTCAGTCATTGTCACCTCAACTGCTCTCGGATGTATTACCTTAGCTCCCATATTAGCTAAATTACAACAGTCCTCATAACTTATTTCATCTAATAAAATCGCATCCTCAACTATCCTTGGATCTGCTGTCATAATACCTTCCACATCCGTAAAAATATCAATTTCCTCCGCTTCCACAGAAACTCCTAGAGCACAAGCAGTCGTGTCACTGCCCCCTCTTCCCAAGCTTGTCGTATCTCCTCTTTCCGATATACCTTGACCTCCGCCTACAACTACTGTATATCCGTCTCTTAATAATGAAATTATATTTTCATTTTCAATTCTTATTATTTTTGCATCCGTATAATTATCATCTGTTATTATGCCTGCCTGAGCTCCTGTTAAATAAACCGATTTATATCCTCTCTTTTGTAGATTGGAAGTAATAACAGTACCTGATATATTTTCTCCGCAGCTGAAAATAACATCTAATTCCCTTTTATTTACTGAAGGATATTCATTTTTTAAGAGGTTTAAAAGTGTGTCAGTAGCATAGGGGTCACCGTTTCTCCCCATTGCCGATACAACAACGATTAGTGAATAATCATTATTAATGGCATCCTCAATTTTTTTATAAACATAATTTCTTGAATCTTTAGTAGCTACAGATGTACCTCCGAATTTTTGCACCAATATGCGCATAGATACCTCCAACGGTCCTTATTACAAGGTTTTAACCAATAATTCAGCTATTTGAACAGCATTTGTTGCCGCACCTTTTCTTATCTGGTCTCCACAGCACCATAGGTTTATTGAATTGTTTTTACTGAAATCCTTTCGTATTCTGCCCACATATATTAAATCCTGCCCGGCTGTATCTATCGGCATCGGGTATAAATTATTTTTAGGATCATCCACTAACTTAACACCTTGTGCTTTAGAAAGAAGCTCTTTCACTTCTTCAACACTTATGGGTTTTTCTGTCTCTAATGTTATGGACTCAGAGTGGCTTCTGAATACAGGAACTCTTGCACAGGTGCATGAAATTCCGATGTTGTTATCATGAAGTATTTTCCTGCCCTCATTGTACATTTTCATTTCTTCTTTTGTATAACCGTTTTCTTCAAAACTGTCTATATGAGGTATTATATTAAATGCTATTTCATGTTGAAATACCTTGCTTGTTGTATCTCTGTCGCCCAAGACATCCTCCGTCTGCCTTTTTAACTCATTTATACCGAGTACTCCTGCACCGGATACTGCCTGATAAGTAGAAACAACCATCCTCTTTATACCTGCATGCTTGTAAATTTCGTTTACTGCCACTAACCCGATTATTGTAGAACAGTTTGGATTAGCTATTATCCCTTTATGCAATTTGATATCATCCGGGTTAATCTCAGGTATTACTAAGGGTACATCATCATTTAATCTGAAAGCGCTGCTGTTATCTATTGCAACAGAACCGCTTGCTGTAATATGCGGCATAAATTTTTTACTTATATCACCTTCAACAGCAACCATCGTAATATCCACATTTTCAAATGAACTTTCAACGGCTTCTTCAACTATATATTTTTTTCCTTTAAAAACGTATTCCTTTCCTGCATCACTGATATGAGCCAACAATTTTAAATCTTCTATCTCAAAGTTTCTTTCTTCCATTACTTCAAGCATTTGTATTCCTACGGCACCCGTGGCACCAAGAATTGCTATTACCGGTTTTTTAATTTCCAAGACGAACCCTCCTACTCATCAATTGATTAGTTATATGTAAATTATATAATGAGGTATTCGATATGTCAAGCTAAAATATCGTTTTCTTTTATATATTATATTTTTGTTGTTGCTAATCATGACATGATTAGTTAATTTTCTACATAATACTAATGTTATGCTTTATAAGGATGAAAAAGAACTTAATCATCTAAGCGGCAGCTGGTTCTCCTAACAAAAAAAGGTGTTTATTCAACACCTCAGATTGATGATAAAGTATATTTCAGACGTTGCCATTGCTATGAATAAGCGTATATCGTATGCTTGTGTCATTCCGAACGTTAGTGAGGAATCTCAGGTTTTGAAGTTCTGAGATCCCCAGTCTCATTCACCAATGTATTTACTCCCTTTGGTCGTATACATTGGGAATTCGTTGCGAATGACCTACCTCTCAGGATGACGCAAATGTAGTTTTTTCTTATTTTAACTTTTTTAATCCCTCTTCCATTCTATCCATACCTTCCTTTATGTTTTCTATGGAGTTGGAATAGGAAATTCTTATACTGTCCTTAGCGAAAAATGCATCTCCCGTTACTACGGCTATTTTGCTTTCACTTAACAGGTAATCACACATATCCGTCGGATTATTTATACTAAAGCCATTATAGCTTTTTCCGTAAAATTTATTTATCTTTATCATTACATAAAAAGCACCCTTTGGCATTACACAATTGATTCCCTCTATTCTATTTAATCTTTCTACTATGAATTTTCTCCTTTTATCAAATTCTCTTCTCATTTCCTCAACAAATTTTTCGGAATTTGAAAGTGCTTCGATTGAAGCGTATTGCGCAGGCGAATTAGGACTGGTGGTTGTATGCCCCTGATAGTCACTCATAGCCTTGATAACGCGTGTCGGTCCCACAGCGTAACCTATCCTCCATCCGGTCATGGCATAGGATTTAGACACACCGTTAATGGTAATTGTTTTTTCCTTTATTTCAGGGGATATGGATGCTGTACAGCAGTTTACTTCTCCATCGTATACTAATTTCTCGTATATTTCGTCGGATATAATATAAAAGTCATTTTCAACTGCCATATTACCTATTTTTTCCAATCTATCTCTTTTATAAACCGCACCTGTGGGATTATTTGGAGAGTTTATCAAAACTGCTTTTGTTTTATTGGTTATCTTATTTTTAATTTTATCAACATCTAAATCATATCCCGTATTTTCGTCCATTTCAATCAATACCGGTAT
This sequence comes from Firmicutes bacterium UBA2116, assembly GCA_002331025.1. GTDB lineage: Bacteria > Bacillota > Clostridia > Tissierellales > Sedimentibacteraceae > Sedimentibacter. The sequence goes on along the minus strand of DCYG01000035.1, from coordinate 596 downwards.
GCCGCCCGTAAGCTTAATCATTTCTATGTAGCTGATCCAGCAAGGGGTCGGAACTATCACTTCATCTCCCGGATCGATTATTGCCATGAGTGCATTTATAAGAGATTGCTTTGCTCCTGCTGAAACAATTACGTCCTTTATGGTATAATCCAAATTATAATCTTCTTCAAATTTTCTGCATATTTCTTCCCTTAGCTCAATCGAACCCGATGCGGGAGTATATTTTGTATACCCTAATCTATATGCTTCTTCCGCCTTTTTAATAATATTATCGGGTGTATTGAAATCCGGCTCTCCTATATTAAATCCAATTACATTTATTCCCTGTTTTTTTAATTGTGCTATTTTTTCAGACTGAGACAATGTAACTGATGGTACCATTTCTTGAACTCTTTTACTTATCATGGCGCACCTCATATAAATTTTTTTTAATTATATCATATCTGAGCCGAGTGCAGCGCAAGCTCGCTTGCATTGCCGAGGCGATGGTATGATATATGTATTATATCATGCAGTATACCACAATAATATGAGAATACAATTTATTTTATTAAATTTTGAACCAACATTAAGAAACATAAAAAGAATTGACTAAC
>DCYG01000003.1:18342-31196 GCA_002331025.1 Firmicutes bacterium UBA2116 | reverse complement strand
TGTTTTGCGGAAACTCAAGTTAAATAATTGTTGACTCAATTAAATTAATATGTTATATTAATAAAGTATTACAGATGTATTTATTGATTTCACATGTTTTTAGAGATTATATATATGTTGTTGATATATAATTTGTAAAAATATGTGAATTTTTTTTAACTACAATGGAGTATAAATAAAATATTAGGAGGTACCTCATGAATAAAGGTATAGTAAAATGGTTTAACGCAGAAAAAGGATTTGGATTTATAACAGCAGATAATGGTAAAGATGTATTTGTGCATTTTTCAGCTATTCAAAGTGACGGATTCAAATCATTAGAAGAAGGTCAGGCAGTTAGCTTTGATATTACCCAAGGCAATAAAGGCGACCAAGCAACTAACGTAAATAGAATATAATTAATACTATAGCTATGAACGTTAAAAGTCGGGAACTAAACCCGATTTTTTTATGCAGAAAGAGAGAGAATATGAAATTCGAAGATTTAAATTTAATAAAAGAAATAAATAAAGCTTTAAAAGATGAAGGATATGATAACCCTACATCTATACAAGAACAGGCTATACCCCATGTATTAAAAGGAAGGGACGTACTTGGATGTGCCCAGACCGGAACCGGAAAAACAGCAGCATTTGCTATCCCTATAATACAAAAAATATATGAACAAAAAATTAAAAACTCTAAAAACTATATAAAAGCATTAATATTAACTCCTACCAGAGAGCTTGCAGTTCAAATAGAAGAAAGCTTTAGAGTATACGGTCGATACACTAATTTGAAATATTTATCAATATTTGGAGGTGTTTCGCAAAATCCGCAAACAGAAATGCTGAGACGAGGGGTAGATGTATTAATAGCTACACCCGGCAGACTTAATGATTTAATAAATCAAAGACAGGTTAATCTGCAAAACGTATCAATGTTTGTACTTGATGAAGCTGATAGAATGCTTGATATGGGTTTCATACATGATGTTAAAAAAATAATCAATGTTATGCCAAATAAAAGGCAGACATTGTTATTTTCGGCGACTATGCCAAAAGAAATTACAGACCTTGTGAATACAATTTTAGTTGATTATGTAAAGGTTGTTGTTACACCTGTTTCTTCAACTGTTGATAATATTAAGCAATATATTTATTTTACGGACAAGGGTAATAAAAAGAAATTATTAGTGAATCTTTTAAAGGATACTAAAATTAATTCAGCATTGGTTTTTACAAGAACAAAACACGAGGCGGACAAGGTTGTAAAAGATCTTATAGCTAATAAAATAACAGCGCAAGCTATTCATGGTGATAAATCACAAGGTGCGAGACAGTTAGCTTTGAATAACTTCAAGTGCAGGGCAATAAGAGTTTTGGTAGCAACAGACATAGCTGCCAGAGGTATTGATATAGATGAATTGTCACATGTGATTAATTATAATCTGCCTGAAATGCCGGAAAATTATGTTCATAGAATAGGTCGTACAGGCAGAGCAGGTCATGGTGGAACGGCAATTTCACTCTGTGAATACGAAGAAAAAGAATATTTAACAAACATTCAAAAATTAATTAAAAAATCTATTACCGTTGTATATGAGAATCCTTATCCTATGTTGATAACTACTGTTGCTCCAAAATCAGAGAATTCTCAAAAAAGACAGAGGATGGAAATAAAAGAAGTTAAAAAAGTTAAAAAGAAAAAAGAGATTTTCAAAAAATCTTATGCAAATTATGCAAAAGGGATTGTGTAAAAAACTCAATCCCTTGCTTTAGATTATATAAATATATCAGATACATTGATAACTAAATCGTCGAAAACAGAAGAAACTAAAGCTTCATTTTTACGATAATCAGTAATTGTTCTGTTTTCAAAATTATATACCGTTATAGTTTCAGTCTTAGGATTGGCTATCCAGTATTCTTTGACCCCAAACAATTCGTATTTATAAAGTTTTGTAAATGAGTCTGTATATTGGCTGCTTGGGCTTATAATTTCAATTACAATTTCCGGTGCTTTCTTATATCTTTGAAAATTACTGTCATCTAATCCACAAATAACTGAGATATCGGGAATTAACACATTATCATTAAATTCAACTTCAGCTTCGGTAAATACCATACAATTCTTTCCCTTAAAATAGATTCCTAATTGCAGAAATAAGTTTCCCATTACCTCCTGATGCTTATAATTCGGTCGAGGGGACATTAAAACAATTCCATCAATTAATTCATATTTTTTTTCATCGCTAGTTTCTAAATTATTAAATTCAAACAATGAAAATTTCTTACTTGAATATTGTTCCATTGCAACCTCCAACTAATTATTTTTTTTATTCTATCATAAGTGCAAGACGCTTATCGTCTTGATTCACACCGATACAATAAATACATAATCATACAAAGACGTATGTCTTTGTTTCCTCAATTATTGTATTTATTATATCAAATTAATTTTATATTAACAATATTTCATTTCCGCAAAATCTTATCCATCGTCTTGCCCTTTGCCAATTCGTCAATCATTTTATCCAAGTAGCGAATTTCTCGCATAATCGGTTCTTCAATATTTTCAACCCGTATACCGCAGACCACACCCTTGATTAAATTGCGGGAAGGATTAGGCTGAGGAGCTTCGGTAAAGAAAGTTTCGTAGTCGGTTTCTTTCTTTATATGTTCTTGAAGCGCCTCCTGGCTGTATCCTGTCTGCCAGCGTATAATTTCATCTACTTCTTCCTTAGTACGTCCTTTTTTCTCTGCCTTCGCAATTAAAAGCGGGTAGACTTTTGCAAAAATCATTTTATAAACATTATTCCTAGCCATAACATATCCTCTTTTCAATTTTTTTATGTTGCAGACAACATATTGTATAATTTCAATAAGCGTACATCATCTTTTGAAACCTTGAGTTGATTAATCAAGGCAGCATCCTCTTTCAGACGGGTTTTGGAAAACAGCATTTTAATGGCAATGGGCATCATAGGTCTGGAGGAAAAACCGTTAAACAATCCCCACTTGGTGTCGGAATCCAGATATGACGCAAGTATCTGAGCATTGGCCTTTTCCATAGGTGTGTCCCTGTTATTTAGGGAAATACGGGTAAGTGCATCATAATGCTCAATAAATCCCCAATACGTATTTTCACAATTCTGATAATTATCAAAATCCTTATAGTTCATATACATCATAATTTTGTATTGATGATTTTCAGCCTCAGACAGCACGTCGAACACGCAACGAATAATGTTGTTACTTCGCCCGTCATAAAGATATGAGTAAAATTGAGATACTCCGCTGAAAAAGGCTGGACTGTTGTTTTGTGAAGAGATAACGGTGCGTTTCCGAGGATAGTAGAGCAATTGCTCTACATGAATTCGCAGTGCATCAGCAATTTCATACATAGTTTCTATATCGACGGATATTTCTCCTCTTTCATATTTAGAAATTGTCGATTTGCTTTTATGAAGTATATCGGACAATTCACTTAGTGTTAATTTTCGTATTTTTCTAAAAGTTCTGATTTGTTTGCCAATATGTATATTAATTTCAGACATCATGCCCACCTCGTATAAAAAGTTTCGTAAAAATATATAAAAGTTTAAGATTCGGCTGTTTTTTATTATATACAAGAATTTTAGCATACAAAAAGGAAAAAATCTATTCTAAATAAAAAAAATAATAAAAAAATCTACTTTTAGGAAACTTTGTTAGTTTTGACATTAGAAGTTATGATTGATAAAATAGGATAAAGAGGAAAGTGGACACACCTCTTTTTGAGGGTGATAGTCTTTGAGGGATAGGAGGAATGTCCCTAAATTAAAGGAGGATAATATGTACAATTTTGATGAAATTATTGACCGCCGTCATACAAATGCTATGAATACTGACGGGTTTCGCAGCTATATCTTTCATGCAGACGATACGATGACATTTCCTTACAAGGATGAAGAATTTATAAGGATGTGGGTTGCAGATATGGAATTTGCAACTCCGGACGTTATAATCGATGCTATTAAAGAACGTCTGGATAAACGTATCTTTGGATATACCAGAGTATTTGAAAACAGCTATTATGAAGCATTTGCAAATTGGTGTGAGAAGCGTTACGGATGGACGTTTGATAAAAACCAGCTTGTTATGTCAAACGGCATCATACCGGCATTGTTTGAGTTAGTGGATTATATTTGTAAAAAAGATGAAAGGGTGCTGTTTTTAACACCCTCATACGCATATTTCAAGTATGCGGCTGATCATAACAGCAGAGAATATGTATGCTCAGATCTTATTAATGAGGATGGACATTATACCATAGATTTTGAAGATTTGGAAAAAAAGGCTTCCGATGAAAAGACGACGCTCTTCATTTTTTGCAATCCACACAACCCTACCGGACGTGTATGGAAAGAGGATGAACTGAAAAAGGTCGGAGAAATCATAGAAAAGCATAATCTATGGGTTATTTCCGATGAAATTCATTGTGATTTGCTTCGCCTTAATCAAACACACATTCCACTAGGGAAGGTTATGCCGGATTATAAAAGAATGATTACATGTATGGCGCCAAGCAAGACATTTAATATGGCCGGGCTGATGCTTTCACATATTATTATCAGAGATGAAGATTTAAGAGAAATTTGGCTTAACAGGCATTACAATTTTGATAATCCTTTAAGTATTGCAGCTGCTCAGGCAGTATATGAAAAAGGTGGAATCTGGCTGGAGGAATTGCGTGCATACCTGGATGAAAATTTCAGATTCACAGGGGAGTATCTTTCGAAAAATCTGCCAAAAGCAAAATACAAAATATCGGAAGCAACCTATTTGGCATGGGTGGATTTAGGTGCTTACTTTGACAAGGATGAGGACTTGCCTATGTTTTTCGCATATGAATCGGGAGTTCTGTTAGAAGGCGGCAATATGTTTGTAGATAATTCTGACGGTTTTATCCGATTGAACCTTGCATGCCCACTTTCGCTGGTGGAAGAAGGACTTAAAAGAATATGTGAAGCAGTCAACAAAAAGCACGAGAGTACAAATAAATAAAATAGTGTAAAATATAAGAAGGGTATTCAGCTCGACTTTTGAGTTAAATACCCTTTATACTTTCAATTGTATAACAATGATTATTTTATTCTCATTTGCTAATCTCCCTCAATCTGTACCGCTCGTGCCAAAACCTTCCGGATATGCATTTCATTCTCCCAAATGAATTTCAACATCTCTCTGCTCTGTTTTGCTAATTCTTTATACGCGGGTACACCTTCAAAGTATGCTGTGCAAATCATTTGAATTGAACAAATCACATAAAATATCGCTTGCTTTTCTTCAAACATCAGGGGATTCACATTATCATATCCGCGTATGATGCCTTCCAGAATATCAAGCCATTTTTCATATATATGGTCAACTCCGCGCCATTCACTCAATATCCCTGTAGCACAATAACAAGGATCCCACAAGCGGACATTACGCTCACTCAGATCAAAATCAATAAATCCTGTCACTTCACCGCCATCAAACAGAATGTTGGAAGGATTCGGATCGCGGTGAATCAACTGTTTCGGAAGCTTATCAAACAAAATGCCGAAATTATTGATATAATCTTCAAAAAATGTATCCGGTAATCCCATATTGAATTGTATATTTTGTTTCCTGACCTCTAATAATGCCCGTTCGGTGACATGAGTGTATAGATTTTGTTCATTTGGTTGTATTTCCGATTCAATCACGGTCAATGCCTTATGAAGCCGTGCTATACTCTCTCCGTATTTTTTTCCGAACTCCCGGCGGCTTTCACCGAAACGGACTGATTTAGAGAGGGGATTACCTTTGATGCCCCGTGTCAATACAATGATTTTACCTCTATCCAGATATTCAACGCCGGATTTGGAAAGAACAGGCGTTGACGCCACGAATCCCTGCGCTGCAAGTGCTTTTGCCACCTTCATATTAGTTAGCATCCTTTCACGGCTGCCTGCTTTAAGGATATAATCCTCTCCTACCGACCACACATTTCCTGAAACCTTTGTACTATCCATTGTGTAAACATCAAGTATCGGCACATCCTGCCGTACGTCCCAATTTGCAAGAATTTCCCGCAATTCTTTTTCTGTAAACATAACTGAAACCTCCGATTTAGACAGATAATTTTTCGGAGAGCCGCCGTACATTCGCACAAATGCCTTGTAAAATCCGGCATAGGTATCAAAACCATATTCCAAAGCCACATCAATGGCACGACGACCGCCGGCTATTTCATTCAATGCCCGGTTAAGCCGCAGCTTGCCGATATAGGCAGATACGGACATTCCCGTTGACTGTACAAACAGACGATGATAATGCCATACGGAATAACCCGCCATGTTCGCAAGTTCCTCGGCGGTGATGTCAGTTTTCAAATTTTGCTCAATATATATAATACCGGATTTTATGATGTCTGATGTATGCATGAGCACTCTCCTTTCCACGTGGTGATTTCAGTATAACAAATAAATCAGGTTAAACATTTCCTTTTGTGCGAAGTTTTTTAAAGCGTATCTGCAAAACTTATCAAATCAAATATTCCATATGTATATCAAAAGGTTCCGTCTCAAATGGTTCGGGGATCAATACATTGTACTGATATTCTTAATGTATAGTTATTATAACCATGCATTGCCAGTTCATCAAGCATGGTATCTTCGTAAAAAAAATCTCCTAACTTATAACCTTTACTTCTTACATCTTCTACAAGTTTTTGATAGCTGTTATGTGCACTGCGGAATCCGCCTTTGTGGTAAACAACTGCATAAATACCAGCAGGCTTTATAGAAATATGCGGATGGTTTTTTTTTTCAAGAATTCTGGTATAAATCTGAGCATATCCGTAAACCTCAGGACCGGGGATGTTATCAGTTCTTATGATGCCGCTTACTGGGTAAGGACTGTATATTTCAAGACTGTGACAATAATTCATATGCTCAATAAACGCAGTAGTTATCTCGCCGATTTCAGGATTCCCATGGTACTCCGAAAAAATATAATACTCTTCTGGTAAAGTAGCATAAGAAATGAAACCTTCACAAGCCTTCATACTCTCAAGTACAATTTCAGATTTAGCAGCAAGATATTTCTTAAGATAAGTGAGCCTTTCTATCTTTTTTTCAGCCTCTTTTTGTTTATTCTCAAGCAATTCAAACAAATTTTGAGGATTTCTATTTTCAAGATATGTTTTAATGTCATTTAGAGACATATCCATTTCTTTTAGGATAGAAATTCCGGCAAAAACTTCGAGTTGCTCATATGAATAATATCGATAGCCGTTATCCGCTATGATTTCAGGAGAAAAGAAGCCGATTTTATCGTAGTGAAAAAGTGTCTGTTTATTTACGTTGCATAGCTTAGCAAATTCTCCTGTTGTAAAATAGTGATATCTGTCGTTCTTCTTATTCTTCATTGCATCATCCTTGATATATTTTATAATAATTTTGTCTAAAAACCTATTGACTATATATATACTATATAGTTTAGTCTTATTATATAAAAAATGCAATATCAAATAATTTTGGGAGGATCTAAAACATGGAGCAGTGCCAAATCGTTTATGAAGCTTTAAAAAAATTGAATATTTCTTATGAACTTATTGAACACCCACCAGCATTGACAACTGAGGAAGCAGACAGATATATAGAAGGCAAAGAAGGTGTTCGAACGAAGACGTTATTTTTATGTAATCGTAAAAAGAGTGCATATTATTTAGTCATTATGGATGATGCAAAGCGCTTGGATATGAAGAAACTTGGTGAGCTCATTGATGAAAAAGGTATGCAGTTTGCTTCAACTGAAAAACTAATGGAAAAAATGTTGCTGCCTCCTGGTGTCGTATCATTATTTGGTATATTGAATAATACAGAACATGATATTAAGGTATGCCTTGATAAAGAAATGTTATCAGAAAAATTTATGAGCTTTCATGCCAATGATAATTCAAAGACTGTTTTCATTTCAACCGATGATATGTATAAGTTTATTCATTTATTAAATTATGAATATTCTATAATCAATTTATGATCATGACTCAGAAATTAATATTTACTAAAATTAATGAATTTATGGTTACTCTGAAATTTAACATAGGATAAAATTAATTACTGTCTAGATTTTGAAAGGTAGGTAGATTGTATTGCCAATAAAAAATAAAATTTTATCAGGTAGCTTAAGTGCTATTTTCTGTGAAGTGTTATTTGGATTCAGTTACCTTTTTACGAAAAGGATTACAGATTCAATATCTCCAATGACACTGTTAAGTTGGAGGTTTATTATTGCTTTTTTATTTTTTAATATATGTATGCTTGCAGGCATCCTAAAGGTGGATTTCAAGAACAAATTAATTTCCCCTCTTTTTTTAGTGGGAATCTTTCAACCGGTTTTATATTTTATTGGTGAAACCATTGGCATCAATTTAACTTCCGCCTCTGAAAGCGGTACAATAATTGCGTGTATTCCAATTATAACTCTATTACTTTCTTCTCTTCTATTGAAAGAAATACCTACAAAATTACAGGTAACGGGTGTTAGCATTTCAGCAATAGGTATCATTTTAATTGTATTAACCAAAGGAGCCGAGGTCACATTCAATCCAGTCGGTTATATTATGCTGTTCCTTGCAGTAACTTCATACAGTTTATACTCTGTATTTTCAGAAAAGGCAAATCAGTTTACAAGTACAGAGAAAACCTATGTAATGATTGCGTTTGGTACAGTTGCTTTTACTGGCATCGCACTTGTTGAAAATTTAAAATCAGGCACATTAAAAGATTTTTTTATTCTTCCATTTACAAATCTTAATTTTCTTATAACTGTTCTCTATTTAGGTGTAGGCTGTTCTGTACTTGCATTTCTTCTCTATAACTTGGCGATATCATATATTGGTACAAATAAGTCTGCCTCTTTTGTAGGCATTTCTACCATTGTTACGGTAATAGCAGGAATAATTATATTAAAAGAAAAATTTACTATAATTCAAATTATTGGTACGATATTGGTGATTAGCGGAGTTTACTTGGCAAATGTCATTTATATAAGTAACAAGTCAGAGGCAGATGGCAGTATTGAAGAAATAACAGAAAAGTAATAGAATACTCCTATGTTCTTTGATGTTAAATATAAATCCTGAATGACTTTCTTTTAAAAATAATATCATATAATTCTTTCGAAGTTACAATCTTCTCCTCCCAATATTTTACTCAACCCAATATCACAAGTTTCTACTTTTCCTCAAGTCTGTAGATTTTATGCTGCTATTCAATCATACGGTTGTTTCTTAAATTTAAATAATCAATAAAAATTGAAACAAAAAGAGTATTGACTCAATTTTAATCAATACTCTCTTACTTTTGCTATTATTAATATTATTATTTACTGCTATGCATAATTGTATTTTCTTTCAGCGCCGCCTAAGCCCACGCTATCAAATACCAACAATCTAATTTTTTATATTATGGAACACTTCATTATTTCTGATTGGGTGTTTCTTCCGCTACGATGTTCCAATGGACACCGAATTTGTCTATCAAGGACGCATGGAATGTACTGTAAAACGTTTCTGTTGGTGGCAAAGTAATCTCGCCGTTATCTTTCAATTTATTAAATATTTCATCTGCTTCTTGACGGATAGGTACTGTTGCGGTTAGCCTGACTATATCTCCCTTTGCTAAAGATCTGATTTCATCGGCAAACCAAAGATTTGTTCCACAGATTTTCATTTCAGCATGTAAAACCCAAGTACTTAAATCCGTTGGTGTCATCTTAACCCCATCCGGAACATATTCACCGTATGGCATTGATCTTCCGGCTTCACTTCCAAACACTTTTTGATAAAACTCCAAAACTTCTTTGCAGTTACCACTAAATACAAGATATGGTGTAACCATTTTTATACCTTCTTTCTTTTTTATTGTTTTTTAGTAATACATGTAATAACATCAATTTAATGAATCATTTCGTAACCGGATAACATATTTCAGTTACCCAATTCTCTGGATTAGTCTCTCTATCCCGGGGTTTACGTGATAAATGTTAAACATGGGTCCACCTCCAACATTTTTATTATTAACATATTTTAATTCTATAGTATATCATTATGGTAGAGTCAATAATAATTTTCTAAAGGTGTTTAAAATGCTCTTAATAAAAAAATAAGGTGTTGACACCCATAAATTCAGCTGCCAACACCAATCTCATCCAAACCTGATCAAATTTTATACAAATATTCTAACATAAAGTGTTCCGTAATTAAACAAAAAAAAGTGTTCCATAATAGCTGTTTTTAACTTAACTTTATTTTCAATATTACCGTTTTAGCATAAAATAAGGTGTTATTTCTTTGTACAAGGCGGATAGCGTGAACTGTCCGCCTTGTGCTGTTTACGCTATATTTTCCTGCTCGATATTTTCTTCCACAAGCTGTACACTGTCCATGATGACCACATCTCGATAGATGATACGGATAGACTGCTCAGCGGTACGAGAGTATTTAGTATCCTTTTCGCCTACCTCAATCCGTGAGATAAACAGCCGCAGAATTTCAGAAGTCAGTTCACGAATCTCGTAGGGCGGTCTGCCGCCGAGGATTTCTCCACGTTCTGCCTGCACCTGCCCGCTGAGTTCAATCCTCCGAAGTGCCAGCTCATTGACTTCGGGATTATCGCTGCGCTGCTGCTTGTGGCCTCGCTCGGTCAGTTCGGTAATGACCATTTCCAATATTTCATCGTATTGCATGGCTGTCTCCTTTCGCTTGATTTGAGAAGCATCCGGTTCTCAGCAACACAACTTACCACAACCTGCTGACAGAAGCTATTACTAAATATTCATAATTTCAGCCTTGAGATAATTGCTTTATTATGGTAAAATTTCAAAAATGCTACCGCATAAAATATTCTTGAAACGATGGTTGATGAAAATTACGCTGATAAAGCGAATTTATATAATCTTCAGGAGGGATAGTATTGTTAGTGACTCATATTTACTTTAATGGACAGTGCAACCAAGCGATAGAACTGTATAAAAGAGTGTTTAATGCTACTGTTAGAACTTTGATTGAAGATTCAAGTCATTTGTTTGTTGTTCATGCTGAAATAATTATTCATAATGAACTGTTAATGTTAAACGATTTTGGAAATAATGATGGGATTTCAAAATCTGGAGGATATCAGCTTTCTGTTCAATTTGATAATGAAGCAGCGCTGCAAAAGGCATACGCTACAATGCAAAATGGCAGTGTTACCATTGAACCAATGCAGTCTACGGAGTACAGTCCATGTGTTGTTAGATTTATTGATATGTTCGATGTAAGATGGGCGTTCTGGGTTTAATCTATCGGACAGTATAAGCATTCGCTCCTGTAGGCGAATCAAAACAAAGCTACAGGAATTTTATTGTTTATTGATCAAAGTTCATTTACCAAGGGCGAGATAAAGAGCAATCGCACAGGATAGTCTCCTGTGGCGGCTGCTATCAAAATAGACCAATTACTATTTTTCACTATTCTGGAACACCTTTAAGGAATAATCTCGACTAATAATAGTAAATCCTCAGTTAACTTAAATAGCCTTTCTGCGTAATCTTTATTAAAAGTTTCCATAGTAAGACTTACTACCTTTTTCTGTTTATATGCAGATAAATTTAGGTTTGGTGGTCTTTCCATCAATTCCAGTATCGGCTTTATTGCTTCGTTTACTGGTTTTCCAATTAATTTAAAGATTTTATTAACTAAAAATCTAATAGCAGGCTGCTCATATGCTTGTGTAGCCCCCTTAGTTTGAACTGCTACAGGATTAAATAAAACATACTTTATCTTTCTATTCGGATAATTTTCTACAAAGCTTACACCCAGTAAATCATTTAGTCTACTGCCATGCATAATTGCCTTAATACTGTTATATTTATTTTTGTATTGTAAATTATCCCACTTAACAGAACCCTTTGTACCTGGCGCACAAACGTTAATAATAATGGGAGCTTTTGCTTTCTCTAAAATAGTCTTTAAGCCATAACTTAGAACATACCGACTTAAATAATACAGCGCAAAAGAAAATTCAAATCCTTCGTCTGTTTCTTTATATATTGTACTATATTTCTGAGACTGAGCACATAATACTAATGCATCCAATTCGTCATAATTCCTTTTTATCTCCTCTATAATTCGCTTATTTTCACTTACTAAACTTAAATTTGCTTGAAGAAAAATGACCTTATTTTCATCAGTAAATTGTTTAGCTTCACTACAAAAATCTAAGCCCTTTTTTAAACTACTACCCAAAACAATTACACGATTACCCTTCTTTAATAAATCCATAGCAAGACCTTTTCCTATGCCATCTGTTCCCCCGGTTACAAGTATTGTTTTCATAAACTGGGCATCTCCCTCCTATAGGTCAAACAAATTATTTAACTTTTTAAGTGCAACTACTATTTGATGCAGATCTTTTTCCGATACATTTTTTACAATATCCTGTTGAAATTTATTTAAATTAGAATTAATCTCATCCATCTTACCAATTGCTGTTTGTGTTAAATTAATCATTACAACCCTATGATCTTCTTTTTGCCTTATCCGCTCGATATACTTCATCTTTTCCAACCTGGAGCAGATTGCTGAGACATTGCTATCTACCATATTCAGAGTTGCTGCTATATCGCTTACTCTCATAGCTCCTTGAGTATTTAGTAGTAATAATATATTAATAGATGGGGCAGTGAGGTTTTGCCCTGAAAAGCTCTGATTTAATTTTTTCGTAACTTTTGAATTAATAATTTGGAGTAATTCACTTATTTCATTACAATACTCTGTACTTTTCATTTTATCACCTCATATTTATTATGATAATATTT
>DCYG01000003.1:0-18310 GCA_002331025.1 Firmicutes bacterium UBA2116 | reverse complement strand
AAATATTATCATAATAAATATTCTTCGTCAACTTTAATTTTTCAAATTTGTGTTCCATAAAAGTGCTCCATAATAGCTTTATAAAACCTATGTTTATATAAATTAAAAAGCAAAAAAACAGGGTATTATATCTTAAATCACTAAGAGATAATACCCTTGCTTTATTTTATCATAAATCTTTCAACCTCTTGGTATATAAGGCCTTTTTACTTCTGACCAGTATCATTTGAACCGTCTTTCGATTGGGTCTTGTTGATAATTGCTGCCTGTGCTGCTGATAATCTTGCTACCGGTACTCTGAACGGTGAGCATGATACATAGTCAAGTCCTGTTTTGTGGAAGAATTCTATGGAAGCAGGGTCTCCGCCGTGCTCTCCGCAAACTCCAAGGTGAAGATGCTCCTTTGCACCTCTTCCAAGCTTAACTGCTGTTTCCACTAATTTACCTACACCTACCTGATCTATTGATTGGAACGGATCTTGTTCAAGTATGCCTGCATCCTTGTAATCCTCCAGGAATTTGCCTGCATCGTCTCTTGAATAACCAAATGTCATTTGTGTTAAGTCATTGGTACCGAATGAGAAGAAGTCTGCATATTCTGCAACTTCATCTGCAGTTATACATGCTCTTGGTATTTCTATCATTGTTCCAACAAGGTACTGAAGATCGGAATTTAATCCTTTTTTGGTTTCCTCGGCAACCTCGATGATAAGCTTTCTTAATATACTTAATTCTTCTTTTTTACCAACAAGAGGAACCATTATTTCCGGCACTATATTAATGTTTTCTTCTCTTGAAACTTCAATTGCAGCTTCAATTATTGCCCTTGTCTGCATTCTTGCTATTTCAGGATATGATATTGCGAGACGGCATCCTCTGTGTCCAAGCATTGGATTAAATTCATGTAATCCGTTGATTGTATCTTTTAATTTCGTTAATGATACATTCATATCTTTAGCGAGGTCAGCTATATCTTCTTCATTTGTAGGAATAAATTCATGCAACGGAGGATCCAGCAATCTTATTGTAACAGGACGAATTCCCATCACCTTGAAAATTCCTTTGAAGTCGTTTTTCTGCATTGGCAATATTTCAGCTAAAGCTTTTTCTCTTTGCTCTACATTATCAGAAATTATCATTTTACGTACAGAGAAAATACGGCTTTCTTCAAAGAACATATGCTCAGTTCTGCAAAGACCAATACCTTCAGAACCAAATTTTACCGCAACCTCAGAATCCTTAGGAGTGTCTGCATTAGTTCTTATACCAAGCTGTCTGAAACCATCTGCCCATTCCATTAATTTACTGAAGTTTCCTGATATATTTGCTTCAACTGTTTTTATTTTTCCTTTATATACGCTTCCTGTGCTTCCGTCAAGTGAAATATAGTCGCCTTCTGTATATGTTTCACCCTTTACGGTCATTATCTTACTTGCTTCATTAACGTTGATTGACTCACATCCTGCAACACAGCACTTACCCATTCCTCTTGCCACAACAGCTGCATGTGATGTCATACCTCCTCTTGAAGTAAGGATACCCTTAGCCATATTCATACCTTCGATATCTTCCGGTGAGGTTTCCTTTCTGACCAAGATTGCATCCTCGCCTCTTTGAACTGCCGCAACAGCTTCATCTGCAGTAAAGTAAATTTTTCCTGTGGCTGCTCCCGGTGATGCAGGAAGTCCTTTTGCTATAGGTACTGATTTTTCAAGATCTGCCTGATCAAATTTAGGATGCAGTAATTGATCTAATGATCTTGGATCAACTCTCATAACGGCTTCTTTTTTAGTTATAAGACCTTCTTCAACCATTTCTACGGCAGCCCTTAATGCTGCATCTGCCGTTCTTTTTCCGTTACGTGTCTGAAGGAAGTACAGTTTACCTTCTTCTATTGTAAATTCTATATCCTGCATATCCTTGTAGTGTTGTTCAAGAGTATGTGCAGCTTCTATGAATTGCTTATATATTTCAGGCATTACTTCATTTAGTTTATCTATTGACAACGGAGTTCTTATACCTGCAACAACATCTTCGCCTTGAGCATTAATCAGGAACTCGCCAAATACTTTCTTTTCTCCGGTTGATGGATTTCTCGTAAATGCAACACCTGTACCGGATGTATCTCCCATGTTGCCAAAAACCATTGATTGTACGTTTACTGCTGTTCCCAAGTTGTGAGGTATGTCATATAAATTTCTGTATGTAATTGCTCTTTGGTTATTCCATGATCTGAATACTGCTTCAACTGCCATCAACAGCTGGTTTTCCGGTTCTTGCGGGAATTCTGTCTTTGTTTCTTTCTTATATATTTCTTTGAATTCATCAACCAGAATTTTTAAGTCGTCTGCCGTAAGCTCTGTATCGAATTTATATCCCTTTTCTTCTTTTGCATTTTCAAGAGCATTATCGAATTTTACCTTTGGAATCTCTAAAACCACGTCACCAAACATTTGGATGAATCTTCTATAACTGTCGTATGCAAATCTTTTATTTCCGGTTTTATTTGCCATTCCTTCAACTGTGTTATCATTCAGTCCAAGGTTTAATATTGTGTCCATCATACCGGGCATTGAAAATGCAGCTCCGGAACGAACCGATACTAATAAAGGATTGTTTACATCACCAAATTTTTTTTCTGTTTGTTCTTCAAGAATTGATAAATTAGCTTTAATTTGATTAATTATTTCACCTGTTAATTTTTTTCCTTGCTCATAAAATTCAGTACATGCTTCTGTCGTAACTGTTAATCCCGGAGGTACAGGAAGGCCTATATTAGTCATTTCACAAAGGTTAGCACCTTTTCCGCCCAACAGATATTTTTGAGAAGCATTACCTTCTTTAAACAAATAAACCCACTTTTTGCTCATAATCATCCTCCAAATATTTTATTTCACTTACAGTATAAGCGACTGACACCAAATCAAAGATTTGGGTCATCTGCTTATTCTTGTTATGTTGTTTTAAGTTTACCCTATTATTAATTATTTAAAACAACAAGGGTTGACAACTTATTCATTTTTATTGTGTTACACTATTTGATATAAATATACTAAATATGATACAATATTAAATCGAAAATGTACAGTATATTTTTTATAAGGGCATAAAAATTAATATGAATAATTCGTTTTGACATATTTATGTAAGCAATATATAATTATGAGTGCGTATGCTATTAAATAAAACAATTTAATATTGAGAGGAAATAATGAAATTATTGGATAGTATTAATTTTCCCGAGGATTTAAGGAAATTAAACAATGAAGAATTAAATATATTAAACAACGAATTAAGACAATACATAATAGAATCTGTTTCAAAGACAGGAGGACATTTAGCTTCTAATTTAGGGGTGGTGGAGCTGACAGTTGCTCTGCATTATTCATTTAATACACCTAGTGATAAAATTATATGGGACGTAGGTCATCAGTCCTATATTCATAAAATAATTACGGGAAGAAAAGAAAAAATGCCAACATTGAGGCAATATAACGGTTTGAGCGGTTTTCCCAAACGCAGTGAAAGCTGCTATGATGTTTTTGACACAGGGCACAGCAGTACTTCTATTTCTGCTGCAATGGGAATTGCAAGAGCACGGGATTTAAAAAAAGAAAAATATGAGGTTGTTGCCGTAATAGGTGACGGTGCTCTTACGGGCGGCATGGCATTTGAGGCACTGAATGATTTAGGCAGAAGCAATACCAAACTTATAATCGTACTTAATGACAATGAAATGTCCATATCTCCGAACGTTGGAGGTATGTCACATTATCTCAGCGTTATAAGAACCAGCTCAAGATACTTGTCTACTAAAAAGGATATTGAAAAGCTTTTAAATGATATGCCTGTAGTGGGAAAAACAATTAAATCCTTTTTAAAAAGAACCAAGGATGGAATCAAAAAAATGTTCATTCCGGGAATGCTGTTCGAAGAATTAGGTCTTACTTACATGGGACCGATTGATGGGCATAATACCGAGGAACTGTTAGAATCATTTAAAGCGGCAAAAAACATAGACGGACCACTTATAATGCATGTAATGACCAAGAAGGGCAAGGGTTACAAATATGCCGAAACAAGACCTGACGAATATCACGGAGTATCTCCTTTTGATGTTATAACGGGAGAAAACTTGAAAAAATCGGAAGTGCCTACGTACTCGAAAGTGTTTGGCAGGAAGCTATGTGAAATAGCTGAAGGAAATAAAAATGTGGTGGCCATAACAGCAGCGATGACAGATGGTACTGGGTTAAAGGAATTTGCAAAAATATACCCGGACAGAATCTTTGATGCAGGTATTGCGGAACAGCATGCTGTTACCATGGCCGCCGGGCTTGCATCGAATGAGATGGTTCCGGTGGTAGCAGTTTATTCATCCTTCTTACAGAGAGCATACGATCAGATAATACATGATGTAGCGCTTCAAAATCTTCATGTTGTGTTTGCTGTTGACAGGGCAGGACTTGTTGGAGATGACGGCGAAACTCATCATGGTGTTTTTGATGAGGGGTTTTTAAGTCAGATACCAAACATGACCGTAATGGCTCCTTCTGATTATGTCGAATTTGAAAATATGCTTGCGTATGCAATAAATGAATATGATGGTCCTGTCGTAGTAAGGTATCCGAGAGGCAATTCATCATCAATCATCAACAACAGCAATTCACCGATTGAAAAAGGCAAGGGCGTAGTCGTTAAGGAAGGCAGTGACATAACAATTGTCTGTTCAGGCAGAATGGTGGAAACAGCGGTTAAGGTAAGCGAAATATTAGAAAAACAAAATATTGATGCAGAAGTAGTTAATCTTCGTTTCATTAAACCACTGGATTTTGATTTGCTTAATGCATCAGTCAGCAAAACCAAGAAGGCTGTTATTATAGATGAAGGTTCTTCATATGGTGTTGCTTCCTTAATAAAAACAATTATTCCTGATGATGCGGATGTTCTGTTAAAAACACTTCCCGATGAATTTATAAAGCATGGAAGCGTAGAAGAACTGCTTAAGGCCAATGGACTAGATGAAAAAAGCATAGCGGAAGATATTATAAACAATAAATGGAGGATGCAATGAAGCCTGTAATTGGAGTAACAACAGATAGTGAATACAGTAACGGGTATTATTATCAACGGTTAAACGAATGGAACTTAAGGGCGATTTCTGACAACGGGGGAATTCCATTTATGTTCCAGATGACAAACGACAATGAAATTATTGAAAAGTATCTGGAAATGGCAGACGGAATTTTTTTTACCGGAGGTAATGATGTAAACCCGCATTGCTATGGTGAAGATCCAATTAAGGGGATAGGTAATTTAGACTGCGTAAGGGATGAATTTGAAATTAAACTCTATCGTAAAGCAGTACAAAAAGACATACCCATATTAGGTATCTGTAGAGGGGCACAGGTTATGAATGTAGCAGCCGGGGGTAAGCTGTATCAGGATATTAACATCCAGATAAAGGAAGCTAACAGCCATAGCTATAGTTTGTTCGGTTCTTATGAATATCATAATGTAGATATTTGCACTGACTCCAAACTGTATGAAATATTAAGGGTTAAAGAACTTAAAACGAACTCATACCATCATCAGAGTGTTAAGGAAGCTGCTAAGGGGTACAGGCCGACGGCTTTTGCAAAAGACGGAATTATAGAATGCATTGAATCTGAGGAATTGACATTTGCGTTAGGCATTCAATGGCATCCTGAAGTTATGTATGACAAGCTTTCTGTATTTGCCGATATTTTCAAAGCTTTTATAAGTCAATGCAAAATTTATCATAATAAATCGTAATTTCATTTGATGCATTCCCCTGAGACTTAAAAAAATTTTATTTACTATTGAAATTAAGCGTAGTATACATTAATATAAATATAACTAAAATAAAATTCTATGCCTCAATTGGTGGCAGGTTTCATAACAATTAAACATAAATTATTCAGAATGTCAAAAGAAAAATATAAAGGGGTTTGCATATGAATAAAATTGAAATTGTAATTGGTGATAAAAAATATAATGTAAGAACAGATGAAAGTCCGGAATATGTTAAGAACATAGAAAATATTATAAACGAGCAAATTAATATAATTACTAATTCAAATAAAAGATTTAATGAGATAGATAAATTAATTTTGTCTTCTTTTGTAATTGTTGATAAATATATTAAGCTGAATGATGAAATTAACGAATATAAAAAAGAAATATGTGAAGAAATACAAAGTTTAAAACAGGAAAAAGAAACAGCAATAAAGGAAAAAGAAGAAACGTTAGAAAAATCTTCAGAAGCAATTTTAGAAAAGGAAAGATACAGAGAAAAGCTTTTAGCAAGAGATAATGACAGAGAATATTTGAACAGTCAAATTTCTAAGCTGCAGGATAAAATAAATGAGCAGGAGCAGCAATTATTAAAAAGTGAAATGCTCATTAATGAATTAAAAAATAAAAATGAAGAATTAGAGGAATCTATAGAAGAGCTTAGAATGGAGCGCGAAAATTTCACAAAAGAGCTAAGCTTCATGAATAATACGAAGAGCAGCTTGAACGGAAGAATTTCTAAGCTTCAATTAAAGCTTAACGAAAAGGAACAATCGATTCTTCAGCTCGAAAAAACCATCAGAGAGCTAAAAAGTACCGGTGATGAGAAAACTCAAAAAATTTATAATGTTAATGATGAAAATCAAAAATTAAATTTAATAATAGAATCAAAGCAAAGTGATATTGAATCACTCAGCAATAAAATAAGTGCATTACAAAATAAGATATATGAAAAAGATGGAATAATTAACAGCAAGGATAAATCTATAGCTGAATATAAGTACAGTAACGATGAATTAAAGAAAAAATATGACATAATAAACGATGAGAGGGAAAAATACTTAGAAGAGCTGTTAATGCTTAACAATGACAAAGAAAATTTGATGAACTCGATTAATGAGCTTCAGGAGAAATTGAACAGAAAAGAAGCAGAAAATTTTCAAAATCAATTGGAAATAACAAAGCTTAAAAAAGATAATATGGAATTGCTGGATTTGCTGGATAGAGAAACCTCTGTTTAACTTTTTAACGTACTTTCATATTCATGATTTTGACATTAATCTACGGAACGCTTATGCGTTCCTTTTTAAAAACAGGAGAAAAAATGATAAGGAAAATAGAGCTATTAGCTCCTGCAGGAAGCATTGAATCCTTTTATGCTGCTGTAAACAGCGGCGCGGATTCAGTCTACTTAGGAGGAAAATTATTTAATGCAAGATATAATTCTCAGAATTTTGATGATGAACAAATGAAGCATGTTATTAAATATGCACATAATAAAAATGTAAAGGTGTATGTTACCTTAAACATAATATTAAAGGATACCGAAATCTTTGATGCATTAAAATATGCAGCATTTTTGTATGAAAATGATGTGGACGCGGTAATTGTTCAGGATCTAGGGCTTTTATACTTGCTAAAAAAATATATCCCTGAATTACCTGTAAATATAAGCACTCAAGGAGCCGTTTATGATGAATACGGTGTAAAATTCTTTGAACAGTACAATGTACAAAAGGTTATTTTAGCGAGAGAAATGTCACTGGTACAATTAAGAGAAACAGTTAAAAACACTGATACAGACCTGGAGACTTTTATACATGGTGCGCTTTGCACCTGCTACTCAGGTCAATGTTACATGTCAAGCTTTTTAGGAGGCAGAAGCGGAAACAGAGGCAAATGCGCACAGCCGTGTCGTTTGAGTTACAGCTTTTATGATAAGGAAAAGGGTGAATTATCAGAGGAATTTAATGAGGTACCAGTTCTCAGCTTAAAGGATTTTATGGCAGGAGAAACGGTACATGAATTAATCGATGCAGGAATTACCACATTTAAAATTGAAGGACGTATGAAGGGACCCTTGTATACTTCCGAGGTGGTCAGATATTACAGGCAGATAATTGATGATTATTATAAGGGTACAAAGACAGATACGAGCACACTTAAGGAAAGAGCCGTGTCAACTTTCAGCAGAGGATATACAAATTCATACCTTAAACCGAACAAAGACGATGAAATGTTTGCAAAGCTTAGCTCAGGTGTTAAGGGTGAAAATATTGATGAGATAGAAGAAGAAAACAATGATATAGCTCATGAATTTTCAGAGTATAAGAGAAATTCATTAAATTTTAAGATAAAACTAAAAATTGGTGAAAAAGCGGAGTTGTTTGCTTCTGACGGCAAGAATGAGGTGCTGATTAAAAGTGAAGAGCCTTGTGAAAGCAGCTTAAGAAATGCTGTAACGGAAGATATTGTCAGGGAGCAGTTAGGTAAGCTCGGCAATACAATTTATGAGTTGCAAGATTTGACAATAGAAAAACAGGACAATGTTTTTATCAGAAAAAGCACACTGAATCAACTCAGGAGAGATGCAACAGAATTGCTTTATGAAAAGAAAGCCATCGTTTATCACAGAGAACCGGTTTATTTCTCACGCAATGAAGTGTTTAGCTTCAATAAAACAGACGAAATTAACAAACCTAGAATAAGTGTTAAAATAAACAGTGATGATGATTTTAATATAATAGACAATCATAAGGTAGACAGAATTTACGTATCTTATAATTTGAATTTAGATTTAGTCAGAAAAATCAGCGTTAAAGAAAAATATTTATTTATACCTAATATAGTTTCCATGACACAATATAATGAGTTTAAAAACAACTTGAAATTATACGAAGAAATATTCGATGGTGTTTGCGTCAACAATGTGGGAAGTTTCTACTTTTTTAAACAAAACAGCAGCTTAAAAATTCATTGCGGTTCATTTTTTAACATAATAAATTCATTTTCAACAGAGTTGTTAAAAGAAAATGGAGCAGTAAGTTTAACACTTTCAGCAGAATCAAACATAAGAGATATGGAAAGTATAAATAATAATGCTTCTATAAGAACAGAAATCAAAGCACATGAATATTTGCAGCTTATGGTTATGAGAAACTGCCCCATGTCTTTAATTAAAAACTGCAAAAATTTACAGGATTGCAGTACTTGTGAGCACAGAAGCAAATATTCTTTAAAAGACAGAAAAGGTGTTTATTTTAACATAGAAAGAGATAACAGGCTAACACATATATATAACAGCGTTCCGCTATCTGTTTTAGGAAAGACGGAGGAATTTGCAGATAAAAATATTGACTATTTTATGATTGACACAAAGTGGCTTGATAATGCCGAGGATGTAATTGATGCATTGTATTGTGAAATAAATGGGGTAAAAGTTTCAAATATATTAAAGGAAAACAGTTTTACCCGAGGTCATTATTTGAAAAATATATTGTAACAATAGGAGAACAATAGCTAAACGATAGGAGAACCATAGTGAATGAGTTGTGATATTATCCTATTTTCACTATAATTTAATAATGAGGTAATAAAAAAATATGAAAAACAAATCAAAATCAGTTTTGGAGTTTGATAAAATTATCGAAAAGCTTGCAGAGTTTGCTGAAACATCCTTAGGCAAGGAAGAGGTCAGAAAGCTTGATATATCCTCTGATTTAGAGGGTGTTCAATTCAAGCAGAAGCAAACCGCAGAAAGTGTTTCTATAATTATAGAAAAAGGTGCGCCGCCATTAGGCGGCTTTACCCAAGTGAAGGAATACGTTAAAAGAGGATCTGTGGGAGGTATTATATCTCTAAGAGGTCTGTTAAACTGCGCCGATTCCTTAAGAGCGGCAAGGTTAGTAAAAAATTATGTTCTTTTAAATAACAAGGAAGAAGGAAGCTACGGCATTTTAGAAGATTTGTGTAATGGAATTTATACAAATAAAGATATAGAAGAAAAAATATATAATATTATTATAAGCGAAGAAGAGATTGCAGATGATGCAAGCCCGGAATTAAAGAGAATAAGAAGAGAAATACAATTAAAACAAAATTCAATTAAAAATAAAATTAATCAAATAGTAAACTCTTCCACGATTCAAAAATATCTTCAGGAAAATATTGTTACTATGAGAAATGACAGATACGTAATCCCTGTCCGCAAAGAATACAGAAGCATGATAAAGGGAATTATACATGACCAGTCATCCACAGGCTCCACACTGTTTATTGAACCCATAACAATTGTAGAAATGACAAATGAAATATCAGATTTAAAGCTGGCAGAAAAAAAGGAAGTGGAAAGAATCCTGTTGGAATTAAGCGGGATGATTGGTGAAATTGCAAATGAAATGCTGACCAATCAGGATATACTCAGGGAGCTTGATTTCATATTTGCAAAGGGAAAACTCGCTATAAGCATGAATGCCGTTGAACCTAAGCTTAATGACAGGGGATATATCCGTATAAAAAAAGGAAGACATCCTTTAATTGACAAAAATCTTGTTGTACCTATAGATGCGTGGCTGGGTGATGAATTTACAACATTAATTATAACAGGTCCCAACACAGGGGGGAAAACTGTTTCATTAAAAACCTTGGGATTATTTACGCTTATGGGTATGGCAGGACTTCATCTGCCTGCCGAATACGGAACGGAGATATCCGTTTTCAGTGCTGTTTACGCTGACATAGGAGATGAGCAGAGCATTGAACAAAGCTTAAGTACATTTTCATCTCATATGACCAACATTGTAAAAATAATGAAAGAGGTTGATGAAAAATCCTTTGTGTTGTTTGATGAATTAGGAGCAGGCACTGACCCTACAGAGGGAGCGGCTCTTGCTATTTCCATACTTGACACTTTGCATGAAAGAAGGATTGTAACGGCAGCAACGACCCATTACAGTGAGTTAAAACTGTACGCATTGACGACAGAGGGTGTAATCAACGGGAGCGTTGAATTTAATGTGGAAACGTTGAGCCCTACCTACAAGCTTTCAATAGGTGTCCCCGGAAAATCCAATGCCTTTGAAATTTCCAAAAAGTTAGGATTAAGTCAGAATATTATTGATAAAGCTAAAAGAACTATTGAAACAGATAAGGTTGAATTTGAGGATGCATTGAAGCAGATAGAGGAAAATCGCATATATATTGAAGAAAAGAAAAGTGAAATTGACAGATTAAATGAAGAAAGCCGGAAAAAGCACTCAAGCTTCCTTGCCAAAGAAAGAAAAGCTCTTGAGAAAAGTGAGAAGACGATTAATGAAGCAAACTATGAGGCAAGAAAAATAGTAGAAAGTGCAAAGAAAGAGGTTGCAGAAATTATTAAAGAGCTCAGAAAGCTAAACTTAGATATGGATAAGGACAAAGTCCGAAGAGTCAACGAGCTGCGACAAAGCCTGACTGAAAAAACCAAGGAATTTGAAGAAAACCAATACAGTGATCAAATTTTCGAGGACGACAATTATGATGATGAAACTCCTTTGTCAAACGGTGATGCGGTATTGGTAAGAAGCTTAAATCAAAAAGGTCACATTATATCCGATGTTGATAATTCTCAACATGTAATGGTTCAAATCGGCTTAATCAAGACAAAGGTTAAAAAATCGGATTTAATAAAAATAAAATCCGAAGAAGAAAAGAAACAAAAAACAAATACATCTCGGATGATAAAATTAAAAACCTCCTCCATCAATCCGGTGATTGATTTAAGAGGATTAAATTTAGATGAAGCGCTTCTTGAACTTGACAAATATTTGGATGATGCTTTCATGTCCAATTTAAACGAGGTACAGGTTATTCACGGCAAGGGAACAGGTGTTTTAAGAGAGGGTGTTACACAATTCTTAAAAAAACACAAACATGTGAAAGAATCAAGATTAGGTACTTTCAACGAAGGTGGCGACGGAGTGACGGTGGTAACATTTAAGTAAAATTAATGCAAAACAGGCGAAACTCTCGGGTTTCGCCTGTTTAATATACAATATTTATAACTCAATGATTTGTGTGGCGATATTTTCGCTGAAAGTGAAATCATGCTCAACAAAAATCATTGTTGGGTTAAAGGTTTTTATCAGCTCTTCAATTTGAATCCTTGAGTACACATCTATAAAATTAAGAGGTTCATCCCATATATAAATGTGAGCACTCTGAGATAAGCTTTTAGCTATCAATACCTTCTTCTTCTGACCTTCACTTAGTTCCTCAAGATTTTTTACAAAATCATCTGAATCCATGTCCAATTTTGCCAGCAGTGTTCTGAATATACTTTCATTGATATTTTCACCGACAATATAATCCGAGAACGTACCTTTTAAAAATGATGTATCCTGAGAAATAAATGAAATATTGAGATTGCTTCCCATGTTCAGAGTTCCGTCATAGCTTTTGATTTCACCAAGTAGTATTTTTATTAAGCTTGATTTTCCGGAGCCGTTTTTTCCTTTTACAGATACTCTGTCTCCGCGTTTTACAGTAAAGCTTACATTGCTTAGAATCTTTCTTTCACCGAAGCTTAAGCTCAGACTATCCGCATTAATCAATACATCTTTGTGGTATTCCTGAGGAATTAACTTTAAGGCATCATATTTTTCAATATTTTTAAGCAGCTTCTTTTTTTCATCTATTGATTTCTCTTTTCTTTGCTCAATTGCCTTGGCCCTTTTCATCATTTTTGCAGCCTTGTGACCTATAAATCCTCTGTCGGGTGAATGTTCACCTATTTTTGATTTTTCTATGAGATCGCTCCAACCGGCTGTTCTTCTGAATGCCGTTTCCATCTGCGATATTTCTTTCTTAAGCTTTTCATTTTTTGCAATTTCATAGTTGTCTTGGCGGTCTTTGTTTTCCTGCCATGATGAGAAGTTACCTTTTTGAACTTCAATATTGCATTTGTTTATTGAAAGTATATGGTCAACAGTAGAATCTAAAAAATGCCTGTCATGGGATATCAAAATAAATCCTTTCTTCTGATTCAAATATTCGGCAACACATTTTCTTCCTTCCCGATCAAGATGGTTTGTTGGTTCGTCAATCAACAAAAAATTATTCTTCTTCAAAAATAAAGCAGCAAGCATTACCTTTGTCTTTTCGCCGTTACTCAGGGTTCCGAATTTTCGGGTCAAGACCTCAGGCTCAACATCAAGCTTTCGCACTTCCTTTTCAATCAGTTCATCTATGATATAACCGTCATTATAGCTGAAAAGGTTCAATAGTTCACCATATCGGAGCATTGAAATTTCGGTATTTTCGTCTATGCAGTTATTCATTTCCTCCTCCCATAGAGAGAAGGAAGCTACAATGTTTTTTGCAACGTCTATTGTATTTAATTCTCCATTTGTTTCAAAAGGAAAGTAATCAAAATTCGTCAAGCTTGTTATGCTGCCGCTGTACTTGTATTTTCCCATTAACAATTTTAAAAATGTGGTCTTACCTCTTCCGTTTCTTCCGATGAAGCCAAGCTTCCAGTCAGTATCAATTTCAAAGGATGTGTTTTCAAATATATTTTCGTAACTTCCTTCGTATCCGAAGGTTAAATTGTTTACACTTATTAATGACATAAAAAAGTCCCTCCTTAAATAAGAGAGAAAATTAGTTTCCATAAACAGAGCAAAAATCCATAGATTCATGCATCGTTACTGTTCAATTATATAAAATATAAAAAGGTTGGATATAATTCACTCTCAATAGTAAAATAACAAAATAGACCTTATAGGCTCATTTTATTAATATTCATTTACACATTTAAAAGTAAATTATCTAATCATTCCGCCGCTACCTTTCTTTTTCTTAATATTATACAAAAAGCTAATATATATGTCAAATGTCAATTTAATAAAAACATGTATAAAAGAAATTCAAATAAACTTTTGCATTTTAATACTGTGAATATTATAATAAAATATAAATTACATAAAATAGAAAAAACTGAGTGGAGGATCTATGGATAGACAAATAGTAAGATTGGATATGGATAAAGATTTTGATGCTTTTGAAGAATTGTCCGTAATATCATTTGGTGAAAATACAAACAGTAAAAAGGAAATGTATGAATGGCTTTTTGATAAAAACCCTTACAATAAATCAGGCAATATGATGTATTTATTAAAGGAAGGAGATAAGGTTATAGGCTGTGATGGTCTTTTGCCAAATGAACTGTATGTAAACGGCAAGGTACTGCTTACGGCTCATTCGGTAAAATCAATGACTCATCCTGATTACAAGAAACAAGGGATTTTCAGAATGATGACTGAAAACTCTTGCGAAAGAGGTTTGAAGGATGGTGTAGATGTGGTTATAGGGCTTGCAAATGACCAGTCATATCCTGCCTATCAAAGATTCGGATGGCCTACATTGTTTGAAAAAGAAGTGTATGTTAAACCCATATTGATAACCAACATTTTAAGAAGAAGAATAAAAATTGGGAGTTTGGCATCCTTAGGAAACTCAATTTATTCTGTATATATGAAAAATAAGCTGAAAATGCAGATGGACAAAGAAATTAGATTTGAAATTTTAAATGTAGTTCCCGAAGATATACAAGAATGCTGGGATAAATTCAAAACAAAATACAACGTGCTTCTTGTGAGAGATTATAAATATTGTAATTACAGATATAATATAAGACCTGACGTTAATTATGTGACCGTATTGATGAAATTAAATAATGAAATAATTGGATTTGCTATATTGCATAATTCGATCGCAAATGGTTCTAAAATGACATCCGCAGTTGAGTTTTTCACGGATCCTACGAATGAAAGATACATAAAAGCATTGGCTAACGGTGTTTCAAAATATTGTTATGACAATGGCTTAGAATATGCGGTAATTGGAACAGGCTTGTATGGAGAATATAAAAAGGTGCTGTTAAGTAACGGTTTTATGATTACAAGAAAGCCTCCGAAAAATAATATGATGATTGCAAATGTTTTATCTGATAAGGTAACATTGGAGGAATTGATGGGGCATGATAAATGGCACATAACACAAGGGGACGGAGAAACGGAACTGGACCTGTAGCAAATCAATTGTTTCATTGACAGGCAAAATGTGCTGTGTTATCATTGTGAAATAATAATACATAAAAAGGAATACCATTGGAGGTAGATTATGGATTTTAAAGAAAGGGTTGCTGAAATTTTCACATCCATAGAAACAGATTTATCGTTAGAGGATGCTCTTTTATTAATAGAAACGCCGCCAAGCCCTGATATGGGTGATTTTGCGGTACCGTGTTTTAAATTTGCTAAAAAATACAGGAAGTCGCCTGCGGCTATTGCGGCTGAACTGACTGAGAAGATAGGAAATGTTGAAGAATTCGAAAAAATTGAAAGTATTGGACCATACGTAAACTTTTTTGTAGACAAAAAGCATTATGCCGAAAAAATACTAAAAACAGCATTTAAAGAAAAAGAAGGCTATGGAAGCACAAATGTAGGTGAAGGAAAGTCTGTTATAGTTGAATTTTCATCACCCAATATTGCTAAACCGTTTCATATAGGACATATCAGAACTACTATTATAGGAAATTCCATTTATAAAATTTATAGATATTTAGGATACAATACCATAACCATAAATCATTTAGGGGATTATGGTACACAATTCGGCATGCTTATTTCAGCTTATAAGAAATGGGGAAGTCCGGAAGTTGTTGAAGCAATTGAAAAGAATCCTATTCAAGAGCTGTTGAAGCTATATGTTAAATACAATCAGGAAATGGAAGAGCATCCGGAATACAAGGATGAGGCGAGATATTGGTTTAAAGAGCTTGAAAACGGCAATGAAGAAGCTATAAAACTTTGGACATGGTTCAGAGAAGTAAGCTTAATGGAATTTAACAGGGTTTATGATATGCTGAACATCAAATTTGATTCCTATGCAGGAGAAAGCTTTTATTCTGATAAAATGCCTGCTGTAATGAAAGAGCTTGAAGAAAAAGGTCTTTTAAAGGATTCTCAAGGGGCAAAGATCGTAGAGCTTCAGGAATTTGGCCTTACAGATGCGGTTGTTCAAAAAAGCGATGGCTCAACACTATACGTTACAAGGGATATAGCGGCAGCTAAATACAGAAAAGAAACATACGATTTCTATAAGAACATATATGTTGTTGGTGCTCCGCAAAAATTGCACTTTGAGCAATGGAGAAAAATCATAAGCTTAATGGGCTACGAATGGTCAGAGGATTGTGTTCATGTAATGTTTGGAACAGTCAGCTTAGAAGACGGCGTTTTGTCAACACGCAAAGGAAGAGTTGTTTTCCTTGAGGATGTTTTAAACAAAGCTATTGAAAAAACTACTGAAATTATTAATGAAAGAAATACTGATTTAGAAAATAAGGCAGAAGTCGCTAAACAGGTAGGAATCGGAGCTGTTATTTTCCAGGAGCTGTTTAATAACAGAATCAAGGATTATACTTTCTCATGGGAGAAAACATTAAGCTTCGAAGGTGAAACGGGACCATACGTTCAATACACCTATGCAAGAACATGCAGTATACTTCGTAAAGCTGAGCAGGAAGTAGATGATAATGTTGATTATTCAATATTAACAGATAAAGAAGCATTTAATGTTATTAAAAAATTAGATGGTTTCAAGTCTTCGGTTCTTGGTGCGCACGATAAATATGAGCCGTTTTTTATAACGAGATACATTGTCGGATTAGCACAGGAATTTAATCGTTTTTATCATGAATGTCCAATCATAGTAAAAGATAACGAAATTAAAAAAGCAAGATTATTATTAACAAAGACAGTAAATACCGTACTGAAAAAAGGTATGGAACTGTTAGGGATGGAAGCACCCGAAAGAATGTAGAGTTTGAAGCTACCGCTCAGGATGACAAATTTTTAGGTAGCTGTGAATAGTACCATTTTTCATCATTCCTCAACAATACATATCATGTTTCGTCATTGACCTGAAAATGGAGTGAAAATATAATTAAATATAAGATGTGCCCGCTTCGGCAGGTTTCACTTAACTTTTCCAATTATATAACATAAAAGGGTGATAAGATGAAATGTGAAAAATACTTGACAATCCTTCTTGTAATTTGCATGCTGTCATATTATATGATGATTGACCTGACTATGGCAGCAGAAACAAGAGATATGTCTCAAAGCTATGTTGAACCGGAAAATTTATTTATAAGAGAATCATTGGTATCTAATTTAAAAGATACTTTAACAAATGAAAAAAAATTAGCAGAATATACACAACAGATAACCGGCTTCAGTTATGATGACAGCCTGTTTATAATCAGAGAATGCAGAGAGAAGGAGTTAGATCCTTTTATAGTCTTAGGAGTCATAAAAAGAGAAAGTGATTTCAACCCGTATGCTAAAGGAAAAGCGGGAGAGCGTGGTTTGGGACAGCTCATGGAAAATACCGCGAGACCTGTTGCTGAAAATTTAGGATACGTATATGACCCGGATAAATTATTTGATGTCAGGTATAACTTAAAGTTAACCATAACCCAAATCAGCTATCTGTATAGTCTTTATAACAAGGATATTCACAAAGCTCTTACTGCATATAACAGAGGTCAGCAGGGTTTAGCAAATTATATGGAAAGAAACACGTCAAATAACTCTAACCCTGCAGAAAGTGATTATTCACAGAGGGTATTAACATTTGCAACAGAGTATAAAGAATTATTTAATGAAACATAAATACTTAATTTGCTTTATAAATTCGTTGAATGTATAATAGAATCAATGTATTGATTCTATTTTTTGTGAGGTCTTAAATGCAGTCTAAAATATATAACTTATTAATTAATTGTTTTGAAGACAATCTTGGTGATAAAATCCCGGATATAGATTTGCAATTATTTTTAATCAGCGTAAAGTCCCTAGTACCCTATGAAGATAAAATAGGATGCTTTATTGATGCTGAAAGGTATAAAAAGGAGCTTGAGCTGTTTAAGCTATATAAAAATGGTGAAAATGAAGTTATAGACAACTATTTTATAAACAATAATCTTTCGGTTAAAGAAGATAATCTTTTTGAGTCAAAAATAATACCGATTATAATTACTAACACAATTTGGGACATCTTAGTAAATGAAGTATTAAAAACCGTAACAATATATTCAATTAATAAAAGTACATTATTAGATGCAATTATAGTATCTTCTGCCATAGACGTATATTTAAGCGACAATAACGCAGATTATGAAATGATAAATGAAATCACAAAAGGAAGGATAATCGATTTTTCTTTAAAGGCGTTTTCAGAAAAAAATAGCATTGCAATAGAAAAAACAAATTTTATTGAATTTGAAAAAGAAAGAATTAAGTTATTAACCAACGATATTTTATCTGACAGGATTATAAACAGGTGTAAATCAATTAATCATATATTGCATAGCAAATTCATAGAATCGTCAGAGAATGAAAATGAGTCGGTGTTAAACAGTTTTTCGGCATATTTATATAAGCTA
>DCYG01000022.1 GCA_002331025.1 Firmicutes bacterium UBA2116 | reverse complement strand
AGGCTATTTCCCGACAGCCCCATTTTTTACAGAAGCCCTTAATCGATGTCATTAAACATCACATACATACTCTCTATAATATAATCATAGTCCTTCGGGTTTAATTCATGACCTGCGCCCTCTACAGATATTAGCTGTGCTGTAGGTATTGTTTTATTGAGCATCTCACCATGTATAAAAGGGATGACTACATCATCCGTTCCATGGATTATCAGTGCTGGTGCCTTAATTTCTGCGATACGCCCCAGTTCATCTCCTGTTACCTGAGCTATAGAATGATTGATACGACTTTCATAACGCACTGAATGTTCAATATCAAGATAATTTAACTTCCTGATGCGTTCCTCATCGTATGGTCTTTTGCTTTTACTGGTGATATGCCATTGTCTTATGGATAGTTCAACCATATCATCTATATTTTTAGGGGGTTCTTCTTTGGCCATCTTTTCAAAAAAAGCATTGACCTCATCAGATGAGTATGGCAGATTTTCTGCGCCTTCTGCAAAATACATAGATGAAAGCAATACAATACCATTCACCCGTTCAGCATGACGTAGGGCTATCATCTGTGTTAACATGCCTCCCATCGACATCCCCATAATAATAGCTTTATCTATTTCATAAGCATCCAACACCTGAATTGCATCATCTGCCAGATCTTCAAACGTATACTCCGGATGCCCGGGAGCATAACACGTAGATTTTCCCGTGTCTCTATTATCATATCGAATTACGAAAAAACCATTGTTTGCAAGCTTTTCACAAAATTCATCCTCCCACCATATCATTGAACTCATTGCTCCCATAATCAGCAATAAAGCAGGATTTTCCTCTAAACCGAAACTCTCGGTGCAAATATCAACACTACTGAATGATACTATTTTCATATTTATCTCCTCTTTTATCTAACTAAGTTATGACCATGTTGTTGAATTATGACCATAACAATCCGGCAGCATTATAATTCTATTCCAATTTTAAATATTTCATACATCTATTCTCCCCGACAAATTGAAATTTGCAAATTATTTGGTATTTTTATTATTACTGTCTAAGATAGAACCGACAATAATGCCAATAATCATTCCTAATCCGGATCCTAATGGTATGCCAAATATAAAGTTACTTTTATCTATAATAATGCTTACAATAATTCCTGCACCGGCACCAAAGCATAATCCAAGTGATATACCTATGGCTAAATATTTATTTGTATCTTTTTTCATATTATTCCTCTTTCATAAATTACTGTTTATTATTATACCAAATGCCGCTCTGTATCTCCCGGAAACATTTGAAGATGCATTAAATCCTCATCACAATTCCCGCTGTGCTATATACTCTTTTTCAGCCGTCTATGATATACAGGCATATCTTCATCAGCTGAAGACATAACTGTAAGTTTTCCGGCATGAATCATTTCTTCTATACGAAATGCTACCCATGAATCGCTAATTCCAAGCTGGTATTTACCAAGTACTCGCCCGATAATCATTGCCTCCTGAAATTCTTCATTTTCTGCAGCGATTTCACGAAGGATAAAGTCATCATAGATTTTTTCTGACGAGTTGACTAACTGTCCGTTCAACACGATTCGCAAAGGTGCATTTTCTCCTTTGAGCTCCAGCCAATGCGATGCACAGCTTTGTATAAATATTTGCGGCACAGTCTTTTGCAATTCAATATACCGGTTCCATTCTCCGGGAGCCGTTTCACCCCAATTAGTTTTGCGGACAATGGTTCCTTTTTCATGCGCTTCCCATTCAGGAAGCTTGACAATAAAAACCTGTTCATCCGACACCTCCCATTGATTCAAGAGATACATGAACCAATAAAACCCACACATTTCATCGGACTGGTTGCTGTACCAAATTCGAAGGGATTCTCCCTCTGCTGTACGTTCCTTAACCTTTTTCAGGTTTTCATTTGTACTTTTCAGTATTTCCTGAGCCAACTGTTGTCCCTCATCATTCGGATAAATACTATACAAGCGTTCTAATGCCTGCATACGCTTGATACCCGGCTGTTCCTCCGAAATATCTCCAATGCTTAACTTTAAGCTGAATCCATAAATATTTGCAGGGCTCCCACCTAAAGGAGCAGCGTTCTCCCATGCCAAGCGTTCTTTTTCCTCTGCTTCTCGCTTAGCAGCTTTAATCTCTCTTTTTGATGGCTTGCTTCCATCCGCATGACTAATTATAACGCCAATGCACCCACCTTGATATTTTCCTTTCCCATAGTTCTGTGCCATTTTAAGGCTTCCACAAGCACTATCACCAAATACAATCTCTATCACAATAATTATACTCCTCTAAGTCCCGGATTTCTAAATTTTCTACTAAATAATACTCTATAAATTTGTACCTATCGTTTTACCGATTCGTGTTAAATACGTGACTCTTCATCTATTGCTTACTTTTCATTATTCTAACATGTCAAATAGCTTACTGCAAATTGAAAATGGATTTTTTGAATTTGCATCTATACAAGTTTCTTATAAATAATCAATATCGTTGTCACAATCACAACAGAAGCCACAAACCACAACCCCGGAATTGATGAATGATTAATCATAATACTATTAAAAAACGAACCAAATAAAACCCCCATTTGCAAGACTAATGAATTTAAAGATAAAATTGAAGCCCTATGCTCATTAGGTATTTCTCCGTTAAGTATAACCCCCTCCGGTACATTAGACATACCCAAAAACAAATAAATCAACGTGTAAAAAAACATAAATAAAACCATGTTTGTCTGTAATGCCGTAATTATCAATACCGTTACAAGAATACTCCTGAGTAACAAGTACATTTTTTTAGTATTATGCTTGCTGAATATTCTGCCATATATAATATTGCCTGTCATAGCGGCTGCAAAATACATAAAAGCCATAACGCCTAAAAGAAACATGGCACTATTGTCAGGCATCAAGGAAATAAAATGTGGCTGCCAGTATGTTTCCAAAGAGCTAAATAAAAAGCCTGTAGAAAATACAGAAATAAATATACATATTACATTTTTATTGTTAGCAGCTAAATTTGAGCTGATTTTAATATGCTCCCATATAAAAACCCGCTTTTTATTTTCATTTACAACCGTTTCTTTTATATATACCATTGCAAATATTAAAACTATAAATGTTAAGATTATTCTGACGATAAGGCTTAGATCATACATCCCTATTGAAGAAAAATACTTGCCGGATATTTCAGGCAGATAGCCCCCGGCTAACGCTCCTGCAGATAGTCCAAGAGCATCTATAACATTTATCCTGATGGTAACATCGTGTAATTTGTCCTTGCCAAATTCATTAATATATGAATCTATGAACAGAGCCTCAAATGATCCTGAGGAAATAGCTCTGTTTAATCCGTAAAGCAGCATTCCGATATACAAAATTACTACGCCGTTCCCCAAAAGAACAACTGCCGAAAATAACAAGGAAACAATAAGCGATAAACAGAAGGTTTTTTTCCTCCCTATTATATCTGCCATTATTCCGGTTGGTAGCTCCAGTATTATTACCGAAAAAGAATATATTCCTATCAGAATAGAAAGCATACTGAATGTAGCACCTTTCTGTATCAATAATAAACTTAAAACCGGAACAAGAAGTCCTGTAGCAAACGAATTCAGTAATAATATAAAAGTATACAGTCTTACCCTCATGCTATATCTCACTTTTGCCATCTTTTAAATCTGCTCTGTAAGCAACCAAGGCATATTCATATGGATGAGAATTCTCCGATGCTTTTGAATGTTTTTTTAAAAAGTCATCAATAATATCAAACAATTCATTGGCCTCTTCGGTGGATAAATGAACGATTCCTGTCAATTGATCAGCAAATTTATTTCCCTTTTTATATTCTTCTGATAAAAGATGTCTGTTTTCATCAATCAGCTTTTTATAACTGTTGTAAACTGTGCTTAATACGTTTCTCGCCAATATATCGCGCTCTGCTGTTAAATCATCATTTATATCTTGGCCTATGCTTACAGTTTTTTCTGTTATTCTAAGATACCTTGCAGTTATACCGTTTATAATTTCATTATGATCAAATTCAATAATCCCTACTTGCTCTAACTTTTTTATATGATGCTGTGCAGATGAAGGTGAAATTTCCAGTTTATCAGCTACAAATTTAGCGGTCACCGGTTTTCCCTCATTTCTCATCACCCTGATTATTTTTTGCCTCACAGGAGACATCAGTATTTTCAGATCTTTATCAGTTTTAAGTACGATATAATTTTTCTTATCCATCATTTCCTCCACAATTAACGTTACAGTTAATATAACATTACAATTTATGTAATGTCAATATATTTTTATAGCAAAATAAGAATAATAGTATTTATCTATTTAAAAAAGGACTAAAATCGGGTGCTTTCTACCCTGATCTTTAGTCCCCAAACCACAGCATATTGCGGTCAAAGTCAATTTTTGCTTTCTAAACTCTAACGCAGCAGAACTACAACCTCCACATGCGTTGAAGTGATGATTATGATGCCGGAGATAGATGGTATCCCCTTGGTGGCAGAGTGTATTTCTGAAAAGAGGATCTAATATATAGAACACAAAAGAATCGTCCCCTTGTATCTTTTTTGAGGATAAATTTATTGTGGAATTTAAATCAGGAATTACGGTGGATGTAGAACTATAAGAGAAAATAAGCATGACATCTTACATATTTATTGTTAGGCATCTTGCTTAATCTATGGAATAAAGCCCAAAAACCATCATTCAACCAAACTAGAAATCAAAATGTATGAACTGTCTTCGGTTATACAGAGAATCAATAATTCGATCTATCAATTTTTTTGCTGTCAGTTCAAGTGATGGCACTAATTCAGATACCAGATTGATTGCCTCTAGTGTTGTATCCTCACCACCATGCACAATTTCATTCCTCTTTTCATTCATATCATCAATCCAAACTGATGCTGATCAAACAATATGTAACATCTAAATTGACCACTCGTCTTTACGATTTTATTACATCGGATTTTTACTCTTCAACCTCGAAAAGCCCTTGTCTCAAGGCTTTTCTAAACACAATCACTCTTTGTCCTCGACATCAATAGCGAGGCTTATTATTTTTCTTCTAATTTTTTGATTGTATCAATACCAATTTTTTCAATTGCCTTTAATTGGCGAATGGCTAATTTATTCAATAGTTGAAGCCTTTCTGGCTGAAGTTTTCCTTGCTCAATTAAAATTGCATTATAACTTTCCATATTGGCTAAAACCAATAATTGATTTAGTGTAGCATAATCTCTGATGTTTCCACTTTTGTCAGCGTTCTCATTTCTCCATTGTTTAGATGTTATTCCAAACAAAGCTACATTTAATACATCGGCCTCATTAGCATAAGTCATTGATATTTGAAAGGGTTTCAATTCTGCTGGAATCAAGTTTTTCTTGATAGCATCAGTATGTATCCTATAGTTAAGCTTTGAAATCTCCCGATTTAGATTCCAGCCTAAAGAAAGTTTGCTACTTTCATCACTTTTCAATCTTTTATAGTCTTTAATAATATAGAGTTTAAACTCTGCTGAAATCCAAGATGCAAATTCAAAAGCAATATCAGAGTATGCAAAAGTTCCACCATTACGACCAGATTTTGAGACAATTCCAATGGCATTAGTATTTTCTATCCACTTCTGAGGTGACATTGTAAAAGCATTCGACCCTGCTTGTTTTCTAAAGGAGTCGAATTCGACCCCTTTAAATACATCATTATGTAACTGTTCCCAAAGTCCCAAAAATTCAATGGTATCTTTACTTCTCATCCAATTTTTAATTACATCTTTAGGTTCGTCACTTTTATATCTTGCAATATCTGTAAGCGAAATAAACTCATTTTGAAAATCTTCTGTATAAATTGAAATGACTAAACCTTTTGCATGAATTGTTTCTTTAATAGGTTTCTTTGCCATTAGTATCCTCTTTGTACATAGTTTAAAATTCAAATTTTACAGACAGTTATTTCAAAAGATTTCAAGTGAACAAATGTTCTATTAGTATGTTATCATATTACATACTAATAATCAATAATTATATTAGTTTATAATTTTAACAAAAATATTTTATTTAATTCTTTTAAATTCGACATAATTCAACAATATCTCCTACATGCCTTGTGTGTGCAATAATGATGACCATCGAACCCACTATCCCCTTGGTGTCAGGATGTATTTTCAATAAATCTGACGCTCATACTCTCTTTTTTACAAATTAGCATACTGAGGGCTTTAGCCTTGATAATTTCTGCGGTCCGCTTATCCTAAAGATGTAACTTCCAGACGCAGACCGCGTCAAGCTCTGTTTTATGAGACTCCAAACAACCCTATCACCATAAGGATGACAGATACAAACTGAAGTACCGCGCGAAATCTGTTCCTGGTCTGCAGTTTACGTCGCCACTCACTGAGTCCCTCCACATCGCTGCTTTTAAGAGATTCATAAATCATTTTGTAAGCCGGCAAAACGATGGGCTTGCTGACAAATACCGAAGCAGCTATAGCAACAATAGCTCCTGCTGTGAACCACCAATTGGAGAAACCGAAAATGATGAAATAAGGGATAAACGCAACCTTTGGCAGCTCCGCCGTTATAATCAAATACGGTGACTTGTGCATCGATTTATGCAGCTGCTTCGTAAAGCTTTGGAATTCGGCTTCATCCATATTGTTCATCACTTTTTGGATTACCCCTGCTATATAGGCCAACGTATCGGCACTAAGGGCGTTGATAACAAGAATCAGTATTTCTACAAATGCTCTGGTCATAAGTGTTTACCTCCCTATTACAAGATTTCTACATATCCTTTTGTTCCGTTTACACGAATCTTTTGACCATCTTTAATCAACTTTGTAGCATTTTCTACACTCACTACTGCAGGAAGACCGTACTCCCTTGCTACAACGGCACCATGGGTCATCATTCCGCCTACCTCCGTAATAAGTCCTTTAATTGATATGAACAACGGAGTCCAACTGGGATCAGTAAAAGCTGTTACCAGTATGTCACCTTCCTCAATGTCGGCATCCTCCAGATTTAAAACTATCCGCGCCCGCCCCTCAATGACACCGGATGAAACAGGTACTCCTATCAAAGCGTTCTGTGGGATGTTGCCGGTGTCGTACTCACCGGTGATAATTTCACCATCAGACGTCATCACACGGGGAGGAGTTAATTTTTCATAAACTTCATATTCTCTTTTTCGTTCCTCTATTATATTGTAATTCAATTGGTTCAAGCTAACGACCTTTCGCAGCTCCTCAAATGTCAGATAATAGATATCCTCCGGCTCCTGAATCACTCCTTTCTGCACCAGCATAGCAGCCTCTTTCTTTAAAGCCTGCTTGTAAACATAAAAATGCTGCATTAAGGCATACTTGGGGTATTCACGGAAGCCGATGAAATTACGGAAAACACTGATTTTTTTCTTCATCTTTTCCGCCTTTTTTCTGCCGCCCGGGAGCTTCTCCAACCTGCTGATAAGTTCATGTTCTTTTTGCTCTGCTTCCAATCGTTTCTGCTCAAATATTGTATAATGGGAGCCCGGCTCGAAATTCTTGATATTATTGATAAGCATGGGAATAAGCATCGTCGGCTTCTCAGCCCAGCGCGTCCTGGTGATGTCTATTTCTCCCGGGCAGCGCACACCGTATTTTTTCAGATAGCTCTGAAGAGATTTGCTGACGACCTTGCCACCGTCCAGCTTATCCAGCTCTTCAAAAAAGGTTTCATTGTTGGCAGATTGTAAATATGTGAGTACTGCAGGATATTGACGAACAACATCCGCTACGTCCAAAAGCTCAAGTCCCATCTCAGCAGTAACATTATTGGGTAACGATTGTGACAGAATATCGGTAACATTCTCTTCGCCCAGCCATTTCTTGATATTTTCGGCAATCCATGCTGATGCAAAGAATCCAACAATGCCCACGCTGTATCCGCCTAAAACAATATCATTATAGGTGACATCCATATCCTCCAAAATAAAGTCAAACAGTCCTGCTCCCGTTTTTTCGCGGATGCTTAGCTCCAGATTACGTACCTTCTCATCATGATTGGTCATAATATTTTGGACCAGACGTGTGTCATTCTCCCGTTCGATTTTTCTCGCCTGTATGAGTCCTGAAAATATCTGCCCCGTAGCACCGCCGGTCATGCTCATTGAACTCTTTCCCCGGGGCAATGATTTGATATAATCTTCCCTTTTTAGTAAATTGTATAGCGCTTTCTGCATCAAAACGTCTACCGAACCGAAACCGTTTTTAACAAAAGTTTTTCTTCCCGTCGGCGAGGCTATATCATGGGAAATGTCAACATATATCCTCCCACCGGCCTCGACCATTAACTCGCCTGGCGGCATCCCTGTAGCGCGAAGCTTTCTTAACCAAATCCGGAATATGGACATCCCTAATGGTTTCAGGGTATCTGTCATCATCTGCTGATGGCCGAGGGACATATAGACATGATTTTTTCCATCATTCACATCCGGTACAGGATATAAGGTGGTAATGGGACGACTCTGAACGATATAAATTTTATCTTCATAAAGACACCATTCTATGTCCTGGGGGCGACCGAAATACGCTTCAATCCTTCTGCCTGTTTTTTCAAGCTCCAGGATCTGCGCATCCGTCAGCGTCTGTGCATTTTGTTTATCGAGCCCAAGCTGCACCTCCTTCGTGCCGCCTTCTTTGATACCATAAATCGCCAGTTTTTTCTTTGATATCTTCTTACCGACTATCTTGCCTTCCTGCACTTTATATATATCAGCATCTACAAGCCCCGAAACCAGCGCTTCCCCAAGCCCAAAGCCGGCATCAACGGACACAATTTTCCTGTTTGATGTAACCGGATCAGCGGTGAACATAATTCCCGATGACTCGGGAAAAACCATCCTCTGTATGACTACTGACAGATGTACCTTATTGTGGTCGAAACCATTCTGCATCCGATAAACCACCGCCCGGTCAGTAAAGAGTGACGCCCAGCATTTGCTGATGTGTTTCAGTATGGCTTCCTTTCCTATAATGTTCAAATAGGTATCTTGCTGTCCCGCAAAGGATGCTGTCGGAAGATCCTCCGCTGTAGCACTGGAACGTACAGCATAGGCATTTTTATCTCCCACTTTTATAAGATAACGAGTAACCTCATCATCAATTTCTTTTGGAATTGATGTTCTTTCGATGGCGCTGCGAATCTTTCCACTTATTTCACTGATACTTTCTCTGTCCTCCGCCTTTAAAAGAAATAGTTGCTTAAGCAGAGCATTAAACTCCGGTGTTTGCTCAATTATTCTTTTGTATGCTTCGGTTGTAACGCAGAAGCCCTCTGGTACCCTTATACCATCAATTCCGGACAGCTCCCCAAGGTTGGCACCCTTTCCTCCAACTGTTGCAAGCTTCGTTTTGTCAATTTCCTCAAAGCCAAGTACATATGAATACATACATATTCTCCTTTTCATTTTATTAAAAAACACTTTTTAAAATCAGAATATATAACGATTATTTCTCCTTATAAAAATTTTCTTTGAATAAGTTTATGCATTCATTAAAATCATTAATTTCTTTGCATAAAGTATCAATATCGATCCCTGCATTAGTTTGCATTTTACTTAAATAACCGTCTGTAAGCCATGTAAATATTTTCATCACAAGCCTTGGGTCAATACCGTCTTTAAATTTTGAAATATCTGTATCTTCAAAGGTAATTCTGTTTCTCAAACTTTCACCTTTTCCGTTTGTCAAAACAGCCTTTATATCATCTTTTACTTCATCATCATTTTCAAAATACATACTGTTTAAAAAAGAAAGCATTGGAGGGTGTTCTTTCATAACTGAAATTTCGATATTCATTAAAAGCCTGATTCTGTCAAAGAAGTCAGTCACATTGTTGTCAAACTTATCATTGATTTCATTCTCAAGAATATTACTGCACAACTCCATTAAATAAAGATACAGAGCCTTTTTTGTACCGAAGTAATGAAAGATCAGGGCTTTTGAAACCCCGGCAGCTGTAGCAATATCGCTCATAGATGCTTTTTTGTAGCCGTTAGTGCCAAAGCATGTAAGGGCGGCATTAATAATTATATTTTGTTTTTCTACGGACAAACTTAAAAATCTCTCCACAGGACTCACCTCACAAATATTATTAACCGAATCGGTTAATAATATACTAACACAACTAACCGATTCGGTCAATAGTTTTATACAGTCTATATTCTCCAAAAAAAGCCGGAGAATCAGAGTGCTAAAATTGCACTTAATTCTCCGGCTCCATCCGTTTTTTAAATATCATTTCTTCTAATTTTTATTTTTTTATTTATTTCCTTCAACACCTTCTTTGAGCCTCTGTTTATATCTCTTTCTAATTTAAGCTCTGAAAAATCAACAAACAAAGTATTCAAATCGTATCCCTCCGGATACAAGTCTCCTGCTTTATTTTCTAATTTTAATTGTTTAGCATTGATTTCTTTAAATTCCCCTTTATAGAAAACAGTTAAATTATTAAACTTATCCTTTGGCTTATAAACAATACCTGATTCCTTGTACTCTGTTAAACAAACCCTGTCTCCTATATCAAAATTAATAACTTCTTCATCCGCATTTATTTCCTCATTTCTCATTTGGGTAACTTTATTTTTACTTACTATATTAAAATTATATTTTTTATTGGAAATATATTCTCTGGCACGCTGTACTACCGATTTATTTATTCCCATTTTTTCAGCTATCCAAAAAGCATTGCTGTTACCGGACTCACCTATCAGGAGTTTAAATAGCGGCTCTAAAGTTTCGCTGTTAAAAAGCATGGCTGCATTTTCAAAATCAGGATGATTTAAGGAATAATCCTTGATTTCACCATAATGTGTTGTAGATACAGTAATTGCACCCTTGTGGTAAACTTCCTCCAAGACTGAAATTGCCAATGCCGCACCCTCGTTGGGCTCTGTTCCGCTTCCTATTTCGTCAAACAGTAAGAGCGTGGATTTGTTGGTGTCCTTAATAATTTGAGCGATATTTTTTACATGAGATGAAAATGTACTTAAAGCATTTTCTATGCTCTGGTCATCCCCTATATCTGCAAATATATTTTCAAAAACAGAAAATTCACTTCCTGCTTCACATGGTATATGAAATCCGGATTGTACCGCCAGGGTTAATAGTCCCACTGTTTTTAATACAACAGTCTTTCCTCCTGCATTAGGACCTGTAA
Source organism: Firmicutes bacterium UBA2116 (assembly GCA_002331025.1). Taxonomy (GTDB): domain Bacteria; phylum Bacillota; class Clostridia; order Tissierellales; family Sedimentibacteraceae; genus Sedimentibacter. Next base: position 191,423 of record DCYG01000022.1, on the reverse strand, counting down.
TAACTAATGTCCTGTAATCCTTTCCTATAGTGAAATTCAATGGTACAACCTTATTCTTCAGCATGGGATGTCTGCCGTTTATTATATTTATATATCCATAATTATTTACATCAGGTGAAATACCGTTTATTTCTCTGCTGAATTTGGATTTTGCAAAAATCATATCATAAATTCCCACAACCTCTGCATTTTGCTTCAGTTCTCTGATACAATCATTAATCAAACCGGTTAAAAATGATAATATCTGATATTCTTCATTTTCCTTTTCAGCAATCAGCTGCTCAAGCTCAGAAGAAAATTTACTCACAGTTGCAGGCTCTATGAAAACCGTTGCTCCTCCGCCGGAAATTTCTATTACTGTACCTGATACCTGATTTTTATAGGAAGATTTAATCGGTATTGTAAATTTTTCTTTTCTTTTTGTAATGAAGAAATCCTGTATATAATTTTTATTTATTGATGATCTCAGAAACTCGTTTAATTTATTTTCTATTTTTATTTCAAGGTTTTCTATTAATCTTGTAATTCTTTTTAATTCCTTCGACGCATCAGGACTTACTTTATCATTAACTATTGAAGTATTTATTTCTTCTTCAATATTCTCCAACACCTCTATTGAACCTGAATAGCCGGATAAAACAGGAGCATAGAATTTCATATCCTCCATATATGCCTTAAGCTTTCTGCAGCCTCTTAAAAAGCTTGAAACATTGCTGAGTGCTTCACCGTTTAATATCATCCCTTTCTCTAATTTTGAAATAATATTATCTATGTGCACAATTCCCTGCAATGGTACTACACTGCTTTCCAATAAAATTTTCCCTTCTGTCGTTTCATTCAATCTTTTTTTAACAGTTTCCATATGAGATGAAGGGTGTAATTTATCCATCATAATTTTCCCTAAATTACTCGTACAGTAGCTTTTAACATGCTCTTTCAATTCGTCATATTGTAATTTTTCCATAGTTATATTGTTCATTTTGATATTCCTTTCTTAATTGTAATAAATGCACAGATCTATGGAATCTACAAATAATGCAGTAGATTTAGTATATTCAGAAACAAAAAAGCCGCGGATAAACCACGGCTGCAAAATTCCATATTTATTAAAAATAACAACAGTTATTTTAACAATATTGTTCAAAGTAATTTGCCATGTGTATCTTCCATAGATAATGGAATCAAGCATGAAAATCAAAGGATATACATCCTTAATGCTTAATCCATATTAAGTTAATCTATTGGTTAGATACACTCTCAGACATAAAATTTCTCCTGTTCTAAATCTACATAGTAATGATATACTTATTCTATTTATAAGTCAAGAAACTATTTTATTAATCAAAGAAAAAATACATCCTTTACTTTTTTGCATCAAAATAAGATGTCTTAGTTAAAAGACACCCAGATTGATGACAAAGTCATCAAGATGGTAGGCTGTTGAAAAAGTTCATCCTGCAAGGCGTCGGAAGCCGGGCAACCGCAACGTATTAGACATACGTGAGGATTGACTGGATGAACGACAACGACGCAGGGGGGCTTTTTCAGCAGCCTGAGTGTCTTAGTTAAAAGACACCTTATTAATTCTTGCCTAATATAGCAAGATGCTTATTCATAATGTTTAACTATATTAAGACTGTAGTACAATTGTAATATCAATAATATATTTAATTTAAATATATAGGGAAATTTTATATTGTTTTATGTTTTATAAAAAATACGATGTAGCTGGCTTCAAATCACGTTAAACAATTCATTATACTACATTTAAATTTCAAACCAATATACTGTATTTTTTTTAAAAAATTGAAAACCAGCTTTCTGTACTATTCTCTTTGAAGCTATATTAGAATCCATACAATTCCATTGAGCCATAAATCCATTATCTGCACATTCATTTACAAAGTAATGTATTAAGCCGAATGCTAAGCCTTTCTTCCTATGACTATCTTCTGTTTCAATATCAATTGGAATTATATTCTTAAATCTCGCTGTTCCAACAATAACAGCAACTATTCTATTTTGATTAACAGCCACAAACGCCACACCTTTTTTTAGAAAATTGTTATAAGTACCCCAAGATTCCAATAACCGTTCTGCCAGAAATCCTTGATTATCAAATACACCACTTTCCAATTTCTTTAAAAACTCAGAATTAACCTTAAATATCTTATATCCATCTGGAACTATGATACTTTCATTATATTTACCATTCTTACGGAATATATATTCATCTTCAGTTTGAATAACTTTATTATTAAATATGTCGAGAATATATGGTTTTGCTTTCTCTGACTCAATAGAAAACTCAAAATAATCAACACCTCTGCTTTTCAATTCGCAGAACATATCTTCTGTCATAAATGCTTTAAACTTATTAAAAACCTCTATATTAGTAAGTTCTCCTAATATTGAAAATCCACCCACTGCAAATGAAGCAACCAATGCAATATTGGGATTCTCAATATCATCCACCCAAATTTCACCTTTGCATTCACCAGCAACAATCCCTGAAAAGCTTGGACTATCTTCATATATTATATTGTCAATAGCTCTTGGGTCAAGTTTATCTACTTTAAACAATAATATCAATCCTCCTATTATATATAAATAACCTTTAGTTCTCTCACTTATATACATTAAATTAAAATACATTCAGATTATGCTTATTTTTTTCCTATGTGAGCCAATGAGCCAATGGAGCCAATGTGGAGCCAATGGGACGTTTCGTTTGCCATGTGATATATATCTATTATCAGACTACGACTATCTCTTATTTTCAATCATTAACATGGATCAACACCTTTTCGTACTGATAGCGCCCTGCATCCACGATCATACGGCACATTGTAAGCTCCAGATTAAAACGCCGTTTACCGCAGCTGCCGGGATTGAGAAACAGCACTCCGTTAATAATTTCTGCAGAGTATTTGTGGGAGTGACCATAGACCACCACGTCAATATCTGTTAAGTATTTTGGTATATCTTTTTTGTTATGAACAATGAAAAATCTGACACCTTCAATTGTGACGGCAGTACTTTCAGGCAGATCTTCTGCCCATTCCTTATCATTGTTACCACGCACTACGTAGGTATCTCCGAGCTTTTGTATTGACTCGATGATGTATGGTGTGTCGATATCACCGGCATGAATGAAGCAATCAGCTTCAGCAAGTTCAGCCATAACATGCTCTCTTAGTATGCCATGAGTATCGGATAAAATTGCAATCTGTTTCATAAGTTCCTCGTTAAATTTTTTCGTCTTACCGCCTTATTTAATTTTACCCTCTTCAGTCTCCACTTTATTCACAAAATCCATATTGTAACGAACAGCACCGTGATCTTTAATTACCGTGGCTCTTGTAATGTGGATTGCCAAAATAATGCAGTTTTCATCTTTTTCATCATTTGCGTCGTCATACCAAGCTGCAAATGCTTCGCGAAGTTTAGACCTTAACTCAGCATTTTTCGGGTCTAAAACCCATCCTAGATTTTCGCCGGTTCCGTTTCCGGAAAACCACTCAAAACAAACCGAAAATGCAACTTCCGGGTTTTGAGCTATCTGCTGCATTTTAGTTGATTTTGCCCAAGTAGTAACATAAAACACACCATCTTCATAATAAGCGTCCACATCACGGACATAAGGACGTGGTTTACCGTCAGCGTTCGGTTCCATTGCAATAGTCGACAGAGAGATGGTATTATCTTTTCCGTTGCCACATCTTTCCTCAATTATTCTTAATCCTTCTTCATACCTGCTCATTTCTAATTCCTCCTCATAATATTAACAAATTTAAAATTATAGCTTTACTTTTCAAAGCTTTTTATTCCTGTATTTTAAAAATTATCCGCTTTTTAAATACTTATCTTTTTGGATTAATCATATATTACAGCTTCACCTTGTTCCTGCAGCTTTCTTAAAGATGTAATCATATGATTTATTTCTTCATTTGAATGTCTTTCCCATGAACCTAATTCAGCTATTATTTTCAAAGGAAGCTCAGATCTGTAAGAACGTGTAGGGTTGCCAGGAAATCTTTTGTCAGTTAAGTTTGGATCATTTTCAAAATCACCCAATGGCTCTACAATATAAATTCTTTCCTTTAATTCAGATACTGCTAATTCAGCACCCCATTTAGCAGCATCTAATGTTGCGGTAAAATATATATAGTTGGACTTTTTATTTTGATAATTTGATAAGTGTTGTGGTTCTAATAAGTCTCCGATTTTTAGTTCCGCTTTCGTACCATGAAAGAAAGGTCCTTTATCTAAGACATCATGTTTGTTATCCATACTAATCCACCTCTTCTGTTTTAGATTTATACATAAGATTTTAATATAGAAATTATAGAAAAAATAGTCTATAAATAATATCTAAATAATGACATAAATACTCTACTCATTATACATGGTGAAAATCACAACCTCCGGTCTTGTAAAAATCCTTGGTATATCAGAAAAAGTGCCTGTTCCGCTGGTTGTAAACACGGGTACATCGTCAGCTGAACGGGCAAACCCATAAGCAAAACGTGTCCCGTAATCTGTTATAGGCAGACTACCGTATATCAAGTAAAACGGATAACCAAAAAAAGTAATTTGTCCGGCATGGGTATGACCGGAAAGTATTAAATCAATCCCATCTGTAGATTGTTGCATAGACAAGTCCGGACTGTGTGAAAGGAGCAAAACAAAATCGTTTGGATTTGCACCTGCAACAGCCTCTTTTATGTCAGGTCTTCTGTTATACATATCATGGACACCTGTCAGATAAAAGCCTTCTCTTATACGCATTCCGCTATTGTCCAGCGGCTTTATTCCGTATTCATTTTGTGTCCGGAAAAGTTTCTTGTAGTCATCATGATTTCCTTCCACACCAAAGATTCCGTCCGTTGTACTTATTTGAGCTATTTCTCTCACAGTTCCTATATAATGATCGTCCTCCATTAAAAAGTCTCCGCCTGATAACAGCAAATCCAGATTTCTGTCATTTAGCTCTGCTGCGACTTTGCGCATATCCTCGTCTGTTATCGCGTGCATGTCTGACATAAAAGCGATGCGATAACCATCCAATTCAGGCGGCCAGTTTTCCGAACGAAACTCAATTTCCACATAGCGGATTATCTTACTCAGTGTAAGCCCATGTACAATATGTATAACGGGAATAAGTGTAATAATAAGACCAATTATTACTACGAACTTGAATTTCCTGCTTCTCGTTTTATGATTTGCAAAATACATACCCAACAGTGCCCCTATTCCTCCACACAATATAGTGAAAATTAATAACGTTTTTTCACTTATGCGCCTCTTGCCTTTTACTGCCTTTCGTTTGTCTGTCACGTATAGTAAAAATGTGAAAGTATTTGTCAGCAAAAGAAACATGAGAAAAAACTCTATTATGCCTATATAAAAAATCAGATTTATTATTGATTGCAATTTCTCTTCTCCCCCATAATTTAAACTTTATCTGTTAAAAAATGTGTCTGTGCATTTACTATAAATATAATATATTTAAATTTCGTCACTAGCAGTATGTGCAAAAATTGCACATACCAAATCTTCCTCTAATTCATTATCCAAAAATATCTTTTTTTAAATGTTTTGTAATCACAGAATGATCAACACCGTACAGTTCTGCATATCAATCGGACAATCTATGCTTATGGCGAAGAAATGCTTGTTCGCTAACCCAACCATAGTTTAGCTCTGTTTATGAGTTTTGAATAGAGATATACATCTCGGTCTGTAAATAATTCTTCATTTATTTTTTCAGTCGGAAACCACTCAACTCCGCTATTTTCATCCGGATTTACGACTAAGGAATCTTCTTCGTTTGCCGTAAACAGATATGCTATTGAGAGATGGAGATGAGCATTTATGTACCTTTTATTCTTAAAATGACGTGTGACTGTTAAAATGTCAATGGAAGCAATGCTTGTGGAAATTGAGATTACATTAACGCCTGTTTCTTCAAGAGCCTCCCGGGTTGCAACCGCTAATAAATCGGCATCTCCGTCAGCATGTCCTCCAGTCCATGCCCATGTATTTCTAATGTTATGATGTATCATTAATACTTTACTGAGAGACTTGTTTAATATAAATCCCGAACTGGTTATATGTGCAATTTCGTTATCCCTCAGCAGAATATTTTGCGGAAACAGCTCTATACAGTTTAAAATAACTTTTTTGTCTTGGATTTCCTGAGCGTCTTTGGGAATATAATTCTTAATTTCATCAATATAATTCAAAATAAATTTCACCGCCTTATTTATTTTTTTGTTTATAGCTGATGTTTTCTTAACACCAACAGATACTTCCACAGACGTCGGTAGGGTAGGCGTCAAAATATCATTCATATTCGCACATTATAGTCTACTGTCAAAAACATATTTTTTTAACGTATTTACATGCATGGGATAAAATAATTCATGATTTTTATTCAGTAAAATTTTCATTTCCTCGACGGAAACCCATTTATAGTTTTTTGATTCGTTTGAAAAAGGCAGCAAGTCGCCTTCCACATTACAAACAAAGACGAAGACAATAATGGGATATGTGCCTTCTATATTTTGTGAACATGAAAACGGAACAAAGTTAATAACCTTGTAAGAATTCCCTTCATACACACTGGATAGATTCTCACCAAGTATCTGTGTCACATTTAACCCCGTTTCTTCTTTTATTTCCCTTTTTAGTGTATCAAAAATACACTCGAATGCACGCACCTTCCCCGCCGGTATTTCCAAAAGACCATGCTCGTTTGGTGCATCAATCTTACACCTTTCTTGAAGGAGAATATGCTCTGTATTATCTATCCTCTTTACAATTATACCTCCGGCACCGGGTATTGAAAATTGTTCGGTTATCTGAGAGCTTCTAACGCCCTCCTCTTCTTTACATCTATCTTCATTCATTATAAAACACCTCGTAATATATTATATTGAATTGCCACAATTAATGTCAAGTAGAGTGATCACTGCTTTTATTCGTCTTACACCTGCCGAAGAAGCTTCTTCCTTAATAATTTTAAACGAAACTAACTCTCCTGTGTTACCGGCATGTGGTCCACCGCATATTTCGTCCGAATATCCCGGTATGGAGTACACTTTAACATTTTCTCCGTACTTTCCGGCGAATACTCCAATAGCACCCAGACAATAAGCATCTTCAAGCTTCATTTCTTTCACGGAAACTTCAATATTTTTTTCGATTGCTTCATTAACTATCCTTTCCACATCTTCAAGCTCATCCGGTGTAACTTTTCTGTGAAACGAAAAGTCAAATCGAAGTCTTTCAGGTGTTATATTGCTTCCACGTTGAGAAACCTCGTCACCAAGCACTTTACGCAATGAAGAATTCAACAGATGTGTCGCCGTATGGAGCCGGGCAGTTTGAATACTATGATCTGCTAACCCTCCTTTGAATTTATCTTTTGCTCCTTTTCTGGACTTGTTCTGATGCTCTGCATACCTCTCTCTGAATGACTCCACATCAACAGAACAACCCCTTTCCTCTGCCAATTCACAGGTAAACTCAATCGGAAAACCAAATGTGTCATATAATTTGAATGCTGACTCTCCGCTCAAAACAGTATTCATTCCAATATTTTTAAGATATTGATCAGCTTTTTTCAATCCCAAATCCAAGGTTTTTGCAAACAAATCACATTCTTTTTGTATCTGCTCTATGATAAATTCTCCGTTTTCAGCCAATTCTGAATATACATTCGTGTATTGATGAATTATCACTTCTGCCAGATCACATAAATAATTTTGATTAATACCTGATTTTTTAAATATCCTGATCATTCTGCGAATCAAACGTCTTAATATATAGCCCTGTTCCGTATTTGACGGGCATATCTTTCGTGGGTCACCTAATACAAAGCTGGCTGCTCTGATATGCTCACAAATAATTCGTTTATCTCTTGTTGACATTTCAGCACCTGATTCCCCAATAATGATATTCAGCCGAGTCATAACAGGAATAAACAGCTCTGTATCGTAAACATTCGTCTTTCCGTTAAATACTGTCAAGACTCGTTCGAGCCCCATTCCCGTATCCACATTTTTTTGCTGAAGTTCTGTGAAACTTCCGTCAGCTTCCTTATTAAATTGCATAAATACATTGTTCCATATCTCAACATATTTTCCGCACTTACATGCCGGCCCACAATTGTCACTGCATTTTGGTTTTCCCATATCATAAAATATTTCTGTATCAGGGCCACATGGACCGGTCAGCCCAACAGGTCCCCACCAATTATCCTCACGACCATAAGAATATATTTGACTTTGTTTCAATCCTTTGTTCTTCCATATCGTTTCAGATTCGGTATCGCGGGGCACCAGCAGATCTCCTTCAAACACGGTTACTGCCAGTCGTTCCATAGGTATGTTCAAATTATTTGTCAAAAAATCAAAACTCATAGATATAGATTCTTCTTTAAAATAATCACCAAGAGACCAATTACCCATCATTTCAAAAAATGTCAGATGTGTATCATCACCGACCTCATCTATATCTCCTGTTCTGACACATTTTTGGATATCAACAAGACGTCTACCCTGTGGATGACTTTCTCCTAATAAATATGGTACCAGCGGGTGCATTCCTGCCGTAGTAAATAAGACTGTCGGATCATTTTCCGGCAGAAGTGAAGCCGACGCGATTTCTTTATGCCCCCTTTCTTCAAAAAAATTCACATAAATCCTTCTTAACTCATTTGCTGTCATTAATATTACTCCTTCCTAATTTATTTACCAAAAACAAAAAAGCCCTAAGCTGACTTATTGTCAACTTAGGGCGAACTGTTATGTCCGTGTTACCACCTAACTTCAGATTTCTCTGCACTCTATCAATACGGGATATTTCCGATATTGTTTCCTGAATAACGGTGGAACTCCGTTGAAGCCTACTGGGATTTTTCTGTTCGGTTCACGGCTCCGAGACTGCTTCAATATCAGATCAATGAAGATTCACACCAATCATCTTCTCTCTGTGAAATCCCTAATACTTACTATTCCTCATTATAGCCTTTTGTTTTAAGTTAAAGCAATGCTATCACACTCAACTTGAAATGTCAATTCCATTTTCTTCTGCAGAGGTATGTATATCATATCACCGGCTCACACATATATGTTATTTTCTGAAACAAGCTGTAACAACTTACGTATTAAAGAATATAATAATAGTAATGCTATACAGGAGTGGTGTTTAACTCTTGATGATTAAAAACTGTATATATATTCAAATTGTAAAATTCTGAAATTGCCATTTTTTTCGGGTTTTGCTCTGAAATCTACATAAATTCCTGATGAAAATTTTAAAAATTAATTGAAATTACCCCATTCTTCAAAAACAAAAATCTCAAAAATATTTATGCAGTATTTGCGTATAATTTGTTTTATCTCAATCAGTAAATGCCGGAAAGCTTAAACAAAATTCCGTACCTTTTCCCGGTTGGCTTTCAACATCAATCTTCCCGTCCTGAAGCTGAACAAGTTTTTTAACAATTACCAGACCTAAACCGGTTCCTTTTATTGCTGAATCTGTGTTACGCTGGTTTTTGACACTATAAAATCTATCCCAGATATGCGGAAGTTCATCAGGAGAAATACCAATGCCATTATCTTTAATTGTGAGCTGAACTTCATTCTCATACGTTTCTATTATAACGTTTATACTTCCGTTATCAGTAGCATTGATTGCATTTTTCAGCAAATTCCTGATGATTTGTTCCATACGGTCAACATCTCCCAGAACTACCGATTTATCTGATTTCTTCGTAAATATAATAGTGCTGTTATTGACTTTTGCTATCCCTTCCATAGACATGACTACACCCTGAGCTAAGGCTGCTAAATCCAACGGAAGTTTTTCTACAGCGATGTCACCGCTTTCCAACCGGCTTAATGACAATATATCATCTACCAGTCTTGTAATATGATGTGTCTGCGTGCAAATCATATCTAAATACTTATCCTGCAATGCTTTATCTTCGGCCATACCGTCACGGACAGCTTCGGCAAAGCCTTGAACAGCTGTAAGCGGAGTACGTAATTCATGAGATATTTCTGCAAATAATCTTGTTCTTTCTCCTTCTATTTTACTGCTTTTTGACTGAATGTTTTCTAAAGTTACAGTCAATTTTTTAATTTGCTCTGAAATAACATTTATTTCATCTAATGAATACTTTTCATTATTTAATATATAATTGCCGCCATTGTATTCTGCTATACTGGTAGCTAATCGTGTAATAGGTTTTGAAATACACATTGCTAAATAAACAGAAACAACTATAACAACCATTAAAATAATTATTCCACCGACATACAGAAACAAGCCCATTTTATTTAAAATAAGATCTGTGTTGGCAGAACGCGATTCTAACAATATACCATTTTCAACTGTTTTCTCAGCATCACCCATTGGTATAAATGCCGTAAAAGTAAGCTGACCGGTTTCACTATCAATTTTATGTACAACTGTGGCTTTACCGCTTGTAAGCATTTCTATAAATTTAGTATCTACTTTACTCCCGGGTACTATTTCCTGCTCTGCTGATATACCTAATATTGTACCCTCATGATTAAATATAGTAATCCGAGCATCAAAGCTGTCTGCTAAAAATTTTAATAATTCCTGCTCAGTTCCGGATTGACTTCCTACAGCAGTTTCCAATCCGGTAGTTTGCCTGGATAAAGCATAATTAACTCTCTTAGATTTACGCAATAAATCTTGTTCAATCATACCATACACCGACTGCTTTACCATGAAACCGGAAAAATTTATTAATAAAACAAGAGCTATGCTAAAAACTATTACATTGGTAAAAAGTAATCTGGTATATATATTCTTATTGAATTGTTCTGATAATTTGTGCTTCATTTTTTTCAACAAGATTTTAATTTCATACAAAAAAACCTTCGTTTTATGTAAAAAAGCTTTAATTTTATGGACAGATGTACCATGCGTAAATTTATTCAAACTGAATCATTCCTCCTTTGACGGAGGTGTAAACTGGTATCCAACACCCCAAACTGTCGTTATATATTCATGTGGCAGCCCTTTTAATTTTTCCCTTAATCTTCGAATATGAACATCTACCGTGCGCTGATCACCAAAATAGTCATAACCCCAGACTGCTGTCAAAAGGTCATCCCTTGTATAAACACGGCGAGGATTCTGAGCCAGATGATAGAGTAAATCAAACTCTCTGGGAGTCAATTCTATTGCCGAATCACCTATATTTACTCTTCTGATATCAGCCTGTATTTCTAGTTCGCAGTATTTTAACTTACCGTATTTAGCACCATCGATAGGTTGTGTACGCCGCTGAACTGCTTTAATTCTTGCAACAAGTTCCCTTGGGCTGAAAGGCTTGGAGACATAATCATCCGCACCCATCTCCAGACCTAAAACACGGTCTGCCTCTTCTCCTTTAGCTGTAAGCATAATTATAGGAATCATTCTGATGGACCTTAATTTTCGGCAAAGTGTAAGCCCATCTATACCCGGAAGCATAATATCAAGAATTACAACATCAGGATTCTCCCTGTCAAAGACTGATAATACTAAATTGCCATCATTTATACCTATAACGTTAAAGCCTTCTCTTTCTCCGTATAACTTAACTAATTCCAATACATTCGGATCATCATCCACGACTAAAACTTTACCCAAATAAGACATGTCTTCCCCCTTATCTGCACTTCCATTATTATGTATATTAATACATTTTATTATTTTAAATTTCCAGTAATCTCACAAATAGATTGAATTTTTATTTATAAAAATTATATTTTAATATTTGAAATTATATATGACCAAAATTATATTGTCAACATTTATCGCCTTTTTGTTCCCTTCCAAAATACGTAAAAAGCCCGGCAACAAGAAGTTATTTCTTTATGCCGGGCTAATGCAGCCTCCTAACTCGCGTTGGAATAATCCTAACAATTTTTCTTTTTAACATGAACTTGTCCTCCTTGACATTTCATCTTCTTTACAAAACAATTCTATTGCAGAAATATTAACTGCCTTTTACCAAAATATAAAAAGTTATTTCTAAAATATTAACAAATGTTACAGATTCGATTTTATGTCTTTTTTTGTACTATAATAGTTAAGAGAAAACAATTTTATGTGGGGTACTAAAAAGTGACTGTAAATTATACTAGGAGAATTTATATGAAGCAATTTAAAAAACTAAATATTATATGGTTAGTCATATTGGCTATGTTTACTATTATGGTCCCAGCCTATGGATATAGTGATCCGATTGTAACAAAAGCTCTGGACCTGCTTGGAACACCTTATAATTATGATGGGAAATCACCGGACGAAGGCTTTAATACGACCAGTTTTGTACGCTACGTTTTTAAAGACGTTCTTGGCATAGAGCTCTCCGCCTTTTCGGATGAGATCTATGAGATAGGCGAATCCATTTCCAAAGAAGAGCTTCAGGCAGGAGATATGGTATTTTTCCGGGGAAGCAGTCTTATACCGGGTATTTATAAAGGAAATAACATGTTTATAGTTCAGACTACAGAAGGAGTTGCCGAAAGAAATATTGAGAGTGAATATTGGGCAGATATATATGTCGGTGCAAAACGGCTGACGAAGGCTGATATATATTATCTCCAGCCTGAAAATTATAAGGAGCATGAAAATTCAGTTGTTCGGGAAGCAATGAAATATATAGGAACTCCTTATTTGTTAGGCGGCGAAACAGTTGATGGTTTTGACTGTTCTTATTTAGTTCAGACAGTCTTCAGAGACGCTGAAAACATTTATTTACCCCGCATAACTTATAAACAATGTGAAGCAGGAGAAGCTATCGCTTATGAAAACAAGCGCCCCGGAGACGTAGTATATTTTTCAAAAAAAGAACAGTCTGACGGAATATCACACGCTTCAATTTATCTGGGAAATAATTATATAATACATGCATCCGGCGACGAAGGTATGACTACTATCAGCTATTTAGGACAAAATCTGCAGGATCGGTTTAAAGCAGTAAAACGCTTTGACTCTCTTAGTTTACGGATGGATTTCAGAGTAGTTGAAGAAGCATATAAAACTCTGGGTATACCTTATTTATCAGGGGGAAATACCATAGAAGGCTTTGATTACTCCGGTTTTATACAATATATAATGAAAACAGTCCTGGATATTGATCTGCCAAGATATTCGTCCCAACAATGGGCTTTGGGAACTGAAATAAAAACGGAAGATTTAAACATCGGAGATGTTCTGTTCTTCCAAGGATCTGAGGTGCTGCTGCCAGGATTATATATCGGAAATGGACAGTTTATCATCGTGACAAAATACGAAGGTGTAGCAATTCGTGATCTCAATATCTCAGACAGTTATTGGACTCAGCACTATGTCGGAGCAAGGCGATATGAAAAAATCAATGAGTAGTCATATTAAGATGATTACAACAATTGCTTTATTCTTTTTATTGATAGGTTATTCAGCTTATATAAAATACGGAGGTGTAAAATTAAAGTATGAGAATGAAAGACTGAAAAAACAATTAGATATTGCAAGTGAAAAAATAAAAGAACAAAAAAATGAACTTATTGATTTAAGATCTTTATTGGACTCTCAAAAAGATATTGATTTTGAAATTGAAGTTAAGGAAACAGATTCCGATGTTACAGTTGTGGCAATTCATGGAGGTAAGATTGAAAAAGGTACTACCGAACTAGCTTATGCCTTAGCTTTTCATAATAATTACAACTACTATTCATTTCTGGGTTTAAAAAGAACAAACAATTTTTCACTGCATATTTCCTCAAATGAATTCGCTGAATTATATGCACTGGAAATGGTTTCAAAATCTAAAGTAACATTATCAATACACGGGTGCGACGGTACAGAAGAATTCACATATATCGGAGGCCGGGACACTGAATTGGCAGACAGAATAAAAGAATCACTGACTAAGCATGGCTTTACTGTAAAAAAAGATACTCCCAGGGAACTGGAAGGTATATCTCCATATAACATAGTGAACAGGAATATAGACGAACGTGGAGTACAGATGGAAATATCTGAGGGCTTAAGGTCAAAGTTTTTGTCGACTGATAAGGATATCTTGCAAAGCTATGTTCTCGCCATAAGTGAGGCAGTCAACAATATTAAATAAACTGAAAAACTGAAAAACTGACAAGCTGCCTTAGAACAACATCATATCAAAGGCAGCTTATCAGTTTTATTTATGTATAGGATTGTTCAAATTAATCTTCTGTCAATGCAGCGTCTTCAAAATCTTTAATTAATTCATCAGGAGTTTTTGCACCCTTCTCTAATGCCTTGTCCACTTTCTTTTCCAAATCAGGTTTTGAAGAGTTAAACATACTTAAAAGACCTTGAGACTTATTATTATTTCCGCAATCCTTGTAATATCATTTTCAAATGTTTTTCTAATCACTATTTCACCTCAATAAATTCTAATTTGTCCGGCAATATAAACTGCTAAGTATATGTAATATGCAGATAAATTAGAATTTAGCGAATTTCTATTACACTCAAGTTGTGTTACTCAATCGGTAACCCATGTTGTTTCATGAAGGAGAGCTTATCCCAGTATCCACGTTGGAAAATGATTTTATCATTCACAACCTGAAAAAATCCGCAACCGCGCAGTCCGAGGGGATCACGCCATTCCATAATTGCCCATTGCCCATCCTCAAACATGTTTTCTACAATACAAACCATCTTTGCTTGTGCGAATTCATTCTCAAACATCTTTTTAATATTTTCACGACCAAAGATCGGCTCATTTGCAACTTGATGGTTGATGGCATCTTCGGCATAGAGCAAAGACAGAGCTTCAGTATCGGCCTGATTGAAAGCATCAACAAACATTTGCAAAACTTCTTTTGGCTTCATTCTCAAATCCTCCTATTTATAAAAAAAATCTGCACTTCGAATTCTTGTTTATTTGTCTTTTGACTTTTTCCCGTGATACACAACAAATACAACCGCATTAAGTACAATTGTAACTACAAGAAGCAATGTAGAAGCCATTGCCACCGCAGAGGAAGTATCCATAAGCGCCGACCAATCCTCTATCTTTACCAGATGATTTGTATAGAAGATTGCTCATTTGATGAATATATTTATGAATTTCTAAATATAACGCCGTACTTTATTCATATAATTTATGTACTCTTCCCCGAATTTCTTTATGCACCATCTTTCTTCTGATAGGATAATCCAGTGAGCTGATATTTGAAAAACTAATAGTATTACAAGCAATATCAATGACTGAGTAAGCAGAACACAACCAAAAAAATAAACAAAATATGCCACATACATCGGATTGCGGGAAATCCGATAGAGTCCTTTAAGATTGATACCCTTCTCCGAAGGTGTAGCAAAATTTGATACGGATATAAGACACAATAATACTCCTAATCCATATATCACCAAACCTACATAAAACCAGTATGAATCAGTCGTGATCTTCAGGAAGCACAGATATATAAAAATCAGTATGTTTGAAATCTGATAAAACAAGTGTGCAGCTTTTTCTATTCCAATCAGTGGAGCGAAAAAAGCCGCACGTTTTAACGCCTCCTTGTCTAATATGCTTAAAATTCCAAACCTTATAATTATAAGTGGTATTACTGTGAAAAATGCATTCATGTACCCACTCCTTCTTAAAATGAATAACAATATAAATAGTTAAGTAGTTCAAAACTTTCTGTTTGTTTCATAAAAGTTGACTGGAATATTCAATACTTCATATATATTTAACTTCAAATATTGACCCTTCTCTTTTGTAGCCAAGCTTTTCATAATATGTGTCTACATCACTCATCACATATACAGGTTGATCTGAAAAATCCTTACAAGCCTCTTCCATAAGCATTTTTCCAATTTTCTTTCCTCGATGAGTTTTTCTTACAAGTAAATCGTAAACATAAACACCAAAACCGTCATCTTCACGACATCGAGCATATCCGCACAGTATACTGCCATCATAAGCTAAATAAGTAACACTTGATTCTAATGCCCTTAAATATTTGGCATGTCCCTTTTCGCCGTGATAATCGCTCCATTCATCTCCCTGCTCCCTGAGCAGGCCAAATAAAGGCATTTCATCTGTTGCAGAGTATCTTTTTATAATCATTTGAACCTCCTTTTAATTCATGCTCTATTATGATTATAGATTTTTTATTTTAAGTCAATTTCATTTCAAGTGTATTTGCTCTAAATCCTAAAGATTTATAAAAGTCTATAGTATTTGTATTTTCAATAGCCACTGTTATATTAATAGACTTACAACCATTATTTTTCAACCAATTTATATGGGCATCCATTAATTTTCTGCCTATTCCGTTATTTCGCTCATTTACATCTACATGCAAAGTATGTGTTTCTCCATTTGTTCCCTCAAAGGTTGAAATGCAATAACCTGATAATTTTCCATTGTTCTCTGCTATTGAAATTTTTATATGTTTTTTATCATATACATCAAAAGTATTTATTCGTTCTTCAAAAACTAAATCGGTATACAAAAATCCAAAATATTCGGAAATATTCTCATGATATTTTCTGTTTTTCTCCCATAAATCTTTAATAATTGAAACCTCACTGAATGGTATATCTTTTATAATAAGCATAATAACCTCCCGATATGTTTTTTCTTCTTCCACTACAAAATATAATTTATATATCTATTCTTTTTCTTACAAAATTCTAAAATATCTATAAATCGAATTTGATAATTTAAGCTATTCAAAAAATCGCAGAGCATATCCGTCAGGGGTGTTTATTGTACACATTTTTGCTCCCCATGGTTGCATTTGAATCTCTGAAATATCTTTATATTTTTTTGCTTTGACATACTTATATAACGCTTCAATTCCTTGAACCTGCATGAATGCTACAACGCCACCCTTGGATTCTCCGCAAAACATATGGATACCTGTAAATGGTGCAATATGCAGTATTTCAACCTCTTTAGGTATGTTGTAAACACAGCCGTAAACACCCTTTCCATCCGTGCTCCGTTCATCAATCTCATAATACCAACCAAGAATTTCTTCAAACCATTTTACGGTCTTGTCCATGTCTTGTGTGTAATATACTGGTCCGGTTTCCTTAACAACATAACCTCTGTCAGCAAAAACTTTTAAACTATCCATTTTGTTTCCTCCGCTTCATAAACTTAACATTTAAACCAAAGATGTTTATCAAATTTCTTAATATTATCCAATTTTGTATAACAATTGGTTATACAAACAAGCACCAATTAACACCAAATTTATCTATAAAACCAACCATACATGAACTAAAAAAACATGGTCCTAAAGGAAACAAAATTTGTGCGTCTTTCTCTAACACTCGGAATGCTTTTTCAACAAGTTCTTTATCGGCTTCATTAAATTGCAAGCAAAATTGCATAGTATTGCCGGTTATATTCTTTTCTTCTGTAGATTCGGACAATG
Organism: Firmicutes bacterium UBA2116; assembly: GCA_002331025.1. GTDB lineage: Bacteria > Bacillota > Clostridia > Tissierellales > Sedimentibacteraceae > Sedimentibacter. The sequence continues at coordinate 173,952 of DCYG01000022.1, read as the reverse complement.
CCAATATTTGTCCAAATATATCTAATTCAGCATGCAAATAACTTCCGTCTTCATTTATTCTCACTTATTAATTTAGCATCAAATGCTCTTTGATATAATTGTACTGCTTCAACACTACCCTTAGCATATACTTGCATCATTGATCTTATCATATACTCTCTCCTAATTTATTTAGCGCAAACTGTTCATCCTGATATCATCTAATTCTTCTGCTGTTACAAATCTTTTGTTTTCATTGTCATCTCATAGCAAAATCCGTTATTATAACAAAAAGAATAATCCAGCAAATATTTATTAGTCAAATACTGAATAACTATATCTCCCTCTAATAACCAATCAATTATTTTCATAAGAATTCCCCACTTACATTTCAAATTCAGATTTATACCATATTGGAACAGTGTTTTTCATATCATCAAACCAGTATAGAATATCTTTATTTAATTTTAAAATTGAATTTACCCTATCTGGTGCAAAATATTTTGACCACACAATAGAAGTTATTGCGCTTACCGATAAGTAATATGCTAATATCCTCCAAAATTCCTCTGGTGGATTATAATTAAAATAACCATCAATTTGTCCTGATGCAAATGCAGGAAACTCTGTACCTAATCGATTTAATTCATACCAAGGATCTCCGTAATTGTTAAAATCAACAGTATGCCAATCAATAACAAATAATTCTCCATCTTTTGATAGTATCATATTACCCATATGATAGTCTCCATGAAGGTAACATTGAGGACGATTTTCTAATAATGACTTATTAATATCAATGTAATCCAAGATTATTTTATCTCCATCAAAAGGTATACCTTCAGAACGAAATGCTTCTAATCGTTCATCAATAACTGAGAAATAACGTATTGACCAATCATCAATCCCCTGTGGAGCAGGCAAGCTGTGAATTTTACGAAGATTTTTTCCTGATTCTATACCTAACTTATACTGTTCTTTTTCTGTTAACGTTAATAAAATAGTTTCAACTTCTTCACCCTCAATCCAGCTAAGCAAGGTATACACACTTTTACCCTCGTTACAAATTCCGAAATCAACGGGAAATGGCATTTGAACATCATTGTTAATCATTTTCTTTATTATTTCGTACTCTGTTTTCTTCTGATCATATTCAGAAAAATCTGAAATGCGTAGCAATAAATGTTTTTCGTCCACCGTTTTAATATAATATTTTTTATCACCTGACATTCCTTTATTTATCGATTCAATTTTTTCAAAAGTACTGTATAGAGGTATTTCTCTCATATAATTTTCTCCCGGCATAATCAGATCCGCCAATTTTAGCTTCTGTAAAAAGTTTTTTTGGTTCTAAATAATTCTTTCCATCTGCAACAATCATTTATATGAAGCATTACATGCCGCGTTGGCGGCATTAATAAAATTCCCGCAATATCTTTTTTAGCCCAAAAGTCTAAAAGCCATATTGAGTTTTCTTGTTCTGAGACACCGCCTTCAAGCATAATTTTCTCTAATTTATGAGGAGACACCTTTCGTTTCATGTCATCAGATTTTAAGTTTTGTACAATTTGTCTTGTTCTTTTTCCGACTTCATTTCTATAGTGCATTAATTCCTGTATAACAAGAGTTTTACTTAAATTTATAATTTCATCATCAGATAATGCATTTCCTGTATCAGTTATAGCTGCATTCAATTTTTGCTTCCATTCATAATTGAATAATTGATCCTCATCGGCTACTAAAATAGACATCGTCAGATCCTCAATTCTTGCAATATGCCAGATTACCCATGCAATAGTTTCATCTTTTGCTGTTGGCATTATTGCATATTCATTATCATTCAAATCGCATATAAGATTGTCAACTTCATTGTGTTCCGTGTTGGATATTTCTGATAAATGCAGTTTCGCGTGAATTTCTAAAAATAGCTCCTTGGCTTGTTCAATTTTATCTGCCTTATGTATAATCCGATTCAGTTCTTTATGCTTCTCACTTAATCCATCTCCAAAATATTTCATACAACAGCCTCCTCACAAATTGAATCTATTGGTTTGAATTATATATATTTTCTCACGGTATTCCAATTAGGCATCCATTCCTGTAATATAAAGCTTTTAGCTCCTAATTCAAGGTGGAGTTCATTATCATCCAACGATCACCTATCCCTGCATAGAATTCATATTTCTTTTTCAGATATTTAACAATATTCATCCTTTCATCTTGGCTCTTACCACAATATACTTCCCCGTCAGCGAATCCTTTTGCCATGTACCATTTTGCTGTTATCTCATTGTATTCGTATGGTCTTGCCCCCATATATACCAAATGATAATTCTCTGCCAATTCATTCATACATTCTACACTTCCGGCTGTTGGTATATCCTTCATAATATTTTCATCAGAAAAAAAATCATCCGTTCCTTGTAACGTTATACGATGTCTCATATCACATGTTGTTCCATCAATAAAAACCAATATTGCTTTCATATTACTACTCGATAAACTTTTTATTTTCCAATTTAAGTTAAGCAATCTACAGTTTAACCTCAAATATTGACCCTTCTCTCCTGTAGCCAAGCTTTTCATAATATAAGTCTACATCACTCATCACATAAACAGGTTGATCCGGAAAATCCTTGCATGCCTGTTCCATAAGCATTTTTCCAATTTGTTTCCCTCGATAAGTTTTTCTTACAAGCAAATCATAAACATAAACGCCAAAACCATCATCTTCACGGCAACGGGTATATCCGCATAGCAGGCTGTCCTCATAAGCTAAATATGTAATACTTGACTCTAATGCCTTCAAATATTTATCGTACCCCTTTGCCCCATGATAATCGATCCAGTCATCCCCCTCTTCCCTGAGCATATCAAACAAAGGTATTTCGTCCATTGTAGAATATCTTTTTATAATCATTTGAATCTCCTTTTTCATTCTCCGAATATGACAGCATGCGTTCAATTAAATAAAACCCACCGACTATAGATGCGGGGACATCTTAATTTAGTTATAATGTGATTTTATAAATATCCGCTTGTATGCCCTCATAATCAAAGCTTCTTTCATAAATTCCACCATTGTTAATAATTGTTTTTACAGAAGGTAAATTATCCCGTTCAACGGATAAGTGAAGCTGCTTTAATCCTGCTTCTTTCGCAACAATAAGTAACTGTTTTAACATTTCTGTAGCATAGCCCTTTTTACGTTCAGATGGTCTCACACTGTATCCGCAGTTACCGAAATTAATAAGGAATTCGTTTAATGTATGCCGCAAATCAATAATACCAACTATCTTATTTTCACTGTCAATAGCAAAAAATGTGTCTGTTAATACCCACTCGGGACTTACAGTCAATGGATTTGCATTACGTGCAACAGAAGCGAGCCATTCTTCATATGACTCTGTTTTATCAAGTAGTTCACTGCCATTAATCGTCATTTCACCATGTTCAAAATGTTCCTGTCGATAGCTTAATGCTTCTTTTTTCAGTTCTAGTGATGGTCTTACCAATATCAATTTCACTATGTTTCCCCCTCCTGAATTATTTAGAACCCGTACTCCTGATTTATAAGAATTACTTTTATCCTATCTTTAACAAACTGTCCTGTAATCAGGACAAAATCATTGCAAATTCTTTGCTCATGTCTGCAATCAATGCATCTGTCCAGCTTTGTGCACGGCGTATCCTTATTAAGCCTTTTCGCATCTAAAGGTGCTGCAACCTGCCTCGTGCGATTGATAGCATCCTCTACAGTATCCGTCAATTTATTGATACCGGCTACAACGATTATTTGTTTGGGTCCATATAGCATAGGAGCAACACGACTTCCATTTCCATCAATGTTAAACAGCTTCCCATCAAGTGTAATAGCATTAGTACCTGTCAAAAATGTATCAGCATCAAAATTTTTCAGGTATATTTCACGCTTTTCCTCGGGTGTCAGCCCTTTCTGATGTTTATCGTAAAAAACAAAGTCTCCACCCCGCATAAATTCAAATACTCCTGTCTCTTCCAATGTAACAGAATCGCCGCATCCAACTTTTTCCCCTTTTTTAATCAGTGAAGCTATAAGTTGTATCAAATCTTCTTTATTTTCAACAAAATAGCCGGCCATATTGTTACGCTGCAAATTTAAAATTACTTTATTTATCTTTTCGTCCATATTAACCCCTATAAAATCAAACGTAATATTACCCGATTATACTCATTTCTTTATATATGAAAGTTCATTAAAACCATCAACTATGAAAGAAATTTCATCTTCAGCTTCTGTAAAAACATCCGTCTTTAAATATATGCTAAATTGTTCTGACGGACCCTGCCCATGCACTGAAACAGCTTTGTCAAACACCTTAGATTTATCCTTTGCTTGTTTTGAATGCATGACAATTCTAAATGAATATGAAGTACTATCATGTTCAGCTAATACTTCATAAGGAACAATTATTGTTCCCTCTTGGGGTAAATCATAATAGAAATCAAAAGTAAGACTCAGATATTCTTTATCTGAATTTTCATATTCAATTGATTTGAGATACATCGTGCTTGTATCTGTCTTATAAAGTATAATATCATCTTTTTCAAATGAAATAACTTCATCTAAGTCTATGGTTGGAGACAGGTCGTCTTTGTCTATTTTAATTTCTATTGATTTTTCGTCTTGACCGGTTATAGTATAGCCCTTTTGCTGCGTAATTTTATTCAAGCCTGGATTCAATAAACCTCTTATAAAAATAAGTGCTATAATCATGCATATAAGAACTGCTATTAAAACTATAAATTTCATGTTTCTTCTCAATGTAGTATTCCTCCTGTTATTTAATATATCGTCTGTTAATTACTGATACGTGAAGCTACCTGCAAATTTTAATTTATCAGTATTTAATCATTTTATAATTTATTAGTTCAGTACCATTGCGTATGACTTTATTTTCTGTTACAACGCTATACCCTTGTTTTTCAAAAAAAGGCTTGGCAGTAATTGATGCATATGTTTCAAAATTAAATACACCGGCTTTTCGTGCACGCTGTTCTAATTCATTTACTAAAGCAGTGGAAATACCTATTCGCTGATAATTCTTATGAACATAAAGACGGTCAATATAGCCTTTTTTATCCATATCCGCAAAACCAACGACTTTACCATGTACTTCTGCAATCAAAGTATCGTGCTCCAAAAATGAACAATTCCATGCTTCCAAATCAATATTTCCTGTCGCCCATGCGTCAAGCTGCTCATTTGTGTAATGCTTTGCATTGATTGTGTGTACAGTATCATAAAACAGCTTTGCCATATTTGTGCAGTCACTCGGTTTATAGTCTCGTATTATCATGATAATTTCTTTTTAAACTCCTGTTGTATTTATAATCTTTTTATAAATTCTCTTATCTTCTTATGATTTTTAAATATAACAATCTTGATATTATCTGTGTTCATCATAGCATAATATCGCTTTCTGTTATTTTTATTAAAATTCCAAACAGATTTTAAAAATTTAAAATCAAATTTTTCCGGACAATATCCACCCATGTCAGAACGACTTTTACCATAGTTTTTTATAACTCTTTCTATTACTCCGTAAATGCATTTTATTCGTGGAAAATCCATATAAATAACGGTATCACAATATTTTAACCTGAGTGGTATTGTACGTCCAAAGTTTCCATCCATAATCCACCTTGGCTTTATAAGTTCCCGCAGCAAAAGTTCGTCAAATTCATCATTAGAAGCATTTTGCCAATTATCTCTCCAATATAATGTATCAAGATGAATTAAAGGCAAATTCAACTTGGAAGATATCTCTTTTGAAAATGTCGTCTTTCCGCAGCCGTTACCGCCTATAATAATTATACGTTCCAAATATGCCTCCTGAAAATATATATAACAAATAACTAAGACAAATACTTAATTTTATGTATCTATTCTTTTTAAATCTGTCAGTGCCTTATTTCTGTAATTCAAATCCTCTCTTGTATTAAACCCTTTGCGCTCCCAAAATGTGTTCCCAATACCATTGTTTTTAAAAACTACAAGTGCGACCTTGTGAATACCTTCGCCTTTCAAGGCTTTTAATGCAGTGTCAATCAAGGCGGAGCCAATACCTTTGTTTCTATCTGCAATTGAAACTGCTGTATGGTGAATATAACCGCGCCGACCATCGTGACCGGATAATATTACTCCTGCGATTTTGTCGGATACAAGCGCAACAAAACAAGTATTTGGATTTCGCTTCAGGTATTTATCAATACCTGATTTTGAATCATCTATGTCGTTCAGACCCATTCCGGGCGTTGACATCCATAGTTCATATATTTCTTCATAATCATTAATAGTTAGTTTTCTTATTTCCATATTTTCACCTGCATTTTGGGGATGAAACAGAAAATGCCCCAAATATATTTCCATATAATATTATTTTCTGTTTGGTCTTCTCTTAATTCCCAATAACTGACTAAAGTCATTAAACATAGAAGTATCAACCGGATTAAACATTATCCATTTTCCGTCATGATATGTCGTTGCTTCATCATAGATTTTCTGTACATCTTCAGAATAATTCTCTCTGCCTGCATCAAATTTTACACGCTCATCTTTTCCGAAGATGATCATAAAGCCAATACAATTTTCCTTTGCAAATAAAGTACAAAGAGTCTTTCCGCCTCTGCGATATTTATACTCATATACCCATTCTCTGTACCCCTTGTTCCAAAGAGTATCCATATCATATTTTGTATCAATTAATTGGCATAATTCTGTCCACACATTGTACAGTGGCTGCCCCAATAAGTCCGTCATTTCTTTATCATTTGGTATTTTATCTAACATATTCTCAACTCCCCTTGCTATATTTATTTTAACTTATGAGCCGTAATTATAGTATAACTATAAGCATTTACTGTTATTTTACAATCACCAGCATCTATGTACCAATTCTTGCCTTTCCTGATCATACTGCTATCAGGCTCTTCAATTTTATTCTTACACCAACTGACAACATCGTCTACACCTAAACAAAGATTTCTTTTAATTCGTTCTATTCCTAAATCAGTTGTATGCAACTTATCCATGTTTAAAATCAGTTCACTTTTATCATTCATTTTTTGCACCATTTATTAACCTTTTAAATTCTTATTTGTCTATCAACTTTAACATCTGTTATTTTATTACTGCTTCTATTATCGCTCTGCAAACTCCACAAGGAGAATAATCAGAAGCATCAATAATAATACCGTTGTTTTCTGCTTCCTTTAACATTCCTCTAATGCCAATTTCCAATAATGCTTTTGTAACGGCCTTCCGAACAATGCTTGCACCTTCCTGTACAACTATTTGTTACAGTAAATTCTAATCTATCAATTTCCTTTATGTATTTATTTAAACTCATACTTGTCTCCCCTTCACAGAAACCAAAGTTTGTCTCATAAAATAGATTATATCTCTCTAGCTATTCCAAGCAATTCAAGTGAATTTTGAATTTGCCCTTTTGTCTTGAAGTTTATTATCGGAGACTTATAATCATAAACCATAAGATACTCTTGATTTCTCGGTGCTTCATCTATGATAATTCCATTAAAATCAATTACCGTCGTCGGTGCTGTCTGATATTTTGATATGCTGTTAACGGATATTACATTCATTGTATTTTCTAAAGCTCTTGTAACGAGAGCAGATTTAATTATGTTATATCTTTCAATCGAATCATTTTCTAAAACATCACAAAAACTAACAAAACACAGTTCAACACCTGATTTGAATAATTCCCTGAAACTTTCGGGAAATTTAACTTCATAGCAAATTCGAAATCCTACCTTTATATCGTCAATTTGATATACACCTTGTTTATTTCCCTTTGTAAAATTATCTAAATCCCATCCCCATAATATCCTCTTATCATAATCTCCGATAATATCACCATCAGAATTTATTAAAAGAAGTGAATTATAATACTTAGATAATTCTTTTCTGATCGTACCTAAAGCAATATACATATCATTTTCTTTTGCAAGTAATTGAATTTCTTTAATAACAGAGTTTAGAAGTTCAAAATCAATATTTTTAATTTCAGGCGTTTCAACAGGCGGATAGCCACAAACCGCACATTCTTGAAAAACAAGAAGCCTGACTTTATTTTTAGCCGCTTCCGTAACAGCTCTAACAATGTGTTTGTAATTTTCAGTTATATTTGAACTGCCCGGAAACTGAAAAATTCCAATTTTCATTTACTTCCCCTCCTCTTTTTGCGTAACACATAAATACCGGGACCACAGCCTAAGTCTAATAATCTTTTCTCTGATGTATTTTTAAACATAGTACTAATCCATTCAACAGACTTCTTTATAAAATCTAATTGCCTTGAAGCCGCTTCTATATTTGGATTCAAGTGTGCATCCAGCATATATTTAGAAATGTTTTCATCATCCCAAAATGGAGCTGTACTCGGCTCATATAATTTGGGCTTACATTTTAAATAATTTAAAATATTTTCGTACATAGTTATTTATCATCACCTATTTATCATTCTATAATATACTATTACTTACTTTACATCATTTACTGTAAGAACCCTTGTATTGCAATTATTATGGCTTCCGCAAGCGGTTATACTTCTCAGTAAGAACCGTCCCCTATGGGTTGAAGACTTTATTTTATATAACTAAACCTTTTTTCTTGGCTTCTTCATCTTTTGCTGTTCCAATTGCTAATCCTATGGAAAGCCCTATAGGTAATCCAAGTGCAATATTGTCAAACACAGATAATCCAAATATAAGACCTAAAGTAATTCCTAATGACATATATATTCCAATATAATAATCTTTAGTTACTAACTTATGTTCCTTCTGTAAATGTGAGATGACATTATTCTTCATTTTATTATATTCTTTTATATCTTTCTCATTTATTGCATTGTGTTTTTGTTTAAGGATCGCGATTTGATCATTTATTACTTTTAAATATTTCTTACATTCTTCACATTCAAATGAATGTAACCTCTTAATTATACGTTCCAACAATTCCATGTCTAACTTCTTATTCTTCGTTTCGTCAATTTCATTTTTTAGTTCTAATAAATCACTTAATAGTTTATTATAAAATTTGTCATCCATTTTTTAACCTTTCTATAAACTGTGCCAATACTATCTAATCAAAACTCCTGCCGATTATCAATCTCTATTTATTTCATAAAACCTATCAACTACTCTCATTGTCGGCAGAAGCCTAATTCGTTTCCATCCAAATCTTTTATTGTAAATTTTCTTGTTCCGTATGGTGTATCAAAAATCGGTTCTACAATCTCAACCTTATATTTTAACTTCTCCCATAATATATCTACATCATCAACGACAAAATTATAGCGTCCAAGTGATGGCTTTTCATCAACCATTATCGAAAAACATGCGCCCTCTTCAAATTCAAAGCTGACATACACAGGATTTTCTGACGGATACGGAGCTTCTGCCGCAAAACCAATAACATTTTCGTACCATTCAATTGATTTCTGCAGATTTTTTACGTTTGCTCTGACATGTGTTAATCGTGTTTTCATTTGCACGTTCCTCCATGATTTTATGAACATTATACTAAATATTTTAAGAAATATATTATTAGGTCATCGTCATTTACACAGTTTGAGTAAGGGTCTAATATCCTTTTTACCGCTCTATCCTTCTCAAGTAATTCAAAGAATTTTTTAAAGAAAATTCATATTTAATTTCAACTAAATCTTTCCCGCCAATGTTTATTATTTGTTCAATATTAGTATTTATCATGCCCATTTTTTCATAGAATCTTAGTGCTCCGAAATTATCCTTCAGCACCCAGAGGTAAAATTTCTCATATCCCAATTCCTCCAATTTTTTCGTAACAGAGGAAAATAGAAGTTGTCCAAATCCTTTCATCCAAAACTCAGGCAAGATATAAATAGACCATAATTCACCTATGTTTTCACATCTCTTATCTCTGGCTTCTCCAAATCTTGTCAACCCAACTATAATCCCATTATCCTCAATAACGAGAGTATCATTTGAGTTTATTTTATTTGGAGAACATTTTTCAATAGTCAATGAATTCAAATATTCATCTGGGACTATGTTTTTATATGCTTCTTTCCAAGAAAAACAATATATTTTACCCAATGCCATACGATCTTGTTCAGTAGCTTGTCGTATCATTATCTCACTCCTTAAAAAGTATAATAAATCTTATATGCTATATTTACGCTTTCTCTTCTTGCGTTTTCTGCTTATTCTTAGCTGACTTTTTACGTAGTTTAAGTATAAGTCCCTGCTTATGCGCAATATCTTGGAAAAGGGAAACTATATTTTCCGCCTTTTCTTTTGTTGTAAGCTTATCACATGAAGTATTTTCAACCTGTTTCATCACATTTTCTATATCCTGCAACGGTAAAAGGTTTATAGCAACACAATAGAATGTTTTTCTGCGTCCGTCATTGTAATCTGACAGCAGCATTTTTAGAATTTCAGCCTTTTGGCGTTGTTCTTCACAATAGGACTCTATTCCCATTTCCTGCGCCTTTATTGTATCTTTTAACTGTCGCTGATGGGTAATAAATGAATCATATTCTTCTGTGCCTTCATATTTCCGGCAGGGATATTCAGGACAGAGAAAGCAGAATTCAACTTTGCCATGCTGCAAACTGCATCTTGCTATTGTACAAGATTGGTTACCGGCACCTCCTCCACAGCCGGGGCAATACCCGTCTAAGTGCATAGAACATAATTCGCAGTTAAGACCACAAAGTGAAAAGGATAAATTTGTTCTGTTAAAATCCTTCATTTTAGCTACCTCTAAACTCATATACATTTTAAAACATAAGTAATTTTACAGCTTTTTATAATATATTCTTGTATCTTCATCCAAATAGTCTTTACGTGTTTCCAAATATGTATAACCATATTTTTCGTACAACCCTATATGATCCGTTGCAAGGTATACGATTGGATGATTTTTATCTCCATAAATCTTCTATTTAATTTCATGATTTTTTATAACAACGCAAAATGATCACTCTCAATAATTGATTTCATTTGACATAGGCAAAACGGATGTCCGGCGAAGTCAAGCATAACTCTCCAACTCTTTGATTAGCAAGCTATTCAATTGAATTCAAATTATCACCAATCGCCTCTACATTGAACACAACAGGTCGTATACCATCTGTACAGCACACTATAGTTTGCCCATCCTTTTTGTTCCACGGCTTACATGTAGAACCGGATGACATTGAACTAATACTGCGATATATATCAATCCATGCCCAAGGGCAAAACCCTTCCGGCATTTTTGCACTGCCTTCAAAAATAAATTCATTACCAACATCTAATAACGGACACGGCCCTACCTTTTTACCATCTGTCAGGTATTCATCCGCAAGCTCAGGATAGAATTCCTTGCGCAGCACGGTAATTTTCACTTTTTTCATATGCTTTTCCTCCAAATCGTATAAATTCACAAATTCTTATTTAATATATACGTATTTTGTAAATATTCATAATATTATTCTGAAAAATGTTCCAATTCTTCTTCCGGGTAAACATTGGTCCCATCCACAGCATGTATTCATCAAATATAAGTATATTTAAAAATTTTTCTCTAATAAACTAAAACTTAGATTTTTCATAGTTGTAAGGTATGCTTGTTCCCACTACTACATCTTCAATTTTATCAATAACCAGCCAATCGTCCATATTTCCCTGATGGTCAAATGCAAGCGGAGGTTCGATTTGCTTAAGATCTCCGAATTCTACAAGACATAAGCATTTCTTATGCCAGCGCTCTTTTTGTTTCTCAGTTAAGTTTAACTTGTCCTGATTGTCTTTCAGTGTCCTTGTAATCTCGTCCTCAGTCAGCTTAACATAATTTTGAACAACTTTCACCGTAGCAAAGGCAGAAATACTTGATGTTCCTTTTTCCATAAAGTAGACCGTCTCACCTTCAAATACCCTGCTGTGAGGTATTTTGCGGCCGGCTGCTCCTCTTACTACCATTGTCTTGGTTCCGGATAAAATTTTATCCAAAACACGTTCACCTTTTTTCCCTGTATTATCACAATACACTAAATGCACCATTTTGATTTCCTCTCATTCTTTTTAATTAGTAAATTTCTGTTTTACACAATATATTCTATATTTGTTCAACAATCAGGTGGAATATTCAATATCAGCTATATCATCGTAAGCATACCTGTACCAACCTATTTGCTGAAGATTGAACCTCTATCTCTATGTAGTGTTTTTGAAGTCAGATTAATTATCAATTCCTCAGCTGCCGAAATACTCGCTATACAACAAATAATAATTGATGTTATTTCTTTTCCTAAAACAGAAAATAGAAAAGGAAAGAAAAACAAGATTATACCCGTAGCTTTGTTGGCATAAGTATGTAAAAAAGCAAGCTGATGATATCTTACAATACCAAAAAATATTGAAAGCAAGCGTATTACAGCAATAACAACTATCCAGCAGATAATCCACAGTGGAAAGTTCATAATTGGTATAAAAATTGACAACACAATACTAATAAATATCAAATCAGCAATACTATCTAATACCTGCCCTGATTTGCTGGTAACATCCATTTTTCTTGCAATATATCCGTCTAAAACGTCACTAATTCCACACGTAAGATAAAAGAAAAAGAAAAATGCTGAAAATGGTTTTACAAGCAACAAACTGACAGATGCAAATATTCTGATAATTGTAATGCCGTTAGGAACGTATTTAATAGATTTCACCCCCGTTGATTATTTGGATTTGAAAAAATTTGTTTACCCATTCCTTACTATACGGAAGTAGCCTTATTTTATATCTTTCTATGCCTTCCACAAACAAGCCTCCTAAATTCCTGTTCATTGCTGTTAAGAATTTTCAAAAATAATTCAGATACCAAAATGAATTAAATAGTTTTTGTTTTCTTTTGCCTGATTGGCTAAGTGAATCAAAGGATCATATGCTTCATTATTTTGGAGTAACAAAATATTTATAAACGATTCCATTGATTCGTATGGAATAAGAGTAACACCACAATATGCAAGACCCTTTTCCGATCTCTGCAAGGTATGCCAATAACAATCTATACTTTGCAGCTCATCCATAATGGGTTCGATAAAGTCATCATCAATATAAATACAATTGTATTTTTGCGGTTCGTAAGAATCGAATCGTTCTTCATAACTTGGATTTTTTTGCATAATACCAAACTCATGTGCAGCCATCATAAATCCCTTTTCATATGTTCCAGATAAAACGACTTATTGTCAACTGCACGCATGGTAGCTAAGATTCCATCTAAGTGATCGTACTCATGCTGTAATAGCTCTGAGAGATCGCCCTCCAAATGCATTTTTTGAGGATTAAAATTCTCATCTAAATAAAGAATATCCGCTCTTTTATACCGCTCTACCTTAACTATCAGTCCGGGAAAGGACATACAATCATCTTTTAACATATATCTTTCATCATCTGGAAAACTCATCACCGGGTTTACGAAAATATAGGGTTTGTCCGTAAGCATATATAGAAGCCTTTTCTTAATTCCTATCTGAGGTGCAGCAACTGCACGTCCTGCTCCATATTTTTTACGATAATCCATAAGAGTATCATGTAAGTATTCTACCCACTCCGGCAAAAAACCAAGGTCGTCCTTCGTAATTTCTTCACTTATTTCATATAACTGTGGGTTCCCAAGTTTCAATATTTCTCTTACCATATACTTCATTACCTCCTTTTGTTCAATTATTAAGATTGCAAATCATGATATATTCCTGCTCATTTTCAACACTTATTTCAAAGCCTGCCTTTTTCCGGCACTTATCTCGCTCAATGCCTTCGTTAAAAATGGCGAAGCTATATATAGTGCTTTGAGATTATTACTTAACATCGTATGCTGCCATGTACCCTGTGCTAATTTTTTCTGTGCTTTCTCAGATTTACTGATCAGAGAAGCTATTGGTGCAAGTGCTTTTTCCAAATCTTCTTTGGTATAACAATCCATACCATTACTCTCTTTTAATTCTTTCGATATTAACGATGAAACTATATTTAGCGCTCTAAGCCTGTTCTTTTGCAATGTATGCTGGGAAGTGCCTTGAGCAAATTTTTCTTTTGATTTCTCCGTCCTGCTAATCATTGAAGTTATAGCTCGAAGTGCCTCCTCCATATCTTCCTTTGTAAAATCATTCATCAATTCAGCCTCCATAAATATTAACAAATGTCTATGTGTTAAAAGTTTCTATCTATAATTGGGGTTATTCTTTCCTTAAACAACTTGAGATCAAACTCCTTCTATCCCCTTTAAGTTATTATATAATCCATATCCTTGACTTGTATAATAATCTATGAATCCATTAATCCATCTACTCCCGGAAAATTCATTATCAAGAACATTTGTTCTTTTATATTGTATGTTATATTTTATAATTAGTCAAGTTTTTGAAGTTGCATAAAAGTATTCAGTTAGTCCGCTATATATGTCAATCCATGCCTAAGGGCAAAACCCTTCCGGCATTTTCGCACTGCCTTCAAAGATAAATTCATTTCCTACATCCAGTAATGGACATGGTCCACTTCTTTTACATCTGTCAAGTACTCATCCGCAAGGTCCGGATAGAATTTCTTGCATAGCACAGTAATTCTCACTTTTTTCAAATACTTTTCCACAAATCGAACAAAAAATTTGCAAATTCTCTTTAACATATCCGTATGTTAAATTGAAATTTGAATAATTATTTTTCAATTTTTATTCTCATACCGTTCCCATTATAACCGAAGGGTACGGCTTCAAATCCGCAACTTTCATAAAATTTTTCCATACCTTTTATCGATATCAAGTTAATGGTACTATACTCTCCAGCAATTGTATTTTCTTTTATATCATCTATTATAGAATTTACAAGTTTTTTTCCTATTCCTTTTTTCTGATATTTTGAATTTACCACTACATCAACTAAAAGATATGACATGCCATCTCCAATTGCTCTGGCCATTCCAACTGCAAAATTATCATATATAGCTTTTTTCACAATAGTGCTATTTTTTATAGCTTTTTCTACAACGATTGGATTTTTAGGTTCCCATCCAACTTGTTTTCTTAATTTATTATATTCATCAATATTTAAACTATCTCTTATCTCAATTCCTATTTCATTCATAAAATCACCTCGCTAAATTCTAATTTATCAATTTCGTAGAATGCACATAACATTATTCGGAAGAATGTTACAAATTTCAAATGCGCTTCACACATAGCGCCAACTTCTATATACAGTTGGACGCTATTGTCAACAGCATCCAGTGGAACATTTGTAAAATAATTATCACTTAAAATTGGGAATTTATAGCTAATGTTATTTTTTATAATCAAGCTTATTTTTAATAAAATAAATATATTTCATCATATTTTCATCTTCTTGTTTATTGTAGGTATAATCGAAAGAGCTTGCCACTTCTAATGCTAATAATCTAAAAAGCTCACAGGCTGTAAGAACAGATTTCCATATATTGTGATAATCACTGTCAGAATAAGTCAGTGCATACATTTCATAAAGATGCACAGGTAAATATCTTTTATAATACTTACCCATTTTACCTGCTGAAACGTTAAAATTATTTTTTATACCGATATACCATTCTACCATTTGATTTAACATATCACGTACGTAATGCGAAAACATATCCATAACATATGGCAGTTCATCACGTGCAATTCCTTTGGCAACATTGTTGAGACACCACCAAAATTCATTGCAAGTATTATGATATATTTCAGGAGTCGGTCTTTTTATATAGAAAAATGATGGATTTACTTCAATATCAGGTAAAAAACCTTTTTTATCAAGTAGAATTACAGCAGGTTCGCCATTATAAATGTATGGATATTTTTCTATTGTTAAATCAATTCGGTTTCCATCGGGAAATAGCATAAGATAAGTAAAATGTCTGTCATTTGCCGGTGGTAAAAGCGGGTGTGTACTAAGTTCAGGCAATTGCATTGCAGATGGTTTGCCAAAGTTTCCTCCCATCCACTCTAAATTGTTGTAAAACGGCTCAACACTATCCACAGAATATATAATATCATAATCCTGATATATATCTTTAGGACAATCAGGATTTGCACGGGAACCAACCATAATTACGGCTTTTATACGTTCATCAGCATTTGCAACATTAAGAATTAGATCAAACATTTCTTTTTCTGTTCTCATTTTATATCTCCGCAAATATTTTTATCATTCTTTCTTTATCTCTATTAAGTTCTTAGGCTTGCTCATCAAAAGTCTTATCTTCCAAGAATGTTTTCCTGAGAACCATCATCAAGCAATCGTTTGTAGAATTTGAAATGAAAATTATTCATGCATTCCCTTGTATAAAAGCGATGTGCATCTTTACGTAATTGGTTGCAGGCAAGTTCAATTTGAGAGCAGACATTATCCTTTGCAATTTGATAGCTTTGAGCTAACATTTCTTTTCCTATACCTCTGCCTCTGTATTCAAATGCAACTGCAAATTCAAGAATTTCAGCAATTCGCTCCAAATGATGCAATTGTCCTTCAAAACGTAAATTTAATATTCCAATCATCTAAAACGCTTTTTCTGTACATTATCAATACCCCCCCTATATAAAATTATACTCAACAAATTAATTTCAAATAATATAAAATTAAAAGTTATTTATCTAAATTTAATAATTGTTCTTTCAATGATTTTATATCAATATAAATAATCTCCCATATTAATTTAAGATTTACTCCTTCATAATCATGAATTATGCGGTTTCTTAAGCCTTTCATCTTTTTCCACGGAACTTCCGGATATTTAAGTATATATTCTTTATCAAGCTTATTAACTAATTCACCAATTTGGCTTAAATTAAATATGCATGCTTCTATCATCATGCTATTCACAATAAATTCTTCATAAGTTATATTATTTGTGTATTTTAATACGGAGTTGATATAATTAATTATCTTTTGAATAATTTTCTGATTGTTCATATATTATTATCCCTCCATTTTCTATCTCTTGAAGTATTAAAGAATTAGGTTCTATATGAGACTTGTCAATTAAATCAACATCTTTTCCAAGAATTTCAACAAGAATTTCAAGCAATTCAAGAAAATCCAGTCCTTTTAATTTTTCATCTGTATCAATATATAAATCAATATCACTGTTCTTGACTGCTTCTCCATAAGCATATGATCCAAATAATATTGCCCTGTTCACATGATACTTTTTTAATATTGGAGTAATTGTTTTCTTTATTTGTTCAATTGAAATATTGTCAGAATCCATATTCTCATCTCCTTCACTTTTGAGTTTTAAACCTTATTGCATCCTTTTATGGTATTTCCAGAAATCAATAGTTTCTTCTAAATCTGCATCATCCTCAAATAATTCTAATTCTTTTGCAACTTCAATTGCAAAATCAACATAAGTATTGGCTCTTGAAGTAATAATTTTGCTATCGTTCATTATATCCTCATCTGTAGAATGTGTAGATTTTATATCTCTTAATATCCCGGCGTCATCCAACAAATCAACACCAGCACATATTCCTGCAATCAGAACATTCTTCTTTTTCAGGTCTTGTAATATATTTTTAACTTCTTTGTTGTTAATAATTGATATATCACCGCCAGGTACGATAAAACTTCTTACTTCGCTTAAATTTATTTCATATAATGCTGTATCAACATTAACAGAATATCCTTCTGCAGTGCGTATTGCTTTTCCGTCCAATGAGCATAATATTACTTCACATTTTGTGAAACTCATAAAATAATTCAAAATAACTATTTCATAAAAACAGCTTGTATCGTATACCAAAAAAACATCTTTCATCATTATCTCTCCTACCTGCAAATTGGAATTTACCAGTTACTTTACTTGTATTCATTCGGAACAGGAATATCAAATCTCTCGCACAATAGTTTTACATCATGCACATCATTTTCATCATGCTCATAGCCCAAGTGAAATAAAACTTGATTTTCAGCATCAATACACTTTACCATTTTATCGCCTACTTTCCCGATACCGCTAAACACGCTTGGAGGATATGCTTCTCCCTCAAAAACAATGTATTCTTGTTCGTTGAATTTAAATATATGAAGATCAATTATCCTACCTTTAGTATCCTTCCAAACCGTGTGAGATGTGGTTGTATATGCTTCTGTAACTTCAGCAAAGCCTTTTTCTATTAATATTTCAATAAACTTTTTACTGTTACTTTCTTCCAAAAATAGATCAATATCGTTGTGTGCTCTTGTTTCCACTCCTAATAGCGCATCTACTCCCCAACCGCCATCTATCCAAATACTAATTCCATTTTCTTCAGCATATGTTATTATCTCAATGGCATCTGTTTTATTTACCATGCAATCCCTCCGTTCAAATTGGAATTTACCAACTATTGCTGTATTTATTATTGATTCATGGTTCTTATTTTTTCTTTTTTGCAGATTCAACAACTGCACCAATCACTATACCAAGTCCAGCGCCAAGGGAAATACCGATGGCTAAATTATCGAATAAAATTCCAAACGAAACTCCTATCCCAGCACCTATAGTCAGAAAAACACCTGTATAATTTGTTTCGTTAGTACCATTTATCTCTGTACTTTCATCATCCGGCCTATCAATGTTTTCTTTTAAGTCTTTATGATTGGTTCTATTATCGTCATCCATCTTGATTACTCCTATCTTTTTCTATAATTAATGAATATTTTAACCAAAGGCAAATTCCTATTTTTCTATAAGCCTTATATGATTCTCACCATTGCCTATGTGTTAAAAGTTTCTATCTATAATTGGGGTTATTCTTTCCTTAAGCAACTCGAGATCAAATTTAGAATTATCAATTTTGTATTTGGCTAAATTAATCGAATCATAAATCTCTTTTTCAAAAATATTTCTTGCTTTAAGAATTTCTATTATTCCTTCTATCCCCTTTAAGTTATTATATAATCCATATCCTTGATTTGTATAATAATCTATGAATCCATCAATCCATTCTTTTTTCCTCTCGGACACAGCTTTCATAAAAGATTCCCTGATAGAGTTTTGTTCTACATATATTAATATTGGTTCTAATGGTATAATTATATTTGCTAAATTGTTTATGTAACTTATAGTTATATCTTTGGAACAATTATTTTTAATCATACTAACTGTTATTGGGTTTTGTATAAAACAACTTTCAAAAATAATAACTTTATTATTCTTTACATAGCTTGTTGCAAAATTATTCCATCTGTTTAGTATTAATTTTATATGAAGTTCTATCGGCAATTCATAAATATCATTTTTGATAATATCATTAAATAGCTTATTTTCAAATTTTATTTGCTGCTCCTCAACTGCTTTTCTATATGGAATCAAATATCCGGTAAGATGTTTAATTTTAATTTTATTCAGTATATCATCGCTTTCCGGATAAATTTTCTCAAAAATTTTAAATTTCTCACTATCAAAGTATGCTACTCCATCAAAATCTGCCGGATGATTAAGGTTTCCTTCTGTATAAAGTTCAGCATCAATTCCTTTAGAATTAAGAATATCAAAGATCTGTTTCGCAGTTGTTGATTTTCCCGATCCCGGTAATCCTTCTACAATTATTAATTTTGGAGCCATCTGATATCCTCCGTTATAGCGTTATAACTAGTGTTATTTTCTGTTCTTATTTTATATCTCCGCAATATTTGTGTCATTCATTTAAATCTATTTTGTACTTCGTTAAGCCAATCCATATTTATCTCCAGCTTTGGAGTTCAAGAATATTACCCTCTGGGTCTCGTGCATAAACAAATACTGCTTCTTTCCCATTTGGATAAGATGCAGAAACCAACTCACCGACAGTGCTTCCACCTGCCTTAATGATTTCAGCTAAAGTTTCTTCTACATCATCAACTTCAAATGCCATATGTGCAATACCCGGACGGTTAATCAGCGGATTTATAGATATTTCCAGCATGTCATATGAAAATATTTCAAGAGTTGGATAGTGCTCTTCATATCCGGGCAATACAAGATGCTCCCCCGTGATATGTGCTTCATTAAGAGCTGTGAGTCTGTCTAACCATTCTCCGCGCAGATCGCGCGTTTCATTAATACTTTTGCAGCGAAACACTGTCTTATAAAAATCAATCAGCTTTTTTGCATCCTTAGCAATAATATTCGTATGTACATAGCGAAACATTCTATTAAATCCTCTCTTTCTTTTCTTTTAATACGATTATACCGTAAAATATATTATGTACTTTCCTTAAAGCATGATTCATATGTGTATCTAAGTCGATTCTGCGTGGAATCTCCATAATTGATTGCATCAACCGGGCAATGATGCAGGCAATGCAAGCAATTATCACATTTTGGCATCACCCATGATGGTTTTATTTCTCCCATCTCCATTGCATTCACTGGACAGTTTTTAACGCATATCCCACAGCTTATACAAGAGTCATTTACATTAAATGGTGATGTTGTTCGTTTTTTTTCATATTCTTCATGTATCTTAGGTGTTATTCTTCGTATGAATCTATTGCTTCGATAAGGTCTTTTTTCTCCTTTCAGGATTCTATCAAGCTCCTTTGCAGCATGAAGCAGCTTCTTTTTCTGAATTTTCAGCTTAGGTATATCATGTAATATCGAATAGTTTGTGACCATAACGAGCGAATAGACGGTAGGTTTAGGAAGCCCTTTTCTAAAAACAACTTTTCTAACGAATCATCCGCTCCGCACAAATATCATCCACATGTAATAATAGCAATTATTTTGCTTACATTTTTAAATTCGTTCTCTCGTATGAAAGCTTCCATCCGGGCTGAAATCCCCCGTTTGTTTATTGGCACAAGAAATCTCGTTTATATATTTTTCAATGAATCCTGATGATTTTGTAACTTAGGTGGTCAATAATTAAGAACTTCTTTGAAATCAATATCATACCTTGTGCCGTGACTAAAAAGAACTGCGTCTGTCAATCTGATACGTAGAATAATTGTATTAGGGTTATTTTCATCTGTATGGCCATTGTAATACCATGCTGAAAATACTTTTCTCAGTTTCGTGGCAATTTCTGTGTTTGAATCATCACAAATATATCCTATGTTTTCACCAACACCATGAGCAGTAAACCATTCACCGCATATTGCAACTGTAGAATTTACTTCTATCTGCTTAATCTTATTGGAGAGTGCATGCGTGATTGTATAAAATGCCCCATTTTCATAGTAACTGTTTATAATGCGTACAGCAGGAATATTACCGTCAGTAGTAGCGAGTGAAATGAGTGTATCATGTCCGAATCGTTCATTCATAACTTCAAGTGATTTGGTAAGCTTAGCTTTGTCCATGTTTTATCCTTTCTATTATCTAAGTAATTTACACTACAAATTCCTATTTTCCTAACTAATTATAACACAAATGAAACAACTATTACCACAAGCGTACTTAAAAGAGTTCCTTATTCGTTCTGTCGTACCTATAAACCTTCCCGCATTATTCAATTCTTCCTTGTCACTAATAGGTTTATATATTGCCAATAATTTTTGTATTGCAATATTAGACGGCTTATGTATCAGTAATAGTGCAAACACCCAAGAAACAATCGAAAATCCGGTAGTCCTCTATGTGTATGCACGAAATGTGGACTTTTTGTGTGCTCCACTTTTCCAATAGATAAATAGGACAATCAGAAACGATACCGTTTGCGCAATTGTAATACGAATTACTTGTAATTCGTCAGCACCGGAAAGCGATACGATGTGTAGAGTATTAACAATACTATTATTGAAAAAATGGTCTGCCATCGGCATCCAAAGAGATCCGGTGATTTTGGTGAGTAAGCAGAATTTGGCTCCCGTAACCCCTGTTGTTAAAACGAGCATCAGGGCATACATAACAGCTCCTGATGTGCTCATTTCTCCGTCCAACATACTGCGTACAGGAGCTGCAATATGCCATATGCCAAAAAGTGCAGAAGATAAAATTACTGCTTTTATAAAAGAATACCTCTTTTGCGCCAGCTTAATGAATAAACCTCTGAAAATACCTTCTTCCATAACAACATTGATAATATTTCCGACGATACAAAAAACGAAAAACAATAGATCAGTTTGCTTCCCCTGATTACCGTCAATCCCATAGCTTGTGACATAGATTTGCATTGATGGGGACCTTCCTCTTGACAACTGCATAAAAAACTCGGCTGCGTATGAGATTATAAATACGGATACCCCAAGGCTCAGACCATAAAAGATATATTTTATCATCGATTTGTTTGTAAATCCTACTTCCGACCACATGATAGAAAAATACCTTACTGCCAGTAAGAGTACGAAGATTCCTATCAACTTATGTATGAATGCCTCTCCAAAAATACTTTGATCCGTGCGAACAACCATATATTCAACTATTCTGAATAAAAAACATATCAAATAAATAATCAAGATAGATTTTACGGGATTTAAAGATTGTTTCTCTTTCATATAAACCTCCATTATATAAAAACCAGAATAGGCATTATGCTTATAACTCAAACTCATTGACACTATTCAAAAAATCGCAGGGCACATCCGACTTCATACTATCATTATACTATGGAATAAGCTGGATTGATAGAAATTTTTCATTAGTACAAATTTATATAACCCTATACACGAATATGTGAGCATTATTCATGTATAGGGTTATTTTTAGCAATCCGGAGAGAACAGTTTTAATTATTGGTACGGTGAGAGCCATCCCCCATGTGTTTTTATAATACCACATCTCTTGGATGGGGAGGTATATCTATTCTTTCTTCTAAAACAGGAGTCCTCTCAATTGGTGTAATCGGAATCATCACTATATCAAAATCAGTTGTTGTATTGGGGAATAAGCGAATATTATATACAATATTGGCAAAGTACCCAAAAGCATCTACCCTTATATTATAGGTAGAAAAGTTATATTCAGGTCCTGCAATTTGAGTTCCTAATTCATAGGCCATAGGCAATTCTATTCTAATTGGGTTTATAGTTGTAATTATATGCATGACCGGAATATCACGTTCTATGCCATCAGTAACATATATTGTTATTGTAGCGTTAGTAACAGGGGGTTCACCCCTTTGATTTACAATATTTAATCTTATAAACCCAGTATTGTTTGTGCTTTCTAACATATTAAATTGGCTTGAATTTATGTTTTTCGGATAATATAAGTTATTGCATTGATTCATATAATAATCGAATAATTGTCGTTGATACATATTATTAATCATATAAAATACCCTTTCTTAGGAATAATCTAATTAAAAAACATTTAATAGTATTATATGCAATAAAGGTATTTTGTTTATGGTTCAAATTATATAAAACAATTTAATTAAACTAATTACTAAAACTCTTTTTTCTTATAGATTGACACTGATACTAAAATTGATAATACATATGTTATTATAGCTGCTATGGGCAGATATTTTAAAAACATTTCTATTGTTTCTTGCTCAGGTGCCGGAATTCCTAATTTAGGCAGCATTACTATAATGGCTACCGGTGTAAAAATTACTATCATCATGAGTATACGTCCTTTTTCAACACCGAATTTTAAAATTATCGGCAGGATAAAAGATATCATTATGATACCAACCGAAAAAGTTGTCAAATTAATCATAAGATTTTCATATAAAATAATTTCGGTAAATATAATGTTAGTTATAAATGCTAAAGTAAAAGCTGCAATTAGAAATATCAAGCCTAAAATGTACTTGCTCAGAACTATTGTGCCTCTCATCAGGGGCATCGTCAAAGCATATCTATTCCATTTATTTTTTTCGTCGTATGACAATGCAGTTATAGGGATCATAACAGCAAGCATAACTATCATTCCACCAAACATATCCTGATTTCCGCCTGCCATACTTACTATAAAGTAAAATAATAATATTAATAAATATATTTTTGAAAGCTTTTTTAAATTTATTAAATCTTTAATAATAAGACCTATCATAAAACCTGCTCCTTTACATGAAATAACATTATATCTTCAATATTAGCTTTATCTATAACGTGGTTTCCTCTAACTTTGTTCTTGCATATTAATGCCTCAACTCCGAATTTGTTTTTTCTTATCCCTTTAACAGCAGAAACCTCTATTTTTTCTAATTCCTTTTCTGAACATTTTAATATGCCGTATTTCTCTAATAATTCATCTTTAGGCTCTGAAAATACAATTTTACCCTTATGAATAAATGTTATATAATCACAGATTTTTTCTAAATCACTGATAATATGAGATGAAATAAATATGGAATTGGATTCTTCCTGTATAAATTCCAGAAAAATATCCAAAATTTCTTCTCTTACTATTGGATCTAATCCGCTGGTAGCTTCATCCATTATCAATATTTTAGAATCATGAGACAATGAAACCGCTATAGAAAACTTCATTTTCATTCCTCTTGAATAATCCTTTATGCTTTTATCTTCGGCAATTGAAAATTGCTTAAGTAATTTAAAAAATTTATCCTCATCCCATGTTTTATAAATTCTTTTCATAAATTTATTAATTTCTCTTGAATTTAAATTATCAGGAAAGCTTGATTCATCCATTACGACACCAATATTTTCTTTAATTGAATTAAAGTCAATTTTATTGTCCTTCCCCAACACAGTTATTTGACCTCTATCACGGTTTATTAAATCTAATATAAGTTTAATAGTTGTACTTTTCCCGGCTCCGTTTTCTCCTACAAAGCCCATTATACAGCCCTGTGGCAGTTTAATATTAATATTGTCTAACTTGAAATCTTTATATTGTTTTGTTACATTTATTAACTGCAGCGCATATTCCATAATCATTCTCCTTCATAAATCAAATTCATCATCTCTGTCAATTCATCCAGTCCTATTCCACAATTATTTGCCAATATAATAATTTCCTGCATGTAATTCTCTATTTCTTTAAGCTGCTGTTCTCTGATTAAATCAATATTTTTACCCGCAACAAAGCTTCCCTTTCCCGTAAAAGATACTATGAATCCCTCTCTTTCAAGTTCTTCATATGCACGTTTTGTTGTAATTACACTGATTCTGAGTTCCTTCGCCAATATTCTCATTGATGGCAAGGCATCACCCTCATTCAATTCACCTGATATGATAAGTGATTTTATCTGAGAAACTATTTGCTCATAAATTGGTTGACCGCTTGAATTACTTATTATAATATTCATAGGATAACCTCGCATTATTGTATATATCCATTATATACATTATATGATGTTTCTGTCAACAGAAATTTATAAATTTTAAGAATGTACTTCTATATTTTTGTTCTGATTGCAGTTAAAATTTGAAAGCAGATGACCCAAATCTTTGATTTGGTGTCAGTCGCTTATGCTGTAAGTAAAATAAAAAAATAGCAATTTTATTTGCTATCTTTCTTGCTGTTATTATTTATTTTCTGTTTCTTATTTGTTTTCTGTTTCCTTGAGAGCTTCTTTTCTTGAAAGCTTGATTTTGCCTTGTTGGTCAATTTCAATTACTTTTACAAGGATTTCATCTCCTAAGTTCAATACATCCTCTACCTTTGCAACTCTCTTGTCAGAGATTTGAGAAATGTGGAGTAGTCCGTCCTTGTTATCTGTAAGCTCTACAAATGCTCCGAAAGCAGCTATTCTTACAACCTTACCAAGTAATATTTCGCCAACTTCTATTTCTTTAACAATGTTTTCAATTATTTTTTTAGCTTTGTATGCATTTTCAACATTTTCAGCAGCTATTAAAACTGAACCGTCATCATCGATATCAATTTTAACTCCTGTTTCTTCAATGATTTTGTTGATAACCTTTCCGCCTGCACCGATTACATCTCTGATTTTATCAGGCTTAATAGTCATTGAAATAATTTTAGGTGCGTACTTGCTCACTTCTTCTCTCGGCTTATCTATGCATTGAAGCATCTTGTCAAGTATAAACATTCTTCCGGCATGTGCTTTTTTTAAAGCGTTTGTAAGAACATTTCTGTCTATTCCATGAACCTTGATGTCCATCTGAATAGCCGTTATACCTTCTTGTGTACCTGCAACCTTAAAGTCCATGTCCCCAAGGAAGTCTTCCATACCTTGTATATCGGTTAAAACAACTACGTTGTCGCCTTCCTTCATTAAGCCCATAGCAACTCCTGCTACCGGTGCTTTAATAGGAACACCTGCGTCCATTAATGACAAGGTACTTCCGCATACTGACGCCTGAGATGTTGAACCGTTAGAACTCAATACTTCGGAAACTAATCTTATTGTGTAGGGAAATACTTCTTCAGGCGGCAGAACAGGTTCCAATGCTCTTTCAGCCAATGCTCCGTGACCGATTTCTCTTCTTCCCGGACCTCTTGATGGTCTGGTTTCTCCAACTGAGTATGAAGGGAAATTGTAATGGTGCATATATCTTTTAGAGGTTTCTTCGGATATTCCGTCTAAAGTCTGCTCATCACTGGATACACCAAGTGTAGCAACTGTAAGTACCTGTGTCTGACCTCTTGTAAATATTGCAGAACCGTGAGTTCTCGGAAGCATTCCAACCTCACATGTTATTTTTCTTATTTCGTCAATTGTTCTGTTGTCAGGTCTGATGCCTCTTAAGAGAATGTTCTCTCTTACTTTTTCTTTTATTATTGAGTACAGAGCATCTTCTATGTCTGATCCGTTTTCAGGGTATTTTTCTAAAAATATTTCTTTAGCTGTTGCCTTGAAGTTATCAATTTTTTCTTGCCTTGTAAGCTTATCTTCCTCGATGATTGCTTCGTTGATTATAGGTGTTGCATATTGTCTGATTTCCTGTTCTATGGTTTCATCACATGCAAACTTAACAAAATCTGATTTTTCTTTACCAACCTGCGCTCTTATTTCTTCAATAAAGTTACAAATCTTCTTTATTTCTTCATGAGCGAACAAAATTGCCTCAAGCATTTTTTCTTCGGTAATTTCATTGGCTCCTGCTTCAACCATCATTATTGCTTCTTTTGTACCTGATACCGTTAAATTAAGGTCTGTTATTTCTCTTTCCTTACTGTTTGGATTTACTACAAATTCGTTGTTTATAAGCCCTAAGTTTACGGCTCCCGTTGGTCCTTCAAATGGTATATCGGATATGGATAATGCTATGGATGATCCTATCATTCCTGCTATTTCAGGAGAACAATCCTGATCTACAGACAATACGGTCACAATTACCGACACGTCATTTCTGAATCCTTTCGGGAACAATGGTCTGAGTGGTCTGTCTATCAGCCTTGATGTAAGTATTGCCTTTTCACCGGGTCTTCCTTCTCTTTTTATGAAGCCTCCGGGTATTTTCCCTACAGAGTAAAGCTTCTCCTCAAAATCTACACTCAATGGGAAAAAATCTATTCCTTGCCTCGGTTCTTTAGATGCGGTTACATTTGCCATGATTACGGTATCGCCATACCTTACTAAGCAGCTTCCGTTAGTAAGCTCTGCAATTTTACCTGTTGTAACCGTAAGCTCTCTGCCGGCAAGCATATATTTAAAAATTCGTTCTTCCATTTTACCTCCTTTTAATTTAAGCAGATGACCCAAATTTTAATTTGGTGTCAGTCGCTTATGCTGTATGCGAAAGCAGATGACCCAAATTTTAATTTGGTGTCAGTCGCTTATGCTGTAAGTGAAAAAATAGAGCGGGATTCCCCCGCTCCTTAATTTCACTTATCTTCTTAATCCTAATCTTGCAACAATACTTCTGTATCTTTCGATGTCGTTATTTTTTAAGTAGTTAAGAAATCCTCTTCTTTGACCGACCATTTGTAACAGACCTCTTCTTGAGTGATGGTCTTTTTTGTTGTCTTTTAAGTGTTCAGTCAGATTGTTGATTCTGAAAGTCAACATAGCTATCTGAACTTCCGGAGATCCTGTGTCCTTTTCATTGATTCTGTATTGTTCGATAATTTGTGTTTTTTGTTCTTTTGTCATTTTTTATTCCTCCATATTAATTATTATTTCACCATAATCCATGCAATACGTTGAGGATTCGTAAAACTTAGATTATGGAAATACAATAAATTCTACCATAATACTATGTTTTTGTAAACATAAATTTATAAATATTTTAATGTGCCCTGTCTAAAAAAATTATATCTTCATCTCGCTCTAATTTATCAAAAATTAAAATCGAGTTATCTTTATTTGTATTGATGGTTAACAAAGCTTCCTTTCCACCTGTCATGACCTTATATCTTCCGTCGGGAGGAATTATGATACTTGAATTATTATCTGCAAAAGCAATCTTTTTATTATAATCTATATTCAGCTCATTATTATAAATAGTGTAATTGTTAATTAAAAGCTTGTTAACCTCTAAGATCTTCCCTTCATTTAATAAGTTTCTCACCAACGTAGAACTTACGGCAATGCCGTTATACTTAACAGGAAATATTTCTTCAACCTTGTAATTATATGTACTTTCGAATTCTCTTAATGTATTTATATTTCCGCTTGCCTTGTGTCCGAAGGTAAAATTATAGCCAACCACAATATTTTTAGCATTGTATTTGTCTATAAGAATTTCCTTTATAAACTGTTCGGGAGAATATTTTGATATGACTTCATCAAGCTCAATCTCTGCAACTTCAGTAACATTATATGATTTTAACAGCTCCAGTTTAATGTTCCTGCTGTTTATGTATTTAATATTATATGTGGATTTTTTTAAATCCTTTCTTACAAACCTGAATGTTATAATTATGCTGTCTTGATTTTCTTCATTGCTTAACTCAATCATTCTTCTGATCAGTGCATCATGTCCAATATGTATACCATCAAAATTACCAATGGCAATACAAGAGGGTTTTCTGTTATTCATTAGTTCCACCTGTGTCTATACCAACATTTTTTCTATTTTTACCAAGTTGTTATTTATTTTTTTGCCGATTCCGATAAGCTCATCATTACAATATATATAGAATCCCTCATCTTCAATTGTATCAGCTTGTGCATATACTTCATTGCCTGCTATAAGCCTGTCGTAATAATCCATATGAACATTTATTTTTTTTAACGGATAAACTTTATCAATAGGTATCAGACATTCTTGCAGTCTGTTATTATCATATAAAAATTTAAGTTTATTTAGGGTTACGGAATTTTCAATATGTAAACCTTTTGTTTCTGTCCTTACTAATACACCCATATGTCCTAATGTTCCCAATTTTTCGCCTATATCGTTACACAAGGTTCTCATGTAGGTTCCCTTGGAGCAATTGACCCTCATAAGTACTCTTTCATTATCGTATTTTATAAGATTGATATCTTTAATATGAATTTCCTTTGCTTCTTTTTCCACCGATATATTTTGTCTCGCATATTCATACAATTTTTTACCGTTTAATTTAACTGCCGAATACGCCGGTGGAATCTGCTGCTGTCTGCCTTTAAAATCTTCTAAAGCATTTAACAGTGTACGTTCACTAATACTCTTGAACTTTTTTTCTTCCACAATCTTTCCATAGCTGTCCTGAGTATCGGTTTTTTGTCCTAAAATCAATTCACAAACATACTCCTTGTCTTGATTCATGAGATACTCACTTATTTTAGTTCCTTTGCCTACGCATACAACCATGACTCCGGAAACATTGGGATCTAATGTACCGGCATGCCCAACCTTTTTTATATTCAATATTTTTCTTACTGAACTGACAACATCGTGAGAAGTCATTCCGGTTGGTTTTAATATGTTCAATACTCCATTCATCATTCCTGAAAATATTCCTTAAATGTTTCTATAAGTATTTTTTTAGTGTTTTCAATTGTTTCCTTTATTTCAAATCCGGCTGCCTTTGCGTGACCGCCTCCGCCGTATTTTACCGAAATATTTGATACATCGATATTATTTTTCGCCCTTAAGCTGACCTTTGTTTCGCTTGAATCATATTCCTTTAAAACACAGGAAACTTCAACCTCTTCGATTTCTCTTAAAAATTCAACGACGCCGTCTATATCGCCCATTTCTGCATTGTTTCTTTCAAGTATATCATTGGTGATGCAGGTAATTGCAAATTTATTGCTATAATAAAGCTCTAAACTGCTTATGCATTCTATATATGCTTTTACGATGTTAGAGGGTTTGGAGTTATAAATAATATTGTCAATTTGTGATATATCAACGCCAAGCTCTATCAGCTCCGCAGTTTTTTTATGAGTTTCTCCGCTGGTGTTTGAATAGCTGAATTTACCTGTATCCGTCAATATTGCTATATATATATTGGTTGCTATCTTTTTTGTTAATTCTCTTCCGGAAATTTTTAATATATCATATAAAAGCTCACCGGTAGAGCTGATTTCCGTATCAATTATATTTATGTCGGCAAAACCTTCATTAGTTTTATGATGATCTATACAAACAGAAGTTTTAATGTTATTAAAAACATCTTTAAACTTTCCCAATCTTTCTTTATCACTGCAATCAAGTACAAACAACAAATCAAATTCTTCGTTGTTATATTCTTTTAACAGGACGTCTTCGTCTATAAATTCCTTATAATTATAAGGAATGATACCATCAATACAGACAGTCAATTTTTTATTCAGAGGCTTTATAAACTCGTATAGGGCCATCACAGACCCTATACAATCTCCGTCAGGTGCCTTGTGTCCTGCGATGCAGATATTTTTAGAATTATTTATTAAATTAAATATTTCCGTTACATCATTCATCTTCAGATTCATCTTTCGGCTTCCTGCTTTCTTCATCTTCAATTACCTTATTAATTAAACTTGACATATATATTCCCTTTTCTATGGAATCATCCTTTTCAAACAACAATTCAGGAGTTAAGCGCATTTTAATTCTCTTTCCAACTTCTCTTCTTATGAATCCCTTTGCGCTTCTCAAAGCCTCAAGAGTCGGTTCGATGTCACCGTATACGGAAATATACACTTTTGCATATTTCAAATCCTCCATAACATCAACATCCGTTACACTTAACAGTTCAGATAAACGAGGATCTTTAACCTCATTTCTGATAACTTCAGATATAACTCTTTTCATCTCTCCCGACAATCTGTTATTTCGTCTGTTTGCCATGTTATACCCTCTTTCTAAATTTATCTTTTATTATCTTTTTATTTCTTCCATTATATACGCTTCCATGGAGTCGCCTTCTTTTATGTCATTGTACTTTTCAATGCCAATGCCGCCTTCATATCCGGTATTTAATTCAGATACGTCATCTTTAAATCTCTTTAATGATGCTATATCTCCTTCATGTATTACTATATCATTTCTTAACAATCTGATTTTTGATTTTCTTGTTATTTTCCCGCTTGTAACATAGACACCTGCTACTATACCTACATTAGGCACCTTAAATGTCTGTCTTACATCTGCTCTTCCCAGAACAACTTCTTTATAGACAGGTGCAAGCATACCCTTAACTGCCTGTTGAATATCTTCGATAGCAGTATAAATTATATTATAGGTACGGATATCTACATTTTCTTTTTTGGCAAGATCCATGGCTGCAATGGACGGTCTTACGTTAAAGCCTATAACTATTGCATTGGAAGCAGAGGCAAGCATAACGTCATTTTCATTGATTCCGCCCACTCCGCCGTGTATTGGATTAACCTTAACCTCATCCATACTCAGCTTTAACAATGATTGTTTTACTGCTTCTATAGAGCCGCTCACATCAGCTTTAATAATGATATTTAAATCCTTAACTTCACCCTTTTGGATTCTGTCAAACAAATCATCCAATGATACCTTAGATGAAGCATTCATAGTTTCTAAGTGTCTTTTATTCTTGCGTTTTTCCGCAATATTTTTAGCATCCTTTTCATTGTCCATGGCCATCAAAATATCTCCGGCCTGCGGAGTTTCTGATAAGCCCAATATTTCTACAGGTACTGACGGTCCTGCCTGATTTATTTTCTTTCCTTTAGAGTTAAACATTGCTCTGACCTTACCGTAAGCACTTCCAACTAAAACAACATCACCTTTGTTTAATGTTCCCTTTTCTATCAGTACGGTCGCAACTGAACCTCTGCCTTTATCAAGCTTAGCTTCAATGATGGTGCCCTTGGCGCTTCTGTTTGGATTTGCTTTAAATTCCTGTACTTCCGCTACTAAAAGTATCATTTCCAACAAATCTTCTATACCCATGTGCTGCTTTGCAGAAACAGGTACAAATATTGTATCTCCGCCCCAGTCCTCGGAAATTATTCCTTGCTCTGATAATTCCTGTTTTACTCTGTCCATGTTGGCCGTTGGCTTATCTATTTTATTTACTGCAACAATTATAGGAACTCCTGCTGCCTTTGAATGGTTTATAGCTTCTATTGTCTGAGGCATAACTCCATCGTCTGCTGCAACTACTATTATTGCTATATCAGTAACCTTGGCACCTCTTGCTCTCATAGCCGTAAATGCCTCATGACCTGGTGTATCAAGCAGAGTTATTTTTTTACCGTTAATTTCTACCTGAGAAGCTCCTATGTGCTGAGTTATACCGCCTGCTTCCTGGGATGTAACCGCAGTATTTCTGATTGCATCCAGCAATGATGTTTTGCCGTGATCAACATGACCCATAACCGTTACAATCGGCGGTCTTGGTATTAGGTCAGCCTCATTATCCGTATCTTCCTTAGATAAAGAATCCTCTAAATCTTGAAGTACATCTACTACCTCAATCTTTGATATTTTTGCATTAAATTCTTCGCCGATTAATTGTGCCGTATCAAAATCAATTTCCTGATTCATATTACACATAACACCGAGAAGTATAAGCTTTGATATCACTGCATTTACAGGCACACCTAATTTGTCGGCCAAAGTTCTTACCACAATTGAATCTTCCATTTCAATATTTTTAATCTTAATTTCTTTTTTTACCGGCTGCTCCTGTTGTTTTTGCTGAAACGGTTGGAACGGTTTTTTTGATTTATTCTGATAATTATTCTTTTTAGGGAACTTCTGATTAAAATCCTTTGCACTTTTATCCTCATCTGCCACTTTTGGAACCGGTTTTGCAGTACCTAGCTTTTTAACAGGTGTAATTATTTTTTTGTCAACCTTTTTAAATTTTGTAGTATTTAAATCGATTTTCTCATCAACAAGCGGTTCATCATCTATTATTTCAGTTTTTGCAGACTTTGCGGGTTTTACTTTTTTATTATTGTTAATTATATTTAAAGCTTTTTTTAACCTTATAACTTCTAAATCGGTTATAGAACTCATATGGTTCTTAATAGTGATTCCTAATTCTTGCTCAGCTAATACAACCAAATCTTTACTATTCATTTTTAATTCTTTTGCAAGTTCATATATTCTCATTAAGCCACCTCCGTTTATATATTATTAATTATATATGATGCTATGTTCTTATCAGTAATTGACAAAACACCCACCACCTTTCTCCCGAGACATTTTCCCAGGACTTCTTTCTCCCCGTATTCAATGTACTTTGCGTCGTATTGATCACAAAAAAATTGAACATTTTTTTTGGTTTTATCTGAAGCATCAGATGCTAATAATACTAATTCACTTTTATTGCTTTTAATATTTATTAAAGTTGCATCATAACCAATTGATATATTGCCGCCCTTTTTCGCTATACCCAGCATAGAATAAATTTTATTCATTTTTTTCTATCTCAAGCTTTATAGCTTCGTATATTTCCTCAGGAATTTCTGCTTCAAGAGATTTGGATAATCTCTTTGATTTTATTGATTTTTCAAAGCATTCGGTTTTTTTACAAATATATGTACCTCTGCCGTTAAGCTTGCCGGTTGCATCAAAGAATATTTCATTTTCCTTTGTCTTTACTATTCGGCATAATTCCTTTTTAGGAAAGCTTTCCATGCATCCGATACATTTTCTCATGGGAATCTTTTTTGCTTTCATATTTCCTCCTCTGAGCTTCTTTCCTTTTCCTGAGTTTCACTGATTATATCTATTTTCCAGCCTGTCAGCTTTGCTGCTAATCTCACATTTTGTCCTTCTTTTCCTATTGCAAGCGACAATTGATTGTCAGGTACTACGGCAACGGCACTTTTTTCCTTTTCATTAGCTGTAACCTTAACTATTTTAGCAGGTCCCAAGCTGTTTGCTATGAATTTTTCGGGGTCTTTATCATAAATAATTATATCGATTTTTTCCTGATTAATTTCATCTATGATATTTTTAACTCTGACTCCTTTATTGCCGACACATGAACCGATTGGTTCTACATTTGAGTCATGTGAAAATACAGCAATTTTAGTTCTTGAACCGGCTTCTCTTGAAATTGAAAAAATTTCGATGGTACCGTCATGAATTTCCGGTACTTCAAGCTCAAATAATCTTTTTACAAGATTAGGATGACTTCTTGACAGCATTATGCTTGCACCCTTTCCGGAATTCTTAACTTCCACTATTACCGTCTTGATCCTATCACCCGTATTATATACTTCTCCGGGTATTTGCTCTCCGGGAGTTATGATGCCTTCAATTTTACCTAGGTCAACATAAATATTACCCTTGCTTTCTCTTTGAACTATACCCGTAAGAATGTCTGATTCTCTCCCGTAAAATTCACTGAATATTGACTCTCTTTCTGCCTCACGAATTTTTTGAAGTATTACCTGTCTTGCAGTTTGTGCCGCAATTCTTCCAAAATCTTTTTTTGGTTTAATTTCAATTTTTACAACATCATCGATTTCATATTTGCTGTCAATTGACTTTGCTTCACTGAGAGTAATTTCCTGATTAGGGTTTTCAACAATTTCCGAAACCACCTTATCCTGAAATAATCTATATTCTCCGTTTTCTTCATCAATATCAATACTGAAATTAGTTGCTTTACTGAAATTTTTCTTGTAACCTGTTTCCAATGCAGCTTTGATTGCTTCTAATACGACGTCTTTACGAATTCCCTTCTCTTTCTCTAATTCGCTTAACGCACTCAATATTTCCTTGTTCATAACGTCCTCCACTAAAAATCCTCTATAACTTTATTTATTTTAGAAATATCTTTAATTTCAATTGCAATTATTTCTTCACCGTCTTGTATTACTACACCGTCCTCATTTTTTTCAATCAATTTGCCCTTAATCGCCTTTTTCCCGTCTAACGGTTTAAAAAGCTTCGCTTCTACTGTTTCTCCTATATTTTTTTGATAATCTGCATCTGTTTTAAAGGGTCTTTCAACTCCCGGAGAAGATACCTCCAAGAAATATTGTTCTTTTATTAAATCAATTTCGTCAAGCTTTTTATTAAGCGCTCTGCTTATATCGGCAGTGTCGTCCACAGTAATTCCCCCGGGCTTGTCAATAAATATTCTTAAATACTTAAATGGTCCCTCTTTCACATATTCAATATCTACCAATTCAATATCTGTGTTATGTACTATCTCGTTAACTATTTTCCGAGTTGAGCCTTCTATAGATTTTTTGTTCATTTGTTCTTCCTTTCCCAATACCTAATGTATAAGCAGATGACCCAAAGTTAATTTGGTATCAGTCGCTTATAATGCAGGTGCAATTAGAAAGAGTGGGCTACCCCACTCTTTCTGTCAAAAATAAACTTTTTTATATTATACCACAGTTGTTTTAAATAATCAAATATAAATTTTAATTTTCACAAATTTTTGATACATATTATTTTATATCACAACTTACTGTTATCAAACGTTAAGCCGTTTAATTCATCGCGGATACTCTTCCAATCGGGAAGAAATTTATTCATATACGATTTAAAAATATCATTATGATGTCTTTCTAACAGATGTACCATTTCATGTACAACTATGTATTCGAGACATCTTGGATTCTTCTTGGCAAGTTCAAGATTTATCCAAATCCTTTTATCTCGTACATTGCAGGTTCCCCACCTGGTCTTCATAAGCTTTATGTGCCATTCATTTACCGTTACGCCAATAATCTTTTCCCACTTTTCAATATATTCGGGAACAATTTGTTTTAAATTATCCCTGTACCATTCATTCATTACCTTTTCACGTTTTTCAGCCGTGCTGCCCGCTCTTACATATAAGTCAATGTATTTGTTATCTCTAAGCTCAGCATGCTGTCTGCCTGTCGTTTCATATACATTTAGCAAATAACTTTCACCAAAGTAATAATGACTTTCACCTGACACGTATATTTTGACTTGTTGTTCCTGCAAAGAATACTTTTCTCTTTGTTTTTTAATCCATAACAGCTTTGATTCTACAAAGAGTTTTATCGCTTTATCATCCATCCTGTATGGTACAGAAAGGCGAACACTTCCATCCGGAGGACGAACAGACAGATGAATGTTCTTTATTTTCTTTTTGACCAATTCTATATCTATGTTTTCTACAGTTATTTTGTCCATTATTATCTACTCTGCTTCATTAATGATTTCCATCTCTTCAATTTCAGCCAATCTTGCATAATACTCTTTATTCGGTAAACCGGTTATATCATTATTATAAGTATATCTCAAAGATAATCCATATGGATCCCAGTGTGAAACAGTACTGTTGTAGAAGCATTCATAGGCATCGCCCTGACTGTATCCTATAAATGAACCGACCCATTTTACATTAACCATTGTCTTTACCCAGACACCGCTTCCGCTGTTACTTATATGCCCTGAATTAAAACCGGTAAACCCGCCTATACCAAAGGGCATATTATCTATAAACATGCCTTCGTTGTTTTTTGTTTCATCACATGTGACAACACCTTCGACACTGCAATTTACTATATCCGCCCCGTTGCTGCCTATAAATCCGCCAATCCAGCTTTCACCAAAAACCTCAATATCAGCATGGCAATTAATAATCTCGCATATTTGTTCTTCTCCGTTCAGTTTTTCTCCGCTATATGCTTCTGAGGCCAATCCTCCTACATTTACCGTACCTTTGACAGTACCGCTCACATAACAATTGTCTATTTTTGATCCGTATATTCTGCCTGCAAGTATTCCGGATTTCACAGGGTTACTTTCACCGGTGTATCCTATATCGGCATCTTTAATTTTCAAATCTCTTATTTCCGCCCCCTGACCAAGTATGGAAAAAAAACCGTAACATTCATTCATATAGTCGGCCTTGTCCGCATCTGCAACAATATTCAGATTGTTTATCGAATAGTTATTGCCGTAAAATACTCCGCAAAATCCTATCTTATTTGGCCTCCTCAGGTCATATTGCTCCATGTAATCCGGATATTTACCTATAGTCATAAAATCAATACCCTTCATATCAATATCACACATAAGATTGTAGGTTGAACATATTTCACTGTACAAACCGCTGTTCACACGCTTTGACATTTCCACCACATCTTCAGGGCTTGATATATCATATGATTTTCCCACTAATAATTCACCATAGCCGTTATTTGTATATATTTCTTTTGCACTGTCCATATCATAGATATTTTCAACATGGATAATTCGGTACATCTGTTCCCCCGCCTCATATATGTCCGATAAAATATCCGGAATATCCTCTTCTGCCAATATATAAGGTACTGCAGTATACCTTACGGGATAAAGCCAATGCTTACTTCCGTCATTATTGTTGACAAATCTTCCGTACAATATATTTATTTGTCCATTTACATCACTAATTTCAAATGGTTCAAGACTGATGTCCGGATACTTTGGAAGGGGATAAAAATAGTTGCCGTTATAGCTTCCCTTTTTTATTAACTCCTTATCAAGAAAGAGAGATGCAATTTCCTTTGCAGCTTCGTGTGGTATTGTAATAGTTGAATCATCAACAAATTTATCCTGCTTATTCAAATCAACCAACAAGCCCATGGCATATGTAATAGGTGTAGATTCATTAAGATCATATCCCCATGCATATTTTTCATTCATTACAGTAAATTCATGCACCTTTGAATAATCAGCTTCCGGCTCTTTCTTGGTATTATCTTCTATTGGTGCTTCATTTGAAACATTATTGCTCATCCGTTGATTACAAGAACATAAAAGCATAGATGTAATTACCATAAAAATTAAATACTTTTTCATATAATGGACCCCCATTTCTCAATTGCTTCTCTTATTTTATAGTTAATAACTATATCTCCATTACTGTTATATAACATTTTCTATTCTGAATTACCATACATTGTACTCTATTTGCAGATAAAAAGCAATTTAAAAGCCCGCATCAGCGAGCTATCCATGTTTATTTTAATTCTACACATTAAATATTGATATCTGGTTTGTTTTGTCGAGGTTTTTTAAGCTGCCGTGCTTTTCTAACACTTCGATGACGGTCTTGCTTACCTTTGCTCTTTTTATTATATCTTCGATTGATATAAATTCCCCGTTTTCTCTTTCCGCTTTGATGCTTGCTGCCGCATTGGCACCAACACCCTGTAATGCCGAAAGCGGAGGAAGGATGCCGTCTTCTGTAAGCAAAAATTTGCGGTCATCGGATTTATATAAATCAACCTTTGCAAACTTATATCCTCTTTTATACATTTCAAATGCAACCTCTAGCACGGTTATCAGGTTCTTTTCTTTTGCTGTTTTATCATTACCTTTTTCTTCAAGGGCTTTTATATTACTCAATATGTTATTTTCGCCCTTTGTTATTATTTCCGCATCAAAATCTTCAACCTTAGTAGTAAAATATGTTGCATAAAACGCTTCAGGATAATGAACTTTGAAGTATGCAATTTTTACGGACATGGTTACATAAGCTACAGCATGTGCCTTAGGGAACATATATTTAATCTTATTGCAGGAATCAATGTACCACTGAGGAACATTCTGTTTTCTCATAACTTCTTCGTCCTCTTCTCTGAGGCCTTTGCCTTTTCTGACACGCTCCATAATATCGAACGCCTTTTTCTTCTCGACGCCCTTTTGGATCAGGTAAACCATAATGTCATCACGAGTTGAAATAACCTCACCAATGAGAGCATGTCCCTGTCGTATAACTTCCTGTGCATTGTTAATCCAAACATCGGTTCCGTGAGAAAGACCGCTTATACGAACCAAGTCAGCAAATGATTTAGGTTTTGTATCCATAATCATCTGTCGGACAAAAGGCGTACCGAATTCGGGTATAGCCAATGTTCCCGTTTCACAATTTATTTCATTTAATTTAATCCCAAGCACCTCAGGGCTGGTGAAAATTTTCATAGTATCAACGTCATCCGTTGGCACATCCTTACTGTTAACTCCCGTAAAATCCTCAAGCATACGGATGATACTGGGTGTATCGTGTCCAAGAAGGTCAAGCTTTAATATACGTCCCGAAATAGAATGATAATCAAAGTGTGTGGTGATAGTTCCTGATTTATCATTGTTTGCAGGATACTGTACGGGTGTGAAATCATGTATGTCCTTGTCTCCCGGCACAATCATAACTCCGCCTGGATGCTGACCGGAAGTACGCTTAACACCTAAGCAGCCTTGGATCAACCGGTCGATTTCAGCTTTTCTTTTATTTATTCCCTTTTCTTCAAAGTAATTCTTAACAAAACCGTACGCAGTTTTATCTGCTATGGTACCTATGGTGCCTGCTCTGTATACCTTACCCTTACCGAAAAGCTCTTCGGTATATTTCATGCATATACCTTGTTCCTCTCCTGCAAAATTTAAGTCTATATCCGGCTCCTTGTCTCCTTCAAACCCCAGAAAAACTTCAAACGGTATGTCATGTCCGTCTTTAGTTAAATTCGTTCCACAGCTTGGACAGTTTTTATCCGGTAAATCATAACCCGAACCGTAGCTTCCGTCTTCAATAAATTCTGAATACTTGCAATTCGGGCAAACATAATGAGGAACTAAGGGATTAACCTCTGTAATTCCCGCCATCGTCGCTGCAAACGAAGAACCGACAGATCCACGCGAGCCGACCAGGTAGCCGTCTTCGTTGGACTTCCGGACAA
The DNA here is from genome assembly GCA_002331025.1 of Firmicutes bacterium UBA2116. Lineage (GTDB taxonomy): Bacteria > Bacillota > Clostridia > Tissierellales > Sedimentibacteraceae > Sedimentibacter. The sequence goes on along the minus strand of DCYG01000022.1, from coordinate 134,078 downwards.
GCTTTTGGGCAATTATATACATTACGGAATAACCGTTGCCGATTATAGAATTTAATTCTCTTTCCAATCTTTTTTCGACTATTTCGGGGAGCTTTTCACCATAGATTGATTTCGCCTTATTATTGCAAATATTTCTTAGTTCTTCGTCAGAACCCTCTATTATAGGTGGAAATGTTCCCTTTGGTATAGGCAGTATGTGCTCAACGGAATCTGCAATTATATTTGTGTTTCTGACCACTACCTCATATGCGCGCTCTTCTCCTAAGTAGGAAAAATCCTCAAGCATTTCGCCGGTGGTTTTTAAATAAAGGGGAGCTTGATTTTCAGCATCTTCAAAGCCCTGACCCGTCATAAGGATTCTTCGGTATACTTCGTCCTCTTCCTCTAAGAAGTGGACATCTCCCGTTGCTATAGTAAGTTTGTTTAACTTATCCCCAAGATTTATAATTTTTCTGTTTATATCTTTCAAATCATCTACGCTTCTGACTCTTTCGTTGTTTACGAGAAACATGTTGTTTTGAAGAGGCTGTATTTCCAAAAAATCATAAAATGCTGCAATTTCTTCTAACTTTTCATCACTTGAACCGTTTAGTACTGCATTGTACAATTCTCCTGATTCGCATGCCGTTCCAATAATAAGTCCCTCTCTCAGAAGTTTTAAGTTAGATTTTAATATTCTTGGTTTTTTGTAATAGTATTGTATATGAGACTCTGAAACTAAATTGTATAAATTTTTAAGCCCCGTATAGTTTTTAACCAAAATATTTACATGATATGAAGACTTTTTTACAATGTCTATATCTTCCTTTAAATTTTCATTGAGATTTCCGATTTCATACAAATTTCTGTCATTTAATATGTTCATTAAATGTATAAACAACTGAGCTGTTGCATTTGCATCATCAACTGCTCGGTGATGGTTTTCCAGTCTTATTCCGAGTTTTTTAGTAAGTGTATTTAATCTGTGATTCTTAACATCCTTTATAAGTGCCTTGGACAGTTCTAATGTGTCAAGCACAGATGGATCATACAATTCATCAAAATTCTCTAACATCTTATTCTTTATAAAGCTTACATCAAAGCTTGCATTATGGGCTACAAGTACACTGTCACCAACAAAATTTATAAAATCAGACAATACACTTGTTATTTCCGGTTGATCCTGAAGCATATCGTCAGTTATAGATGTCAGCTCAATTATTTTTGCCGGCAAATTTCTGTCGATATGAACGAAGGTGGAAAAGCTGTCAATAACTTTTCTGTTTTCTACCTTGACAGCACCTATTTCTATAATGTCGTCCGTTCTTGGGCTTAATCCCGTGGTTTCTATGTCGAATACTACAAATTCACTGTCAATATTAAAATTCTCACATTTATGTACAATATTAACAGTGTCGCTAATCAAGTAACCTTCCATTCCATATATAACCTTAAAATTCTCATCGGCACACTCCATAGCCTCGGGAAATCCCTGCACTACTCCGTGGTCAGTAATAGCCATCGCTTTATGACCCCATAGCTTTGCCTTCTTTGCATATTCTTTGAATCCATTTATACCATCCATAGAGCTCATACCTGTATGCAGATGAAGTTCAACTCTTTTTTCCTTTGAATTATCTATTTTTGAAGGTTCCTCTTCTATTAGCTGCATACCATTAATCTTAACAACAAGCTGTTTTTCATAATCATCCTTTTCTGCATTTCCTACAATTTGTATGTACCTACCCTTTTCAAAACCATCATCTTCAAAGCCTTTCGGACAAAAATATTTGCAGCTTATTGAATCAGTCAAATCTGTAACCGCTATAACCATAAGGACTGTGCCGGTTTTTAACTCCTTCTTATCTAAGCTTATAATTTTTCCTTTTATGTTAACAACACCTGAGTCCTCTGTTATTTCTGAAATTTTAGAAAGAGGTATACTGAAATCTGTTTCATTTTTCTTTCTTCTTCTTGGAAAATTGCCTGATTTTTTATATGATTCGGAGCTTGTCTTCTTTTCTGCTACGGTACTCACATTGTTTTTTATTATTTCCATACTTTTTTTAAGCTCTTCATCTAATATCTGCTGAGCCGTTACAGCCGTTTCACCGTATGTTTCATCTAAAACAAGCTTTATGCTGTCAGAGCATCTATAGTTTTTCAGAATATTGGCTAACTTTTTTTCTATACTGTTATTTTCTAATTCATTCATCAACAATGTATTGTTTGCTTTGATAACAAATTCATCGTTACTAAATTCTATTTTTATGCTTTCTGCCGCTTTAGAAAGTACCGCAGAATATTTTTTTATACAATAAAAAAAGTTATTTATAACCTTTTCTATAAATAATTTATCACTTTTATATGCATCATCTAAATCATAATCTATATTTAATTCAATATTTACATTATATTGCTTTTGAATTTTGTCTGTCACATAATCTATTTCATAAAAATCGATTATTGAGTTGCTGACTGCATTGAATCTTACAATATTTTGGCTTTTTATAACCTCAATCTTTTCAATCGTCAAATCCTTAAAGCTTTTAAGTTCATCCGTCTTTAAAATATTATTAAAAAACATAATACTCTCCCTTATCTTTCTAATTTAGTATTATATCATCAAAAAAAGCTAAATTCAATATGATAAAGACATATGGTATATTATGTTCAAAAAATTAATTTGACGTTTCGTCCGATTACGATTCGTAAAAATTTCGTAAATTTTCATGTAATCGCTTTACTAATTTCGAAAATTATGCTAAAATACTAAAAATGTATTTTTCACATTTAATCTTTAGTATTTTTCGAAAATAATTATCGAAATTATCATATCTCAATTCACTTATAATTTTTTCACATGAAAATTTTTATGAATTTTTTTAATGCATAAGCAAAGTATAATTTTGCGATATATTTTATTTGCTAAATTGTTGATATTGTAATGATAATAAATAATATGATTGGAGTTGAACGTATGGATTGGAAAACATCACTTAAAAACAACATTACTACAACAGATGAAATTAATGAGGCTCTGAATTGGAATTTATCTGAAAAAGAAAAAAATAAATTTAATGAAATAATTGACAGATATCCTATGTCGATACCTCATTATTACTTATCTTTAATTAATAATGATGACCCCGAGGACCCTATCAAAAAGCTGTGTGTGCCTTCTATATTAGAAACAGACATGAGCGGAAGCTTTGACACAAGCGGTGAAGCAAGTAATACTGTTGTTAACGGTCTGCAGCATAAGTATAAGCAGACAGGAATGTATTTATCAACCAACAGATGTGCCATGTATTGCAGACACTGTTTCAGAAAGCGCTTGGTAGGAGTAAGTGACGATGAAATAAACAAAGATTTCGATGACGTGGTTAACTATATAAAGGAACACAAGGAAATGAGCAATGTTTTGATTTCCGGCGGAGATTCCTTTATGAACAGCAATAAAAAAATAGAAAAAATATTAGATGAATTTACAAAGATTGAACATTTGAGCTTTTTACGATTCGGTACAAGAACCCCGGTGGTTCTTCCCTCAAGAATTTACGGCGATGATGAACTGCTTAGTATATTAGAGCGTTATAATAAAATAAAGCAAATATATGTTATTACACATTTTAATCATCCAAATGAAATTACAAAAGAATCCACTATGGCGATTGAGGCTCTGAGAAATATAGGTATTATTATAAGAAACCAAACAGTTTTATTAAAGGGAATAAATGATAATTCCGAAACATTGGCAAGCTTGATGAGGGGATTAGTTGAAATAGGAGCTAACCCATATTATATATTCCAGTGCAGACCGGTATCGGGCGTTAAAAATCAATTTCAGGTGCCTTTCATAGAAGCGGTAGATATAATAGATGAAGCAAGAACAAAAATAAGCGGAATAAGCAAAAGCTTTAAATATGCAATGAGCCACCCTACCGGTAAAATCGAAATAGTCGGAAAATTAAATGAAGATGAAATACTCTTTAAGTATCATCAGGCAAAGTATGAAAAGGATCAAGGGAAATTAATCAGTATTAAGGTAACACCGGAGCAGGCATGGCTCGATAATATAATATAAGCTGTTGTTTATATTGAACGTAGTGATAGGGAAAATTATAAAGCGGAATGAGAATTTCGCTTTTTTAATATCATCATTATTTAAGTAGCATATATAATATATAAATATTTAATACTAAAAATAAGATTGAAATCATATATTTATGGTATTAATGTGTCAAGGACGGTGATATTATGGAAAATATTTACGAATTAAATATGACCTCAATTATTATAAGAATAGTTTTATCAATGCTGTGCGGAGGCTTAATCGGTCTTGAAAGAAGCATTAAAAGCAGACCGGCAGGCTTTAGAACATATATGATTGTGTGCCTGAGCTCAAGCTTGGTTATGATGACAAATGAATTTATTTTCAATAAATTTAGTGGCGGTGATCCTGCACGTTTAGGAGCACAGGTAATCAGTGGCATTGGTTTTTTAGGCGCCGGAACAATTTTAGTCACAAACCGCAGTCAGGTGAAGGGCTTAACTTCGGCTGCCGGCTTATGGTCATCAGCATGCCTTGGCTTAGCCATAGGAATAGGCTTTTATTACGGAGCTATTATCGTTGCTGTTGCTGTCTTATTAATAGTAACATTATTTAAAAAAATAGAGGGTTATATAACTTCAAACAATAAAACCATAACCTTATATACTTCGTTTTCATCTTTAGAGCATTTTGATAAATTTATAAGCTACTGCCATAAGTTAAACTTTAAGATGACAGATATTGAAATTTCAAAAGATTCTTCTTTAAAAGAATTATCGGTAATTGCAATACTTGTACTGGAGTCCAACAAAACATTTAACCATACCGAAACAATACACAAATTCAGTTCCTTTGAAGGCTTGATACATTTAGAGGAATTATAGCACATGACCCAAATTTTTAAGCAGATGTCCCAAATTTTTAATTTGGTGACAGTCGCTTATGCTGTATGCGAAATTTGGTGACAGTTGCTTATGCTGTATGCGAAATTTGGTGACAGTTGCTTATGCTGTAAGTTGCATTAAAATATCCCCCATTTTTTTCTTGGGGGATATTTTAATTTGTTTATATTAATTCTTCTTCTGAAGCTTCTTCTGTTTCTTCAGCAGATGATTTTCCTCTTTTTGTTTCAACTATTGATAAAACAATTTGTTCAGGGCTTCCATCCGGTACAATGCCCTGTGGGAATTCTATATCAGAAATATTAATATTTTCTACTCCCTTTACATTCGAAACATCTACTATTACGTCGTCAGGTATATCCTGAGGCAATCCTTTAACTGATATTGTATCAAGCTGTCTCAGTGCCATCAGCTTATTGTGTTCAAGCACATCTGCTCCCTTGATCCTTATTGGCAATTCAGCTCTGATTTCTTCACTTAATGATACCTGCTGTATATCTACATTCAGCATATTACGGCTAAGAGGTGAATAATGGATATCCTTTACCATCCCAATCATAGGCTTTTCACCTTTCATTTCAAGCTTGAAAAGTGCGTATCTTCCATAAGATGATAATCCCTTTCTCAGTTCATCTGCTTTAACCGCAACTGAAATGGATTCCTTACCCCTGCTTGAAATACTAGCCGGAACATATCCGTTATTTCTAAGCTTTTTGCTCGTTCTTGAGTTTGTAACAGTTCTTCTTTCAATGTTTAAAATTCCTTGTTGCATTGTATCCTCCTTATAATACGTTAATTATGTTTTAATAACACCCCGCTATATTTTAAGTTATAAGCAGATGTCCCAAATTTTTAAGCAGATGTCCCAAATTTTTAATTTGGTGACAGTCGCTTATGCTGTATGCGAAATCTGGTGTCAGTCGCTTATACTGTAAGTGCAAAAATAAGCTGAATTTCTTTGAAAATTCAACTTATTTTATTGTATATTAAATTATACTATAATCTTACATTACTGTCAATCAGTTTCCAATTTTTTCGATTTTTTTGGAAATTGTTCCATTGAGAGAACCGGAGCGTATTGAAATAATGCAAACAAAGATGAATACATTAGAATGTTAATTGCGGGAATTTATTATCAGACCCTCATCCTTGGAGTAACGATATTCCCAACCCAATTCATTTGCAAAAAGCTTATATACCATCGGCAAATATGTTATATCCTTGTATGTAAGCAGCGGATAATGCCCCGCCAACTCATCAATGCTTTTTCCATTCAAATATACATCATAATCCACCGTGAATACTTTAATTGAATGAGGGTTTGGCTCCTCTGCAAGCTCTGTTTTATATTCATCATACCCCATATGTGAGCCGAAACCTGTTATTTTCAATCCGGATACCGAATCCCATTTTGTCTCAAGACCTAAAAGCCTGCTGTCATAATATGTCATTGGAAAATAGGCTATATTCGCATATCCTATAACCGGATACAGTCTCTCATGGTTCTCCATCTTTATACCGTTTAAAGTGACATCATATACGGGAAAATATGCCTGAGTTTCAATCGGAGCCTCCGGTTGAGACCCGGTATCAGGTGCTTCCTCCGTTTCTTCACTGATATCAGCTTCTCCCGGAAGTTTTATTTTTGCATACGTACCATCATCTTCATCGTATGAATGGAACCCCGTACTTTTATCCCAACGTATTTTTTTGTATAAAAAGTCAACTGCTGTGTTCCCGCTCTTATCAATTATTCCGTACATTCCGTTCAAATCTTTTGCAATAAAATAATTGCCCACCGGCTCAAGAACTGTATATGACCAATTTGAAAGCTCGCTATAATCATTTGTGTCAAGAATATTTACTCTTCCGTCTTTTGTAACCCTTATATAATCAGCCAATATCTCTATATAATCATATTTTGCTTCTGTAAGCACCTCTACGGAAGAATTTAAAAGCTGCCCGTCAGCGACTATCTTACTGCCTGTTTCGTATGCGCCGGTATTTATGTATCTGATAATGTACGGATCCTGTACTAAGTATACATATTTATCAGTAAATGGCATAATAAAATTGCCGGACTTGTCTATTACACCGTAATGTTTATGCTGCCTGTCCGCTACTGCAATCATGTCTCCGCTGAATGCACTGCTATTAATATTTTCAAAGCCTCCGAAAGCCGATTCAAGACGTACCGCGAAGCTTAAATTCATGCAGTACATCTCAGAATTTATTTTTTCAAGTCCCCGATCGGGTATTTTGTAAATATCACCGTACCCTGCATATATGTCCATAAACGCGTAAATTATGTTTTCCTCATAAGAATCATAGGTTATCCAGTAATATGCAGGCTCAACCACAACATTATAATCCTTGTCTATGAGTCCGTAAAGCATACTCCTGCTGTACCCTTCCGAATTTTGTATTATACCGTATCCGTTTATAAATTTATTTTCATCTCCGATTGGCAAGCAGCAGCCCTTGAGTCTGCTTTCGTCAATCGTATTTTCATCGGCATAGCATAATATTTTTGATGATAAAACAACAATTAACGCAAGTATAATAATAAATTTATATTTTTTCATAAAGTCCGCCCCCGGTTAAAATTGTTTACTGTCACAATCAGAATTATACCGTAATCTCTGTATAATCAATTTACAGTTTTTCGATTTCCTCCAACAATGTTTTAACAATGTCTTCTTCTTTAACTTTACGTATAATTTCCCCTTTTTTAAACAGCAGAGCTTCCCCTGCTCCGCCTGCAATACCTATATCGGATTGTCTTGCTTCTCCCGGACCGTTAACAGCGCAGCCCATAATTGCAACAGTTATGGGCTTATTAACATTCTTTAAGCCTCCCTGAATTTTTTTCGAAAGCTCAATCAGCTCTATTTTGGTTCTTCCGCAAGTGGGACAAGTAATATAGTTTATACCGAAATTCCTTAGCTCTAAGCTTTTTAAAATTTCTCTGGCAACCTTAACTTCTTCTCTCGGGTCATCAGTTAAAGAGATTCTCAAGGTATCTCCTATACCATCTGCCAATAAGGCTCCCACACCGATGGCTGATTTTATGCTTCCTTCAAATAGAGTTCCTGCATGAGTTATACCTAAATGAAGGGGGTAATCTCTTTTTTGAGCCATATTTCTATATGCCTCAATCGTCATTTTAATGTCTGTCCCCTTCATGGATATAACTATATTATTATAATCTAAATCCTCTAATATTTTAACATGCTCCAATGCCGACTCAACCATTCCCTCGGATGTTACCCTGCCGTCATATTTTTTTAATATTTCCTTATGTACGCTCCCTGCATTCACACCGATTCTTATGGGAATGTTTCTCGGCTTAGCCATTTCTACAATTTTTTGAACTCTTTCCATACTGCCTATATTGCCCGGATTAATTCTTAGTTTATCAATTCCGTTTGCAATGCTTTTAAGCGCGAGACGATAATCAAAATGAATATCCGCAACCATAGGTATATGTACCTGCTTCTTTATTTCCTCTATTGCCTCCGCATCTTCCATATCAGCTACGGCAACTCTTATAATTTCACAGCCTGCATCCTGCAGCTGATGTATCTGATTAACGGTTGATTTTATATCTTTGGTAAAGGTATTGGTCATAGATTGTACGGTAATAATTGCATCACCGCCCATTTGAACATCCCCCACCATAACCTTTCTTGATTTTCTCCTGATTATTTGATCCATACAACCTCCCATATCAATAAATTTGCAATAGAAAAGCAATTGATTTGCAATTGAATTGCAATTGGTTAATCTTACGTTTATCCATTGCTTATCCTTAGCCTATCTATTGCTTATCCATTGATTATTCTATTGTTATATTCTGAATATTCTCAATATATCTTTATAGGTTATAAACAGCATGAAGCCGATTAATGCAACAAAACCTATAAAATGAATGTATCCTTCTTTATCTGCGGAAATTCTTTTACCTCTTATTCCTTCTACTAATAGAAAAATAAGCTTGCTGCCGTCAAGTGCAGGTATGGGTAATAAATTCATAAATCCAAGGTTTATGCTGATAAATGCTGCTAAATTTAACAGTGATAACAATCCGCTTTCCGCCGCTTCTCCAACCATTGATATTACCATAATAGGTCCGCCCAAGGCGTCACTGCCTAATTTCCCCGTTACTAACTGACTTATTGTTTTGAACATCAGTTCTATATAGTAAACAGTCTTATATGCTGAAGATGAAATTGCGGTTGTAAAGGATTTTTCAAGCTGAGTGTTAAACTTTACAGTGATTTGGCTCTGCGGTGTAATATTGAAATCAATTATTTCACCTTTTCTGTCAACTGTAACCTTTACCGGCTCTCCTTCAATTGACTTCTCCACCTCTGCTGTTAATTCTTCCCATGTATTTATATTAACATCATTTATTTTTATAACTTTATCGCCATCCTTTATGCCCGCCTTATAAGCAGGAGAAGTAACGTCCGATGGCGAAACCGTTGTCGTTGCATTTCCGTCTACGATTGAAGTCGATATACCAATCATTTTTCTGTAATTATTCTCTATTGTTGCCTGCTTTAGCTGTCCGTTTCTTTCATATTCTATAGTGTAATAAGTATTGTTAGGATCAACTATTTCATAAAAAATATCTTCCCAAATATATGCCCTGTCTCCGTTTATCGATACTATTTTATCGCCTGTCCTGAGTCCTTCTCTATATTCATTTGAATTTTCATCTATATAATCAATATGATTTCCGTAAACTCCGAAGGAAAATGCGATAATTATAAACAGAGCAAGTGCTAAAGCGTAATTCATCAAAGGTCCCGCAGCAATTACCTTAGCTCTTTGCCATATTGTTTTGGTACTAAAACTTGTTGAAGATATTACTTCCTCTTCTTCACCTTCCATTTGAACAAATCCACCGATTGGTATTGCTCTTATGGAAAAAATTGTACCCTTTTTTTCTTTTTTTATTAAAGTAGGCCCCATGCCTATTGCAAATTCATATACCTTTATACCTACACTTTTTGCTGCCTTATAATGACCGTATTCATGCACGAGCACAATTGCAGAAAATACAAGTATAGATGCAACTATTGTCAACAAATTATACCTCCTATAGGAAATGCTGAACAAAGTAATAAACAATCGGAGCTACAAAAAGAACACTGTCAAATCTGTCAAGAATTCCACCGTGCCCCGGCAACATTTTGCCAAAATCCTTTATTCCTGTTTCCCTTTTAATTTTTGAAGCTGTAAGGTCACCTGCCATTGAAAAAACAGATGCACTCATACTAAATATTATAATGTAAATATATTTATTTATTCTTAAATAATTAAAAAATAAAAGTGAAAATATAGTGCATCCAATGATGCCTCCTATAGCACCTTCTATTGTTTTATTAGGGCTCACCTCAGGATAAAGCTTATGCCTGCCTAATAATTTTCCCGTAAAATATGCGAAAGTATCTGTTCCGAAAGCAATAATATATACAAGCCATACGTAGGGAGAACCGTTTAACATCATCATATGATACATGAAAAACACCGCATATGCTCCAATAAAAATGATTTTTGCTAATTTGCCAACATCAACTTTTTTAGTAAATACAAATATTAAAAAATTCAATGATACGTACAAAAATAGAAAGAAATCAAAAAAGTGTCTATATTCTGTTACTTTTTCAATAAATAAGGCAATTGCAAACAAATAATTGACAATTGCTCCGTAATCAAAGCCATTGTTGAAATAAACCTTTGAAAGTTCATAAATTGCAATACAAGTAATGCCAAAATACACAAAATCGTATATATCTCCACCTAAATAGGTTACCAGTGCAATAAAAGCTCCGCCTGCAACTCCTGTAATCATTCTTTTTCTCATCACGATACCGCCTTAATTTCCGAATCTCCTTTTTCTGTTCTGAAAATTATGAATAGCTTTAATTAGTTCTTCTTTATTAAAATCCGGCCACAAAACATCTGTAAAATAAAATTCTGTATAAGCAAGCTGATACAAAAGAAAATTGCTTAATCGAATTTCACCGCTGGTTCTTATTAAAAGATCAGGATCCGGCATTTCCTTTGTAAATAAATAACTCTTAAATTTTTCATCATTTAATTCATCTATATTAATATTGTTGTTTTCATAATCGTTTATTATGCTTTTAACGGCATTTATAATTTCGTCTCTCGAACCGTAGCTTAAAGCAATATTTAAGTGAAGTTTTTTATTGTTCTTGGTCAGTTCTATAGAACGCTTTACTTCAGCCTTGGTTTTTTCGGGTAAATCTTCTATATTTCCCATTAATGTTATTTTGACGTCATTTTTATGTAAATAATCAAGTTCCTTTACAATGAATTCTACCAGTAAATTCATTAAATAATCAACTTCTTTTTTATCTCTTCTCCAATTTTCGGTTGAAAAAGCATATATAGATAAATACTTTATACCCAAAGAAACACCATTTCTAACTAAATCTGTTACCCGCTGTGCACCTTCTTTATGTCCAAATTTTGCAGGCAGGTTTTTTAATTTAGCCCACCTTCTGTTTCCATCCATTATAACTGCAAGATGCTCAGGAATTAATCCTGATATCACTTGTTCTTCTAAATTCATTTAAACATCTCCTTAAATAATGTGGAATGCATACAAAAAATACAGCTCAGGCCTATTTTTATAATTAGGCCTGAATTTTAATTTAATAGTATGAAACATATAATGTAACTGAGCTATTTGTAACTTGCTGTCTTATTACATACGGTTTATTTAAATCATTAAACTTCTTATTAGTTCCAATTATCTTTTTTATATTAATAACTCTGTAATTATTATCTTCGAAAAATTTCAATGCATCCTTTAATGGATAACCTGTTAAATTATCCATACTAAACCTCTAAAATTTCTTTTTCCTTTTCCTTATAGATGTCATCAATAAGCTTTATGTATTTATCGGTAATTTTTTGCGCTTCTTCTTCAGCTTTTTTAAGGTCGTCTTTAGTTAATTCACTTGCTTTTTCAAGTTTTTTAAACTCTTCTATAGCATCTCTTCTTATATTTCTGATAGCGATCTTAGAATTTTCTGTTTCTTTTTTTACTACCTTCAATAAATCTTTTCTTCTTTCCTCAGTTAAAGGAGGAATAGACAACCTGATGAGCTTGCCGTCATTAGACGGGTTAATGCCTAAATCAGATGTTAAAATAGCTTTTTCAATGTCTTTAACCAAACTTCCATCCCACGGTTGTATAACAATAGTTCTTGGATCCGGCACAGATATATTTGCCACTTGGTTTATAGGAGTCATAGTGCCATAGTAACTTACTTGAATTTTGTCCACTAATTTAGGATTAGCTTTTCCTGCTCTGATTGTAGCTAACTCATCTTTTAAATAAGCAATTGATTTTTTCATTGATTCTTCTGAATTTTTAATTAAATCTTTATACATCTCATACCTCCTTTATTATTGTTCCTATATCGTCACCCTTAATTATTTTTTCAATATTTTCCGTGTTTTCAATTCCGAAGACTAATATAGGAATTTTATTGTCCATACATAAAGATGTTGCAGTTGAGTCCATTATTTTAAGACCCTTGTTAAGAACATCAATATATTTTAGCTCATGATATTTTATTGAATTTGGATTTTTATTTGGGTCGTCGGAATACACACCGTCAACACCATTTTTTGCCAGAAGTATAATATCCGCATTTATTTCCGCGGCTCTTAATGCCGCTGTTGTATCAGTTGAAAAATACGGATTTCCCGAACCGCCGGAAAAAATAACAACTCTGCCTTTTTCTAAGTGCCTTACGGCTCTTCTTCTGATATATGGCTCTGCTATTTGTCTCATCTCTATCGCAGTTTGTACTCTCGTTTCGACTCCTATCTTTTCAAGGGCATCCTGTAACGCCAAACTGTTTATAATAGTTCCTAACATACCCATATAATCTGATGTTGTCCTGTCCATTTCCGTGGCACTTGCCCCACGCCAGAAATTTCCACCGCCTACTACTATTGCAACCTCTACACCCATTTCAATGATATTCTTTATAACATTTGAAATTCTGTTAACTATTTTCGCATCAATGCCATGTCCGGCATTTCCTGATAATGCTTCTCCGCTTACTTTTAAAATAATTCTTTTATACTTAAGGTCCATAATTTCCTCCAAGGTTTTATTGTATTAAAGGAGAACCAAAAAGTTCTCCATTATAAGATATATTTACCTCAGGATTATTGACCCATTTGTTTTGCTACTTCTTCAGCAAAGTTTTCAGATTTCTTTTCTATTCCTTCACCTACTTCATATCTTTGAACACCTGCAACCTTTATATCTTTACCTATATTTTTAGCAGTGTTTTCAATATGCTTTTTAACAGTGATATCTCCGTCTTTTACATAAGCTTGCTCTAACAAGCAAACTTCCTTAAGTTCTTTTTGCAATCTTCCTTCAACCATTTTTTCTACAATGTTTTTTGGCTTTCCTTCATTTAAAGCTTGAGCAATCAATATTTCTCTTTCATGAGCTATAAATTCAGGATCAACATCATCCGTAGAAATATATTTAGGATTCATTGCTGCTACCTGCATAGCTAAATCTTTTCCAAGAACTTCAAGAGTTTCCTTATTTCCTTCTGATTCTAAAGCAACTATTACTGATATTTTACCTCCTGCATGTATATAAGCAACAACAGCACCATTTTCAACTTTTTCAACAGCAAATCTTCTGATTGACATATTTTCGCCTATTTTAGCTATTTTATCTGTCAATGTTTCCTGTAAAGTTTTTCCGCCTTCTACTTTAATAGCTTTTAAAGCTTCTACGTCTTTAACCTCTTGATTTAGCGCTACCTGAGCAACAGTTTCAACAAAGTTTTTGAATTCTTCATTTTTAGCAACAAAGTCTGTTTCTGAATTTACTTCTACAACAGCACCTTTTTTACCGCATTCTGATACCAAAGCGTATGTTAGTCCTTCGGCAGCTATTCTGTCAGCTTTTTTAGAAGCCTTCGATAATCCTTTTTCTCTTAAATAATCAATTGCTTTTTCAATATCTCCACTTGTTTCTGTCAATGCTTTTTTGCAGTCCATCATACCTGCATTCGTTTTGTCTCTTAGTTCTTTTACCATTGAAGCTGTAATTTCCATTTAATAACCTCCAAATTTAAAAAAGCAAGGCGTAAGGAAAAAATTCCTAACCCCTTACTTTGTTTTCTATTTTATTATTCTTCAATATTTTCTTCTACTTTTTCTAATTCTTCTTCTGTTACATCTTCATTTTCAGGCTCTTCTTCAGTAAGCTGAACGCCTTGTTTTCCTTCAAGAACTGCGTCTGCCAATGTAGCTGTCAATAACTTAACCGCTCTTATAGCATCGTCGTTACCAGGAATAACAAAATCCACTTCATCAGGGTCACAGTTAGTATCTACTATTGCCACTACCGGTATTCCTAATATTTTAGCTTCCTGAACAGCTATTTTTTCTTTTCTCGGGTCTACAACGAATAATGCACCTGGAAGTTTTTCCATATTCTTAATTCCACCTAAGAATTTTTCCAATCTTTCAGCTTCATTTTTTAATTTAATAACTTCTTTTTTAGTAAGAAGAGCAAAGGTTCCGTCTTCCTCCATTGCCTTTAAAGAATTTAATTTGTCAATTCTTTTTCTGATTGTAGAATAATTTGTAAGCATACCGCCCAACCATCTTTGGCTTACAAAGTGCATTCCGCATCTTGCAGCTTCTGTCTTAGTTGATTCCTGCGCTTGTTTTTTTGTCCCGACGAATAAAACTTCATCGCCGTTTGCTACAACTTCTTTAATAAAATTGTAAGCTTGATCTACTTTATCACTTGTTTTCTGCAAGTCAATAATATAGATTCCATTTCTTTCCGTAAAAATGTACTCTGCCATCTTTGGATTCCATCTTCTTGTTTGATGACCAAAGTGAACACCTGCTTCAAGCAGTTTTTTCATGCTAATAATAGCCATAATTTTCCTCCTTTTGTTTTACCTCCAGAATTTTCATCTCATTCAAAAGACCTTTCGGCACAACTCTTGCATAATCTAATTCTGTGCGTAATTATGTTTAAGTATATCATAGCTGTTTTTATTTGGCAATATATTTTTTTGAAACCCGTGGGGACAGTCCGCGGTGTCGCAAAAAGAGTGCGACACCGGGACAGTCCCCGTTCTACGTCGTTAAGAATCTTTGCAGCTTTTATTTATGCATGTTGGTTTATTATCCTTTATAACCATCAATTCACCGCAATCCGGGCATTTTTGATTGGTAGGTTCGAGCCATGACATATATTTGCAATCCGGATAATTAGTACATCCGAAAAACCTTCTTCCTGCCTTGGAAAACTTAACGGCTATTTTCCCTCCGCAAAGAGGACAATTAACATCTATGGTTTTTAATATAGGTTTTGTATTTTTACAATCGGGATAATTGGAGCATGCTAAAAATTCTCCGTATCTTCCCTTCCTTTTAAGCATTTTGGAACCGCAGTTTTCACATACCTCATCGGTTTCCTCAGCTTGTTCGCCGGAATTCAGAGGCTTTGTATTTTTACAGCCGGGATAATTCGGACATGCTAAAAATTTGCCGTATCTTCCCTTTTTTATAACCATAAATGTACCGCAGTTTTCACATTTTACATCACTTACTTCGTCCTTTATTTCAATTTCTTCCATTTCCTTTTCGGCAATGTCCAGTTCTGCTTTGAAACCGCTATAGAAATCCTTTATTACATCATTCCATTCCTTTTTGCCTGATGCAATTTCGTCTAAGTTGTTTTCCAACTCGGCAGTAAATTTATCATTAACTATATTTGAAAAATATTTTTCCATCATTTCAGTTACTAAAAATCCCATATCAGTAGGAACCAAATAATTTTTATCCTTAACAATATAATCCCTGCTGGTAATTGTGGTGATAGTAGGTGCATAGGTACTCGGTCTGCCTATACCTCTCTCTTCTAAATCCTTGATTAAACTTGCTTCCGTATAACGTGCCGGCGGTTGTGTAAAATGTTGTTCCGGCAAAATCTTTGCTATTTCTAACTGCTCGCCTGCTTCAACATTGGGCAAAAGCTTACTTTCAGATTCGTCACTGTATTTGTAAACTGCTTTATACCCATCAAAAACCAGAACTCTGCCGTTCGCTTCAAATATGTTGTCATTGTTATTTAACAATACTTTTGTTACGTCATATTCTGCATCAACCATCTGAGAAGCAACAAATCTTTTCCATATCAGGCTGTACAATTTATATTGGTCGTTAGTTAAGCTGTCTTTTATTAATTCAGGGTTTCTGAATACAGATGTAGGTCTGATAGCTTCATGAGCATCCTGCACCTTATTTTCACTTTTTTTAGATTTTGAATATGTCCGGTTTAAAAAATATTTTTCGCCGAAATTTCCGCTGATATATTCTTTGGCACTTGCAGTTGCTTCGTCTGATAATCTGAAGGAATCTGTTCTTATGTATGTAACAAGACCGATACTTCCTTCTCCTTTTACGTTTACACCCTCATAGAGCTGCTGAGCAACCATCATTGTTTTCTTAGCTGTAAAATTTATTCTTCTGTTGGCTTCCTGCTGCAAACTGCTTGTTGTAAATGGTGCACTCGGCTTGGAATAGCTTTTTGTTTTATCTATTTTAAATACATTTATTTTTTCTTTGTCAAGACTGTTTAATATTTTATTAATATCATTTTCATTTTTTATTTTAATCTTGTTAACCTTGTCGTTATTGTAATTTCCTACATATTTAGCAGTAAATTTCTTCTTTTGTTTTTTTACCTCCAATTCAAGAGACCAATATTCCTCAGGTTTGAATTCCATTATTTCTCTTTCTCTGTCAATAACTAACTTTAACGCGACAGATTGAACTCTTCCCGCACTTAATCCCTTCTCTATCTTTTTCCACAGCAAAGGGCTGATGTTATAACCAACCAGCCTGTCAAGAATTCGTCTTGCCTGCTGTGCATCAACTAAATCTATGTTTATCTTTCTCGGATTTTTACTTGCCTTTTTAATAGCATCCTTCGTTATTTCATTAAATTCGATCCGTATTTCTTTATTTTCATCTAAATTTAAAATTTTAGACAAATGCCATGAAATTGCTTCGCCTTCCCTGTCAGGGTCTGTTGCAAGATATATATTATCAGCTTTTCTTGCTTCTTTCTTCAATTCCTTTATTACATCACCTTTACCCCGTATAGTGATATAATTTGGCTCAAAATTATTTTCAACATCAATACCAAGCTTGCTTTTAGGCAAATCCCTGATATGTCCGACCGAAGCTTTAACTGTAAAATTTTTTCCTAAAAATTTACCTATAGTCTTTGCTTTCGCCGGAGATTCAACTATTAACAAATTATTCATTATTTCCTCCAATACCGCTGATTTGTTAAAAAAATCATATATAACATATAATACATTTTTTTATTTGTCAATAGAAATGGCTTTATAAGATTTGAAAGAATGGCTATAATAAATGTAAATCGGGGAAAAAATAATTTAAAAAAGGTGGTAAAAATGAAGGATTATTTTGATAATTTTGATGTAATTGAAAAAAATCTTAAATACATGGTTCAAAATCATGGTGAAATTTATGAATCGTATGAAAGTTTTGGAAGGTTGGTTCATGAAAAAGGTGGCCCATTAGATGAGAAAACACGATGGCTCATCAAAATTGCGCTATCCGCAGATTGTCAGAACCCATATTCCTTAAGGACTCACATATTGAAAGCTCTGAAAAGCGGCTGTACTAAAGAAGAAATTGAACATTCGATTTTATTGGTTGCGCCAACATGCGGCTTCCCTAAAACAATGCACGCAATACTTTGTTTAAGAGATGTATTGGAGCACGAAAAAGAAACCCCGTTATTATAATATTTGTATTTTTTCAATTTTTCCGGAATATAATAGTACAAATAACCTTAAAGCAGGTGATATTTTGAATAGTAAAAGCTATTATACTTTCAGTGAATATATGAAAAATAATGATAATGAATTAACTGCTTCAATGGAGGATTATCTTGAAATGATTTATAGATTATCCGACCACAAGGGGTTTACAAGAATAAACGAATTAGCCGATGCACTAAATGTTCACCCACCGTCAGTCACAAGAATGGTACAAAGGTTGGGAAAGCAAAACCTCCTGAAATATGAGCGCTATGGCGTTATAATGTTAAAGGAAGAAGGCAGAATTTTAGGCAAGCTGTTAATAAGCAGGCATAATACAATAGAAACATTTTTAAAATTGATGGGCGTACATGATAATATATTATTAAAAGAAACAGAGAAAATAGAACATACCTTAAGTCCTGAAACTGTTGAATGCTTTGAAAAATATATTTCTTTTATAAGCGACAATCCTGATATTTTGAAGAGATTTAATGATTATAACTAAATTAAGATATCCCCCGCCTCTAGGCAGGGGATAATTCTATTTAAGAATTTCTAACAAATTTTTGATTGCAGACGCTGCTTCGGCATGCTTGAAAGCACTTAAAGGAGATATGCTTGTTTCGCTGATTCCATTGAAGATTTTTGAACTAAGTACCTTCTTGACATAAGGATACGCCCAATCTGCAACCTCATATTTATCACTGTAATTATCGATTCTGTTGTCATATGTAAAGGTTATTCCGGCATAATCCATCGCTCTGGAATACATCACCATTGCTTCCTGCCTCGTTATGTAATTATTTGGTTTGAATGTACCGTCAGTGTAGCCTTTAACAATACCGCTTTGAACTGCTAAGACGATTGCCTCGTATACATTGCTGTCAGTGTTTACGTCAGGAAATTTATTTGGCTCTGAAATATCCTGCTTTTCAATTTTTAAGGCACGGGTTATATATTCTGCAAATTCACTTCTTGTTATAGGATTTTCTGGATTAAGCGTATCAAGATTATTTATTATATTCAATGAATACAAATATCGAATTGTTTCCTCAGACCAATGATTTGTCAATAAATTTATTCTTTCTGATTTTAGAGCAACCGCCAAAGCATTTAGCAATATTTCATTTGGATCATGACTTAATTCCCATATCATGACTCCGCCAAGGTTGTTTGATTTTATATAATCCGCCTTTGAGCTTATTGATTGCTCGTCATCATATGATATGAATGATGTACTGTTAAATAACCACGGAACCATTGATTCATAATCATAATATCTTTTGTATCCCGGATCGTTTAAATACCCGATAATTGTATTGAAGCTAATCGCTTTGGCATCATGAAAGCTTTGGTAAAGTCCATTGTTGTCATTTTTTACTGCGTTAAATAAATATCCGTAAAAAGGAACTCCTATAACTATTTTTTCTTTAGGAAATCCACCCTTTTCCCATGCCTTTGCACTTGCGTCTATACTCCATTTATATTGAGGACTTGCTTGTGTATTGTTATATAGCGGAGAATTGAAATCTGTATATGTATCCCATGAGCCTCGTATGTCATATGTCATTATATTTGCGTAATCTATGTATTGATGTATTTTATCAGGTTCTATGTTGTTTAAATAATGACTGCTTGCTCCTCCTGCTATAGAGAGCAGATAGTGCTTATTATCTATTTTCCCTTGCTGGTCTAATTTTTCTCTTATCTTTTCAAGCAAAAGTGTGAAATTTTCTTTATCCGATGCCCTGTTGGCATTTGCAGGTAATCCGCCGCCAACCGGATATTCCCAATCTAAGTCAACTCCGTCTATATTGTACTTAGTTATAATGTCAACACAGCTTTCGGCAAATGTTGTTCTTGATATTTCTGTTTCTGCAGCATCGGAGAATTTTCCGGACCAATTCCATCCACCTACGGATATAAGTATTTTTAAATCAGGGTTTATCAATTTTAATTCATTAAGCTTTTTAAAATTAGAAGGATCCTTGTCCGGATATCCCAAAACTATTTTATTATTTTGAATATTTGCAAAAGCATAATTTATGTGTGTAAGTTTTTTTGCATCTAATTTGTCAGGTGTAAATCCAGAATAGGATGACCAAGCTGTATAATAGCCTACTACCTTATATTCCCCACTTTTATTTTCATCACCGTAAACAAAATGGCGATTAATAAAAAACGTTGTCATGAAAATAATCGACAAAAAAATAATTAAGCTTCCAATATGTATTTTTTTCATATGTATGTAACGCCCTCCCCATGATGATAAACATAATTATATAAAAAAATAATCAATTATTATACGAGTAAAAAATGGTACTCCTCTTTAATCTTAGTTATATAGCCATAATAATCCATGCATGAACACTTAATAATAATTTGAATTTATCTCATTCTTTGATTGGTGACATATAATATTGTAAAATACGAAATTACAGGTGATATCATGATTTATAATAATAGTTTAATAAAGAATGCAAACAAACATATTTGTAATTTGCAAAGTCAAAGAGGAAGTGAACACATTACTATCGGCAGATTGGCACCGGATTTTATTGCCTTGTCCACGCATGGCTATGTAAGGTTATCGGATTATAAGGGTAAATGGCTGGTATTAGCAAGTTATCCCTTTTCGTTTGGTTCGGTTTCAACAACCGAAGTTATAAGCTTAGCAGAAAATTATCCAGAAATGGAAAAAAGAGATGTTCAGATATTGGCATTAACAACAGACAGTAATTCTGCCAATTTAGCATGGATATATGATATTTATCAAAAAACAGGAATCACGATTCCTTTTCCCATAATTGATGACACTGGTCTGCGAATTTCTGAACTGTATGGAATGTTAAATCCTGACAGAATGTATGGTGAAACTGTCAGAAGCGCTTTTATTATTAATCCCGAAGGCATAATAAAGTCTATATTAATACTGCCCGTCTCCTCCGGAAGAAGCGGAACAGAATTGTTAAGAATAATTGATTCACTTCAAATAGCCGAAGAATACAATCTTCAGACTCCTGCAAACTGGAGTATGGGTGATCCCTTAGTCCTTCCGGTTCCCAGCACTTACGAAGAAATTTTAGAAAGGGTGTACAATCAAGCAGATTTAAATATTAATTGCCCGTTCTGGTACGTTTGCTATCGGGATATGCCTGAAAGCACAGTAGAAAGTACTCAATAAGCGACTGACACCAAATTTTCAATTTGGTGTCAGTCGCTTATACTGTAAGTGCAATTTGAGGTCTAGTGATGACCATAAATAAAAAAAGCAAAAAAATATATATACATTTAGAAAAATATGGTATAATATAGAAAATATTCATGGAGGTTTTATGCTTTCTAAAATCAAAACATGTGTTCTATACGGTCTTGAAGGATATGAAGTTGATGTTGAAACCGACATATCCGGAGGTATGCCTGTTTTTAATATAGTCGGTCTGCCGGATATCTCCATACGGGAATCAAAAGAAAGAGTGCGCTCAGCAATAAAAAACAGCGGCTACAGCTTTCCTGTCAGTCGAATAACTATTAACCTAGCACCTGCTAATCTAAAAAAAGAAGGCAGTCAAATAGACCTGCCCATTGCTTTAGGTATACTTTGTGCAAGCAAAATCGTTGAAAAAGATATGGAAGATAAAACATGTGTTATCGGCGAGCTCTCTTTAGACGGAAGAATTACGGCGATAGATGGTGCTTTAGCCATGGTTATCGCTATGAGAAACAACAATTTCACTAAAATTATTGTTCCTTCAGAAAACAAAAAGGAATGCGGTGTTATAGAAGGCATAGATGTAATCCCTGTAGAAAGTTTAAAGGATTTGGTTTGTTACTTGAAAGGTTTTAAACACATTGAGCCGTACAAGGTCATTTATGACGATACAGAGAATAAAGAAGAATTCACAGAAGATTTTTCTGAAATAAAGGGACAACCCGGATTAAAAAGAGCGGTGGAAATTGCCGCTGCAGGGATGCACAACATTCTTTTTCTGGGTTCACCCGGCTCGGGCAAAACTATGATCGCCCAAAGAATTCCCACAATATTGCCTGATTTAACCTTTGATGAATCTTTAGAGGTTACAAAAATATACAGTATATCCGGTCTGCTAAATAACAAGGGGCTGATAAAAAAACGTCCCTTCCGTTCCCCGCACCATACATCATCACGGGTAGCCATGGCAGGAGGGGGATCAAAGCCAAGCCCAGGAGAGGTTTCATTATCACATTACGGAGTTTTATTTCTTGATGAAATTCCTGAATTCCCCAAAAACGTAATTGAAGTATTAAGACAACCTATGGAGGATGGAAATATTTCTATATCCAGGGCGAACGGTTCCTTTACATTTCCTGCAAAATTTATGATGGTCGCTTCCATGAACCCATGTCCTTGCGGTTACCTTGGTGATCCTAACCATGAATGCTCCTGCAACCAAAGCCAGATAAACAAGTACTTAAGTAAAATTTCCGGACCATTGCTAAATAGAATTGATATACAGATAGAGGTTTCACCTGTTAAATATGAAGATTTGAAAAATAATAAGCCGGAGGAATCATCAGCGGAAATAAAAGGGCGTATTATTAAATCGAGAGATATACAGAAAAAAAGATATGAAAATCTTGGGATACTTACAAATTCTGAGCTGAGCGGGAAATACATATCAAAATACTGTAAAACAAACAAAAACTCCGAACAGCTTTTACGGGATGCATTTGAAAGATTAGGACTCAGTGCAAGAGCATATAACAAAATATTGAAGGTTGCAAGAACAATAGCCGATTTGGAATCCAGTGAAAATATTGAAACAGTACACGTAGCAGAAGCAATACAATACAGAAGCTTAGATCGAAAATATTGGAGGTAATATGGGAAGTTTAAATATAAATCAATTAACACTTGCATGGCTTAATTCCATAAACGGTATTTCCAACCGAAAAATCGATAGTATATTTGAATATTTTAACGGCAGTTCAAAAGATTTATGGAATAACTTTGAAATTGAAAAATATAATTTAAAAACTTTATCGAACAAATTAATTGCCGGTTTGTCAAATTCTAAAGATGCCTTTGAAGAAAAATTATCAAAAAAATTACATGATGAAAATGCACAGATAGTTACTGTATTTGATGAAGACTACCCTGAAAAATTAAAACACATATCAGGCGCTCCATATATTTTGTATTATAAGGGCAGCTTAAAGGATATTGATAGTTTGTCAATTGCTGTAGTCGGTTCCCGCAAAGCTACCGGATACGGTAAATGGGCTGCCGAAAAGCTTACTCGTGAACTATCCCAGCTTGGTGTAAATATAATCAGCGGCTTGGCTTCCGGAATTGATACCATTGCGCATAAAACCGCACTTGTCAATAATGTTAAAACTTTTGGAATTATTGGGTGTGGCATAAATATAGTATATCCTAAAAGCAATGAAAAGCTTTATTGCGAAATAGTTGAAAAGGGAGGCGCCGTAATTACGGAATACACTTTTGGTATGGAGCCTATGCCTAACAATTTCCACGATAGAAACAGAATAATAAGCGGGCTCTCTGATGGTGTATTGGTAGTCGAGGCACAAGAAAAAAGCGGTACCTTAATAACTGCAGGACATGCAGCTAATCAAGGAAAGGAAATATTCTCCGTTCCCGGCAATATTGACAGCTTCTTCAGCAAGGGAACAAACGGCTTAATCAGGGATGGGGCCAAAATAACTACTTCAATAAATGATATCGTGGAAGAAATTCTGGAATTAAAAGAAAAAGTAAATAAAAAACAAAATTTTATTGACTATAATGAACTTTCGAAACAAGAAATAATAATATTAAACTGCCTTCAGTCAGGAAGTAAATCAATATTTGAAATTAATGAAGAAACTTCTCTCGACATAAAAACACTGCTAAGTCGCCTCACATTCTTAGAGACGAAAGGCGTTATAAAACAGATTGCCGGAAACAGGTTTGTATTGAATTGAAAATAAATACAGGATGTCGAAAAAGTTCATCTTGATGATACCTGATAGGCTGACGAAAACGTTCGTCCTGCAAGGCGCTGGAGGTCGGACAACCGCAGCGTATTCGGCATACGTGAGGATTGGCCGGCTGAACAGCAACGCAGCAGGCGGGCGTTTTTGTCAGACTATAATAATTCCTTGAAAGATTCAATAT
This sequence comes from Firmicutes bacterium UBA2116, assembly GCA_002331025.1. Taxonomy (GTDB): domain Bacteria; phylum Bacillota; class Clostridia; order Tissierellales; family Sedimentibacteraceae; genus Sedimentibacter. The sequence goes on along the minus strand of DCYG01000022.1, from coordinate 110,075 downwards.
ACATATCACAGATTAATTCAATATTTTTTCTTTTATCGTGAAAGCCTTTGTCGTATACTCCTATTGTGTAAAAATTCGCCTCCTTTGCAGTGATTAATGCAAAATCAGCATCCTCATAAACTGCAACCTCCGATGGCTCTGCTTTTAGCTTCTTAGCAGCATAATAAAATATATCAGGTTGATTTTTACCGACACCAACCTCATCACAGCTTGAAATAAATTCAAAAAAATCAATAATGTTCAAGCGCCTTAAGGCAGCATCTATCATATATAAGGGAGTCGCCGAAGCAATACACATTTTAACATTATTATTTTTTAATATCGTTAAGTATTCTTTTACATACGGTTTTAATTCCAATTCATTTTTATATTTTGCTTCCATTATAATACTCATTTCGGTAAGTATTTCATCTGCACTTAATTTAATTTTAAAAGCTGTTTGAAAATACTCCGCAGCTTCTCTTAAAGTCATTGGTTTTATTATATCATTTAAATTAACCGGTATTTTAATACCCTTTGAAGACAGAAAATCTCTTCCTAAATTACTCCACGCTTCCATTGATTCCAGCAATGTACCGTCTAAATCAAAAATTGCAAATTTAAAATTTTTCATTTTTCCCCTCATTTCATTACTTTAAATAAATGGTTCTTTATTTTCCATTTTATCAAACTATTTATGATTATAATATCATTTTTATATGAAATAATAAAGTATGAAACAAAAATTCTAATTTTATGTTTCAAAACTATTTTAAAGAGGTGTATTTGTACGAAAAATAAAATTGCATTTTTATTAGTAGCACTATTAGCTCTGACAAATGTGTCAGCTGTTGCTATGGTTCAAACCGCTCCTCCTGTTAATACAAATTATGAACAAAGGGTTGTTCAGTTAGTTAACGCAGAACGACAAGCTTATGGATTGCCTGCTCTTTATTATGATCAAGCAATTTCAAATGTAGCAAGAACCAAGTCACAGGATATGGCAGTTAATCGCTATTTCGACCACTATTCGCCAACGTACGGTATGGCAAATGACATGCTGTTAAGCTTTGGCATAACCTGGTCTGCATGGGGGGAAAATATTGCCTCAGGACAGGAAACACCCGAAGAAGTAGTACGTCAATGGATGACTTCACCTACACACCGTCAAAATATTCTGGCGAAGCATTTTACGTTTTTAGGTGTCGGATATTACGTTGATTCATCAGGAACACCCTATTGGACACAAATGTTCACTACAGATGACAAATAGTAAGCAGATGACCCAAATTTTAATTTGGTATCAGTCATTTATGCTGTAAGTGCACGTGAAAACAAAAAAACTGCGTCTCAAGCGAGATGCAGTTTTTTTCGCTTATCTATTCAATTCATTGCTTCTTAAAAAATCAGGTTTTGGCATTATAAACAGCCGAGGTTCTTGTAAATAATCCTGTACTTTTCTTAAAGCTTCACCGAATCTTTGATAGTGTACTACTTCCCTTTCTCTCAGGAATTTAAGCGGCTCCAACACATCCGGGTCATCTGTCTGATTAATTAACCATTCATAGGTCCCTCTTGCTTTTTGTTCCGCTGCCAAATCTTCCGTAAGATCAACTATTGGATCACCCTTAACCTGCAAAAATGCAGCCGTAAAAGGCGTACCTGATGCAGCCTGCGGATAAACTCCTCTGCCGTGATCTGTATAATATGCACCTGCTCCGGATCTTTCTATTTCCTCAACTGTTGCATTTTTCATTAATTGATGAACCATTGTACCTATCATTTCAAGGTGCGCAAGTTCTTCGGTGCCTATATCATTTAATGTTGCTATCGCTTCGGGTGTTACCATTGAAAACCTTTGGCTTAAATATCTTAAAGAAGCGGCTAATTCTCCATCAGGTCCGCCATATTGTGAAATTATTTTTGTTGCTAATCCCGGATTAGGGGTTTTTATTTTAATCGGATACTGTAATATCTTATCGTATGACCACATATATATACTCCTTCCTATATCTCAAAATTTGCTTCGTATTCCCAAGGCCACGGTCCATCAATCCATTGCCATGGATACGTGCTAAGCGAAGCATCCTGATTAATCATACCAAAGTTTTTATTATATTCATCATTTAGAATCTTCATTTGCTTTACAAATGCATTGCGTTTAGCTAAAGCATTTCTGTCGTTAGGATGAGTATTCAGATATAATTGCAATTCTTCTAACATCATATGAGTTCCGGCAATCTCTCTTTTTAAATTCATAGCATCATTATTCATTTTGTCCCCTCCTCTTAACATTCTGATAATCTGCAGGGTCTGTTTTCATTGTCTTTTCTGTTATAAGGGCTAAACAGTTCCGGAAATGCTGTTCCTGCTGCCAGACTTTCTATAGGGCTAAATACTTCACACATAAATTGATATGGGACGTATGCAGCTGCTAATCTCACGTTTTCTATCACCAATTCCTGGGGTATACAAGTTTCAGGATTGGAATAATACATCTCATCCAATCTTCTATTATTAATCATTTTAAGGTTCCTCCTTATGGTATCTGCTTATTTTTATAATATGGCTTTGATATATTTTTGTTACATATCCAAAAAGATATATCAGAAAAGGTCGAAAAAAAACAGCTTATTTAATAAGCTGTTTAAAAAGTTCATCCGTTGGAAGGCGGACCTAGAGTCCGGCCTTATCAAGTGCATCCTTAACCGCATTAATAATTGCCTTGCTCGTTACTGTTGCTCCTGATACCGTATCTACATCTGTTGTTTGATTTTTTACTATCCTGTCTGTTACGGTTTTAATTGCATTAGTGCTTACACCTTTTGTTTCATTATGGTAAACAACATCAATATTCATAATTTTTTTGTTTTGAACATTTACCTTAACCTCAATAGGTCCGCCTATACCTCTGTCCTTACCGATATATTCACCTGATTTCAATATTATTTCTTCTCGTTCCGTCCATACTGCTTTAATAGGAGCTTTGACCTTCATCGCTGTTTCCTGCAGCACATCATATTTAACCTTGGCTGCATTTTTTCCGGATATCCTTCCGAAAACAACTGCTTCACCTAAATTGCCGGTTCCCTGATAAATACTTGAAAACATTGAGCCAAGCTCTCCTGCGCTGTATAAATGAGGTATTGGTCTTCCGTTAACATCAAGAACTTCTCCGTTTTTATTCCTTTCGGGTCCTCCCTGCGTATTGGTAAAGGAAGGAACTAATTCCATTGCATAATATGGTGCTTTTGCAATAGGCTTTAATGTTTTCGGATTTCTGTTAAAATCTGTATCCTTCTTATCATTACAGAATTTATTGTAATCTTTAATTGTCTTTTTTAAATTTGCAGAATCTACTCCTATTTTTTTAGCGAGCTCATCAATTGAATCTGCCTTGATAACATAACCTTTCTCAATTTCTTCCACGTTTCCTTCGCTCCATGAATCGTAAACGGGCTGCGACAATCTTGCTGTTTCATCGAATACAGCAAATGCGGGCAGAGATAAAGGCATCTGTATCCAAGAGCCGTGGAAATCAATATATCCGTGGTGAGGAAGAACCGATTCATCCGTGAACCTTGTACCGTCCGCACCTATGAAAATAGTATTTTGAGTAGCAAAGCCCGTACTCAATACACTCTTTTCTCCCTGTATCGCATAAGCGAACGTTGTTCCCGTTTCCGGGTTTAATACATTTAAATCGGGACCTGCCATATTGCCCATATGCCATAGATTTGCACCAACCTCCATAGCCATTTTTATTCCATCACCTGTATTATATCTTGCTGCTTTTGAATAACCGTAGGGCAGGTGCAGATAATCCTGAATCATCTGTTGATTATTCTCAAAACCTCCCGTACACAGAACAACACCGTTTTTAGCTCTTATATTCAATACTCTTCCGTTATTTTCAACCTTAACTCCATGAACTGTCTTTGTTCTCGGATCCTGAATCAAGCCAACCGCCGGAGATTCATACCAAACTTCGATTTTATCGCTTCGTTTTTCTACTGCCTCCTGCAGTGTTCTGTACAGCTTGCCTGTAAACATTTCTCCCTCAATGATCAGAGCATCCATAACCTCTCCGCCGGGATAATCGTATTCATTAAAAGGAAAAGACATTATGTTTTTAGCACCTATAGAAGTGAGCCATTCTTGATTTTCACCAGCCTTTTCAAGATATGAAATAATTATGTCATCCACCGGTGTATTGAATTTACCTCTAAGGCTTTTAAAGTATTCCGTTCCCTTATCTACGTTATTTTTATCTAAAGCAAGGACGGCCTGACCTGCATATCTTGTATTGCCGCCTTCCTGTCCCTTAGGTGCTTTTTCAAGCAATAAAACCTCAGCACCTTCATCTGCGGCCTCAATACTTGCGGTGGCTCCGGCTCCTCCATAACCGACAACGATCACATCATATTCACCATGCCAATCTACTGTATATTCAAAGTGATAATCCTGACTGTTATAATTCATTTGTGGTGTTTCAAAAGAAAAGCCCGTTAATGTCTGCATAATTAGCACTAAACTTAATAAAATAACGAATAATTTTTTCATTTTGCCTCCTTTTTTCTTCTTTCTTTTATTGATCTGATTTCTTTTTCCATTTCAGATAATATCAGTTCTGCACCTACATTAAATTCATTTGCTAAAATATTAACAAATCTCCCGTTGAATAATTTTTTCCAGTCCGTCATTTGAGGGTCGTAAGTCAATGCATAAGCTGCCAATCTTCCTGCATCCTCTTCTATTCTCCCCTGTCTTGATTGTTCAAAATCAATACCGTAAACTTCACCCTTATATATGATAAAATTTCTGAAATTCACATCCCATATTATATATTGTTGATTATAAAAAGCAGAAGTAACCGCATAATACTTTTTTAACCATCTGCACAATTTATATAGAATACCTTCATAATCAGTTGAATTAATCTTTTCTTCATTTTCATACCAATCAAGAAGAGTATTGTCTCCTAAATCCTGTAAAATTAAGCTGTTGTCATTTATATCTGTTACATCGGGGACTGTTAATCCATTTTGCTTTAACAATATTAATATTTCTGATTCTTTTTTCAGATCTTCATAATTATTAAATGTTTTGAGAATAAAGGAACTGTCATTTTCAATAATTCTTGATACTTGATTTCTTTTACTTGTCAGGCTTATTTTCTTATACATATTTCTATGTCTCCATTTTCATTGTATCCCTCGAGTTCCTTTACTATGGACTCTACCGAGTTAAACAATATTTTTTGTACAAAAGGAACCATTTTTATTTCTTTACCGTTAATCTTAAGTACTACTTTTTGTTCATCCAAAATGCAATCCCCCCTTTCTGCCTTTCCTTTTAAAATCAAAGAGCATAATTCTTTACAGGTGTATCCGCATTTTTTACAGCATTCATCTTTCATATCCGGCAATCTGTCAAAAACCTTCTCTTCAATTAAATTAACTAATTTTTCGATATCCTTAACTGCACTGATTGCAGGCAATCCCTTATATTCATTTATTGTGTCTGCAATACGGCCTGATACGGCAAATGTAGTTTCGTCCAAGCGTTCTTCTATTGCTTCTTCATCATGTGCAGTAACTATTTTAGGAGCGCAGGTATCTCTTGCACCTTCTAAAATTACAAAATCGTGATTGTAAAAGTTCAGAATCTCATTTATGCTCAGCTTTTCCTGAAATAAAATATCTGTTTCATATTCTCCTCTCGCAGTAACCAATGATGAGCCTGCTTTTTTATGTCTGTCGGTATTAGTTCCCTCAACATCCATTTTGAAACCGTGAAAATGAATATGCTTTACAGTTCCAACCGAATAATTTCTTTTCTTTAATTCCTTTATTATATGTTCAATTGTGGTTGTCTTACCTGAATCTGTTATGCCGATTACCGAAAATACTTTCATTATGCACCTCTCTGAATAATAACAAATACAACTACCCCTAAGCATAATCCAATAATGATGTAATCAATGCGCTTCATTTTTAAAATCATGTAGCTTGTTCTGCATGGATATGCCCTAAAACCTCTCATCTCCATTGCTGCCGATAATTCCTTAGCTTTTAAAACAGAATTAATGACAATCGGAGTCAGTATATACTTATAAATTTTTAGCTTTTCATTTAACCTGACCTTCTGTAAATCTATGCCTCTTAATTGTACGGCAGTTACTATATCTGACATTTCTTCTTTAAAAACAGGAAGAAACCTGATGGCTATGGAAGTCATAAAAGCAATCTCATATGGACATTTCCACTGCACTAATCCTTGAATTATTTCTCTGCTGCTTGAGGTTGTTATGATTGAAGCGGAAACAATTATAACAGTCAATCTCAATAAAAATTCTAAAGCTCTTATTATACCTGTATCAGTTAACATTACCGCTTTTCCAAGTGAAAACAAAGGGTTTCCGGACTTGTTAAAAATACTTTGAATAAGTGCAATTGCTATCATAGCCGGTAACAGCTTCCTGATGCTTAAGAACATTGAAATAACATTTCTTTTCATCAAAAATGACAAAATTACAGAAACTGTCAATATGATTAACAGAGTATACAAGTTATTGTAGATTAATGATAAAGTTGATAACAAAAGGACTATAGTAAGCTTAGTTCGAGGATCTATTTGCAGAGATTGTATCACTTATAATTTTGCCTCCTTCTATTTTAATAATTCTTTGCCCATATCTTTCAATAAATTCTTCGTCGTGGCTTATTGCCAAAATGCCTGTTTTCTTAGCACTCAATGTATCCAGTAATTTATTTAAAGATTCGATTCTCTCCTTATCCAAAGAAGCGGTTGGTTCATCAAGTATCAGAAATTTTGGTTTATTCATAAGTACAGATGCAATGGCAAGTCGTCTTTTTTCACCGTAACTTAAGAAAAACGGATACGAATCTTTAACCTTATCAAGTTCAAATATTTCAATCATTTCCTCAGCTTCTTTTAAAGCAGTTTCAGGCAAAACTCCTTTGGTAACCAAAGGAAAAGTAAGCTCCTCTATAACGGACATTGCAAAAAGCTGCCGCTCAGGATACTGATATACATATCCGATTAATTCACCTGCTTGTCCCAATGATAACGATGACGAATCTCGTCCCAATATTTTTATTTCTCCTCTTTGCGGTTTTAAAATACCCATTATCAGCTTAGATAATGTCGTCTTACCCGAGCCGTTGTTTCCTGTTAATACTGTATTTTCCTCCGTATTAAGAGTTAAAGAGAAATTATCAAATACTGTTCTGCCTTTTTTATATTTGAACGAAACATTGTTTATCTCTATAAAATTACTCATTATTCACCTATATATACTGTTCTGTCTATTATTTCTATATTTTCAGAATCATGGTCTGCAATTATCAAAGTTTTTCCTTTGTTCTTTAAGTCTTTCAGCAAATTTATTATTATTGCTTTTTTTTCATCATCAATCCATGACATAATTTCATCACATATAATAATTTTTGGTTCAAGTATTAATACGGAAGCAATTGCAATAAGCTGCTGCTGACCGCCGGATAAATTATTTGGATTTTCGTATCTGTATTGCTCCATTCCTATAATTTTTAGTATATTGTCGATTCTTCTTCCGATTTCCTCTCTGCTGATACACACATTTTCAGGTCCGAAAGCAAGTTCATCTTCAATGGTCGGCGAAAAAAGCTGAGTGGACGGATTTTGAAATATAACACCTACATTTGAAACCATTTCAGATAGAGCCATTTCTTTTATATTTTTCCCGAAAATAAAAATCTCACCTGTCAAATGGCCTGAATATAAAGAAGGAATTAATCCGCATATAGCATTTACCAAAGTACTTTTACCCGACCCGCTTTTTCCTCTGATTTCAACAGTTTCTCCTTCTTTTATGAAAAAGTTTATATCTTTTAATATTTCATCCCGTGAATTGTCATATCTGAAGCTTAAATTATTAATTTCAACAGCATTCATTATTTTACCTCTATTTTTGTAATCCATTTGCATCTTCTGTTGCTGAAGGTATCATTGACCACTATGGATTCGTAAGGACCTCTTCCGCCGTTATCCCTGCTGCCCAAATATTTGCCGTCTTCCATATATGTAATAAAAATATTTTTATCGTTTATTATTTCTTCCCTAGAATAAGCAACCGCATATCCGTCCGCACCGATAATTACAGCTCCGTTTATTTCATTAATCTCTATATTGTTTTCTTTTAATATATTTTTCAGTTGGACTCCCACATAACTGTGAAGCGTTGCATCTGTCGTTGAAGTATCAAGAATTGCCTCAAAAATTTCTTCTCCTGAGCCTTTAATTGTTTCCATATTCAATAATGTCTCTTTATTACCTTCTTTTAATATTATTTCAGCTCTTCTTAATATTTCTTTCTGTGCTTCCATTGTTTGCTTGTTAAAATTATACGATATTACTACCGCAATGAGTAATAATATAATTGTTATTGCACTTGCAGTATAAGCTACCGGCACCAGATCAGAAGATTTGGGTCGTCTGTTTATAGCAATGATTTTTTTGTTCATATGTTTCTCCGGTTATTAAAATTTAAATAGTTGGTTTAACTTTACAATAATTGTTTAAAATAAATATATATATGGTATAAATATGTTATATTACAATTTTAGGAGGAAAAAATGTATAAAGAAGAACTATCTGTTATATCTCAAGCCATTCTAAACGAAATAGAAGGTTTTGAATTCTACAATTTAGCCGCTAACCAAGCTGAAACTTCCGGGACCAAAGAGGCATTTTTAGAACTGGCTAATGAGGAACTAAAACATGCCGATTATTTAAAAGCTTTATGGAAAAAGCTAAGTGACGGTCATGAAGTCAAAATTGAAGATATTGTTGAATCCGGCATTGACATTCCGTCTCCCGAAATATATCGCTGGGACAAAGTAGATAAAAGCAGTTCATCAGTTGCCATGTCCATTTTCGGAATAGGAATGCAAATGGAAAAAAGCTCTATTGACTTTTATGAAGAAGCTAAAAGCAAATTATCTTCACAAGCAAGCAAGGATCTCATTGATTTGCTTATAAGCTGGGAAAAAGTCCACTTAAATCAATTCAGTAATCAATACTCTCTATTAAAAGAGGATTGGTGGTCTGAGCAAGGATTTGCACCGTTTTAATTCAAATACATAAGTATAGACCGGCTGGACGTCAATGAAAAAGTCGGTCTTTTCAATTTATTACAAAATAAGGAACAACCATATCCGCTTGCTGACATTCCCCGTGACTTCCGCCTTCCAAAGTTTCATGCATCCCATGATCTGCTGTGAGAATAATTTTACCTTCCCAAATTTCTGATAATTGTTCAATCCAGCTGTCTATTTTGCTTATATAGTTCATTGCTTCATCCGAATACGGTCCAAAACTGTGTCCTCTATCATCTATTCCGTGAAAATGAACAAATATCAAATCATAATCTTCTTTAAGAGCCGTTAATGTACTTTCAAACATCTCATCATCCGTATCGCCGTCTTTATTTAAATCAATATGCAGCATCGGTTCTATTTCTGTATTGAGAATTTTTATATCACCTTCCAATATAACAGATTTCTTATCATTTTCCAATGCGTATTGAAAAATGCTGTCTACCTTCATTTCTCTGTTGCTTCTGTCATGTATCCCGTTAATATCAGGGGTTTTTCCCGTTATAATAGCAGCATATCCTGCATTTGTAACAGGCGTATAAACACTTACAGCTTCATTTTTATAATAGTTCTGAAGAAAGTTTATATATCCCTTACTTAATGCATGCTTATACTGGTTTAGTGAAAAGCCGTCAAGCAATACTAAAATAACCCTTTCATTATTTTCCAAGGATGATTCGGCATCGTAATAAGCATCTGTTATGCTGAAAAAATCATTATATAAATATATACCCTTCAGTCCCTTTAGTTTACTTATTCTGATTGAATCTTTAAAAGGAAGCTTAACAATTGAACCCGTATCATATATTAATGCAGCCTCATTATACTTTTCGACAGTTATGTCTTCTCCTAAAATAATATTATCTTTAAGGTAGTAATCAACTGCCAAATCTTCATGTTTATCAAAAATGTTAATTACCGGTTCATTTATTGATGAAGTTGAAATACTGCAAGACATTAATAAAACAGAAGTCATAATTAAGATTATTATTTTTTTCATATCATCCCTATAAAATTATATTTATTTTTTTTAATCCTTTCATTATACTGTAAGCGATTATACCGCCTATTGCTCCGGACAGCGCCGCACCGGACAATACTAAAGCAATAGTGACAGCAGGTAATCTGAAAAACATTATATTCGATATCAGGGTACCGGTTACATTAGCAGCCATACAACCAAATAAACAGTGCAAAATGTTATAGTTTTTATCCTTAGAAAAAAGAAAAACTATATCAACCATCATCCCCGGCAATGTATATGAAATTAAACTCATGATACCGTGAGTTCCCATGGTTCCCGTAGCAATAACCAAAATGCTTTGTACTATGCCGATCACTGTACCCGTACCGGTCTTTTTTACAATGGCAGCACCAAGCACAATCCAAAACATGTAAAAACCTCCGGCTATTGCTCCACCGGGAATAAATAAAGGACCCGATATAATATGAACAAGCGGAACTATAATAGGCTTTGTGGCTACTCCCAGACCTGACAGCATAGCAATGATTATTAAATTAAAAACAGAAAAGTTACTTAAAAATGACTTATCTTGCATATCCATACCTATTCCAATATAATTTCATTCACATGCTTTATCCATCGCTGGCTGAAAGGGTCTCTCCTTATAATCAGCTGAAACGGACCGTTTCCGCCTTGCTGCTTTGGCTTGAGAATTTCTCCGTCTCTTTCAAAGCACAAATAAACATTGCTTTGTTCTTTAATTTCTTCCATATCTAATATTATCCTGTATCCGTCTGACGCATTAAGGATTACTCTTGTAAATTTATCAGCTTCAACTCTGTTTTCATTTAACAGCTTAATCAGCTCAATTCCCTTATATTCCGTTTCTACCGGCTTTTGTCCGCTGCTTCTTACGACGGCAGGAAAATCAATTGCATCTGTACTGCTGTATATATTGTCTGTTTCAACTTCTGTAACTTCATTTTCAATCTTTATGATCAGGGAAGCTTTTTCTTCAGAACAGGCAGTGAGCAGCATTAAAACACAAACAATTATAATATTTTTAATAACATTTTTTTTAATCATAATTACCTTCCCGTCAATAATTTAATGATTTACTTACCGCATCTCTTACGGCATTTAAATATCCCCTGCTGGTTGCTGTTGCACCGCTTATGACCTCAACATTTAAATTGTCCGAGTATTTTAATTCTTTAGATATTTCCTTGAATACTTCCTCATAATAACCCGTAGTCTCTCTGTGATTAATAGTTCTTATGTCTGTAATACCATTATCCTTGATTACAATCTCAACATCCATAAATCCGCCGAAACCCATACCTCTGCCTGTATAAACACCGTCATTCAAATCAGAAACTCTGCTTGAAGAAAATACATGTTTAGATGAAGAAGTTAAAGGCAGTAATGTATATATTGACATAAACGCAATTAAACTTATAATAAGATACCTCTTAATTAATTTCCCTGCAAACCTATATGAAAATCCCTGTCTTCCGTTAATACACGTCCGGCTTGTACACTCTGAACAATTGATACATTCGGGAGAAACCGTCAATTCATCCGTATATGGTATATCTACCGGACAATTTTTCAAACAAGCAGAGCAGCCGTCACAATTGCTTGATTTGTAAAGCTTTAAAGGTCCCACCGCATATAAAAGCGCCTGAAACGCCCCTAACGGGCAGAAACATCTGCAAAAGATTCTCTTAATAAATAAGGATGCTATAATAATTGCAAATAAAATAAAAGTTCCTATATATATATTAAAACCAATAAAAATATTCATATAAGCAAGCCAAGGGGAATAAGGAGATATTAACTTGCCGATACCCAAAATACTGAGTACCATGGTGAATATTAAAATCAAATATTTTAATATTTCAGGATTAAAATATTTTGCCTTTGACAATTTAATTTCTTTTATATTCATCCTTTTTCCTATAAACTTAAAGAAATCCTGCAGGCTTCCTATCGGACATATGTAACCGCATAAAAATCTGCCGAATAACAAAGCCGAAACCGATATTGCAATCGTTAGACTTATGCTTTTGCTTATACCCCTCCATCTGTACGACAAATCGGTCAATGATGACTTTAATGCACTCCAGCCACCGTATGGATTCAAATCACCCACCGACAAAATTCTGAAATCTATAAAATCATTTATATACAAATAATAAATTATACAAGCAGCTATAACTGATAAGGAAAAAATAGTTTGAATTATTGCTCTTCTTTTTATTTTCATTTCTTTTCTATCCTTGCTAAATCAGTTAAAAGAATTTTACTGTCTTTGTAGAAGCTGACTTTTTCTCCTTCAGATATTATGTAGCTGTTTAGCATATCGTCTAAAAAAAAGTTAATTTCTTCACCTGTTTTACTTACTGCAATAAATTCATTACTATCATTCCACCTCATACCTGCCGTAAGCAGTACATCCTCCAGAAGCATTGCTTCAACTCCGTTTAAATCCTTGGTTCTTACAACGTCTATTATTTTTTCGGGAAAAATAACGGCATCCTTGGTGGTTGAAAAATGTGTCATATTTTTTACATTCATACCAAGCTTAAAATTAGGCGAAATATTCATCGGAGCATTTTCACCTTCAACCTTGATGAAATATCTTTGTCTTACTAATGAAACGGTTTCATTTTTGCTTAAACCGTCAACGGCTCCCATTGTGAAGAAACCTTTTTCGTCTACAATATCAAATTTCCGGAGAATTTTACCTACCTCTATGGATTTATCCTTGCTTCCGTAATATTCATAATAATATGGTTCAATATCTTCAGTCAATGCATTAAATATATGTACCTTATCAATGTCCTTTGGAGATATTTCTTTATATAAATCAATATTGGACACCATTTTAACCCAATAAGGCCCCAGTTCCATAGGCAGAGCTATTCTCACCGGCTTCTCGTCATCTTTTATTATTTTTCTGTCAACTTCCCATACAAGTATCACATCATTTAAATTTAGCTTTTCTTTATCTATCAAGGTGTAATATCCGTCACGTCCAGTAATCCCTATACCTTCATACTCACTTAAATTAATACCTTCTTTTTCAAGTACATGCCTTAAGGCAGGACCTTTAACGTGCATATCTGTTTCAGTACCCGTAGTATTTATCAACGTAACATCCATTTCAAGCTGCTCATACTGTTTTATTTCATCAGTGTCAATTCTTACACTTCCCTCTTCCCAATTAATTAAAAAGCTGTTAATATCCTTCTGCCACATTTCCTGAGGTACAACATCAGCAACTTTAGCCATTTCAACATTGTTATTTTGGTATTGAAACACTCCGACAGCAGCATTTACCGCAGTTACTACCGCCTGAGAGCTAACCGTTGCTCCTGTTACCTGTACTATATCTTCGTCATTTTCCTTGTCAAGAACGACTAAATTTAAATATTTGCCTGCAAATATATTTTTAAACCTTTCCAGAAACCAATCCTTTTCTATATGCTCAGCGTAATCCAAGGATTCCTCATGTTTCAGTATTTTAATACCTATAAGCTTATTTTCTTCAGTATCAAAAGCTGATAAAACTTCAACAGGACCATTATAACCGATGCAATCAGTAACATATGCTTTAATTTCACCGTCTATTTTATATCCTCTTTTAACCGAAGGAAAGTTTAAAGATACAAAAATATCATCTGCTATATCTTTAATTAATTCTGCTTTTTTTGCCTCCGGATAAAATGACATAACTATTTTTTCTTCTTCGGAAGCCTTATTTTGTGTTAAAAACAATGTACCTATGATTATAATTGTTACGGCAATAATAATATAATAAAATTTTTTATTATTCATAAGATTCCTCGATTATTCTATTACAATTCTATCTATATTTGAAACCCAATTAGGTTTATTTACATCCCCAGCTTCTTTCTGACCTACCACCAGCTTAAATGGTGACCCTTCTTCGGGGTCGTATTCAACACCTTTTTCTTCCCATGCAATAATCATAGGATATTTTACATCAGGATTTGTTTCATCAATATAATCTTGTTTCTTAACCTGTTCCACTGTAAACGTCATTTTATAACCATCCTGAGCTATAACTGTAATAGCTGCCGCCTCATGTGAAATTTCAGATGCTTCCAACAGCTTCCATAAGTTTACCCCCTTAAAGTGAGTGTATCCCGTTGTTCCAAAGCTGTTTAGTGAATAAAAATCCGCTTCAAAAATCAAATTGTTCATTTCTTTTAATTCATTGAGATTAAATGATATTTCGTTTTCTATAAGTCCTTGAATTTTTAAAGCAACACCTTGTTCGATATTTTCATCTTGTTTGTTTTCAGATTGATCCGCTTCTTCTTTTTTATTTGATTCTTCAGTATTATCTTTTATGCTTTTTTCATCTTGAGTTGCATCTTTTTCTTCATCATCTTCTTCTGTTTGTTCTTCTGAACCTTCTTTAAGCTCTTCTTTTTGCTGCTCTTTATTTTCGGGATCAACTACAGTTTCCTCAATACTTTCATCTTCATGTATTTCTTCATTTTCATTTTTAATTACTTCTGTTTCATTTTCGGAATTTACCGTAATTTCATTGTTGTTTGAGGTGCATGAAGTTAAAACTAACAGTATAATAAACAAAATCATCAATAATTTATTTTTCATAGTTCCTCCCATCTCAGAGAGAGAAAGAAATAACTTTCCCTCTCTGTTTATAAGATTGTAGAATTTATTTATCCAAATATCTTAGCAGCATAACTATTGCCTGCGCTCTGGTTGCATTTTGACCTCCGCCAAATATATTATCCGGCAAGCCCTGAATTATTTTTGAATTTACTGCTTTTGCAACCGGCTCTTTTGCCCAGTCAGCTACATCATCATCATAAGATGACAATATTTGTGACGTCTCTGCCGCTGTTAAATTACCTTCTAAAAGAGAACCGATTATTGTTCCGATTTCCTGTCTTGTTATTGGTGCTTCAGGTCTGAAAGTATTATTTTCATATCCATTCACTAATTTGTTTTCAACTGCTTTATCAACATCATTTGCAAACCAATCTTCAGCTTTTACATCGTTAAATGCTGTCTTAGCACTTGTTGTATCAAGATCAAGAATTCTCACAATCAATGAAATAAATTCTGCCCTTGTGATGTTATCATCGGGTCTGAACATATTGTTGCTGCCCTTTGCATAACCCTTCTGCTGCATACTAATAATTTCATTTTTTGCCCAATGGTTTTCTATATCATTAAATACAGAAGCACTTTTAACGTCCTTTAATTCGGGAGCCTCATAATCACCTGTTCCCACAACTATACAATCCGTCCATTTGACCCACATGGATTTACTTTCTTCGATAATCAATCTTATCGGTCCATATGCATTGTTATTCGCATATCCCACATCACCTTCGTTTGCTACCAAGGGGTATCCTTCAACCGCATAAGCAAGAATTATATCTTTTATTTTACCTTGAGAATTTAAAACACCGTTCATTAACTGATCATTACTTCTCAAAATCTGATTGTAATTAGGTCCGCTGAATACTCTTACACTTGGTGCATCTACGCCGTCCTTAAGTCCCACAACATTTGAAATTATATCCCAAAGAACAACTCCTTCAAATTCTCTTATACCATCACCTGTATAAATATCTCTGACAGCATACTCAGTTAAATTCTCTATTTGTCTTAAAGTAAATGTCATCGGCTCTTTTACCTGTGATCCGGTTACTCTGAGTACAGGTCTGTCCAAATAATCCTTATAAACGCTTTGGTCATGGCTCCATGATGAATCCTTCGTAACTTCAATCTGTGTGCTTTCACCGTTTCCGCTTCCTTTTTCATCCGTCATCAAAGAATTACCTTCGCCAATAATGATTTCTTTGGCAAATTGAACCTGATTTGAACCATTAGTATCATTGTAATTTGTTTTGCCGAATATTATGCGGAGAGGTCCTCCGTCATTACCCAGCCCGGGATTGAAGCCGTCATCCGCAGGTCTTGTAACATAGGGATAACCGTTGAAGCCATAGGCAACCAAGACAGGCATTCCTGTACGCAATGGATCAACGTACTCTCCCGGGAATGTACCGTCACCCTTATCCAATGCACTTTTTTCATAATATCCGTACAAGGAACTGTCTTTTATTTCTTTTATAGTCATAGGAGCAAAATTATAATTGTCGGCCGCTATGAATCGAACGCTGGTATTTTCGTCAATATTGGCATTTAAACCTGCTTTCAGCAACAAATCCCATAGCGGCACACCTTTAAATGTGTTGTAATACCAAAAATATTCACTATTTGACAAACTGTATTCATCGGTTACATGAAGAGTCTTCATGGCTTCAATATCAGACACCTTATATCTTACTTCCTTACCGAGACCGTCTCCGTGAATTATTAATTCATAATCTGTATATTTCACATCGTTATAAGGTGCATATGTATGTTCATATATGTTTTTTGCGTCCTTTTCCTCGATATAAACATATGCAACATTAGAAAATTCCTTGGCACTTTTTTTGTCCTGTTCAAAAACTAATTTGAAACAGCCGTTATCATTGTGTTTCTCCTTTATATAACCTTCTTCTGTATCCAGATATACAAGAGGAACCTCGTTAACACCATAAGCTACAACATATTTTTCTGCTTCTGCAATGGGAACTGTCAAGATTTTTTGTCTTGATTTATCTTTAAAGGTTATATTGCCGGCATTATTCCTGACCTTAACGTAATTATCTATCAAATACTTAACGTTAATTCCTTCATAGGAATTCTCAATTGTTTTTCCGGCGACTTTTTCATGGTAGATTTTTGTGACCTGACCATTTAAATCCTCTTCAATTTGTCTTAGGGAAATTGCTCTGTAGCCTTCAACAGCAGGACCCTCTATGGTAAAGGTTGCTCCTGTTATAGCATCCACGTTATAGGGCTCTCCTTCATATGAGAGATGTTTATAAGGTGATTTATTTATTGATTCCTTTTTAAGTTCTTCGCCTATTGTAATCTTAATAACTTCCTTGCCCCATTTTGACATATTCATGTCATCAATACCGTTTTGTCCAAAAACAAGCTTTGGGAAATCTCTGTCTAAATCCTTTTCTGTGAGCTCTCTGTCCGACCATGTTATAGGCAGAGCGAAAACATCCTTAGGATAATCCGCCAATACAGCATTGTACTTTGCAATCATAGGAGACACGTTTGATTTGGTTTTTTCCGTAAAATCATTATAGCTGTATGTGTTTTTTAATTCACTTATTGTCTTTGTAAATTCGAACCCGTCCGCACATGTAAATTTAACTTCATAATCATAGTCATTTTTTAAATTATCAGTACCTATTAATTCAAATAAATCGTACCCTTTTGCTTTAACTATTTTATGAAACCCCAGTGAATTATTAGTGGAAAATATTTTTTCCACCATTGAATATTTTGACCAATCCGCTTCAGTAATTATAACTTCTTCATTGATTCCGGTACCTGTTATTAATAAATCAACCTCTGATGCATTTGCAGGCAATATCAAAGCTTGAGAAACAATCATGCATATAACCAATATTAATGACAATATTGATTTGTTTTTTAACATACTGACCTCCTTGTTAAATAACGAGAAATACACCGCCTACGGAGTCGGATATCTTAGTTATAAGAAATGAGCGAAAATATCGCCCATTTCCTATTTTAAGTTATATTTCTTCGACTCATATCACAAAATTATTTAAATAATGTATTAAATACCACTAATGCTGCTTCTGCACGGTTTACATCTTTTGCAGGTTCAAAGTTTTCAACCGCAACTCCTTCAAATACTTTCTCTGCTTCAAGCCACGCTACTGAGCTTCCTGCCCAATCGGCAACCGTATCTTTGTCTGAATAACCGGATTTCTCCATTACGAATTTATCTAATTTTTCCTGAGCTACCTTACCTGAAGCAACAGCTGCTCTTGCAGCTACAGCAGCCATTTCCTGTCTTGAAATTATTTTTTCAGGAAGGAATGTACCATCTGTATTTCCTACAAACAAACCATTATCAACTGCAGCCTGTACATATACTGAGGACCATCGGTCAGCAGTTACATCACTAAAGGCTCCTTGATATTCTTTTGTTTCATATCCTAAAGCCTCAACAATTACTTTACAGAACTGCTCTCTTGTAAACGGGTTTTGCGGTGCATACAGACCATCACCCATACCATCGATTATACCCTTATTGGCAAGTTCATAAATAGCTGCTTCTGCGAATTTATACTCTTCGGTTATATCATTAAATACTTTTTCTACGTCAGTATCTGCAGGATCTTCTGTTTCCGCAGATTCTTCTTCAACTGTTTCTTCTGCGGCGGAAGCGTCTTCCTCGGTAACAATTATCTTATTTATCAATTTATAAACTGTTCCAAATTCGCCTTCTTCCTTAACTTTTCTGTAGATTGTTATATCTTCAGTGTCAGCGTTTTCATCATTGTCTATTGCTTCACCGTTTACTTCATATGCTATAACATATTTCAGTTCATCATTGAATATATCTTCAAGAGATTGAGGATCAATCGGATATCCGTCAGATGCTTCAAATAATACTTGTCCGTTTTCAAAAGTAATTTCAGCTTTTTCCTTTAAAAGATATTTTAAGCTTACACCTTTTACATCAGCTGTTTTTTCACCGGTCTTGCTGTTATATATGTATTCTTCGTCAATTAGTGCCTCAGCCGGCATTGCTTTTAAATCATCAAATGAGAATTTCAATGTTTCTTCCACTTCATTAACTGCTATTTCCAACGTATAATCAACAGCAAATGCAGAAACCTGTGACAATATAAGTGCAATTGTCAATACAAATAAAATAATTTTTGATTTTCTTATCATATTCTTCTTCCTCCAAAAGTATAAATAATTACAAAAAAACAGCATGCCTGATGGAAATGCTGTAAAAAATTAAAACTCCTTTCCAACAGGAGGCCTCATTGTTTCCAAACAAGACCCTAACGGCATAACAACCATGATTTTCTTTTAGGCGGCTATGCTCGGAGCTATTTTCTATATTGTGTAAATTATATCATATTATAAAAATTATGTAAAGTGTAACGAGGTATAAAAAAAGCAGTAAATTTTTACTGCTCAGATTGATGACAAAGTCATCAAGATGATAGGCTGTTGAAAAAGTTCATCCTGCAAGGCGCCGGAAGACGGGCAACCGCAGCGTATTAGACATACGTGAGGATTGACCGGATGAACGGCAACGATGCAGGGGGGCTTTTTCAGAGCAGTAAATTTTTACTGCTTTACTCATATATATTTACTATTCTATCTCCAACCATGTCCATATTTAAATATTCTTCGTGTTTTTTTGGTATGGTTACAACTTCAGGGTTACCATCACTTATAAATCTTTCTCTCGTACCATTCTCAAAAGATTTAAAATAATCGTATATACCGCAATTATCCACATTTATTTCGCTTGCAGTAACTCTATATAAGCTGTTAAAATCAATCAATGTATCAAAGGGGGAATAAGCCGGTCTCCAACCCACATCAAGAGTTGCAATTGTCTTATACTTATTGCCTTCATACTCTCCGCTCAGCATAATTTCCAAATTTTCTTTTTTGGGATTGCTTCCATGAGGCAGCGCCAACGTTTCAACCTCATAATCAGGTATAATTGCCTTTATGATATTGTTTACCGAGCCGATTTCCGCCTGAATTTCATCCGAGCTTAACAATTCCAACTCATAGTGATTGTACGTGTGATTTCCTATGTCGTATCCGTTTTCAACCAGCCACTTTATCTTCTGTTCTGTATACTCTTTTTGTCCGAAGGGATTAGCGTTTAAGAAAAAGCTTACCGTAACATCAAAATCATCATATTTTTCCTTAAATTCTTCTAATATTCCTACGGCACAATCAGGGTCAATTATCAATTCACCGTCTTGTTCTATATAATTAAAATTGTTCTGTCTTCCGTCATCAAACGTTAATATTATAGGAGTGTAACCTGCTTTAGTTTTTATTTCTCCCTTTGCATAATCATTTAAGCTTATCATCTGATATTTATTCTGATACATATATTCTAAATCCTTACGGAAATTTTCGGGAGTTCTTTGCCAAACTGATTCTTCAGGTCCTATACCGTGATACATAAGAATCATGATTTCCCCGAGCTCATTTGGCTCAATTGACAAATCAATTGCAGCAACAGGATCAATTTCTTCCGATTCTTCTGTTTCTTCCGATTCTTCTGTTTTCTCATCCTCTTCTTTAATCGGCTCCTCAGGAGTCTGTTCATTTTGCTCATTACCTGAATTTGATGTTACTCCGTCTTTTATGGAGCATGCGGTTAAAGCAAACATAATAATCATAAAAATAATAATAAATTTTTTCTTCATTGACTTTTTTCCCCTTATTATTAATGTTACGTCAATTGTATAATATCTTTAACAATATGTCCATATGAAGAATTTTCATATTATTGTTGTTATTAGTTAATAATTTGGTATAATTAAGTAAGCAGATGACCCAAATTTTTAATTTGGTGTCAGTCGCTTATCCTGAGCAACAGCGAAGGATCTCGTTCGCAAAAAGATGAGATTTTTCACTGCGTTCAGATGACAAAGCGAAAGACATCGTAAATAATTTGCATTTCAACAGTAATTAGGAGGAAGCATGAGTAACGGGAACAAAATAGCTCAGGATAAGCTTAAGCTTTTATACATATTAAATTTCATTAATGTTCCATTGACAAATATTGAAATAACAAATTTTATATTAGATAATAGAATTCTTGATTATTTTACCTTGCAGGGACTGTTGTCTGATTTATGCGATTCCAAATTTGTAGTTTTAAATTCAAAAAAGGGCAATGAATATTACGCAATATCCGAAGCCGGAATAGCCGCTTTGGATATGTTCGGGGAGATACTGCCTGAATATTTCAAAAATGAAGTAAAAGAAAATTTGTCATATTTAAAAAAGGAAATAAAAAAACACAGAGAGTTGCTGGGTCATTATTATAAAAGAAAAGATGATGAATTTATTGTATCTCTTCAGGTCATGGAAAATGAATCCGTCATTTTCAGCTTAAGCATTAATGTTATTGATGAGGCAACAGCAAAAAACATATGCAAAAAATGGGATTCAAATCCTGAAGAAATATTTTCTAACATTGTTAAAACTCTTACGTCAGAGCTTAATTGATGATTTTTATACAGCCGGGGGTAAAGGAAATATCTATAGTTTTTGAAATTTTATGATAGTCCTTATCTATGGCTGTTATTTGATTTTTCTTGGAATTATTAATATATACATAGGAATTTCCCACAGTTAAGCTTTCGGGATACCCGCCTAAGTAGCTGGTTTTTATTAATTCCTTTTTTGCAGCATCTATTATATAAAGGGTTTTGTCAACAATGTTTATTAAGTATATTTTATTGTTGCTTTCATCAAAATCAAAGTCTGAGCCCAATCCTTCAACTTTTATTACCTTTTCTATTTCACCCGTTACAAGGTTTATAAAATTAATGTTTGTATGTACGTTGCCATTTACAAAATAAGTCATAACAATTAAACAATCCTTCGATATGAACATATGCATAGGCTTTCCATTTGTTTTGAAATATCTTTTTTCTTCCCTGTTTTCCGAATATTCTATAATTTCATTTTCTTCATAGCAGCATGTGTACAGCCTTTTATTATTTGGGTTGTATAAAACATCGTGAGGTTTTATACCGGCCGGGATAGATTCTGTCAATGAAAAATTAGTTATATCTATTACGGAAATATTATCCGATTCAAAATTTGCAACATAAATGTTATTTTCATCTAATGTAATATGTCGTGGGTCCCTTCCTACATTTGTTTCTGAAATTTCATTTAAATTCAAATCGTACTTATATATTTTATTGTTGTATGAATCCACCAGATATATAGAATTCCGCCAATTAACTATGCTATGAATGGCAATCTTTTCTGACTTGCCTATATAAACCGCTTTTTTACAAGTATACTCTTCTTCCGATAATTCAAGTACAAATAAAAATAAATTCCCCTGGCTGTTTCCCGTTACTGACAATATTTCATTACATATCAAAGCAATCACCTCCATATAGTTTATGATAAAAATTTAAAGAAGTGATACTAATTCGCATTAAAATGTTCCCTTTGAGCGAATTAGTAATACTGTTTTCTCCTGTCACGGACAAATTTTTGCCCGTTTTTATAAAATTAAAACAGCAGAATGTTTTGAAATTGCTTTTTTGGGGTATACATTATATATAGCTTAAAAAGGAGATTTAAATTATGATAAAAGAAAATGTAATAAAATTGTTAAACGAGCAGGTAAACAAAGAGATGTTTTCGGCTTATTTATACTTAGATATGTCAAATTACTATATTGATAACGGCTTAGATGGTTTCGGAAATTGGTTCAAGGTTCAGGCACAGGAAGAAATGGATCATGCGATGCTGTTCATTCAATATATGCAGAATAACAGTTTGTCGGTTAAATTATTAGAAATCGGTGCACCTGATATAGAATTCAAGAGCTATGATGCCCCTCTTCACGAAGCTTTAAAGCATGAAAAGTCTGTTACTGATTCAATTCATAACATTTACTATGAAGCGTCCCAAACTAAAGATTACAGAACCATGCAATTCTTAGACTGGTTTATAATGGAGCAGGGTGAAGAAGAAAAAAATGCTGATGAATTAATACAAAAATACAACAACTTCGGAACAGACGCAAAGGGCTTGTACCTTCTTAACACTGAATTAAAAGCAAGAGTTTACGCTCCCCCATCATTGGTTTTAGATTAATATCTAAATCAATGTTCAATATAAATGCAACAAAAATACAGCAGACTGTCTGCTGTATTTTTTACGCCTTAACCCCACTACATCCTTGGTATACAAATTCTTGTTCCCACAATCAAAAAGTTAGCAGGTCTTAAGCTCGGATTAGCAATCAATAGCTGTGAAGGTGTCAGATTATTGGCTATAGCAACAGTTGAAAGTGTATCTCCTGCTCTGATAATGTATTCTATTGAATTCTCAGGGCAAACTTCAAAATTTTCCGGCGGGATACACAGCTCTGTTCCGGGAACAATAACATTAGGATTAAATTCTCTGTTAGTTCCTATTAGTTCATTCAAGCTTAAATTATAGCTGATTAAAATATCACTTAAACGTGTTCCTTCTTGAATTGTAACTACTGTACCAAACGGGCATCCAGCCGGAACATTAGGTATACATATTTCCTGACCGACTTTTAAATCGTAAGGATTTGCATCAGGATTTGCTTCAAGCAATAAATTAAGCGGTATTCCATATGTTCGGGCTATATTATAAAAGCTATCCCCTTCTCTAATAATATAATAAGCCCCATTTACACACGGTGGTCTCTGAGGTACTCTCGGCACGCACAAAGACATACCTTCGGTCAGGGTTCTTAGTCGCAAGGTTGGATTTAATTCCAGCAATCCCACTAAATTGGTGCCGAATCTTGCTGCTATGGAATTCAATGTATCTCCGGGCTGAACAACATAGGGCATTGTATTTACATTAGGACATTGAACCTGATTTTGGTTTTGTCTATAAATCATTATATAATCACCTCATAATATAATTTGTTATTTTATAATATTCATGAGATAATTAATGTTTCTTAAATATTATGTTGAAACCTGTATTATTAATTAACTATTTGCAAACTTATCGCGCTCTGAAACCGCAAGCTTGTCACAACGCTCATTATATTCATGACCGTTATGACCTAAGACATGAACAAACTTAACATTATGCTTATCCATTGCTTTTAATAATCTCTCCCATAAATCGATGTTCAAAACCGGCTTTCCATCAGATTTTTTCCAATTTTTCTTTTGCCATGAACTAAGCCAGCCCTTATTGATTGCATCCGCAACATATTTCGAATCAGTTGTAACTGTAACGTCGCACTTCTCTTTAAGTGCTTCAAATCCAACAATAACCCCCATAAGCTCCATTCTGTTATTAGTTGTATTTTTTTCTCCGCCGCTGAGCTCTAATTCATTTCCGTTATACTCCAATATTATTCCGTACCCTCCCGGGCCGGGATTTCCGCTGCATGCACCGTCTGAATAAATATTAACCTTTTTCATTTTTTCCGCCTACATTTATATTTTCTATCCATTTCAATATTTATAAATTAGTATACAGTTCATTCATATTAAAATCAAGTGGAAATGTCCGCTTACAATCGAGTAGGAGGTAGGTAATTAATTTACCTACCGACCTCTCACACCACCGTATATACCGTTCGGTGTACGGCGGTTCAATAACTTAAGCACAGTGCAATGCCTCGTATCTTTTGGAAATGTCATCATATCCGATGGATTCGAGGTATTTGTTTGTAAGGGACGTACTTAGAATCCAGCTACCGGATATCCTCCAATAGCCTAATCGTGAATTTGACCATTCCCATGCTTTTCCTTTTGGTATTCCCAACCTTTGCAAGTTTCTGAACTTAGCCGATATCTTCTTCCATTGCTTCCAAAATATCTGTCTTATCCTACGGCGTAACCATTCGTTTATCTTTTGAATTCTGTTTCTCATGTCTGATATGCTGTAATATGCAAGCCACCCTATTGTGTATCTTCTTACTTTTAAGAGTATTATCTCTATTGACCTTCCTTGCTTCCTGCTTGTCAGTTCTCGAAGTTTATTCTTAAACCGTTCCCATGACTTATTGTGTGGACGTATTCCTGTTTTCTTTCCCATCTTGTATAGTGAGAATCCCAAAAACTTTAGTCTTAATGGACTTCCTGTACTGCTTTTCTTTCGATTAACTTCCAGTTTGAGTTTTCCCTCAAGATATTCCACACTGTTTTCCATAACTCTTTCTGCTGCTCGCTTGCTTTTTACGTAGATATTGCAGTCATCTGCATAGCGGACAAACTTGTGCCCTCGTTCTTCAAGCATTTTGTCAAAGCGTGTGAGGTAGATATTGGACAATAGCGGTGAAAGATTTCCACCTTGTGGTGTTCCTTCTTGCGAAGCATTTACCAATCCATTTATCATTATTCCACTTTTAAGGAATTTACGAATTAATGTCAATACTCTTTTGTCTCTTACTTGCTCTCTCAACATATCCATGAGTAAGTCATGGTTTACTGTATCAAAGTATTTTGCTAAGTCGATATCTACTACGCGGGTATATCCCTCATCGTAGTATCTTCTCGCTTGCTTTATTGCTTGGTGTGCATTTCGCCCCGGTCTGAATCCATAACTATTATCTGAAAATGTCTTTTCAAATATTGGTTCTAATACTTGGGCGATAGCTTGTTGTATCATCCGGTCTATTACCGTTGGCACCCCAAGCATTCTCACTCCTCCGTCAGGCTTAGATATCTCTACCCTTCGCACCGGTTTGGGTTTGTAGAAACCTCCTCGAATGCTTTCAAGGAGTTCTTCACGATGTTCTTTCAAATATGGCAGCATTTCATCCACGCTCATTCCGTCTATACCTGCTGCCCCCTTGTTATCTTTTACTTTCTTCCATGCTGCATTCAGATTATTCCTATGCAGTATGTCCTCCAGTAATTCTGCGCCATTCTTCTCTTCGGTTTCTAATGCTACAGCACTCCGCACTCTCTTGTTACTCTCTGTTTCCACCATACCCTCGCAAGAGTAGTCCGCTTCCGCGGTTTTCTGCTCTCTTTGCACTGTCTCACCTTCCTCTCGTTCAAAGAATTATTATTGTTCAGTCCTTCCCTAAAAAAAATTAGGTACTATGACCTCTGCTGACTTCTTGCAATTTAACTATACATCACTGTATAGGTTCAATGGGTGTCAAGGGTAACTTGTCCTTCATTGCCTTGCAAGACCTCCCCAGGTAAGAGCGATAACCTTCCCCTCATATATCTGCCACATCTACACCATGGGATTCGGGCAGTATTGGACTTTGCTTTGTATGGCAAGCTCGTCCGTCCCACAAATGCCTTATATGTGATTTCTGTTCGTCAGACCGAAGGTTTGCATTAGGCTTCCTTCAGATTCCACCTCACGATGGGCACCCTTGCCCTTTGCTAACAGTTCCTACTGCCAAGTCTGTAGTGGACTTTCACCACCGAGTTATCGCCCATGCTGGGCACACCATACAAAAGAGCTGTACATGTATAATACAGCCCTTATGATTTAAGACGATAGGTCGTTGTTTTCAACAACCTAAATTAAGTACAAATTATCTGCAGCAACCACCTCTGCCGCCAATACCACCAAGCCAGTTATTCCCGCCAAGCAGCCAGAAAATTACAAATATAATTATAATCCATTCTATCCAATTATTGTCACAGCCTCTGTCACAGCAATCAAAATTTGTAGCTCTTACTTCATCTGACATATATATTCACCTCTCTTTTATTTTAATTTAATATATGTCAGTTAATAAGATTTGTGATTGATAAAACTGATTATTATATTACTTCTAAGGTTGAGTATACCTTATTAATCAATTCTTCAACGTTCAGCCTTCCCTCCGAAATTAAAATGGAATCTAATTTTGGATTTATAAGAGGATGAGAAGGAGCAAAAACAGAGCAGCAATCATCGTAAGGTAAAATCGAGGTTTCATAAGTTCCGATTTCCTTTGCTTTATCCATTATCTCTGTCTTATCCATACCTATGACAGGTTTAAGTATAGGCATTTCTATAGAGTTTTCTATAACTATCATAGATTTCATTGTCTGGCTTGCAACCTGACCTAATGATTCACCTGTTATTAACATCTCCAGTCCATTTTCTTCAGCTATTCTTTCCGCAATTCTCATCATGAACCGCCTTGCTAAAATAGTTGTTTCCTCTTCTCTGCAATGCTCTTTTATGGCTTTGTGAACATCTAACAAATTAACGCTGTAAAGTTTGATTTTCCCGCAATATTCCTCTAAAATTTCTTTAAGCCGTTTAACCTTTTCATTTGCTCTCTCCGATGTAAACGGATATGTGTGGAAATAAAGAGCACTGATTTCTACTCCCCTTTTTGCAATCATATAGCCTGCTACGGGGCTGTCAATTCCTCCCGATAAAAGCAAAAGTGCCTTTCCGCAGGAGCCTATGGGCATTCCTCCTACGGTTGTAATTCTTTCAGATGATATATAACAGTTTTTCTTTATATCTATCATTACTTCTATATCGGGATTGTGTACATCAACTGTTACGTCAGGAAAAGCATTCAGTATCTTTTCACCTGCTAATGCACTGAAATCCATTGATTTGACAGGAAAGGTTTTATCCCCTCTCTTTGTATTAACCTTAAATGTTTTTATGTTTTGTTTTTCCTTAAGGTATCTGAATAATTCAATCGCTTTTTCTATGATGATTTCAGGATCTTTTTCAACCTTTATGGAGGGACTTATAACAACTATTCCAAATACCTTTTTAATTTTATTTATAATTCCGTCCATATCATCAATATGCTTAGTCTGTATAAAAACCTTGCCTAATTCCTTATATATGGATACATCCTTGTACTCTTTTAACGCATACCTTATTTGCTCTGTAAGTTTATGTTCAAAGGAACCTCTGTTTTTTCCCTTTAAAAATATTTCTCCAAAGCTTACTGCCACAACATTGTACATATAGTCCTTTGTTCCTTTCTATAGCATCATGATTTCTCTTATATCATTAACTGATTGTTTAATATGCATTACAACATATTCTACTTCGTCATGGTTATTAAAATAACCTAAGCTCATTCTTATGGAGCCATCAATATATTCCTTATCAATATTGAGCGCATCTAATATCCTGTTGCTCTTACTTTTTGAAGAACATGCCGAGCCTGTTGAAACATATATTCCTTTTTGCTCTAAAAAGTGTACCAATACTTCTCCTTTTACGTTCTTAAACGATATATTGAGTATGTGAGGAGCGCCTTCCCCATTTAATAAGCTGTTAATTCGTACATCCTCTATTTCTTCGGATAACCTTTTAGCGTAAAGAGCTTTAAGCTCATTAAGTTTATAATTTTCTTCTTCAAAATTATCATACAGAAGCTTGCATGCTTCACCAAAACCAATTATACCTGCCGTGTTTTCAGTACCCGGACGAACTGATTTTTCCTGACCTCCCCCAAAGACCGAGGGCTTAATTTTTAGCGAGGAACGAACAAATAATCCTCCGACTCCTTTAGGTCCGTGAATTTTATGACTGCTGAATGCCATTGTATCAACAGGAATATTATTTATGTCAATTTTTATCTTACCATATGATTGTACAGCATCCACATGTATTTTTGTACTGTTATTTTTGCTTTTAGCAATTTCGGCTATCTTTTTTATATCCTGCACAATCCCAATTTCGTTATTAACATGCATAATGGATACCAATACGGTATCAGAATCAACTTTTTTCTTTAAATCATCAAGATTGACTCTTCCCATACCGTCGGTTTCAACATATCTTATACTTGCTTTATCCTTGAACTGATCTACTACGTTGTAAACAGAAGGATGCTCGATTTTTGTGGTTACAATATTTGAATTTTCATATATATTACTTAAGTGGCTGATAAGCGCAATATTATTGCTTTCA
The DNA here is from genome assembly GCA_002331025.1 of Firmicutes bacterium UBA2116. Taxonomy (GTDB): domain Bacteria; phylum Bacillota; class Clostridia; order Tissierellales; family Sedimentibacteraceae; genus Sedimentibacter. The sequence goes on along the minus strand of DCYG01000022.1, from coordinate 81,422 downwards.
GTGCCTCCTCCGGTAAAATATATTTCTTCATATTTAGCGTTAATTATTTTAGCTGCATACCTTCTCGCCTCATCAATTTTCTTTTCTGCCATCAATCCCATGCGATGAAGCGATGATGGATTCCCATAATAGTTTTTATTGACATCTATGATTTGCTGTAATACTTCATGCCTTACCCTTGTTGTTGCACTGTTATCCAAATAAACTTCCATATGTACCTCTTAAGTATAAAAAATTTGTAAAAAATACTTGCAAAATAATGTTTCTTTATGTTATAATAACCATGGTTATCCCCCCCGATAACCAAAATATATTCCCAATACCCCTTTTATGCATATTAATGCTTCACAACGATGGCCCCGTGGCCATTTTTGTGTTTTTTGATAAATAAAGCCGCTACGACCTTCTATTTAATTTCTTTCTCCATCTCATTCAAATACAACTCTAATGCCTTTTTAACCGTATCATTATCGGCAGAATTATAAATTCTGTCATCTATAGCTTTTATCGGAAGCACATCATTTGATGTCCCTGTGATAAAGGCAGCATCAAAGTTGTCAAGCTCATCATACCTTATAACACGCCTTATTACTTCAATACCGTTTCTTTCACAAACTTCTATAACCTTGCTCCTTGTAACTCCGAGCAGCACATTATCATCCGGTGATGTAACGAGCTTATTATTTTTAATAAAAAATATATTTGATTTACTTCCCTCGCTTACAGTATCATCATCATTTATTAAAATTACTTCATACGCTTTTGTATTTTTTATAATTTCTTCTACTTTTTCCTTGAAGTTTTTTTGAAAAGCCTTAATGTTCGGATTATCTCTATGTATTTTTGCCGTTACAGTATGAACCCCGGTCATAAATTGTTCCTTTGCAGGATAGCTGCTTTCTATAAAATAAAATAAAACTACGGGCTCGCTGTCATAATAATACGATACTCTTATATTACAGTTTTCAAAATTATTTTCTTTTATCAATAAATTAATTGAATTTTGAAATTCATCAAAATTTAAATTCCCTTCTACATCGCTTAAGCGTATGCTGTCTCTCATACGTTCAAAGTGCTCTTTCAAAAAAATAGGATTCTTTTTGATTACTCTTATAACCTCGTATATTTTTGCTGTGTCGTTTGCCAATAAAGTATTTAATTCAGGCTTGCCTATCAATTGGTTATTCTTAACATTCATGTTTGAAATAATATTCATCATTTATTCTCCTTCCCGTCCCAAAATAACTTTACCTCGTTTATTAAGTTGTTTACATTATTAATCTTTTTATAATGTTTCCAATGCTCAGGAAACAGCTTTATGTATGTCATCTGGCACAGCCTTGAATCTATCATAAGCACCGTGCCTCTGTCATTTTCAGTTCTTATCACTCTGCCTGCGGATTGTAAAATTTTATTGAAACCAGGATATTTGTATGCAAAGTCATAGCCTGAATTATATTTTTCATCAAAAAATCCTTTAATAATATTTCTTTCAAAGGAAATTTGAGGTATTCCTGTACCTATTATAACCGCACCTATTAATTTTTCAAGGGGTAAATCAATGCCCTCAGAAAATACTCCTCCCACAACGGTGAATAATACCAACCCTGTTTGGCTTTTAAACTTATCTACAATTTCTGTTTGCTCTTCTTCATTTAATCCTTGATTTTGTAAAATAATGTTTGAAGTATCATATAAATTTTCATAAGTCTCATAAATTTTCCCCATAAAGCTGTAGGAAGGGAAAAACACCATGTAATTACCTTTCTTTTCGGATATCAATTTATTTATATAACAGCATGCTGATTCTATGTTTGCCTCTCTTTCCGTATATTTCATGGAAATATCCGAGGTTATCATTAAATTTAAATTTTCATCATCAAAGGGTGATTTGATTTTTAATATATGGTCGTCATCCTCTCCGCCTAAAATATATCTGAAATATTTTAAAGGAGTTAAGGTTGCTGAAAAAAATATTGAAGACCACGCATTTTTTAATATTTCCTTCAATACTGAGGATGGATCTATTAAAAACAACTTAACCTTAGTTTTATTTCCTATAAAATCAACGTAGTAGCAAAAATTTGAATTTGCTATTTCGGAAATTTTTATAAAAAATGTACTTTTAAAATACATGTCAATTAACTCATCCGGTATATTTTCATTTTTTTTATCGTTTATAAATTTTTCTGCTATAGTTGAAAATTTCCTTAGGGAACTTATTAGCTCAGAAGGTTCATTTTCTAAAATTTTTGACTCATTATCAGCTTCTTTTTTAATTTCTATAAATCTCTTGTTAATATTATGTAGTGCGCTGCCTATTTTTTTATTGGTTTTCTTCATCACTTTATAAAGTTCATAGAAATCTTCCTTTATAAGCTCGGGAGAAAACATATCTCTTGTTCTGTCTTCAAGATTATGAGCTTCATCAATCAGAAGTATATCATTAGTATTTTTAAATACATCATCCCTTTGAAGAGCAACTCTCGGATCAAAATAATAATTATAGTCGCAAATGACAGCATCAGACATATAACTTAAATCAAGAGAAAATTCAAATGGGCATAGATCATGCTTTCTTGCTGTTTCTTCTATATATTCCCTGTCAAACAAACAGTTGTTTTTAACGGCATTTTTGAGAGGTATATTCAACCTGTCATAATATCCTTTTGAATATGGACAATATTCCGGATCGCAATTAGTTTCTTCCATGAAGCATATTTTGTCCTTTGCTGTTATAACCGTTGTTCTCAGGCTTAATCCCTTATGAACCATCATTTTAACAGTATTAAAAGCAATTGTTTTAGTAGATGATTTAGCCGTGAGATAATAAACCTTTGTATTGTTTTTATAATTCATGGATTTAATAGCAGGAAATAAAATAGATATAGTTTTACCAACACCTGTCGGTGCCTGAGAGAATAATTTTTTACCTTCTTTTATTGTACTGAAAACAGCAACAGAAAAATCTCTCTGGCCTTTTCTGTAATAATCAAATGGAAATTTAAGATCGTTTATTGAGCGTTCCCTTTCCTTTTTTAAGTCAATAATCGTTTGAGCCCATTCAATATAAGAATTTAAAAGCTCATAAAAAAACAATTCAAGTTCCTTAAGGTCATAGTTATAAGGAATTGTTTTCGTTTTTTCCGTATCTAAATTATAATATCTTAACTGAATTGAGATATTGTTTATTTCATTATCAAGACAGTAAATGTACGCGTAACATTTTGCCTGCGCAATATGGGCTTCGTTATAATTTTTTTCAATAAAATCCAAATTCGTATAAGTAGATTTAATTTCATCTACTATAATTTCATTGTTTTCGGATATTATTCCGTCAGCTCTTCCTTCTATTGTAAACTGTATATTGTTAACGGTAAATTCCCTTTTGAGAAAATATTCTTTTTGATAGTTCTCTCCCATTAAAGACTGAAGAATTTTATGTGCCTTTATTCCTTCCATTGCTCTTTCGGGACTCAGGTTTTTTACGTTAATATCTCCGCTTTTATATACAAATTCAACTAATTCTCTAACCGAAAGCTTAATGTTGTCCATGATTTGCTCCAAAAAATAAATAAATAAATAAATAAACACCTGTTAGGTGTCTATTATAACATAATTAAATAAATATAAAAACGACTATTTAATATATTGTACGCATTTAACTCTGTTTCCGCATACTTCAAACTTATCGGAAAGACCTTCAACCAACATCAATCCTCTTCCAGATTCGCAAAAATCATAATCACCGTAAGCTTTTTTCTTATAACAAATTCCCAATCCTTCATCAGCTACTTCTATAATAATGCAAGACTTATCAATCAATAAATTAATAAAAACCTGTTTGCTTTTATCTTTTTGATTTCCGTGTAAAATACTATTTATAATTAATTCATTCAATATCAGTTTAGTGTTAAAGAAAGTGTTCTCGCTTACAATGTTTTTTATGCTGTCTAAAATTTCTTCAACAGTTATTTTCGCGTTGTTTATGTCGCTCTTTAGATAACGCTCAACTTTATAATCCATTATTATTCCTCCAATTAAAAGTAATATACCCACTTGCAATGCTTTTAATCAATTTGCATAAAATTTAACATGGATTTTTTACGTAAAATTGAACTGTTCTAATTTTCCAAGCCTAAAATATTTACAAACAAATCCCATATTTGTTCAACACCTGATTTAGATGCTGATGAAAACGGAATTATTATATTTTTATCCGTAATATTCAATGTTTTCTTAATTATATTAACGCTTTTAATTTGTTGAGTTTTAGAAAGCTTATCTGCCTTTGAAGCAATGACGTAGCCTGTATATCCGCAGCTTTTTATCCAATCATACATTTGAATATCATTATTGCTGGGTTCATGCCTGATATCAACAAGTAAAATTACTTCCTTAAGCTGTTTTCTGTTATGCAAAAATGTATCAATCATTTTGCCCCATTTTTCTTTTTCGGATTTTGATACCTTTGCATATCCATATCCCGGCAAATCAACAAAATTGAATGAATCATTAATATTATAAAAATTTAATGTCTGTGTCTTTCCCGGTTGTGAGCTCGTTCTTGCCAGACTTCTTCTGTTTAGCAATGCATTAATCATTGAGGATTTCCCTACATTAGATTTGCCTGCAAAAGCAATTTCAGGTACAACCGTATCTGGATATTGTTCTTTTTTAACAGCCGTAATAAGTAATTCTGCTTTTTTTATTATCATATATTCCTCCCAGTACAATGGATTTGCAGTCGACTTGCAATGGACTATCAATTGATTGGCAATTGTTACTTATTCTAATCTATTGCCTATCTATAGCTAATCCATCGCCCATCCATTGCCTATCTATCGGCTAATGCGTATTTAACTACATCCTCTATTTTATCTGCATAAACTATTTCCATGGAGCGAATTATTTTACTGTCGATTTTTGATACATCCGGCTTATTCTTAGTACTCAGAACCACCCTTTTGATTCCGGCTCTCTTTGCAGCCAGCAGCTTTTCTTTTAATCCGCCGATAGGCAATACTCTGCCTGTTATTGTAATTTCCCCGGTCATAGCCACATCTTTTCTCACCGGTACATCAGTAAGCGCGGATATAACCGCCGTAGCCATTGTTATTCCTGCTGAAGGACCATCCTTTGGAATTGCTCCCTCAGGTACATGAATGTGTATGTCTGTTTCCTTAAATTTACTGTAATCTATTTTAAATTTGTCTGCATTTGCTTTTATATAGCTAATAGCTGCCATAGCAGATTCCTTCATTACATCGCCTAATTTACCTGTAAGCTGAAGCTTGCCGTCACCCTTCATAGTGTTTACTTCTATAAACAGAGTTTCTCCGCCAACCTTAGTCCAGGCAAGACCCGTTACAACACCTACCTGATCTTCTTCATATGCTAAATCATAATCATATTTCGGAATACCCAAATATTTTTTCAGGTTTCCATTATTGATTGTAACAGTTTTCTTTTTATTTTCCACTATTTGTACAGCAGCTTTTCTTATTAAAGATCCTATGCTTCGTTCAAGATTACGTACACCCGATTCACGTGTGTATCTTTCAATTATTTCGGTTATGGCATTTTGCGAAATACTTACCTGAGTTTCTTTTAATCCATGCTCCTTAATTTGTTTTTTAATTAAATACTTTTCGGCTATATTTATCTTTTCCATATCAGTATAACCGGATATCTCAATTACTTCCATTCTATCTAACAGTGGTCCCGGAATGGTGGATGTTGTATTTGCAGTAGTAATAAACATTACATTTTCTAAGCTGAACGGAGCTTCAATATAATGGTCTGTAAATGTTTTATTCTGTTCAGGATCCAATGCCTCCAACAATGCCGACGCCGGATCTCCCTTGTAGTCACTTGCAAGCTTATCTATTTCATCAAGCAAAAATACTGGATTATTTGCCTTAGCTTTTGCAATTAATGATATTATTCTCCCTGGGATGGCCCCTATATATGTTCTTCTGTGACCTCTGATTTCCGCTTCATCTCTGACCCCGCCCAATGACATTCTCACATATTTTCTGTTCATGGCTCTTGCTATGGATTTAGCAACGGATGTTTTACCTACTCCGGGAGGTCCGACAAAGCAAAGTATCGGTCCTTTCATATCTTTATTTATTGCTTTCACAGCAAGATATTCAAGTATCCTTTCCTTTATATCCTCTAAACCATAGTGATCCTCTGACAATACATTTCTCACTTTCTTCAAATCAGTATTGTCTTTTGTTTTTTTGTTCCAGGGCAGATCAATGAGCCAATCTACGTATGTTCTTATTACTCCTGCATCAGGTGATGATGAAGAAATTTTCAGAAGCTTGTTTATTTCTTTTTCTGCCTTTTCCTTTACTTCCTTCGGCATATTGGCTTTTTTTATTTTATCCAGATATTCATCAACTTCAAGCTCTATACCTTCATCCTCGCCAAGCTCCTTCTGGATAGCTCTCAATTGCTCCTTTAAATAATAATCCTTTTGAAATTCGCTGACCTGTTTTCTCACAAGCTCGCTGATTTCATTTTCAATTTCTAAAACTTTTATTTCCTTAGATAAGTACGTATTGATTGATTCAAGTCTTTCATATGGGCCGAATATTTCTAACAACGCTTGCTTTTGCTCATGCTTTAAATAAATATATGACGCAACCACATCGGCAAATTTATCGGGATTTTTTATTTCTTTAAGAGAAATAAGGGCATCGGGTGCTATTTTTGTATATATTAATGAATATTCTTCGAAATTTTCCAGAGTCAGGCGAATCATTGCTTCTAATTCATCATTTATCAAGGCATCATTATTATATACATATTCATCCAGCATAACCTCAAAATACGGCTCTGTCTGAACAATGGACACAATTTTAGCTCTGTTCACGCCTTCAACAAGCACTCTTATATTGTCTCCGGGAAGCTTAATCATCTGCTTAATTTTACAAATGACACCAACCTCGAAAAAATCTTCTTCTTTAGGTGAATCTATATCTGCTTCTTTTTGTATTGTAAGAAAAATATCTGAGTCTTCCAACATTGCTTCTTCTAAAGCATTTATTGATTTTTCCCTGCCAATATCAAAATGCATCATTGTATCCGGGAATATTCCGATTCCCCTGATTGGAATCAAAGGAAGCTTTTTATTTTCTATACTGTAATTTTCAATCATATAATCTCCTTAGTAAAAACTGCCTGCTTGTAGCAGCAGGCAGTTCACAAAACACTACATCTATCTTATAGACCGTTGAAAATTTTCGTCCTGCAAGGCATCGCAAGACGGGCAACCGCAACGTATTCAACATACGCGAGGATTGACCGTCGAAGCGATAACGACGCAGGCTGGAATTTTCAGCGGTCTATGATGCGTTTTCTTTTTTATCAGTTAACAATTTCTTAGTCAATACCAATTTCGGTTCACTTTTATTAACTATAGTATCCTTAGTTATAACACATTTTTTAATGTCATTTCGAGATGGAATTTCGTACATAACATCAGTCATTGTACTTTCAAGTATGCCTCTCAAACCTCTTGCACCTGTTTTTATCTCCAAAGCTCTGTCAGCTATTTCTTCCAAGGCATCCTTTTCTATCTCCAATTCAACATTATCCATTTTGAACAATTCCTTATATTGTTTTACAAGGGAGTTCTTTGGCTCTGTCAAAATAGACATTAAAGCCTTTTTATCTAACTTTTCTAAGGCAACTACAACCGGCATTCTGCCCACAAATTCAGGAATTAATCCAAATTTCAATAAATCCTGTGTTTGAACCTGTTGTAAAAGTTTATCGGTATCCATAGCCGAATTACCTGTAAGGTCTGCACCAAACCCGATACTTTTTTTGCCTATTCTTTTTTGTACTATTTTTTCTATTCCGTCAAAGGCACCGCCTAAAACAAATAATATATTTGTAGTGTCTATTTGTATAAACTCCTGATGCGGGTGCTTCCTTCCGCCTTGTGGCGGTACATTTGCAACAGTTCCCTCCAATATTTTAAGAAGTGCTTGCTGCACACCTTCGCCGCTTACATCTCTCGTTATAGAAGGGTTCTCTGAACGTCTGGAAATTTTATCGATTTCATCAATATAAATGATGCCCTTTTCTGCCCTTTCAACATCAAAATCTGCAGCCTGCAACAGCTTTAACAGTATGTTCTCAACATCCTCACCAACATAGCCTGCTTCTGTCAATGATGTAGCATCTGCAATTGCAAATGGTACATTTAACAACCTTGCCAATGTTTGTGCAAGATACGTCTTACCGCTTCCGGTAGGCCCAAGCAATAAAATATTGCTTTTTTGAATATCAACACCATCATCTTTTGCTTTATAATTAATTCTTTTATAATGATTGTATACTGCCACTGCCAAGCTTTTTTTTGCGCAATCCTGCTGAATTACATACTCATCAAGCTTTTCTTTAATTTCTTTTGGCTTCGGGAGTTCAGTAAAATCATATTCTTCGAATAAGTCTATATCGTCATCCACAATGTTATGACACAATTCAATACATTCATCGCAGATATATACGTCAGGACCGGCTATTAATCTTCTTACCTGTTCCTGAGCCTTACCGCAAAACGAGCATTTGATTTGCTTATCATTATTTTTGCTCATTGAAACACTCCTTATTTTCTTTTGGCAATTATATCATCTATTATGCCATAAGCTTTCGCTTCCTCCGCTGACATGAAATTATCTCTGTCAGTGTCGCGCGAAACTTTCTCTATTGACTGACCTGTTTTTTCACTAATGATATCATTTAAAGTATCTCTTATCTTAATTATTCTGTCAGCGTGAATTTTTATGTCAGATGCCTGACCCTTCATCCCGCCAAGGGGCTGGTGAATCATTATTTCTGAATTCGGCAGTGCAAATCTTTTTCCTTTTGCTCCCGACAACAGTAAAAACGCACCCATGCTTGCAGCCATACCTATACATATAGTAGATACGTCCGGCTTAATATACTGCATGGTGTCATAGATTGCCATACCTGCTGTTATAGAGCCGCCTGGGGAGTTAATATATAGCTGTATATCCTTATCAGGATCCTCTGACTCTAAAAATAACAGCTGTGCAACTATTACGCTTGCTGTTGCATCATTAACTTCATCACTTAATATAATTATTCTGTCCTTTAACAATCTCGAATATATATCGTAAGATCTTTCGCCTCTGCCTGTTTGTTCAATTACATATGGTACTAAAGCCATAATATTTCCTCCTATTTATTATATTTCATTATACTATTATTGTACTTATTTATCTTAATATTATCTTAAATTATTTTTCTTTGCTTTCTTCAGCTTCTTTTTCAGCAGGTTCTGTAAAAACGGCACTTGCAACAAGCATTTCTATAACTTTTCTCTTTTTAAGAGTTTCTTCGATATAACCTCTGCTTGATTCAAGCATGCTGTTCTTGAAAGCTTCCATTCTCTCTTCTTCTACCTGATATGACTTAGCCATTTCTTCTACTTCTTTCATCAAATCTTCTTCAGAAGCCTGAAGATTTTCTTTCTTGATTATTGCTTCTAAAACCAATTCGGCTTTTACGTTAAATTCTGCTTGGTCTTTTGCACCTTCTTTGTATTGGTTAACAAAATTACTTATTATATCATCGTATTCTTTACCGACAAAACCTTGTTGACGGAATTGTTGTTCATAATTTTTTGCTAAATAATCAATTTCTCTTTTAATCAATACTTCGGGTACTTCTATCTTAGCATCGTTTATAATTTTAGTTAATACATTGTTGTCATTTGTAACCTTTGAAGAATCGGCCGCTCTTTTTTCAAGATTTTTTCTTGTATCAGCTTTTAATTCTTCCAAAGTGTCGAATTCGCTTATATCTTTTGCAAATTCGTCATCTATTTCAGGCATTTCCTTTGATTTTATTTCATGAATTTTTACATTAAATACTGCATCCTTGCCTTTTAAGTTTTCAGCATGATATTCTTCGGGGAATGTTACGTTAACCTGAACCTCATCACCCTTATTTTTACCTATTAACTGTTCTTCAAATCCCGGAATAAATGTGTTTGAGCCAATTTCAAGGGACTGATTTTCAGCAGTTCCTCCTTCAAATTGTTCTTCTCCCACAAAGCCGGCATAATCTATAGTTAAAAAGTCTCCGTTTTGAACAGGTCTGTCAGTAACTTCAACTATTCTTGCATTCTTATCCTGAATAGCTTTAAGTTCCTTTTCAACATCTTCGTCGGTAACCTTTACTTCCACCTTTTCAACTTCGACACCTTTATATTCTCCGAGCTCAACTTCAGGCATTACTTCAACCTCAGCAGTTACAACAATGTCTTCGCCTGTTTCAAATTTCTGAATATCTACCTTAGGGCTGTCAATTACATCAAGGTTTAATTCCGTAACTGCCTTTGGATACTCTTCCTGAACGGCAAAATCTAAAGCGTCATCATAAAAAATGCTCTTGCCATATTTTTTCTCAATTATATGTCTTGGAGCCTTTCCTTTTCTGAATCCTTGCACATTAATGCTATTTTTCGCTTTTAAATATGCTTTATTCACCGCTTCTTCGAATTGATCCGGTGTGACTGTAAATTCAATAGTAACTATGTTTTTTTCTTTTTTAAGTAATTTAGAACTCATTGTTCCTCCTATATATTTAAATTATTGTATGATTAAAAGCTAATATTGTTTCAATAAATGAATTCATAAATATATTAATTCGCATCAGTAAATTCCTCTTAGACGAACTAATATATACTGTTTTCCCTGTCACGAGCAAATATTTGTCCGTATTTTTAATATCAGAGCAGTATAACCATTATATTATACCACAATACTTTTCAAAAGCAATATTAATTTGAAATTATTGGAGAATGTCGACGAAAGATATCACTAACTCTCTTTAATTATTCTGAGTTGTCATCCTTAGCGATAGCGAAGGATCTCATCACTTCAAAAGCTGAGATTCCTCGCTGACGCTCGGAATGACAAAATCGAACAGTATACGTTTATTCATAGAACTGACAAAAACCGATAGTCTTATAAAGCTCCCCTCCTATATTCATATACCCTGCAATTCATAAAAAGATTCATTCCGCTCAAAAAAAAGCATATTTTATTTTTAACGTATATCATTCCTACTTTCTCCATAACCTTCCCTGAGGCGATATTGCGTATATCATGCAAGGCACAAACAGTATCGAATCCTACTTCGTTGATTAGGAAGCTAAGAACTTCTTTTAAAATTTCAGTGGCTATACCCTCATTCCATCTTTTTTTAGCCACGGTATACCCTACTTCACAATATCTTTTTCTGTTTTTAATATTAGAAACCGATATGGAGCCGACGACCTCTTCAGTTACCTTATCTACAACAGCCCAATGATAGCTTTTTTTACTTTTATAGCTTTCAACCCATTCCGTAACATAGCTCTCTGTTACTTTTTCATTTTCATGCACACTCCAGGCATTATATTTTGCAGCTTCATAATCGCTTGACCAATTTTCATAAACCTCATGAACATCACCCAATCGGAATTGCCTTAATATAAACCTTTCCGTATCCAAGGTAACTGTTCCGATATGTTTCATTTTATCTTTTTTATTTAATAAAAGCATTTTAATCTCTCCGCTGAATGCTGTATTATCCTCTACTTAATTACTATCTAATTATACAATTACTAATTTGTTTTGAAAAGTAATTTTACACAATTATCTTATTTAATTGATTGTATTTTTTGAAAAACAATTATATAATATTTCTATAAAATTACTATGCAAAGAATCAAGCATATATTGGAGGTTCATATGGAAATAGACAGAGGTATTATTCAAGATAATTACAGCCATAATGTTAAAAATTGTACCGAAAAAAAAGATAAAAAATTTATACCGACCATAGAATCCGTGCTAAAGAAAAAACCGATACAAATGCCCACAGAAATTTATGAAGCAAGCGGTATTAATATATTTGGAAAAAGAATAAAATCACTTATATTTACAACAGATCTTGCAATCGTAAAAAACCATAATGCCGACGGAGTAATAGCGGTTTATCCTTTTACTCCTCAGATAGCAATCAATCAGGCAATTATAGAGGTATCCTCAGCTCCTGTTTTCGTAGGTGTAGGGGGAGGTATTACAACAGGACAAAGATCTATAGACATAGCAATAAATGCAGAATTAAACGGTGCTTTCGGTGTAGTTATGAATGCACCGACCCCAAATGAACTCATAATGGAAATGAAAAAAAGATTAGATATTCCTATAATAATTACTATTGTTTCCGAAAGAGAGGACTTCGAGTCAAGAATACAAGCGGGAGTTTCTATTTTTAATGTTTCGGGTGGTTCCAAAACGTCTGACATAGTCAAGAAAATAAGAGAAAGTCATCCGAATTTCCCTATTATAGCTACCGGAGGACCAAATCCCGAAAATATTTCCGCAACGATACAGGCAGGAGCAAACACGATCACATTTACTCCTCCGACCACGGGAGAGTTGTTCTCCGAAATTATGGACAACTATCGAGAAAAACTTTAAACCACCTTTCGGGGACGGTCCTTTTTGAGACTATTTATTTAGTCTCAAAAAGGACCGTCCCCGAAAGGTGCGAGTCATTTTAATGGATATTTTTTAAATCATCTCTGTTAGCTTCTATAATATTATTTATTTCTCTTATCCTGTCCTGGAGCTTGGACAATATTTCGTCACTGTAATTGTAAGCGCTGACTTTCATTTCCGTCGCCTTTTTTTCAGCTTCCTGAATCAATTGATTGGCAAACTTTTGTGCTTGCTTTGTTACTTCATGCTCTTCGATTAAATATTTTTGCTGATGATTAACCTTTTCAATCAATTCGTCCGCTTCTACCTGCGCTTCATTTAAAATTCTTTGGCGTTCCTTTGCAACCCAGGACGCTCTGTTTATTTCGTCAGGCAGCTTCAATCTTATTTCATTGATTACTTCTAAAACCTCTTCTTTATCTATCATTACCTTGTTTGATAAAGGAAATTTTGAGCTTTCTTCAATAATATCTTCAATTCTTTCTAACAAATTCAGTATGTCCATATTAAATCCTCCCAAGTTTTTTATGTATTTCTTGTCCAACATTTATTGGAACTAAATCTTCAAAAGCACCGCCATGCTCAGCAACATCCTTTATCATGCTTGAGCTTAAAAAAGAATATTCCGGTGAGGCAACCAAAAAAATTGTTTCCAATTTATGATTCAAATGTTTATTAATGCTTGAAATAGCCAATTCATATTCATAATCAGACACAGCTCGTAATCCTCTTACAATCAAATTAATATTGTTTTTTTCACAGTATTCAACAACCAAACCTTCTGTATAATCAACCGTAACATTATGTAAATGAGTTGTGGCCCCTTTTACCATATTGCATCTTTCCTGTATATCAAACCAGTATTTCTTTTCCGTATTGTTAAATACTGTTACAACTACTTCGTCGAATTTGCCTGAAATTCTGTTAATGATGTCTAGATGACCTAATGTTATAGGATCAAAGCTTCCTGTATATAAAACTTTCATTTTTTATTAATGTTCCTCCATATATTTAAAAATGCTTATCCTTGTTCTTCCATAAATTTTCTCTTTACATTTTATCACGTTTGTATCAATATTATCAATTACTTTTTCTGATTCATCACTTTCAATTATTAATAGGCCGTCGGATTTTAATAACCCGTGTTCAAATACCCTTAATGCAATATTTGAGCTGCAGTTTAATGCATATGGAGGATCTGCAAATATATAATCAAATTTAACATTTTCATTGGACAAATTAACAATTGCCTTTTCATAATCATTCATTATTACCTTTGCTCTATCGGTAAATTTACATAACTCAAGGTTTCTTTTTACATAGCTCAAGCTTTTACGGGATAAATCAACAAAATATACTTGACTTGCCCCTCTTGCAAGGAATTCTATACCTACGCTTCCTGAACCGGCAAATAAATCCAGTACTATTGAATCCTCTTCAATAATACCTATCATATTAAATATTGCTTCCTTAATTTTATCGCCGGTCGGTCTTACCGCCATACCATCCGGTGCATAAAGCTTCATCCCCTTGTTGGTTCCGGAAATTATCCTCATACAATACCTCTTACGTCAGTTAAATATTATTGTTTCATCTTTGAACAGTCTTATTATTGCATTTTTTAAATTTTTGTATTCTTCGCCTTTCAGATAAGGGTTTTCCGTCATAAGCTTCTTTGAAATTTGCTGAACACTTTCGACCACTTCAATATCGTTTACTATATTTTGAATTTCATACTTTGAAAGTCCGCTCTGTCTCGTACCGAAAAAGTCACCCGGTCCTCTCAGCTTCAAATCCTCCTCGGCAATTACAAAACCGTTGTTTGTGCTTCTTAGTATATTCATTCTTTGGGCTGACTTTTTAGATCTGCTTTCATTTATTAATATACAATATGATTGATTCTTACCCCTTCCGACTCTTCCTCTAAGCTGGTGAAGCTGTGCAAGCCCGAATCTTTCAGCATTTAACACCATCATAACAGTGGAATTGGGAACATTGACTCCCACCTCAATCACAGTAGTGGAAACCAATATTTTTATTTTTCCTTCATAAAATCTTTTTATAATTTCTTCTTTTTCTGTGTTGTTCATTTTTCCGTGCAAAAGTCCTAATTCATAACCTGAAAAATATGTATCCTTTAATTCATTAAAAACCTTTGTGGCAGAATTCAACTCCATTCCTTCTGATTCTTCTATAAGAGGTGCTACTATGTATGCCTGTCTTCCTTCGTCCACCTGTTGCTTTATAAAATTATAGCCAATTTGTTTGTCTTGTTCCTTTAAAACATTCGTTACAACCTTTTGCCTTCCGGGCGGCATTTCATCGATTACAGATAAATCCAAATCACCGTAAATCATTAATGCCAAGGTTCTTGGTATAGGAGTAGCCGTCATAACGAGTATGTCGGGATTTTTTCCCTTTGTTGAAAGCTTGGCACGCTGTCTGACACCAAAGCGATGCTGTTCATCAGTAATAACCAGACCTATATTTTTAAACTCAACATTGCTTTCTATCAGAGCATGGGTTCCGACTATTATATCTGTTTCCCCGTTTTTCAGACCTTCCAGAATTATTCTTTTATCTTTTAATTTAGCTGAACCGGAGAGGAAGGAAACGTTTAAATTAATATCTGCCATTGCCAAATATTCCTTAATCGTTTCAAAATGCTGCAATGCCAATATCTCCGTAGGTGCCATCATAGCTGCCTGATAACCCGAAGCAACAGCTGTCAGTAATGCATAGATTGCAACAACCGTCTTTCCTGAACCAACATCGCCCTGAACCAATCTGTTCATCGGTCTTTTCATGCTCATATCTTTTTTTATTTCTTCTATTACTTTAAGCTGAGCGTTAGTAAGCTTATAAGGTATATACCCTATAAGCTTATCTGAATGAGTTGTATTTAATATTTGATTGCCGGCAGAATTGCTCATTAAATTGCCTTTTATGGACATAAGTCCAAGCTGCATTATCAAAAGCTTTTCAAATGCAATTGTTTTTTTGGATATCTTATATTTTCTGCCGTTCTCAGGAAAATGCATGTTTTTAATCGCACATTTTCTTGAAATTAATTTATATTCAGCGCATATATTATAAGGCAGTATCTCTTCAATTTTATCGTAATATTCCTTCAGCGCTTCCATTGTTAATTTTGTAAGCTCGTTGTTTGTCAGTCCGTAGGTCAATCCGTAGACAGGTGTAATTTTATTTGCTTTCCAATCATTCCTGCAAAGCTCTATTTCAGGATTTACCATTTCAAATTTGCCGTAAGCAGCTTTGACTGTACCAAAAATATAATAATATTCACCGATAAACAATTTATCCATTAAAAAATCCTGATTAAAAAACGTAGCGGTTATAAAACCTGTTTCATCCTTTCCGACGAGCTTTATTATGGACATGTTTTTCTTAATCCTTGATTTTACAGGATTATCAAAAAGCTTGATTTTCAGAAGACATTTTAAATTATCCGATAATTCGTTTATTTTTCTTACGGTTCTTCTATCCTCATATTTAACGGGAAAATAATTAAGTAAACCCTCAACGGTAAAAATATCTAATTTTTTTAGTTTTTCCGCTCTTTTAGGTCCTACTCCCTTTAAATACTGTATATTAATATCAAGCATTTTTCACCAACTGTTCATTATTCACTGTTCACTGCTATTTATTCAACCGAAATAATATAGTAGTACAGAGGCTGACCGCCGTATATTATTTCGACATCACACTCCTCGGCTATTTCCTCTATTTGCGCTTTAAGTGCTTCAGCTGTTTTTTTATCAACATTTTCACCATAAAATAACGTTATTAAAAAGCTGTCTTCATCAACCATATTTTCTATTAGTTTAAGTGTCTGCTCTTCAGGGTTATCACCATGCGAAATGATTTTGCCTTCACCTATGGCTATTATTTCATCTTTTTTAATTTCCATATCATCAAAGACAGTATCTCTTACAGCATATGTCACCTGTCCTGTCTTCACTTCAGAAACTGCATCAATCATAGCTTTTATATTTTCTTCAACGCTCGCTTCGTCCTTAAAAGCAAGAAGTGCGGTTATACCCTGAGGTATACTTTTCGAAGGAATTACATGCAAATTTTTATCAGATATTTCTTTTGCCTGAGTTGCGGCTAATATTATATTACTGTTATTTGGTAAAATAATTATATTATCTGCATTTATATTGCCGGCAGCTGCCAAAATGTCCTCAGTGCTTGGATTCATGGTCTGTCCTCCGGACAAAAATTCATCCACATTTAAGTCAGTAAACACCTTTTTAATGCCGTCGCCCATTCCTATTGAAACAAAACCGTATTTCTTCTTTTCCTGATTTTGTTTTGAGTTTTTCAATCTTTCTCTGAATTGTTCCTTCATATTGTCTATTTTAATTTTAGCTAATTCACCGTATTTAACAGCGATTGCAAGGATTTGTCCCGGATTGTTTGTATGAAGATGTACTTTAATAAGCTTTTCATCTCCGACACATACGATCGAATCACCCTTATCATAGATTTTGCTTAAAAATTCTTCGGGACTTTTGGAAGGATTTTTAATAAAAAATTCCGTACAGTAAGTAAATATAATTTCATCCTCGCTGCTGAACCCTAATACTTCATTCTCTGTTTCAATAATCTGCACATCAATTTTTTCCTGTTTAATTTCAACACCCTTTAACGCTGCCAAAGCACCTTCCAACAAAAATATAAGTCCTTTTCCTCCTGCATCTACTACATCTGCCTGCTTAAGAACTTTCAGCATTTCCGGTGTTCTTCTCAGTGTATCCTTAGCTTGCTCTATCAAGCTCTCCAAAAACGAAGACGTATCTTCAAAATCAATATATGTAGCCATAGCTTTTTCGGCTGTTTCTCTTGCGACAGTCAATATGGTACCTTCAACAGGTCTCATAACCGCTTTATACGCTGTATCAGAAGCAGATTTAAATGACTCTGCGATCGCTTTATTGTCTATTTTATTTATTCCCTTAAGTCCTTTTGCCATGCCTCTGAACAATTGTGATAATATTACACCGGAATTTCCTCTTGCTCCCATTAAAGAACCATTTGCGGCTGCATCAGCAATCTGCGTAACTGTACTTTCACTTAGATTGTTAATTTCCTTAACAGCTGATTGCACCGTCAAATTCATATTAGTACCGGTATCTCCGTCAGGAACGGGAAACACATTTAGAGAATCCACTATTGCTTTATTATTTTCCAGATTAACAGCGGCACCTAAAAGCATTTTTTTGAATGTAACATTATCTATATACTTAATTATCATTTTAGCCTCCCACAATTATTTTTGTACTCTGACACCTTGTACAAAAATATTTACATTCTCCACTGAAACTCCAGAAAAAGTTTCTACGCTGTATTTTATTCTGGATATAATATTATCCGCAACAACAGATATTTTAATGCCATATTGCAATACTATATATAAATCAATATTTAATTTGTCATCTATTGAAGTTACTTTTATCCCTTTCGTAAGCTGGTCTCTTCTCAGCAGTTCGAAAATACCTTCAGTTGCATTTCTTGAGGCCATACCAACAACTCCGTAGCATTCCATAGCAGCTAAACCGGCTAAAGTTGCAAATACCTGATCATCCATGGTTATATTTCCATATTCATTAATGATTTTTACTGACATACATACCTCCTACATATTTTTTAATAATATTAAATAAGTAAACTTATTATAACCTTTTTGTCTCTATTTTACAATAAAATATACCTTTTGCATAAACACAGGTTATTTTTATTATACTAATTAAAATTTGATATTGCAATATTTAAATTTTAATGGTAGAATTATAAAGTTAAAATTGTTAAACGATATGTTTAAGCAAATCGAAATTATAAAATCATAGGGTTTTAGATAAATGGGAGGTGTATAGCATGGCAAATTATTGTGAGGTATGTGGAAAAGGTGCTATATCAGGCAACAGTATAACACATAGTGATAAAAAAATAAAAAGAACCTGGAAACCAAACGTAAGAAAAATTAATGTTGTGGAAAACGGAATTTCTGTAAGAAAAACAGTTTGTACAAGATGTATGAGATCAAATAAAGTACAACGTGCTGTATAGCATTGAAATAGTGGCTGATTAGGCCATTATTTTTTTGAAGCCCTAACCCTGTTTTTCAGAGTCCTTTTTCTGAAAAATAGCGGTAGGTCTTATGCAAGGAATTCCAAATCTGTGCGAACGACAGTGAGTAAACAGATTTGTTGAATTCTACTGCTCTGCCTTCTACTAAAACAATCTAAATAAGGTACACCCAAGCACTATCAGAAGCAATCCAAAAACCAGAAGCCATATTTTTATAGGCAAAATCTGCACAATAATTAATGCGCCTATAACAGCTATCATTAAACCTATAACTTCCGTAAATTTTATTTTAGGTCCGCAAGGAATGCAATTTTTCTTTTTTCTTTTAAAATAATTCATAAAAACCCCCTGAGCAATGGATTAGCAGTGGATATGCTATTGACTATCAATGGATATACAATGGAATAAAAATACCATGTTACATTCTATTCAGCATAATAAAAAAAATACAAAGAAGTTTCCGTTCTTTGTATTTTTATCAATTGTTATTCTATTGCCAATCCATAGCTAATCTATTGCAAATCCATCGCCTAAAACTCTGCATTCTTCGGCGTTCTCGGGAATGGTATAACATCCCTTATGTTACCCATACCTGTCAGATACATTATTAATCTTTCAAAGCCAAGACCGTATCCGGCATGCTTTACTCCTCCGTACTTTCTTAATTCCATGTACCACCACATGCCTTCTTTTTCTATTCCCATTTCATCCATGCGCTTTTCCAACATGTCTAGTCTTTCTTCTCTCTGACTTCCGCCTATTAGTTCACCGATGCCCGGCACAAGTAAATCCATAGCCGCAACCGTCTTGTTATCTTCATTCATACGCATGTAGAATGCCTTTATCTCTTTAGGATAATTGGTTACAAATACAGGTTTTCCGAATATTTTTTCTGACAAATATCTTTCGTGTTCAGTCTGGATATCGGTTCCCCACTGAACAGGATAATCAAAATTATCATTATTTTTCTTTAATATTTCTATTGCATCAGTATAATCAATTTTACCGAATTCTGAATCTATAACATTATTAAGCTTGTCAAACAAGCCCTTTTCTACGAAGGAATTGAAAAATTCCATTTCTTCCTTTGCATTTTCCATTACATAGCTTATAACATACTTTACCATATCCTCTGCTAGCTGCATGTTGTCATTCAAATCAGCAAAGGCTATTTCAGGCTCTATCATCCAAAATTCCGCTGCATGTCTTGAAGTATTGGAGTTTTCGGCTCTGAATGTCGGTCCGAAGGTATAAACATTTTTAAAGGCAAGGGCAAATATTTCCGCTTCCAACTGTCCGCTTACGGTAAGATTTGCTGATTTTCCGAAAAAGTCCTTAGTATAGTCCGTTTTTCCGTCAAGCTTTTCTATGTTGTCTAAATCCAGTGCCGTTACTCTGAACATTTCGCCTGCGCCTTCGGCATCACTTGCCGTTATAATCGGAGGATGAGCGTATATGAATCCCCTTTCGTTGAAAAATTTATGTATGGCATATGCGGCGAGAGATCTTACGCGGAACACTGCGGCAAATGTATTTGTTCTTGGTCTCAAGTGAGCTATAGTCCTTAAATATTCAAGTGAATGTCTTTTTTTCTGCAATGGATAGCTGGACTCTGATTCTGCTTCCATCTTTATTTCTGTTGCCTTTATTTCAAATAATTGCTTTGCTTCAGGTGTTAACAGTAAATTACCTTTAACCGTAATCGCACTTCCTGTAGGATACTTCTTTACCTCGTCAAAATTGCTTAAATTATTTTCAAAAACAACCTGAACATTTTTCATGAATGTTCCGTCATTTAATTCAATAAATCCAAAATTTTTAGAATCTCTTATAGTCCTGATCCAGCCTTCGACCATTACTTCCTTGTCGCTGTATTTTCCCGGAGATTTAAACAAATCTCTCACATCTGTTGCTTTCATGAATCCTCCTAATGTTTCTTAATTATTTATATAATATTAATCTTTTGAAATAAAAACAAAGGCACTTCCTTTGTTTAATTTAATAAGGCCAACATCTTCTGATACTTCATTGCTTATGCACAATGTTGATCCTCTTTCTACATTTATGTTGTTCAGAGGATATTTGAAACCCTCTAACGTTAAGCCTTCAATATTTTCAGACAATGGTATCAGAGAAACGTAATAATTTTTTCTGAAGGGTATTATCATACTGTCAGTAATGATTTGGATAAAATTATTATTGTCTATTATTCTTATATTAATATCTTTTTTATGATATTTTTCTATTAAAAGCATATTAGCAACGGTATGGTCCAATCTCGTTCCCGATGCACCAACCAAAATTATATCCTTAAATCCCACTTTAACTGCATGGCTGATTGCTAATTCCATGTCCGTATAGTCTTTTTCGGATGGAAATGTAACTGTTTCTATATTTAAGCTTTTATAATCTTCCAACACAGATTTATTGACCGAATCAAAATCACCCAAAATTAAATTTGGAATCAGTCCAAGCCTTTTTACCTTTTCAAGCCCGCCGTCGGCACATATAACATAATCAATATTTAAATTTTCAATATGGCTTTTATCAATATCACTGCCATTTCCTACAATAAGAGTCGTCATTTTATTTTACCATCTTTTGCTTGAACATTTTAGTTTGTAATACAACATCTTTTGCCTTGTATATTGCCGAGCCGGCAACAATTACATTGGGTCCCCAGCTCAAAACATCTTCAACGTTGTCTAATGTTATACCGCCGTCTATCTCAACATCAATATTTAAATTATAATCCTTTATCATTTGGTTTAATTCTTCACATTTATACTTAACATTTTTAATCAGCTTCTGTCCTCCGAAGCCAGGATTTACGCTCATGAGAAGAACCATATCAACATCTCTTATTATTTCTTTAAGAGTTGAAACGGGAGTCGCAGGATTTAAGGATACACCTGCCTTAAGACCTAAAGATTTAATCTTTTGAATCGTTCTGTGCAAATGAACGCTTGCCTCCTGATGTACTGTTATTATATCGGCACCTGCATTGTAAAAATCTTCTATATAATTATCAGGATTTTCTATCATAAGGTGAACATCAAATGTAAGCTCTGTTATACCTCTTAAGCTTTTAACCACATCGGGACCAATTGTTATATTTGGTACAAAGTGCCCATCCATTACATCTATGTGTATATAATCTGCTCCGCCCTCTTCGATAAGCTTTATTGATTCTCCGAGCTTAGAAAAATCGGCGGATAATATAGAAGGCGATAATTTATTCATGTTTCCTCCCATTGACAGGGACATTCCTTTTATCAAGCGAAGACTTTCCCTAATTAAAAAGGTGTGTCCCTCTTCCTATTTTTTTTATTCTTTTTTATTTCATCCAATAATTTAACATAATTGTTATATCTGATTTTGCTTATGTTACCTTCTTCTACAGCTTCCTTAATTACGCAATTCGGTTCCTTTTTATGAAGACAATCCATAAATCTGCAACCGAAATCATATTTCTTTATTTCAGGATAGTATTCTTTAAGTTCAAACTCTCCCACTCCACTTAGTTCAAAGGAGCTGAATCCGGGAGTGTCAACAACGTAACCACCAAAGCTTAATTTGTATATTTCAGCATGTCTGGTTGTGTGTTTCCCTCTTTTCAGCTTTTCGCTGATTTCCCCTGTTTCGAGCTTAAAATCCGGTTGGACCGCATTCATCAACGATGATTTACCCACACCTGACGGACCGGAAAACACACTTAATTTGTCCTTTAATATATTTCTTAGTTCATTGATTGAATTTTCATCATACATGCTTGTAAAGATAATTTTATATCCTGTATTTACAAAAATATTTTCATATTTTTTTTTTAATTTTTCATCTGCAAAGTCAGATTTGTTAAAACAAATAATCGGCTTTAAATTATTTGTTTCAGCAGCAATCAATAATTTATCAAGAAGCAAAAAGCTTGGTTCCGGATTAGTTACAGCAAAAAATATCAGCAGTTGTTCAACATTAGCAACAGGAGGTCTTAACATTTCATTTTTTCTGTCCTTGATTTCTTCTATATAACCGTAAGCTTCATCCTCTTCGGTTAATCTGATTAAAACATTGTCGCCTACCAACGGCTTAATATTTTTTAATCTGAACAGACCTCTTGCTCTGCATTCAATTAATCCGCTTTCCGTATCTACGTAATAATTACCTCCAACGCCTTTTATTATGACACCTTCAATCATAAAAGCTCCTATTCAAATTTTATTTCAACTTTATCGTAAAGTTCATTGTCAATATAAATTTCGAAAACCTGAGTTCCTTTGCCTTCAAGATTTATTATAATACTTTGTTCGGATGTGTCAACGTCATTTGAATAAACTATTTCTCTTCCGCCTTCAGCTACTTTTTGAACTACTATATAAACCTCATCCTTATTCTTTGGTAATGTTATTGTCAATGGATAAGTTCCAGAAGCACCGGTGTCTTCACCGTCTCCATTACCATCACCTGGTTCCTCTGTACCGGGCTCTTCTGTGCCGGGCTCTTCTGTATCCGGCTTACCCGAGCTCACTGTCAGCCAGATAGATGTACCCAACGCAACCTCATGGCCTGCTGTCACGCTTTGATGAATAACAAAGCCCTCCTCCACAGTATCGCTCGGCTCGGTAGTTACCTCACCTACGGTTAAGCCATATTGTATTATATATGCTTTTGCAGCGTCTAAAGGTAAATCTGTCACACCCGGCATCACAACTAACGTTATCTTTGGTCCGAGACTTACTACATAATCAACTCTGTCGTTTTCGTTGGCAGGGGTACCTTGAATAGGATCCTGCCTGATTATCTGGCCGGCAGGAACAGTATCTGAATTCTCTTCCTCAACAGTACCCTCGGATAATCCTGCATCAGCCAATATTATACCTGCTTCTATTGCATAGCTTCCCACTAAATTAGGTACGATTATTTCTTTCTGACCCCTGCTTACAACAACCTCTACAGGATAGTTTTCCTTAAGCATCATGCCTTCATCAACACTTTGCTCCATTATCTTTCCTTCTTCGTACTCACTGCTGTATTCACGCTTTGCAACCTGAAAAACTAACCCTAAACCCTCGATAATTTGTTTTCCTTCTTCCTCTGACCTGTTTCGCAAATCAGGAACTTCAACCTCAGGCACGTACATTATAGCCTTAAATGCAATTATACCGCCTACTACCGCTATTACCAGAGCGCTTAATACCGCAGCAACAGTTATTTTTAAATTTTTATTTCTTTCTGCATCATTCATTGGTTTGTTTTCTTTTTTTTGTTTGTTTTTTATCTCTTCCTCCGTATCTCCGCCAAAAAAGCTTTTAAAAGCATTGTTTGAATTTCCGTCAATTAAATCTATATTAATGACACCATCATCATCGACGTCATCATTTATAATAGGTATAACCATTGTCGGTGAATCGATAATTTCGTCATCCTCTGTACTGTTACCTGCATTAAACCCGTTTAATGAGTCAAGACTTTTGATTAAATCATCTATATTCTGATATCTGAAGCTCTGATGCTTTTCAAGACATTTCATGATTATATCTTCATAAGATTTGGATATGTTCAGGTTCTTAGCCTTCTTTGTAGGTAAAACGGGTTTTTCCTGTATCTGCTTCATAGCTACGGAAATATGATTGTCGGCATCGAAAGGTACAATTCCCGTAACCATTTCATACATAACAATTCCCAAAGAATATATATCGGATTTATCATCCACATATCCACCTCTTGCCTGCTCAGGCGAAAAATAATGTACCGATCCTATTACATTAGAAGTGTTATTGATGGTAGAGCTTGTAGCAGCCCTTGCAATTCCGAAATCAGTTACCTTTGCTATACCCTCTTCTGTAATCAGTATGTTATGAGGCTTTATATCCCGGTGTACAATATTATTGGAATGTGCATGCTTTAATGCTTCCGCAACTTGTCTTGAAATTTTAATAGCTTCCTGTTCACTTAATCTGCCTTTTCTGTTAATATATTTTTTTAAGGTTTCGCCTTTAACATACTCCATAACTATATAGTATATGTCGTCTTCGATTCCGGTATCATATATATTTACTATGTTAGGATGTGCCAGGCTTGCGGCAGATAAAGATTCCTGCTTAAATTTATTTACAAAATCGGGATCGGAAGTTAATTCGTCTCTCAATATTTTAATTGCAACGAAACGATTTAATACCTTGCATCTGGCTTTATAGACATATGACATGCCTCCGCCGCCTATTTTTTCTATTATTTCATATCTATTTCCTAATATTCTACCTATCATAAGCTTCACCTCTAATGGTATTATCAACGATAATTATGGTAATGTTGTCAGTACCTCCGTTATCATTGGCTAATTTGATTAATCTTTGTACGCTTTCCGAACTGCCGTATTCTTTAATTGTTTCCTTAATTTTATCATCAGATAAATGTATGGTAAGTCCGTCGGTACATAAAAGAATTATATCATTTTCAACTTCTATTTCAAATATGTCAGCATGTACAAAATCCTCACTTCCAACAGCCCTTGTTATTACATTTCTCTTAGGGTGTGTTTTGGCTTCCTCAGTTGTGATTCTTCCGTCTTTTAACAGTTCATGTACATATGTGTGGTCTTCCGTTATTTGTCGTATTTCATCATTCTTGATTATATAAGCCCTGCTGTCTCCGACATTGCCGATATAAGCCGTTTTTATGGAATGGTCAACGACTGCCATTGTTATGGTTGTTCCCATTCCTTCATATTCTTCCTTATTCAGCGATTCCTTTCTTATTTTATCATTAGCTTTGTTTATACTTTCAATGATAAAAGTAGGAGCTTTAAAGTCCTCGGATTCAAAGCTTTTCATAAAGCAGCTCTTTATAGTATCAATTGCTATGGAGCTTGCAACCTCTCCCGCCTTATGTCCGCCCATGCCGTCGGCAACCGCATAAAGATTATATCTGTCAGTTTCTTCAACTATTAAATTGTCTTCATTGTTTTCTCTCATTAATCCTTTATTTGTTTCGAAATATACCCTCATATAGCACCTCTATATATTTAAAAAGTTATTTCTTAATTGACCGCATGCAGCATTGATATCACTTCCAAGTTCTCTTCTTACAGTTGCGTTTATTCCTTTATCAACTAAAACTCTTTTGAATTTTTCAATATCATAATTATCAGATGGCTTTAT
The DNA here is from genome assembly GCA_002331025.1 of Firmicutes bacterium UBA2116. Taxonomy (GTDB): domain Bacteria; phylum Bacillota; class Clostridia; order Tissierellales; family Sedimentibacteraceae; genus Sedimentibacter. Next base: position 55,609 of record DCYG01000022.1, on the reverse strand, counting down.
ATTTGATTCCTTGACATAATTGCATGGAATTAAATTAACATTTGCTAATTTTCTGTTTAAAAGTCTTGCTAAAAGCTCTGCATCTGAAGTACTGTCATTAAAACCCTTTATCATAATGTACTCAAAGGTCAAGCGTCTTCCGGTTTTATCAAGATAGTAATCGCATGCCTTCATTAATTCGGGAAGCTTGTATTTCTTTGAAACGGGAAGTATTTGCTCTCTTTTTTCCTGAGTGGGAGCATGCAAAGATATGGCTAATGTAATTGCCAAATCCTCATCGGCAAGCCTATAGATGTCAGGTATGATGCCGCATGTGGAAAGGGTAATTTTTCTCATGGAAATATTTTGACCTCTCTCATCATTTATCAGCCTTAAAAACTTAACGACATTGTCATAATTGTTAAGCGGCTCTCCTGAGCCCATAATCACAACATTCGATATTTTTTCACCTGTATCTTTTTGTATCAGATATATTTGCTTAAGCATTTCTGCTGCTGTTAAGCTTCTCAAATAACCGTTTTTAGTCGACGCGCAAAAAAGACAACCCATTTTGCATCCCACTTCAGATGAAATACATGCAGTATTGCCAAATTTATATTTCAAAAATACACTTTCTACAACATTTCCGTCCTCAAATTTAATGACGTACTTTTTTGTTTCATCAAGCTCAGATTCAAGTTTTAATTCGATTGAAGCATGAGTGAATTCAAATATTTTGCTTAATTCTTCTTTTGTTTTCTTGGACACATTGGACATGCTGTCAAAGTCATCAACACATTTATTATGTACCCAATCAAATATTTGCTTTGCCTTAAATTTTTGCTCGCCTATTTCTAAAAGAGTTTTTTCAATTTCCGCTAAGCTTAAACCATCAATTTTTTTCATTGTTTACCTTCTATAATTTCGTCATTAAGGGTTTTATGTCATTAAACGAATATTACCCGTACTCGTCATCCTCAAAACCTGATGTTCCTCACTAACGTTCGAAATGACACAAGCGTACGATTTACGTTTATTCATAACAATGACATGTTCAACAAAATTAAAATTTTGTCAATTATATCATATCCTTTTTATTTTCGCAATAAAAAAGCCGTCCATCCCGTGTAAATGCGGATATATTTCAATGTATCCCTGCCCTGCCGCATCAAAATACTCATGGACATTCTCTGATATATCAGCTAAAGCATAACCCTTATTATTTTTAAGGAACCTATTAATAAGTTCGAAATTTTCTTCCAAATTTGTGGTGCAGGTAGAATATACCAGTTCGCCTGTCTGCTTTATATATTTTGAAGCATTTTCAAGTATTTTATATTGAATTTCTTTTATGTCATTCAATTCCTTGTCCGTCTTGTTGTATTTTATTTCCGGTTTACGTCTTATTATGCCAAGACCCGTACAAGGAACGTCCGCTATGACATAGTCTGCCTTTTCAATCAATGATTCATCTAATACGGTAGCATCATATTTTTCAACTTTAACATTGCTTATGCCTAATCTTTTTAATTCATTCTCAATCAGCTTCAGCTTTCCCGGATATATGTCTCTTGCGATTATTTTTCCGGTGTTATTCATCGTTTCAGCAGCATTCAGTGTCTTGCCCCCGGGAGCTGCACACATATCAATTATAAATGAGTTTTCCTTCGGGTTTAATATTTGCCCGGAAAGCATTGAGCTTTCACTTTGAACAGAAAAAAGCCCGTCTTTATATTCTGATGTTTTATCTATTTCAAAAGGGTTTTCAATTACCAAGCCTTTATCAGCATATTTGCATTTATACACCTTTATACCTTTTTCTTCAAGGAGCTTAATCAATTCATCTCTTTGAATTTTGAGAGTGTTAACTCTGATTTCCAACGGTGCCTCGGTATTATTGGCTATTAATACCTGTTCAACATCCTTGCCGAATTGTTTTTTCCATTTAATAATCAATTCCTTCGGATATGAATATTTAACACTTAAATATTCATCCTCAGGCAATTCATTCATCTTAGCTGTAAGCTTATCCTTATTGCGCAATGTATTTCTGAGTACCGCATTGACGAATTTTGATCCTCTCACATTCCCCTTGTCCTTAATATATTGGACACTTTCATTTACAACTATGTTTTCATGCGATTTATCTAAAAAGAATATCTGATATACGGCTAATCTCAGCACAGTCAAAACATCCATTTCCATTTTTTTAGTCTTTGTAACGGACATTTCATTGATAATCCAGTCTATATATATTAAATTTTCGACAACTCCTAAAACAGATTTACGGTACAATGAAAGAAACCTACGCTCCACATTTTTCATATCATTGTTTATCACTATGTTTGAATAGGATTTATCCTTAAATATTTTTTTAAGTGTTTCAATTGCCTGTGTTCTGTAGCTGTTATTCATAAAACCTCCGTTACTTTATGATTCCCATAAAAACCAACTCATTATATCACTAATATATCCAAATAACAAAGAATATTTTATGATTTAATATGCATTCGTATGCATTTGATTTAAATAATATATAAAACAGCATTATCAGATCATTTAAAACAGACGATATTTAAGCCAAATTGTTCCTACATGTATTGAATATTTTTTAATAACAATTTTGTTGCATTTTTTCATAATTCGGGATATACTATGTGTATACATTATGTGTTGCGGAGGTGTAATTTTATGCAGACTAATATTGTTAAATGGGGCAATTCTCAAGGTATAAGACTTCCTAAAGTTCTTTTGGAAAGTGCAGATCTTGCGGAAAGCGACGTTGTTGATGTTACGGTTGAAAACGGAAATATAATTATAAAAAAAGCAGAAAGCAAAAATAAATTTAAAACAATTCAGGAAAGATTTGAAGGCTTCAACGGTGAATATGAACCCGTAGAAATAGATTGGGGACCCCCCAAAAGGTGAAGAATTATGGTAAGACAAGGAGATATAATCAAATTGGACTTTAACCCGCAAATCGGTCATGAACAAGTCGGTTACAGACCTGCCGTAGTTATAAGCAATGACTTTTTTAATTCAAAAGTCAACATGACCATAGTATGTCCTATAACAAATACACAAAGACCTTTCCCCTTGCATATACCCCTTGATGACAGAACAAAAACAACAGGGGTCGTTTTATGTGAGCACATTAAAGCCTTGGATTTGAATTCTCGTACCTACAAGATAATCGAACGGGTTCCCGATGATATATTAGAAGAAATTATTGCAACTGTTTTTTCTCAAATTGAAAAATGAGGAGTACATACAAGCTATCCTCATTTTTTTCTGATTATTAGGAGTAAGCTGATCAAAATACAGCATAGCTTTTCCGTGGGTAAAGATTCAACTTCAACGGTTATATATTTAAACAGATGTCTGTATGCTTAAAATACTTTTTAAGCTGCATTCGTTTATATCGTCATATCCAAAAACATCACAAAAATATTTTACTACAAGGTCAATCACATTATTCAAATCTAATTCATCAGATAATAAGTTTTTTAACGAAGTAACACCCTTATCCTGTATGCCGCATGGTATTATCCATTTGAAGTGATCAAGATTTGTATTTACATTAAATGCAAAACCGTGCATTGTCACCCATCTTTTGATAAAAACACCTATTGCGGTAATCTTATTGTCATCAACCCATACTCCCGTATATTTCATATCCCTTCTGTAAGCATTTATATTAAATTCTTCCTTTAATAATTTAATTATAACATCCTCTAACATGCTTACATACAGCTTTAAATCCTTACCATGATTAACGAGGTCAATAATGGGATATCCTACAATCTGACCCGGACCATGATACGTTACATCTCCGCCACGATTTACATAGTTAACTTTGACATTATTTTCTTCTAAAAAGTCTTGCGGTACAATAATATTGTCATTATCGCCGCTTCTTCCGACCGTAATTATCGGGAAATGCTCCAACAAGAGCAGAGTGTCACCGATTGCTTTATCTTGTCTTAATTTTACAAGCTCCTGCTGAATTCTGAACGCTTCATCATATTCTATCCTGCCTGACTTAATTATATTGAGCTGCATTTATTTCTCCTTGTTTAAATACGCTTGATGCTTCTTCTGCTTTATATGAGCTTCTTACTAACGGACCGCTGGCAATGTATTTAAAGCCCTTTTCTTGTCCAGCCTTTTTATACTCTTCAAATTTTTCCGGTGTAACATATTCCTTAAGCTCTATATGATCTTCGGACGGGCGCAGATATTGACCTATGGTGAATATATCACAATTTACCTTTAAGCAGTCGTCCATTACTTCATATACCTGCTCATCTGTTTCGCCAAGTCCTACCATAATGCCTGTCTTAGTTATTATTGCAGGTGCTTTTTCCTTAACATACTTAAGCACATGCAGTGATCTTTCATAATCAGCCTGAGGACGCACGTCAGCGTAAAGATATTTAACCGTTTCAATATTATGATTTATAACATTAGGATTTGCATTTATAATAATGTCCAGATTTTCATGAACACCTTCTAAATCCGGTATAAGAACTTCTATTGTCGTATCAGGATTATGCTTTCTTACAGCTTCTATAGTGCTTGCAAAATGAGCGGCACCGCCATCAGGCAAATCATCTCTTGTAACACTGGTAATCACCACATGTTTTAAACCAAGTGCTTTTGCGGCTAATGCCAGATTAATCGGTTCTTCCGGGTCCACCTCTGCGGCATGTCCGTTGGAAACATTGCAAAATCTGCAGTTTCTTGTGCATACACTTCCTAATATCATAAATGTTGCTGTTTTTTTCTTAAAGCATTCGCCTAAATTAGGGCAGTTTGCTTCTTTGCAAACCGTATTTAGCTTTAAATCAGCCATCAAATGGCTTACTTCATCAACTGCTTCTTTATTATAATTTACTTTCAGCCAATCGGGTAACTTTCTTCCCATTTTTTCACCTCATTCTGCCGTTTCTATTTCAGCTATAATTTCGTCTGCCTTTACGTTATCTCCCTCTTTAAAATATAATTTAACTAATTTTCCATCTTCTTCACTTTCAATTTCACTTACAACTTTTTCGGTTTCTACTTCAAAAAGAACATCGCCTTTTTGTACATCATCTCCGTTTTGTTTGCATAATGTAACCAACAATCCACTTTCCATATTAGCGCTAAGCTTTGGCATTTTAATTAGTTTTATCATATTTACCTCCTGAATCAGAAAAAGCAATCAGCTAATTCCTCATAATTTATATTTAATATACCTTTCAGAGAACTATACTCTTTAAGCCTGTTTACAGTATCAATATAGCTGTAACGTGAACCGATAATGTTTTCTTCTAATTCTTTGCAGATAAGGTTAGTTCCTCGAATATTACATTCTGTAACTATTCCCTTTTTAACATTTAAATTTACTTTTATTGCATCACCGGCAACAGCACTTTCCTTTTCAAAATAAAAATCCGGTGAAGCTCCAAAGTTCCATTCCCATCTGGAATATTTATTTTCAACAAGTTCACATACCGATTCTATTTGCTCCTGATTTATTTCATATTTTTCTGTATTGCCGGAAAACATTGCATCAGAAAACATTTTTTGAAACTCATCTATATTTATTGCAGTATCAATAAGATGATCTCTTATATTGGTAACAATACTTCTTACTGACTTCACCGACTTTGATTCAATTTTTCCTTCGGTAGTCTTTAATAAATCATGAAGCATTGTTAAATCTGCAGAAAACAACAGCGTTCCATGGTGTAAAGCTCTGTTGCCTTTTATAGTTTGGGCACTTCCCGATATTTTTTTGCCATCTATTGCTATATCACTGGTTCTTCTTTTTTCAGCTTTAACTCCGATCGAATTTAATGCATTTATTACAGGTATAATAAATTGATCATAATCTATAAATTTATTTTTATCATAATCAGTTATAACAGAGTAGTTTAAGTTACCCCTGTCATGAAAGACTGTGCCGCCGCCTGTATTCCTTCTGGCTGCTTTAATATTATTTTGTTCTATTGCCTTAATATTTATTTCTTCGTAAGCATTTTGATGCTTCCCCATAACAATACTGTTTTCATTTTTCCATAACATAAAGTACGTATCATCTTTTAAATTATTAAATATATATTCCTCTAAAGCAAGATTAAAATATACATCATCGCTGATACTTTCGATATATTTCATTAATTCACTCCTTGATTAAGTATATATGTAGAAATATGTTTAAATTATCATAGCATAACGGAAAACCTGTTACAATAAATTAAAAAAATAACAAAAAGGCATTCCGGCATTTCGGGGACGGACCTTTTCGTGCCCTTCCCCAGAATTCTTTTGAATTCTTTTTACATCAATTAACTTAAATCCTGTATAAAGTTCTTTTTATTACTTGCTAGCTTATTAATATTTTTAGTATTTAGGTATTTTACTATAAGGTATGAAACTCCTGATGTAATCACTATATAACCTGTATTAATTTCTCTTATGTTCTGCTTGTCGTACATAAAGTAGAACATAATTGATACCGCTAAAAACAATGATATGGGGATTATTGAACCAATTTCTTTCTTAAATCCTTTTTCCATGCTGAACACAGGGTTTATCAGCCCCTCTGTTATAAAGCTGAGTATTACCATGGCGAAGTAAAATACAATCATAATCGGATCAGCATTCCAGACAAAATTTCCACTATATGCACCAACAGCCAATACAAGAAACCAAGCAAAAAAGTACCCTGACAGCTTTATAAAAAATCCCAAAAAGATTTCGTATCTACATGGCCCTCCGCTGTTTTTTATAATATCCTGAGCAAAGCCTTTTACGTCACTCCCGATTGCATCATGTAAGGTTTTATTTCTTAATTCAAATTCCTGAGCCATACCAATCAGATCTCTTTTTATTACCTGTGCATCATAAGAATTGACCTTAAATATACTCATGCCCTTCATGATATCTTTTATTGTCTGTACATCGTCATCTCTTAATGTTTTTATTTGTGCTTCATTTTCTTTTTTAAGTAAGAGCATTTCATTCATAAACATATTTATTCCCCTTTCAATACTTTATCAACTGATTCCTTTACATCGTTCCACACCGTCTGAAATTCATTTAAAAATTCCTTCCCTGTTTCAGTTAGGAAATAATATTTTCTTTTTGGTCCAAGAGGAGATTCTTTGTACTTGGACGTTATGATTTTTTTTCTCTCAAGTCTTACCAAAATTGGATAGGTTGTGCCTTCTCTTACATCATCAAAACCATAATCCTGTAAACGGGATATTATTTCATACCCGTACGTTTCTTCGTCACCGATTATTTTTACTATGCATCCTTCCAATGTTCCTCGTAATAATTGTGATTTATCTACCACGTTCTTCACCTACCTTGCACTGCATAATAGTTAACTATATTGTACCGCATAGTAGTAGTTCTGTCAACCTTAATATGGGATTACTTTTACAATAATTTCAATTACAAAAAAACCGTTAAGGTTTCCACCTCAACAGTTATAAATTTTATATAGTCCTACAATACGAGCTCCAAAAATCTTGTTCCTTCAATGGGGTTATAGACATATGGTTCTATATCATAGAATCCTAATGAAGCATACAGCTCCTGTGCTTTTTTCATTGTCGGAAGAGTATCAAGTCTCATATATCTGTATTTTAATTTTTTTGCTTCTTCGATTATCATAACAATGAGCTTTTTACCTATTCCCAATCTTCTATATTCATCACGAATATAGAGTCTTTTCATTTCACATATATCTTTTGAAAGCCTGCGAAGAGCAACACAACCGGCCGATTTACCGTTAACTGATGCCAATATCAAAATTCCGTCAGGCGGTTCGTATTTTCCGGGAAGTGAGTTAATCTCTGACTCAAAATCCTGAAAATTTAAGTCTACTCCTAAAGATTCCGCATATTCCAAAAAAAGCTGCCGTATTTCTTCTATCATATCACTGTCTATATAGTTAAATTCAATAACTCGTTCATTATCATCTGAAATAGATTTCATAGATGCTCCTCATCACTTACAATAAAACCATTTTTAAATAAAAATTACCTAAATAATCTCCGCAAAAATTTCATGTATATTGCCGTCGGGATCAGCAAACAATGCGGTTCTTTGATTCCACGGCATGTCCTGTGGTTCATGAATTGGAGTTGCCCCCATCGCAACTAACTTTTCAAAGGATTGATCAACATCATCTGGCTGCTCGCATGGAAAAGCAAGCTCAAAGGACTGTCCGACTGCTTTTTTTCTGTATTCATCGCTATATTCATACATAACATTTCTCAAACAAATAGCAAATCTTGCTCCATTGTTTTCAAATTCAACGTAATTGCCAAGATCATTGTTAATTTTAAATCCAAGAACCTGATTATAAAAATTTCTCATCCTGTCTATATCATCTGTCCAAATTGTGATAAGGTTAATCTCTGGTTTCATTTTTAATTTCCTCTCAAATATTTTTTTACTTTATCTTTTAGATAATTTAAAATTACGTTATAGCTTATCATATTTTTTAATTCTTTAAAAATATATTTAGGCTCCCCCTTAAATGTCAAAGGAATTGCCACGACGGATAGGCCGGTTAACTCCCTGAAGAGAAACTATCTACAGTCAAATTAATATATTAATTATCTTCTATCAAATCATAGTAAAACTTATCAATAAGACCTTTCGGTTGTGCCATAATTATTGAATTGTATATACTTGATAAATCAGGATTATTCTGCATTTTATACGTAATATCATTTACTCTGATATATTTTTTATCTAAAATATTAACATAAAGAGTTTTTATTTCATTTTCATAATTATATAAAAATATATGGTATGTTTCCTTTAACTTCGGCGAATATGCTTGGGGAGAAATTAACACCTTTTTAACTTTTATACTGCTTAGCAAATCAATAATTTCTTTTTTCGATTCATATCCGTCTACATTCAATTCTTTGCTTGAATGGATGGAAAAAAATATATATGTCTTTATTTCATCGGGTAATTTTTCTACAGAGTATGGTTTTATTATATCTTCAACTTTTATCACTGTATTATAACTTATTGATACAATTAATAAAAGAAAAAACAATCCACATATCACTATTTTTTTCATAATAAGCTCCAATATTTATATTTTCAATCAGCAGCATGTGTAATTTTTGTCTCTGTGCTAAATGTTTCGTCATCATAAAAAACAAATAAGGTTCCCTTTTTAATTAAATCCTCATCGTTTTCAAAAATCAAACTTTCTCCATCAATTGTAAATATGTATGCTTTGCTTTCGCCTGCATGAAGTATAAGCTTATTATCCTCAATAGAATAATTTCCTGTAGGCAAAAATGATATATATGGACTCCTGATAAAACTGTATTCATTATTTTCATTGAGTATAACCTGCGGTGATAATACCAATTCATTGCCCGGCACAACATATCTTCCCGCCTTAAGTTCTGCCGTTTTATTTTCCGAACATCCTGCGATTAAAACTAACAATATACTAATTACCAATAAAGATATAAATATTACTTTTTTCTCCAATTCTCATCACTCCTTTTTGCTTACATCAATACTAGTATACCATTTAGTAAGACGTTCGCATAACAAATTTGTTCCATAGTATAACTATAATATATTGCAATATTATAGTATAATATGTCAAGGAAATTGCCACAACGGATAGGCAGTTAACTACCTGAAAGAGGGGTGATAATATGGTTACTTTGTACTTATAACAATTGAATTTGTGGTGCTATCCCAATCTACATCGAAATTCAGATATTCGGCTATATCCCTCAGCTTGAAATAGCTGCTCGAATCTATGTTGTATGCTGTCAACTGTGCTGCTATTCCGTCTATATAAATATCCGATTTAGCCACAGATGCACTTTTTATATTTCTGTCCTTCAGTTCCGACAGCTCTCCTCCTACAGATATATACTGACTGTCAGTAATGAGATTGATTGCATTTTTACTTGCATCCCATTCAACACCAAACTGCTTTTCACTGTTGTTAAGAAGCATCGCAATATCCCTTAACTTAAAATAGTTATTGTTGTTAATATTGTAAACGTCAAGTGTTACTGTTTTTCCGTCTATTATAACGGGAGATGATGTTGGTATCGCCGTTATTACTGCTTCCTTTTCTTCCACAAATGCCAGAGCGTTGTTTATTTTTCTGCCGGACATATTTATATTTGACGAAGGATAGTACAATGCTATGGAACCGCCTCCGTCAAGGCACATTGCATTCACGAGTCCCATACTTCTGCATGCCTCCGCTGCACCTGCTATTGTGGCAGAACCCATATTGCCGATTATTATGGTTCCGTCAGACTTTGCTCCTATGAACGACCTTCCTGCACTGTTTATATTTATTTTGGCATCAGCAAATCCTTCCGCCGATCCGTCAGCTGTTATCACACCGTTTATTATCAGGCTGGGACCTGCTCCCAATCCGCATACTATATCGTCCCAATCCTCCGGGCTGGTAAATGTAGTGTTTATTTTCACCTTGTAATATACCTCGTCATTTATTTTATAACGCTCATCAACAAGATATGCAGACGAGGAGTTGTACAAAATTGCAAAGCCATCGACCGGAATGTTAAAATCCCAGGTCACTATGTCTGTAACCTTTCCGTTTGTAACAACCACTGCCTTTGCTCCATCTGATACGTTTACCGTAGTTCCGTATTCGGGAGTAAAAATTGTTATCGCTTCCGCTTCGGGACTCGGATGGTTTATCCTCCATGGGATGGCCCTGTATACACCATTTACATATCCTTCAAACTCAAAGGAAAGTCTGTCCACTATGAGCCTGCCTTCGGATGTTATTACAACAACGGAGCCTCCATTGCTTATATGAAGTACTTTATTATTTTTAATCAAGGTTCCCCACGGAACGGGTGTTCCGCCATACGCTTCAAAATATGTTCCGTTTATTGCTGCAAAAGCTCCTGCATTTTTAGCCATATTTGCCAGCGAATCCGTGGTATTCATCTGATTGCCGGCATTAAGAACCACAGGCTTTATATTGTTCTCAATTTTTATGTCCACATGATTGATTTTTATTCCGTTAATGCTCTCGCTCGTATATACTCCTGCTGCATACGCAGGGCCTGTGAAGAATATTGCCGTCACAAGCAGAAGTAATCCTATTTTTCTAAACTGTTTCATTGATACCTCCGATATTATGTCATTTTCAGTCATTTCCTTGATATATATCGGACAATTCTTTGTAAAAAACAGCTTATTCGAGAAAAAAGTTAACCGCCCAAGTTATCAGTTGGACTGTTGTCGTCAAGCAAATTAGACCGATAGAGACCTTAATTTTCACCTATTTTTGTTTTATAGAATTCTGTCCATTCATCTCTTAATTCATTTTCAGTAATATTAAGAACCTTTTCTAAATCTCCACCTTCCTTAAGTAATTCAACAAGCTTTTCTCTGACATATGTTCCAATGATAAATTCTACCAAGCTGTGACCGTATGTGTATTTGTAATGACTATTACTGTCATTTAGCTCATATAGTTTGGGAAGACCTGTCTGCAGCAGATAGTTGTAATGAGACTTATCACTGCTTCCCTGTCCCGCAAGATACATTGCCGTTCCTTCCCACAACCATGCAGGAGGTGTCTTTTCGCCTACCAAAGCATAGGTCACAGTATGAGTGAATTCATGCAATATAAGTGGTCCTATATCAGTATACTTTTCACTTTTGCTTTTTAATGTGAAATAAATAGTGTCCTTACCTATTGCTATTCCCTGAAAGGCATCCATTGCCATTGCATCACCGTCAAAGCTTGCATCCTTCAGTGTTACCTGCCTTAATGGCTCATATTGATCATACATATACACCTTTACGTTTGGCATATCTTTTTCTTTTACATCTAAAAATTTCAATATTCTGTCATAGTTCTTTTCCAATATCTCAACGGAGCTTGAAGCGAACCCTTCATTTGATTCATCGTTCGAGCTGTAATAAAGCTCAAAATGCTCACTTACAATATACTTATCAAATTTGTATCCACCACTGTCCTCATAATATCCCTTTTTATCTATTTCTTCCTTTGCCTGTTTAAGTCCGGCTTCTTCCAAATTCAGTTCGCAGCCCTTTATTATTAGGTTTCCCATTACATCACATTTCAAATTTTCCACTGCTTTATTATTAAAACGATAGATTCTACAATAATGGTTCAGCGGAATTGCAGGCAGCTCATCAATCAATATTTTCTCCGCCTGCATCAGATAATTGTCTCTTTCCTTTCCTTCTGCTTTTAAGGAATTTTCTATTGCTTCTTCAAAATCATAGCTATACCATGAATTACTGCTATCTCCTGAGTTAGATATAAAATTTGCAAGGTATGCCATAGGATCATAATAGTCTGCTGCCCAAGAGCTATAAAGCATCTCGTAATCACCTTCACGGTCTTTTTTTAACAATTCCTCAAAGGAAACTATATTAAGCTTTATTTTTATATCCGCATTATTTTCAATCATGCTTTTAAAAAGCTGCCCCTCATATTCACGGATGACCGTTAATTCAATCTCCGGAAAATCATCCTTATATTCTGTTTTGCTTATTAGTCCTCTTGCTTTTTGAGGATTTACCGTGTCTATATAATTAGTTCCTACTCTTTTATCCCCAACAACACCGTCATGCAACCTCATATCCGGAGGTATGATTCCCGGTGCCGGAATACTTCCATAATACAAATTCTCACATAAATATTGCCTGTCAATTGCATAAGAAAGTGCTTTTCTTACGTTAATATCATTGAGAGGTTCTTTTTTAGTATTTATCCATATCCAAGATGTACCGATATAATCTGTAAAGAGCATATCATCGTCTTTCATGTCATTATTGGGGTAAATCATCATAATATGAGAAAATTCATTGTTGTATGAATTGTTTATCAGGCACTTAATATATGGTGTTTTAACACTATCCATGTCATAATAATTATTATTTTTTGACAAAAGTATATACGAGCCCGGCTCATAAAAATAAATGGTATATGGTCCGTTTGATATGCAAGTATCAGGATTTGTTTCCCATCCTTCCCCGTTGCTTTCCACAACATCCTGCCTTACAGGAAAAAGCATTGCCGCTATTTGCGGAAAATACGGCACCGGCTCCCTGAGTTCTATTTTAAAAACTTTTTCATCAATTGAATTTACCGCTATATCATCCTCATTGCCTTTTCCGTTTATATAATCCTCTGCTCCTTTTATATACAATCCCAACATAGCAGAAAGACCACTGCCCTTCTGTCCGCATGCTCGTTTGAAAGAATATTCAAAGTCATAGGCAGTTAAATCCTTGCCGTCGGACCATTTTGCATCCTTTCTAATTTCGAATGTATATACGGTATTTTCTACTCCTTCATCATTGGGAGACACCGTAAAGCTCTCTGCTGCACCTAATTCGTAACCATTCTCCCCCAATACGGTCAATCCTTCAAAAATCTGTCTGTTAATATCATATACCACACTGCTGGCACTTGAATGAGGATCCCAGAAAGTAATATCCTCTGATGATAAATTCCATACCAAAGTGTTATCGGCAACAGGCATTTCTTCATTAAAAGATGATGTCTCCGCTTTACATCCGGATACAATCATACTCATTACAAGAGGACAAATTGTCAGAAAAATAATCAGTCGTTTTTTTATCATATGCTCAATACCTCCACGTTAATTTAATCAAAGGGCGTCAATATTATTTGTTTAATCTATAATATGAAATCAAATTAAGAGTATGCTCCAAAGAATCGGTCCCAACCCATATGTCGGGGCGAAATCCGGTTTCTTCTGAAAATACTGTTTCATCATAGTCGAATCTCAATACCGAACCACACTGAATATTTATTTTTGAATTTGGAAGTACAATTTTGACTCCATTATCATTCATTAATGCACCTGCACTGTTGATTCCCACAAAAATAACATTGTCTTTATTCCGTAATGCAGACATAAGCAATTCTCCGGCGGAATATGTACGAGTATCCGCAAGTACAAATAATAGATTATTGTTTTCGCTTCGCTCAAATTTCAGGTTTTCTGATATATCCCATCGATTAATCCCTGTACGATATAGGTTTAGGCTGCTTTATACGCATATATTTCCCCCTAATCTTATGATATTTATAAAATATAAAATCCTATCAATAAAAATTTGTGTGTTTTTGAACAATATTACACTTAAATAATACCATATTTTTCATATTTTTGCAATTGATTTCAATAATTTAAAATTTACTGCTAAGCTCTGAGTATTGCATATGAAACATTTTTTTAAAGTGTTTAAAATATATTGAATTAAATGTAACATTATGGTATAATTTGTCAAAGGAATTGCCATGACGGATAGGCGGTTGGCTCCCCGAAAAGGGAGGTGATAATTTGGTTACTTATGAAGCTTTGATATGTATGTTTGCATTCGGAGCACTGATAGTATCAATTATTGCCTTGTCTAAAGACAAGTCTAAATAATTTTTTTATACATAAAAGGGAAACCGGAGTATAAAAATAACCGCCATAGTCCCTAAACTGATGCGGTTATTTTAACCAACTCATGGGAGCTGACCGTTTATTCGGCAGTTCCTTTTATTTAAATTAATTATAACTTAACTAAAAAACATTGTCAAGTTTATTCCCATATTTTTACTCTTGCAAATGATGAAATCCCCGGTAATTGCTTATCCCCCTGCTAAGGGACCTATCAGGGTAATTGTTTCATCATTCTTAATTAAATAATCTAAAGATTTGCATCTTTGATTTTTTATGATTATCATTGGCACCATTAATGGGTTAATATCCGCTTTTATTAGTATCTCTCGCAAGGTAGATGGATTTTCTAAATTAAGCACCATAATTTCTTGTAATGGTTTTTCTGTTTCTTTATAAATTGATAATAAGCTTTCAGATAGCTTTAAAGTAACTTTCATAGGCATAATCCTCAATTTTTTAAGCTAATCCAAAATTTATCAAGGTTTCTTCGGTTGGATAACCATTATTATCCCAACCCCTTGCAGAATAATATTCGTCAAGCATTTGCTCTATAACGTCTAATGCTATAAAATGTCCTTTGTTAGGTCCGTCAGGTATTGGCTCTTCATAAAATCTTGCAGGCGGGTAATCATATTTTCTGCCAAAATCGCTGATTTCTCTAAAATTATACATTCTGTTTAAGGTCCATATTTTTTCGGATAATTTTAATAACTCATCCCATTTTAATTTTTTCCCTGTAATTGTATAGAACAAATCCTCATAATAATCTGTTTCAAGACCTATTTCCATATATTGCAATCTGCATGTTCCTAATATATCAAATGCCGGACGGGTATGCTGGCTTTTTAAAACTATCGGTACCACATGCTCATGCTTTGCCTTTGATAATGTAGTTGTATTTTGCTTCGATGTAATTAAATCAGTTACATTGCCTGCATCAGCGGATCCTGCCACGTCATTGCCTAAAACCCAGCAGCGGCCATGATGTGCTCCTATATCAGCAGTCATATACCCAAGCATCATACCAGGTGCATTTCTGCTTTCATAACCGGTCCATTCTAAACCCTTAACATGTATTGCAAATTTGTCACTGTCGTTGCCGATTATTTCTGCGGCAGCCTTAACTCCATCTGCCAAAGCATTTCCAATGCCTTTTCTTTCTGTTATTATTTTTAGTATATGTACTATGGATTCCAAATCACCGAATTTTACATCCATTCCCATATCTTCTTTTGAAATTAAGCCCTTTTCATAACATTCAAGTGCAAAGCTTACAACAGCACCACCTGAACAAGTATCTAATCCTAATTCATCACAAATATAGTTTAAGTATGCAATTTCATGTATATCCTTAACTTCACAATTACTTCCAAGAAGGGATAATGTTTCATACTCAGGACCTTCCACATATGCATTACCTAATTTGGTTTTAGCAAATCCGTATTTACCGCATGGTA
Source organism: Firmicutes bacterium UBA2116 (assembly GCA_002331025.1). GTDB lineage: Bacteria > Bacillota > Clostridia > Tissierellales > Sedimentibacteraceae > Sedimentibacter. The sequence goes on along the minus strand of DCYG01000022.1, from coordinate 39,672 downwards.
TAGGACATGCGAAACAGCCTTTATCGGTTATCTTTAATTCTTTTAATATTGCCTGACCATTTATTTTATCAGCATAATCGCAATATGAAGTTTTAAAATTCCTTGTGGGCAAAGCACCTACGTTATTGCACCAATCTGTAATGCCGGCAGTTCCCTGAGGAGTCCATGCTGTAAATCCGGGTTTTGCCCTGCATGCAGCGTATGTTTCTTTACCCTTTTGTAAAAGTCCTGCGGGATCGAATACAGGAATGCTTTTCGTTCCCTTTACTGCTATTGCTTTAATATTCTTGGAGCCAAGAACAGCTCCTATTCCGATTCTTCCTGCCTGCCTGCCAAAATCATGGGATATACATGCAAATTTAACAAGATTCTCACCTGCCGGTCCTATTGTTAAAATTTGAAAGTCCTCTCCAAGTTCCTTTTTTAATTCTTCTTCTACCTGTGTGGAACCTTTGCCCCAATATTGTTCTGCCGGTCTTATTTCTACATTATCATCTTCTATAAAGATATAGCTTTGTTGTTTTGCCTTACCTTTTAAAATCATAACGTCATATCCTGCATATTTCATATTAACTCCGAAATGTCCGCCCATGTTGCTGTCGCCATATCCTCCGGTAGCCGGGGATTTAGTGCCGAAATGGGTCTTTCCGCTTGCAGGTAAAAGATGTCCGCTCAATGGTCCCATCGCTATTATGAAAATATTATCTTCGTCATAGGGATCTACATCAGGAGGATTTTCATCAAACAATATTTTTGCGGTAAAACCTCTTCCGCCTATATATCCATCAACCCATTCTTGTTTCAGGGGCTCTTTAATTATCTTTTCATCAGTTAAATCAATCCTTAAAGTAGTACCCGCATATCCGTATATCATATTTATGCTCCTTCCTGTTCAAATATCAAAGCATCTCTTGGGCATATTTCCACACATTGTCTGCAATTGTTACATTTATATGGAGTATTATCTTCTTTATTTACCTTCATTACATTTGTGGGACATACATCAACACATATTAAGCACTCGATACATATATCATAATCTATAATGTATGTACCATCTTCGAGCTTTATGGCTTCTACGGGACACGCTTCGGCACATTCACCGCACTGATTGCAAACATCAACATGATATTTTCCCGGTGCCGGAAACCTGCCATGAACATTCAGCATAGCTTTTGATGGATTTATTTCTTTGAAATTATGTAAAGTACATACCAACTGACAAGCTTTGCATCCCGAACAAGTTTCGTTCTCAAACCTTAAAGTCATAACAATAACTCAACTCCTATCTATTTTATGAATTAAACTACACCTGTTTCTACAATTAATTCACCTTTAGCAAATCTTTCAATGCTTAATGAATCAATCGGCAATGAAGTAACTTCTCCAGCCATTTTTTCAGCTATCAGTTTACCTATCATCGGTGATAGCATAAATCCTTTACCGCATCCTAATGCCATAAAATAATTATCCATTTCGGGTACAGAACCTAAAATCGGCTGACCGTCAGGAGATATTTCATAATGGCCTGCCCATTGTCTTACAAATCTTACATCTTTTAAGACAGGAAGCTGAAAAACAGCCTTTTTGGCCATTTGCTCCAAGAAGTTCCAGTCATGATTAAAATTAATTTTTTTTGGCTCATCAGGATTTCCATAGCCCATTATGAACCCGCCGTGCGGAACCTGCTGTATATATGAGTCATGAGCAAATGACATAACCAATGGACCTATCATTTCTTCTAACGGCTCAGTAATTAAAATCTGATGTCTTTCCGGTTCAACCGGATGTGATAAGCCTATCATTTTACCGATTTCTTTACACCATGCACCAGCCGCATTGACTACTGCATCTGTCAAAATTTCTCCTTCCTCCGTAACAACCGAGGTTATTTTCCTGTCTTTATATTTAATATCGGTTACCGCATTATACCTGCTTATTTCCACCCCTAAATCCTGTGCTCCTTTTGCAAATGCAAATGTTGCTTTAAATGGATTTATATGACCATCCTCCTGGCAAAAAAACGCAGCATCCATTCCTTCAGTATTAACATAAGGCACTATTTCCTTTGCTTCTTTCGGAGTAATCATATGAGAATTTATACCTAATTTATGCTGAACCGCAAGATTCTTTCTTAATCTTTCCGTTTGCGATGGATCATACGTAGTTAACAAATACCCGCTTTGTCTGAATTCTACATCACCAAAGCCTGTTTCTTCTCCTAATATTTTAAAAATTTCCGCACTTCCTCTGGAAATAAGACAATTCATTTCTGTTCCCCACATTTGTCTTATTCCTGCAGCACACCTTCCTGTCGAACCACTTGATAAATATTTTCTTTCCAGTAAAACAATATTTTTAAATCCTTTTTTAGCTAAGTTATAGGCAACTGAACAACCTATAGACCCACCGCCTATAACAACAACATCTGCCTTTTTACGCATTTTTATTACCTCCTGCAATTTCTCCGAGCTTAACTGGTTTTACCGGAGCCCTATAAGTAGGCATATCTATTTCTGACATATCTTTATTTAGGTAATTTGCAATTTCTTTAGCTATTAAATCTCTGCATGTTTTTCCCTGACAAGGTCCCATAGTTCCACGGGAAAGTCTCTTAATTTCTTCCATGGATGTAATTCCGGAATCCAACAGATCATGTAATTCTTTCAACGTAAAGTTTTCGCAACGACATAAATATATATTTTTTTCATCCATATTATTTCTCCTCCAATCCTATGTTTCTGACATCGAGAAATATTTCTTTAGGAACTGAAATAGTAACTATATTGGTATGATCAAGTTTTTTATTGTCTTGCACCTTGAGAACCTTAGCCTTACCGACAACTCTTCCTTCCCGGTCTAAAGCATTTACGATGCTGTTTACTTCAGGTAAAGGTAAAAACTCATAAGGCAATTTTATCAAAACTTCATTATCTGAATATGTTTCATCAATTACAAAACAAGCAAGTCCCGGACAAATGCTTACACATAAAGCACAGCCCGTACAATTCTCACAATCTACTTCCGGAATATTATTTATATTTTCAAAGTCTTTAACCGCATTTGATTTACATACGGTTGAGCAAGGATTGCATGGAATTTCCTGAAAACACTCAAATATTGCATATGGTCCCTTTTCTCTTATTTCTTTTGACGGCAGCTTTTCCTCCACCATATTTTTAGTTGCCACACCGGTTTTTTTAAACATAATGCACCTCCTAACAGCCCAGTTTTTGTATACCTGATCTTATTTTTTCACCTACTGCACCCGATCGCAAACTATCAAGATCATTTATAAAGCTTTTTTTCAATTCTGAAATATTTTTTCCATATCCTAAAGATTCTGCGGCTGAAAGACCTGCTATTGTTCCTTCAACCATCGCACTGCTTGCCTCTTCTACTTCTGCCGTATCTCCTGCAACATAAATACCATTAACAGTAGTTTGAAGGTTTTCATTCCGCATTGGAACATATCCTCCAAGACCTGGAATATACTTCATTTCACAGCCGGTATGTCTTAGCAGTTCACTTTGAGGAGATAATCCTACTGCAAGGCATATTACATCCACATTTAATTCCTTTTCCGTTCCCGAAACAGGCTGCCACTTTTCATCTAATTCGCAGATAACTGCCCCCTCAACAGATTCCTTTCCTAATGCTCTTTTTATTGTATGAGAAGTAAGTATGGGCACACCTAAACGTTTTACTTTAGAAGCATGAACTAAGTATCCTCCTATATTTGGAGATGCATCTATAATAGCTTCCACCTTTACACCGGCCTGCATTAATTGATAGGATACGATAAGCCCTATATTTCCGGCACCTATCATTAATACTTTATTTCCCGGTACAATCATATGCTCATTCATTAAAGTCTGAACAGCTCCCGCACCGTATACTCCGGGTAAGTCATTATTTTCGAACAAAAGCATTTTTTCTGAAGCGCCTGTAGCAATTATAGTTTTTTCGCTTGTAATTCTCTTGTAATTTTTTCCTTCTTCATAAGTGATAACACCATCATTGTAGATAGCAAGTATCGTTGTATCAGTTTTTACGTCTATTAACTTATTTTTTTCTACTTCATCACATAAAATTTTTGCAATATCTATTCCTCTGATACCTGCATATTCTTTTTCCGAACCAAAAAATCTATGTGTTTGTTTAACTAATTGTCCGCCTAATCTCTTCCCGCGATCAAATAAGGTCACTCTCGCTCCCTGACCTGCAGCAGCTATTGCCGCACACATTCCAGCCGGTCCGCCGCCTATTATTGCTATCTCTGTATGTAACATTATGCTTCACCACCTTTTAATTTTCCTTTTCCTTCTTGCATTTTAATAACCATTCCTTCTCTTAACTCTTCAACACAAACTCTTACATTTGGTTCTCCGTCAACTTCCATCAAGCAGGAAGAACAGTTTCCAATTGCACAAAAGAAACCTCTTGGGCGATGATCATGTCTTAAAACCCTTACACCGTTGACATGCAAGGCAGCAGCTATGGGCTCACCTTCATATCCTTTATAGGTTTTTCCTTCGAAGGTAAACTCCACCTCTTTTTTTACAATACTGGTTAGTACCGGATGTTGTTTTATTCGCATTTTGCCCTCCTAATAATCTTATAGTACTTACATAAAGTCCGAAAGTCTTTAAATAACTACAATTTTAGGTTCAGTTTTTTGCACTTAATCCTAAAATTGTAATTAATTTTGTTACACTTAGTTTGCAGTAATTTCCACAGCATCATGTCCGTCTGTTTTGTACGTCAGCTTCGTTGCAACATAAGCTGCGATCAAAGCAGGGATTACACCCACAAGACGTGAATTCAAGTATGCGTTCATAGGTGAAATCTGCCATAAAACAGTACCAAGGAAGCCTACAACCATAGTCCATACAGCTGCCTTACCTGTGTACTTATCCCAAAACAGGGTGCAGCAAGTAACAACGGCGAAAGGATTTCCCATGCCTGCCCAAGCGAATGATACTATATTGTGAATCATATTTGATGGTATAATAAACGGCAGAACGGTAGCTGCAAGACCAACCACAACCGTAACACATCTGGAGATGAAAAGCTCCTTCTTCGGCTCAATGGATTTGCCTTTCAGAATTGCCGGCTTCAAAATATTTTCACAAAACTCAGAAGATGTTACGATTAACATGGAGTCTGCCGTTGAAATCATAGCTGCTATGGCTCCCGTTACACAAAGCGCAGCCAGGAAAGGAGGCAGAACCGTTAAGCAAACAGTGGGCATAATCAATTCAGCGTCACTGAAAGCACCAGGTCCAAATATTGCAAGACCTACCAGACCGATAAGGACTGCACCTGTGTAGCCTACAACAGTCCAGATACAAGCAATGTTTCTGCCAATCTTATACTGCTTATCATCTCTGATAGACATGAAACGAACCGTAAGATGCGGTAACCCTCCAAGGTAAGCAATAATCCAGGCAAATTCGCTGGCTATGGCCATACCTGCCAAAATGCCCTTAAGTCCATAGGACCAGTTGCTATAAGTGGGACCGGATATTTTCAGGGCTTCTACTATCGAATGAGCATAAACAGTTCCTGCCGGAGCATTTGCTATGTAAATAATTCCGATTATCGGTACTATGACTAATGTGAATATCATGATAATTGATTGAATACAGTCTGTATAAACAACGCTCTGAAAGCCACCCCACACAGTGTAGGGTACAATTATTGCCATCGTAAGCAGAATACCGGTAGTTGGATTCAAGCCAAAAAGTGCATTAAGAGTTTTACCCCCGCCAATAATCTGCGCCTCAACATAAAACGCGAACATAAAAATTATAATAAAGCTTCCCACAAGACGTACCACAGTCGCAGCCTTGCTCTTATTGTGCCTTTTTGCGATCCAGTCCACATATGTCTGTGCATCGTAGCGTTCTGCTTCCTTTCGCATCCTCTTAGCTATTGCAGTCCAAGCAATAATGTTTCCCAGAGCTAAGCCGAGAGCTGTCCAGATGGTCACTAATCCGGCTGAGTAAGCAAAACCCGGAAAACCCACAAGGCACCATGCCGATTCTGCTGTTGCTCTTTCAGAAAGAGCCGCCGCCCATCCAGGTATGTTACGACCGCCCATGTTATAATCAGCAGAGGACTTCGCCTTTGAACCCTGATAAAGCCCAACGCCCATTAGAAAAAGTAAATAACCTATAAGCACTATTAACCTTAATGTTGTATCTTGCATTATTCTCACTCCTTATATAAGATAGTTATAATCAATTTACAATTTATTACTGTAACCATTATTAACTTGTTAATTTTCGCCTCTTCTTCCGGTAGTAAAACGTTAACCTTTTATAAAGTTTTACCTCCAATATGCCTCTTCCCAAAGAACCAATTCCTGACCTATTCCCATTTGAACGGCATTATCAAAAAGAACACGACCCCATGCAGCATCTTCAACAGGCATTCCTCCGACTATTAATATAAATCTTTCATCTTCATTTGTTCTGCCTTGTTCTGTTCCATAAGCTATTTTACTTAGGTCGCAAATATCTGACAGATTGATTTTACCTTCATCACATAAACGAAATACCCCTGCACCAGGGAAACCAAGACGCTTGGAAGCATGTTCCTCCGGAATTGCTTCTTCTTCCTCTTTCCAAGATTTATGCATCTGTGTTTCATCAAATACTATACGGGAAGAAGTAAATAAATCATCCGGAATGTCAGCGGTACCTTGTGTAGCAATAAAAGCATTTGGCTTAACCCATTCTTTTTTAAGTATTGGTTTGCTTTTTCCGGCTGTCGCAATAGTTATTACGTCAGCTGCTCTGACGGCTTCTTCCATTGAATCAGCAACTTCAAATTGAAACCCCAATTTTTCGCTCATTTCTTCACAAAAAGCTTTTGATTTTTCGGTAAATAAATCATAAACCAAAGCTTTTTCCAACTGAGGAAGAGCGGCCTTCATGCAGGTTATAGTAGCCTTGCTTATAACGCCGGCACCTATACAAGCAGCAATTTTTGCATTTTTGCTTGCGAGATATTTTGCTCCGACTGCCGGAACAGCACCTGTTCTCATTGCACTCAGAAGGTTAGCTGACATAATTGCTAATGGCTCACCTGTTTCTACATCATTTAAAACAACAATCAGGACTGATCTTGGAAGACCGTGTTTGCTGTTTTCAATATTAGAACCATACCATTTTTCTGCACAAACATTAAATTTACCACCAAGATAGGCTATCATTGCCATAAAACGACGATCAGGGCCGGCTACAGGCATATTAGGAAACAGCTTTTCTGGCGGGAAATATATACGTTGTCCATGTTCATTTCCACTTAAGCCTCCCATAATATAATCGCCTTCCCCTACAACCTTAAACATGTCATCGATAGCCTGAACACATTGTTTACCGTCAAGTACTCCTGCTTTAATCATGTCCGGCTCTGATAAATAAAGAAAAGTTGTTCTTTTGCCTTTCATACTATATCCTCCAAAATAATTTTATTTTTCGTATCATTTTACGAAGTTGCTATAAGTTATAATTAGCAAAATCTATACCAACTGCTATTAAAAATAAAATTATATATTGGAAACGTTTGTTTTACGTTTGAAAACTAAGCTTTGATTTTTTTTAATATATATTTTTATAATAAAAAAAACTAATTCAAAGCATTAAAGAATTAATTTTTCATCTCAATTTGATACATGTTCACAAAGTATTCTTGCTGTATTTATCAAAAAACTAATGATATCGTTAACATCTCAACTTGATATGCTTGTATCAAGTTGAGATGTTATAGATTTTTAATTTTTCTGTAAATAGTAGCTCTGCTTATACCTAATTTTTTTGCTGCTAAAAGCCGACCGTTCTCATCCCAGCCGTATTTGTTCAGGGCTTCCTTAATATGATAATTTTCAATTTCCTTCAATGTTTGTTCTTTAGTTTCTTGAGGTTCGCTAAACTCTCTGATAGTTAACGGAATATTGTTAATAGTTATATATTCGCCCTCTTCAAGATTTATCGCAAATTCTATGGCATTTTTTAATTCTCTTACATTACCGGGCCATGGATAATTTAATAAAAGCGTATCTAACTCTTTTTCAATACCTTTAATATTTCTTCCCATTACCTTTGAAAATTTATCGATAAAATAATTTGTCAGCAAAAGGATGTCTTCCCTTCTTTCTCTAAGCGGCGGGATAACGATTGGAATAACGTTCAATCTATGATATAAATCTGCACGAAATTCCCCCTTTTTTATTGAATTCTCAAGGTTTGCATTTGTTGCCGAAATAATTCTTACATCGATAGGCAATGTTTCATTTGACCCTACTCTGATAACTTCTTTTTCTTGTAAAACTCTAAGTAATTTTGGCTGCATATGTATAGGTAATGCTTCAATTTCATCAAGGAATAAAGTACCGCCATTTGCTATCTCAAACTTTCCGGGTTTGCCCAGTTTATTAGCTCCGGTAAATGCTCCTTTTTCATATCCGAATAACTCACTTTCTATTAAAGTATCCGGAATAGCACTACAATTTATGGTAACAAAGGGCTTGTCTCTCCTTAAGCTGTGATAATGAATGGCTCTTGCAAATACCTCTTTTCCTGTACCTGTTTCTCCTATTAACATTACTGTGGAATTGCTTTTTGCTATTCTTAACGTCATTTTTTTAACATTGCTCATAGCTGCACTGTGTCCAATGATATCATCTGTGCTTATAGGTATATCTCCGCTGACAAGCGTATAAGCGCTGCTTTTGGCATTATTATAATTTTCAAACGAAAGAACTATTCCTTCCAGTTCATTATTAAAAAATACTTTTCTTATATTAACTATATACTTATCATGCTTTGAATTTATTAAATTGCATATTTCCTGCTTTTTAAGATTTCTTTCCTTTGAATTTAAAATTTTTTCATACTCTAGTGCAGGAAATATATTTTTTAATTTAATCCCCAAGATATCTTCTTTACTGAAAAGTTTAAGTTTTTCTATGCCTACCTGATTTATGTGTGTTATTCTTCCTTCATTATCAGTTGCTATAATACCGCTGTCTATTGAATTAATAACTTGATTAAGCTTATCTTTCATAATAAGAGTATCTTTAAACATCCTATTTTCCATTACCTTACTAAATATAAGATTTGCCATTATGTCAACAAAGGATAGATTTGCATTTAAATTATTTTTTAGTATTTCATATTGTTCATCATTAAATGCTGTTAATGAAATTACACCCACAACCTCATCCTTTCCTTTTATAGGGGCGTAAACAACCATCTTATATATACAATCGCCATGCCATTCACAACCTCTGCAAAGCTCATTTTCTCCCGGCAATTCAATAATATACTTTTCTCCGGTATTAATTGATCTTTTATAGTTAAAGCCGGATGTAAACAATTTTTTTCCTTTCATATACTCAAGTTTTCCTACAACTGCTACCCTGATGAGCTCTGTATCAACAATTTCTACATCTACTTTTAAAGCCGACGCGATAGCTTTAGCAATTTCATTAACATCTTTTTCTGACTCCATTAGTGCTGTCATCGTTTTCACTCCTCTCGCAGTTTGTATATTTATGGTAATACAATGCGTTCAGGGAACTTGTTCCCTCTTAAATAAGCTTCCACTGTAATTTTATTTTTGCCGGGCATTTGAATTTCTTTAAGTATTACAATTCCGTCTTTTGCTTTAACAAAAATTCCTTCATCACTTGCTTTTATTACGTAACCCGGTTCATAATCAGTATTATCATTTTTATAGGATGATTTAAACACCTTAACGGTTTTATCATCCATGGTAAAATATGCGGTAGGCCACGGAGAAAGTCCTCTGATTAAATCATGGATATTTTTTGCTGTGGAGCTCCAACTTATTTTACGATTTTCGTTATTAAGCAACGGCGCATAGCTTGAAAGTAAATCATCCTGTTTTTGCGGAACTATTTCATTTCTCTCAAGCTTATTTAATGTTTCAATCAATAAGTCCGCACCCTTGTGCATCAAAATATCATGAAGCTCTCCGACAATCATATCTTCACAAATTTCTACTTCTGATTTTAAAAGCATATCACCGGTGTCTAAACCAACATCCATTTGCATGGTTGTAACTCCGGTCATCGTTTCACCGTTTATTATTGCCCAGTTTAACGGAGCTGCCCCCCTAAGTTCAGGCAAAAGCGAAGCGTGAACATTGATGCAGCCGTATTTAGGCATCGTTAAAATCTCCCTGTTTAATATTTGTCCGTAAGCAACTACAACTATTACGTCAGGATCATATGATTTTAATATATCTATATTTTCTTGTTTTTTTATTTTATCAGGCTGGAAAACAGACAATCCTAACTCCTCAGCGGCTTCTTTTACCTCTGATTTTTTTAGCTTTTTTCCTCTTCCTGATGGTTTATCTGGCTGTGTAACCACAAGCTTTATTTCATGTCCGTTTTCATAAAGCTTTTTCAAAGTTGGTACAGCAAATCCAGGTGTTCCCATAAAAATAACGTTCATAATTCCACCTTAATTACTTTTTATTATTTTGTCTGTAAACAATACTCCGTTTAAATGATCTATCTCATGGCAAATTGCTCTAGCCAATAATCCTTCTGCCTCGATGGTTACCAAGTTTCCTTCCACATCTGTGTATTCAGCGGTAACCTTTATGGGTCTCGAAACCATTCCTTTTGTTTCAGGCACACTCAGGCATCCCTCCTGTGCAGTTTGCTCTTCGTCAGATATGCTTAATATCCTAGGATTAATCATTTTATATACGTTTCCGTCTTCCACATCTATCACTACGGCACGTTTTAATATTCCCACCTGCGGCGCAGCCAAGCCAACTCCATCATTTTCATACATTGTATCAACCATATCATCAAGGAGAGTCAAAATTCTACCATCTATAGAGCTTATTTCCTTGCTTTTTTTTCTCAGTATTTCATCTCCGTCATATCTTAAATTTCTTAAAGCCATAATTCCTCCTATCATCTAAACCGTATCGGTATTAATATTTATACTTACTTTTATATATTCTATATCTTTGTCCATGTATACACTTCTCAGTATTTTCTTTAACTCGGCCATTTTACTTCGCGATGCCTTTATAAATAAATTGATTCTGTATTCGTCATTAATCTTGTAAATCGAATGCGGTATAGGTCTATATAATAATAAGCTTCTTTCCTTAACCATATCTTTAACGGCTTCTTTTATTTCTTCATACTTTTCATTTGCCGTCTTTATGACTAAATCCTCATTTTTTGATATGAGGCATATATTTATTATATTAATAAACGGCGGAAATGCAAATTCTTTTCTTAATTTCAGCTCTTCGGTTATAAATAATTCATAATTGTTGTTCTTAGCCGCATTTATTATAAAATTGTTGGGCTCATAGGTCTGAATAAATACATTTCCTGTCTTGCTGCCTCTTCCTGCTCTGCCGCTTACCTGAGTGATAAGCTGGAATGTTTTTTCGCTGGCATTGTAAAAGGGCAGATTTAAAATTGCATCAGCCACCAACACTCCAACCGTCGTAACATCGGGAAAATCAAATCCTTTGGCAAGCATCTGGGTTCCTATTAATATATCGATACTTCCATTTTTAAATCGTCTGTATATATCTTCATAGCAGTCCCTGTCTGTCATTGAATCAACATCCATTCGCTCAGTTACAGCATTTGGAAACAGTTGCTTAACCAATCTTTCCACATGCTGAGTTCCTGCGCTGAACTGCTCAATTTTTTTACTGCCGCACTTGGGGCATTCATACATCATCCGTTTTGTCCTGCCGCAATAGTGACATTTAAGCATATTGCCTTTGATGTGGTAGGTCATTGATACGTCACAACGGTCGCATTTAATTACATGACCGCATTTTTTGCAAGTTACAAATCCCGAATAACCTCTTTTATTTAAAAATAAAATTGCCTGCTCTTTATTAATTAAAGTTTTTTTAATGCTTTCATACAGCTCTTCGCTTATGAGGGTATTGTTTCCTTTATCCAATTCGCTGCTCATGTCTATTATTTTCATATCAGGCATTTGATTATTCACTCTGTTTTTTAACTCTATTATTTCAATCTGACCCTTCTGAGCCATATAGTAGGTATTTATAGATGGAGTTGCAGAGCCGAGTACTACCTTGCTGTTCAAATTATGGGCCATTTTTATAGCAACTTCAATTGTATTGTATTTGGGAGAGGTTGAAGAAATATAGCTGTCTTCATGCTCCTCATCTATAATTATAGCGCCTAAATCCCTGATAGGTGCAAAAATAGCTGAACGTGCTCCGATTACAACATCTACTTCCTTGTTATGCACCTTTGTCCATTGTATAAGCTTTTCTTTCTTGCTTAATTTCGAATGAAAAACCGCTATTTTATTGCCGAATCTTTTCTCAAATCTGTCTATGGTTTGAGCAGTAAGGGATATCTCAGGAACAAGCATGATGGATTGTTTATTTTCATTGATATAATGTTCGATTATATTCATATAAACTTCGGTTTTTCCGCTGCCTGTCACACCATGGAGCAAAAATACTTTATTGTCGGATGAAATTATACTTTCGCATGCGTTTTTTTGCTCTTCATTTAGTTTTAATTCGTTTTTTATAACATTCTTTTCTTCAATTTGATACAAAATATATTCTTCTTTTAATATATTCTTTTTAATTAAGTTGTTGATTACTGCCGGTGATATACCTAAATCCTCCGACAGCTTCTTTATATTTACTAATTTATTCTCTTTCAGGTAATTTATAATATTAACTTGATTTTTAGTTTTATTTATATCGTATTCATCAATATTCTTGTACTCAATTAAGGAAACATATTTTTCATAAGCTTCCTTTCCTTTTAACTTGTCCTTACTTATTATTTCGATTGCATCTTTATCCTTCAGATTATCTATAACTGTAAATATATCACTATGGGTATAGTGCTTTTTTAAATTTTTTAATTCCAGAGGATTATCTTTGATTAAGTTATACAGTTCTTTTTCTTTGTCGCTCAATGAGACATTGTTGATTTCTTTAGCTTTGACAACTATATTATGCTCATATTTAATCGCTGCGGGAATCAGCAGACGAATAGCATCAGAATACTTGCATATATATCTTTCTCTTATCCAAAAAATAAGCTTTATCATTTCTTCGCCTGCAACAGGAACATCATCAAGTACGTCAATGATTGTCTTAATTTTATGCTCGGGAATCTGGCATGAGTAATCAATTGATACAATCAATGCATCAATCATGTGCTTGTTATTACCGAAGTTTACCTTCACTCTTTTACCAATTTCCACAGCATCTGCTAAAGTATCCGGAACACCGTAAGTAAAAAGCTGATCGATGCTTTTAGAATTGTTGTTTAATATTACCTGAACAAATTTTTTATACATGCCTGCCTCTTAACTGTAAGTGTAAAATTAAATAATCAGTCATAGACTGATTATTGTTACTTCATAATTTTAATTATTATTCGTCGGTATTATTTTTTTCTTCATCAGCATCAGCTTGCTCTGATGATTCATTTACTGCATTTTCTGCAAGAGCTTTTTTATATTTGTCATAATCATAAATCGGCTCGTATTTATTTTCGTGAAACTCTTCAATTGCAATTCCAACCGGTTTAATTGTATTAGTTTTTACCATTACCTCGGAACCGTCAATTATTTGTCTTGCTCTTTTAGATATAATTGTTACCAACGAATATCTGCTGTCCACCATATCTATTAATTCATCAATCGAAACTCTCTTCATACTATACCTCTCTGATTTTGTTGATTATTGCTTTTTTTCTGATAGCTCTGTTTTTTTCGGATTTAATTATACATATTATTTTTTCTACTGCAGATTCAACTTCATCATTTAATACTACATAATCATACTCAAAAGCATAATTAAGTTCTTCATAAACACTCTTCATTCTTTCAAGAATTACTTCCTTAGAATCCGTTCCGCGTCCTTCAATTCTGTTTTTAAGCTCTGTAATGGAAGGCGGCAATATGAAAATGAAAACTCCCCTTGGATAATTCTTTTTAACCTGCAAAGCTCCCTGAATATCAATTTCAAGTATTATATCATTCCCTGCTTCAAGCTGTTTAAATACTTCTTTTTTCGGAGTTCCGTAGAAGTTCCCATAAACTTTAGCATATTCAAGGAATTCATCATTATTAATTCTATTTATAAAGTCCTCTTCATCAATAAAGAAATAACTTTCGCCTTCGATTTCTCCCCATCTTGGCTGACGAGTAGTGGCGGAAACAGAAACCTTCAAATCCTTCATTACTTCCCTGAGCCGTTTACATATCGTGCCTTTACCTGCTCCCGAAGGACCTGATATAACCACCAATAATCCGTTGTCCATCCTTACACCTCATTACTTTATATTGTGGTTGTTGTGTTCAAATCTTTGTGCCATGGTATCCGGCTGTATTGCGGATAAAATTACATACTCACAGTCTGTAATTATTACTGCTCTTGTTTTTCTTCCATACGTAGCATCAATAAGCTTTCCTTTTTCACGGGTTTCTTGTATTACACGCTTAATAGGTGCTGATTCGGGACTTACAATTGCTATGATTCTGTTAGACAGCGCTATGTTTCCAAACCCTATGTTAATAGTATTGTTTGCCATTAATATATCTCCTACTCTATATTTTGTATTTGTTCTCTGATTTTCTCCAATAGGTTTTTAATTTCTATCACCATTTGTATTATATCAAGATTTCCGATTTTAGAACCGATTGTATTAATTTCTCTGTTCAGCTCTTGTATAATAAAATCTAACTTTCTGCCTACCGGACCGCCTTCTGCCAAGACATTATTCAATTGCTTCATATGTGATTTGAATCTTACGATTTCTTCATTAATGTCACTTTTATCAGCATAAAAAACTATTTCGTTATATAATCTGTTTTCATCCAGCTCATGCGTACTTCCTAAAAGCTCTTTAATTCTTAATTCAAATTTATTTTTATAATCAGACACGATTGTTTCAGAATTTTTTTCTATATCAGATATTAATACAAGAATTTTATCCATGCTTGATTTTATATCTTTTTCAAGCTGACTGCCTTCTGCCAGTCTCATCTGCAGCAGACTTTCAACTGCATTTTGAATAGCGGATTCCACACAGATGCGAAGCTCATCCTCATCATCCGAATCTTCCTTTGCTGCAAGTACATCCTGAAATTTAATAATTGTATCCAATGAAACATTGCTTGAAATGTTTAATTCCTTTTTAACTTCGTCAATGGCATCTTTGTATTGCTTTGCCAAGTATAGATTAGGAACAATGACAGTATCAGACTCGTTTAAATAGTCTATATTGATATATACATCTATTCTACCCCTTTGTACGCTGTTTTTCAAGATTTTTCTTATATTATCTTCAAAAAAGCGCAAATGTCTCGGAGTTTTTATATTTATATCACAATATCTGTTGTTAATTGTCTTTATTTCAGCCGTTATTACTCTTTTTCCGTCATTATGTTCACCCTTGCCGTAACCGGTCATACTAAATATATTCGCCATTTCATACTCCTGTTATTGATGTTACTATATTATTATCTTATTATAACACTAAAATCCAATTAGTAAATAGAAATATTGATAACAGTAGGAGAACAATAGCACAACGATAGGAGAACAATGGGTGAACAATTGAAAATATATCATGACATTAAGTAATTTTTGGGTTACAATGTTAATTACATAATAATAGAAAATACATTTCTTACGTGTCATTCCGAGGGCTTGCCCGAGGAATCTCAACATTTTAAAACCTGGGATTCTTCACTTGCGTTCGGAATGACAAAGCAGACTATTTACGTTTGTTCATAGGAATGAATGGAGGATCATAATGTCTTTAGATGGTATATTTTTAAACAGTATAAAGTATAATTTATATAATAAATTAATTGACGGAAGGGTGGATAAAATTTACCAACCGGATAAAAATGAAATAGTAATAGCAATAAGAAGCGGTGGGGAAAATCATAAACTTTTAATGACTGCAGCAAGCAGCAGTCCGCGCCTGCATTTAACAAGCGTAACAAGAAAAAACCCGCAAGAACCTCCTATGTTTTGTATGCTTTTAAGAAAGCATCTCAGCGGTGCTCACATTACAGATATAAAACAAATAAATTTTGACAGGATATTGGAAATTACCTTCGAGTGCAAGGATGAATTAGATACTACGGTACATAAATCATTGATTATTGAAATAATGGGAAAACACAGCAACATAATCTTTATAAACACAGATACGCGCGTTGTAATAGATTCTATAAAAAGGGTTGCTGAAAATGTAAGTTCGGTACGACAAATTTATCCCGGGATAAAGTATGTAACTCCCCCGCAGCAAGATAAAATAAATCCTTTAGAAACAAATAAGGATGTGTTTTTCAGTGCTGTTGATAATTCAAACGATGGGATGCTGATTTATAATTTCTTTTACCAAAGTTTCATAGGACTGAGCCCTTTTATAAGCAGAGAAATGTGTCACATTGCAAACTTAAATGAAAGCACATATATAGGTGAGCTTACATCCGTGCAGAAAGAAAATATGTGGGATTCCTTTAATCAGGTTATGAAAAAAATAAATAATAATGATTTCTCATATAATATTTATTTGGATGAAAACAATGAGCAATACGGCTTTTACTGCATAGATGTTGATTATCTCAGATCCTGTAACAAAAAGAATTATGAAAGTCCCGGAAGCTTATTTGATGATTATTACTATGAACTGGATAATAAGAATAAAATTAATCAAAGAGTTGCAAGCTTAATTAAAAGCATGAATACAAAAATTGACCGTAACCGAAAAAAGGTTGAAAAGCAAAGAAATGAGCTTTTAAATGCCGAGGACAGAGATAAATATAAAATTTACGGTGAGCTGATTCTTGCAAACCTGCATCAAAAGCCTGAAAATCATAAATTAAAGGTTGTAAACTATTATGACACTGAGCAAAAGGAAATAACTATTCCGTTAGATCCAAGGCTCAATTTATCTCAAAACAGCCAAAAGTTTTTCAAAAGATACAATAAACTTAAAAAGGCAGAGGAAGAGCTGCATAAATTAATTGGTGAATCATTAAATGAAATTCAATACCTGGAAAATATATTGTATTCTATAGAAGCCTGCGAAACTATAGATGATTTGGACGAAATATACAACGAGTTGATTGCCGAAGGCATAATGAAAAGAAAATCCAAGGTTAAAAAAGAAAAAGAATTTAAACCTGATTTTATAACGTATATTTCATCCGCAGGGCATGAAATACTGGTAGGAAGAAATAATTTGCAAAATGATGCCCTTACTTTTAAAATAGCGAAAAAAGAAGATTTCTGGTTCCATGCCAAAAATATTCCCGGTTCTCACGTAATCATAAGAACAAACGGCGATGAATTAACTGATGACGAGTACGTAGAGGCGGCAAAGATTGCGGCATATTACAGCAAGGGCAAAAACTCGGGTACGGTTGAAGTTGATTACACAAAAAAAATAAACGTCAGAAAACCGTCAAATGCAAAGCCCGGCTTCGTAATTTACGACACCAACTTTTCGATGCTTGTAAAGCCGGAAGTTACGGGAATCAGACAGATATAAAAACAAACCAAAACAATAACTTCCATTACTTGTAAATTAATTGTTTTTCGGTTATAATATTCCTATAAGTTATAAAATAACAGGTGGTGATAATATGATGTACCCATATATGATTTTATCTGATGAAACTGAAATTGTGCATTCACACATTATCGAAATAAACGGCGAAAAAACTGTGGAGGTTCATTTTGAAAGAGCCACTGATTTCGGCTTTGATACAGCAAGATGTTCTTTACCTTCCTATAAGTGGATAAAAATAGATGGTTTTTCAGATAATGAAATAGATTTTTTTGAAAATTTATTGCGTAGCAATGCTCATTTGTTTTTTAAGTATGCAGAAATCGGAGGAATTAAAATTGCCTAGTCTTTTTCAAATTGGTAGTTATAGAGTTTATTTTTGGTCAAACGAAAACAATGAACCAATTCATGTGCATGTTGGAATAGGTAAGCCAACTCCAAATGCCACAAAAATATGGATAACCTCTTCTGGTAGATGTATCATAGCTAACAATGGCTCAAGAATTCCAACAAATGAATTAAATGAATTACTTGAAATTATATCTGCACAATTTTTTATGATATGTAACGCATGGAAAGACCATTTTAAAGTTGATGAGATAAAATTTTATTGTTAATCTTATTTTTTATTCAAACCTGATATTTCGAATATCGGAACAAATATAAATTTAAAAAATAGAATGGAAGAAATATATGAATTTTAAGGGATTTATAATGGGACTTGTGTCTTTTGTAATAATAGGAGTGTTTCACCCCATAGTTATAAAAGCAGAATACTACATAGGTAAAAAAATCTGGCCGGCTTTTCTGTTAGCAGGAATAGTATTTTTGGTATTATCTTTTTTCATTGAGAACACTACGTTATCGGCTGTATTGGGAATAACGGGTTTTTCGTCTCTGTGGAGTATCCTCGAAATATTTCATCAGGAGGAACGAGTTAAAAAGGGGTGGTTTCCTGCCAACCCCAAAAAGAAAAAGGAAGAACAGTCAAGTTAAGATTCAGATTCCAGCATAAAAACTCAAGGGGCATACCTGCAAATGGTCTGCCCCTTAATTTTACTAATCTCGCGCCCCATCATTGCCGTCAATTCATCAAATCTTTATAAAATTCATCAATTTCATCTGCAGGTTGGTCTAATATTCTTTAACCAAAATTTAATGTAATCTTATGCTTTATTTAAGCAAGCGATAGTATATTAAAAATATCAAACTTTGTTTTATCATAATATTTACTTTAATTGATATTTTGCATTTTTACGTATGAAAAAGGAGTATTTAGATGACTGATATACTTATATTAACTGCATCATTTGGGATGGGGCACATTAGTGTGTCTAAAGCTTTAAAGGAGCAAATTGAATCAGAAAACAAAAATGCGGAAATTGTCATTTCAGATATTTTGGAAATAGTGAATCCGAAAATAAAAAACTTCAGCTCTAAAATGTATAGTGAGCTGACAGAAAATTATCCGGGTGTCTATAACGCATTTTACGATATAAAGGTAAATTATAAAAATAATATTATAGATAGTGTTTTTTGCAACTTATGTTATAAAAAGCTTTATGAATATATATTAGTCAAAAAACCTAGAGTTATCATAAGCACATTTCCCCTGTGCTCTTGCATAGTGTCAAAGATAAAGGAAGAATATAATGTAAAGATTAATCTGATTACTGTAATAACCGATGTTGTAGACAGTTGGGAATGGATTTATGAAGAAACAAACATGTATCTTGTCCCTACAAAAGAAATTAAGAACAGACTGATTAGTAAAGGAGTCAGCAGGGATATTATAATTGTAACAGGTATCCCTGTTACTAAAGAATTTATAAACACAAGCTTTTACGTTAAAAACAAAAATTCAATTTTGGTAATACTGAGCGGAATTGACAATATTTCTAAAAATGTACTTTATGAGCTTGACAAGAACAGTAATATTAAAATAAAAATAGTAACGGGAAGAAATAAAAAACTTTTTGAAAAACTATCTGACTGTGTTTTCACTAATATAGAAGTATACGGTTATGTAAACAATTTAAATCAAATGATGGATGAATCCCTGCTTATTGTAACAAAACCAGGAGGGGTAACTATATTTGAAGCAATAAATAAGGAGCTTCCTTTAATAGTATTAAATTCAAATATCGGTCAGGAAAAAGGTAATGTTGAATTTATAAAACAAACTAAAATAGGTATTGTTATTAATGACCTTAGCAGTTTACCGTATATAATTGATTATTATATCAATAACCCGGGCATAATCAATTATTATTATAAGAATATAAGAAAGATAAAGAAGACTTTGAATTACAAAAATTTTTCCGGCTCAGTCATTAATGAGGTGATTCAAGTATGAATTTCAAAAAATTAAAAAAAAACTTTGGATTGATATTTATTGTTTTATCCGCAATAATTACATTGTTCATATTGTTCAAGAATAATGATTTAATTAATCTTATCAAAGTCGTAACCAAGATTAATATAAAATACATTATTATTGCTGTTTTTAATATATTTATATTTTGGTTTTTGGAAGCAGGCATGATTTATGAATTGATTGCTAAGTTTACGAATCACAAAAGAAATTTGGAAACCTTCTGGCTTTCGCTGAAGGTTACAATGATCGGACAATATTACAGCAATATCACTCCCCTGGCAACAGGAGGTCAGCCTGTCCAGCTTTACATTCTTAATGATGATGACATTTCCTTAAGCAACGGAACAGCAATTCTCATAAGTAAGTTTTTACTTTTTCAGATTGGTGTAACCATTTATACTTTTTTTCTTGCAGTCTGTAAAATGAAGCTTCTGACCAATTATTACGGCGGAGCTTCCGTATTTATAATTACAGGACTTACATTAAATATGATTATGCTGAGTGCAATTTTATTAATTGCATTCAATCAGCAGATTTTATTGAAAATATGCAAAGCATTATTTAACCTGCTATATAGAATTCACCTCATCAAGGATGTAAAAAAGATGATGTATAAAACCGAAAATTTTATTTTGGAATATAAGGAAAGCATCGGAAAATTAAAGGAAAATCATTGGTTTACAATTAAAATGTTTGCTATAACTTTCATACAACTCACGGTATTTTTCAGTACAACATTTTTTATCTATAAATCATTTAGTTTAAATAAGTCCAACATACTTGATATAATATGCCTACAATCATTTCTCTACATGGCAGTATCATTTGTACCTACTCCAGGCACAGCAGGTGCAAGCGAGGTTGGGTTTATACTGTTGCTTGGACACTTGTTCCCAACAAGCATTATGTCGGCAGCAATGTTATTATGGAGAGGCATAAGCTATTATTTCAGCTTACTATTCAGTGGTATTTTTTCTTTCGCAGTAACAACATTAAAAAAGAGAAAAGCATTCAGCTCATGATGTAAAATATATTAAAAACGAGAGGTATATATGAATTTGCAAGGAATCACAATAGGACTCACAGCTTTCTTTATAATAGCAATTTTTCACCCGATAGTGATAAAGGCAGAATACTACATAGGTAAAAAAATCTAGTCGGTTTTTTTGTGCTGAGGAGTTTTATGTATAGCTTTGTCTTTCTTCATACAAAACACTATCATATCAGCTTTATTTGGTATAACAGGTTTCTCATTATATCAGGTTCATTATATATCCACATAATATTATATTCAGCATAAATAATATGATTCATCTTCTTAAGGGTCTCAATGGGACGAGAAACCGGAATTTATGCATTTATTCATAAATAATGCATAATTATTATCAAAGGTTTTTGCTTTTAACAGATGTGATGATACCAATGAAATTTTAATTCTTGAAAAATTTTTTTTTAAAGCTTTGGCAATTTGTTTAACTAAACTTCGGTTTTTTTCAAGGAATAATTTTTGAAAAAATGTATAAAACCGCATGAGTTTATACATTTTTACCCCTTCCATTCAATACAAATTTCTGTTTAATGAAATATATTGTACTATTATAGTATTCAGCAATACATCTGTTGTTACAACCTGTTATCGGATCACCGAATATG
Organism: Firmicutes bacterium UBA2116; assembly: GCA_002331025.1. Classification (GTDB taxonomy): domain Bacteria; phylum Bacillota; class Clostridia; order Tissierellales; family Sedimentibacteraceae; genus Sedimentibacter. Next base: position 18,025 of record DCYG01000022.1, on the reverse strand, counting down.
AAGCAGGGATTGATTTTATTTCCCTATCTTTTTTACTTACTCAATAATACCAACTTTCCTAAGAAGATACTGTGCGTTAGTTGTTTTCGATACTCCATTTTTCATTTTATAATCAAAGATTATATCATTGCCGGAATATCGTTCATAAAAACAATAATTTTTAATACGTGGGTATGTATCTTCCAATTTACACACCTCTAAATCATGAGTCGTAATAATGCCACACACTCCAAGCTTACAAAGCTTTTGTAGAACCTCTTCGGCTCCTTTCAATCTGTCAACAGAATTTGTACCTCGAAATATTTCATCAATCAGAAATAATAGATTCTCATTTACTTGGGAATAATCTATTATATCCTTAATTCTCTTTATTTCTGCATAGAAAGTGGAAACACCTTCTGTTAAAGCATCAACTGTGCGCATAGAAGTCATTACTTTCATCATGGAAAATCTCATCCGATCTGCACATACATAGCTTCCTGTTTGTGCCAAAACCATATTAATTCCCACGGTTCTCATAAATGTTGTTTTCCCGGACATATTTGATCCGGAAATAATCAGGATATTATTGTTTAGGTCCAAATCATTACAAACTCTGTTTTCATTGTTTAAGAGCGGATGCCCTAAGCCTTTGGACTGAATAGTATTAAACCTCGTGGATATTTCAGGAAGGCACGTACCGGTACAATTACGCGGTAGATTTACCAAACTCAATAAGCTTTCCAATTCTCCAATGGAAGAAAACCATCCATCAACCGAATCACCATATTTTTGCTTCCAAATATCTAAATCAACAGCATTTTTATAATCCCATAGCCATACTGCATTTAAAATAAGACATGCTATTCCGTTTTGTCGTTGACTTATATTACTTGATATCTTAGATAAATCGTGTATTGCTTCTTTGGACGAGAGTATTATTGATTGTAGTTCCTTTAACCGATATGAGCACAATTCCTTATTCTTAATTTCCTTAATAACTTCATCATATTTTATTATTTTATAAGGAATTTCCCTCATTACTCCTACATATCTATTTGCCTTTAAAAAACCGACTCCCCATAGTATAAGTTGAAATGTAATCAAGATTAGTGTAAGAAGTACACTATATCTGTTTTTTGTTATTATAGAAAAAAATATTGATCCACATGTAATCACACGCAATATATCAAACAAAACTCGTAAAGCTTTGCTTTTAATAAATCTGTTTTTATTCTGCAATTCAGAAATAAGTACGGGAAACGATTTATCTATACCAATTTTTGAAAAACAATATTCTAAATGACTACACCAAGAATAATCGTTGCTCAACTCCGAAACAGCCTCTTGCCTCATCTTTATATCTTGATGCAAATATTCAGGCTTCAGCAAGTCCTGAGCAAATCTTAATCTGCCATAATGAGTATTGGTGCTGTTCAAAAACTGAAACAATGAGCATTTACCAACAATATCCAAATCCATCGCATAACTTTGGTTGTAATCAATAAACTCTTCCCCTATGTCATCGAATGCTCTCCATTCTCCTGAGATACGGCATAAATTCTTTTCTGCAATGTCAATAAGTCCCTTCTCGTATGCAACACGTTCAAATAGCTTTTTGTGATAGATGTGTGTAATAACAAATATGAATGCCTTCGCAAGTAACAATATCGTAAGCTTCATCGGAAAATGATTTATCCACGCATTATAAATGGTATATGCAAACATAGCTGCCAAAATTAATTTAAATATTCCAACAATGTTTGACAGTCTATCATATTCTTTGCGTACAAATTCCCTATGTACTATTTCATCTTTATATTTTTGATTCATATAACGATTCTCGTATTTATGTTTTTATGTTTGTACATTTTTTTACTAATCTATTTTATTTTTTAATATAATGTCTATCATATCTGGAGTAAATCTAAATGAAAAATCATCTAAATTAATTATTCCTTCAGGATTAATTAATTTGTTGAGATTTATATTTTGAATTCGTAAACCAATCCTAAAAACATTATTAGGCTCTATATTAACAGTACCTACTGCAACAGATAAATCATATTTATTAAATATAGATGAATAGTCTTCAGCAAAATAAACAGCATGCTTTTGTATTTCGTCAAATCTGCCATCCTTCCAAATATAATATGGAAATATTATTCCATAGTTATATACTATTCCATCTCGTGTTTCCATATATTTAATTTTTATAAACTCATCTTCTAAATAATCAGCAGTTAAACTATCCTCATAACTTTTTGCATAATGTCTATATTCATCAATAGTTATAATTGATACTTCTATATTATTTTCCGATTCTCTATTAATTTTATTGTTAAAATTTATAATACCTATAACTATTATAACTAAAATAATACCTGCGAAATATTTCGTTATTTTCTTTTTCACCTTTTTTACCCACTCCTTATTTGCGTTGATTTTGACACCTTGGCAACTCTTTTTATCGATTTTGGATTTTGTAAGTGTTTTGCGTAGTCTGCCGTCTTTTTGATTGTTCCTAACCCACAGAAAACATCCCATAGTATCTATGCTGTTAAAATGATCAAAAATTAAACAATATATGTAGAGGAGAAGTAAGGTATTGTGCAGAAGTAGAAAAATCCCATCCAGACAAAAAGGCTATAATTATTACTGGATATAAGCTTATCATAATACTTTTAGCCTGTCCCCATGTAAATTGTCGTTTGTATAAAATATGGTAGCATATCCTTATACATTCTAAAAATGAAAGAATTACACAAATATCATTTATCAACAAAAGTATCGCAAATACAATATCTACTATGGATTTAGGCGAACTACCGGAACACCTATTTTTACCATTCTTACCTTCCTCCAAAACCAGTAGAATTTACATCATATTTCATATGCCACGTTTTACTTGTCATCATGTATTCGTTTTTGAGCAATCTTATAAACTGACTCTTCATCACACACGGATATTATTATAATCCTCATTATATTGTCTTTTCTTACTATGCCATATACAATTCTAAGCCCAAGATTTAAAAGTTTTATTTTTAAATAACCGGATAACTTACTTGAAATGTGATTTCCCGAAGGCTTTCCATATCCGCCTTCTGTTTTTGGCAAGGGGTTTTCAGATGTTTTTTTATTGCCTTAATTACTTGCATCTGTTGAGTTTTATCGAGATTTTTCAGATCATCGGAAGCATTCTTTGTATACTCTGCTTTCCATTCCATTACTCAATCTCCACATCAATATCGTCCAATTCATCTTCATTTATATTTAGTTCTTTGTACACATTTTCAGAGCTTATAAAGCCTTCCTTCCCTGCTAATTTCATCCGCTTTTCAGCCTCAAAATATAGAGCATAATCTTCTAATGCTTCAACCATCTCCTCGTAACGTTCAGGATCTACTAATACACAAGTAGGGACATTGTTTTTAAGCACAACCTTAGTTCCATATTCGCTTACTTCTTCAAAAATTTTATTTGCCTCTCCACGGTTAAAACGAGTTATAGGTACTATTGATTCAACTATATTTTTTAATGACATGATTTCTTTCTTCATATTTTCACCTTCTAATATAAACTATTAATAAGAATCTGACATCATTTAACCAATTAAAGATAGTGAATAAATCACCAGAAACTTATTATCCAATACTATTATATTTAAACCAAAATATAATGTCAATATATTTGTCGATGTTTTTATCGCTGTTTTCATCATGCCTTGTTGCAATTTTATGTACATATATTCGAACATCTTGTACTATCAGAAGAAAATTTTTATTATCAGCATATATGATAATCTATATATTAATTTGAAAAATAAATAGCTGTTACATGTTTTACGTAACAGCTTCGCTCTTAATACAAGAGATCATGATTATAGTATTTGTTGTTTTCATTTTCCGGTTTTGTGTATACAGGATATTCGGAGCGAGACATATTGTTAAAATTGTGAATGCCTAAATCATTTGCTACTTCCATTTTGAAAATATCGAATGCTTTTTTTGCTTCCGGTGAAATCTTTCTTTGTTTCTTTCCCATAAATATACTCCTTTCTTTGCTTATCATTGTTTAAAGGATATATTTATTGTTTACATATTAACCGATAATACACTTTAGTTCATATGCCATATATTTACAAACAGCCATTATACTATGAATTTGAGGTATTTTTGAATTCAGATCTTTTTATTTTATAAAATGATGCCGATTGAATTGATATCATTGCAATCCATCCGATGCCTGTTGATAAAGCTACAGCATTCAGATGCATAAGCGCAGTCAGATTGTGGATTAAAATTACTCTGATGACTATCTGAGAAAATGTGGCTATAAATGCAAAATGAATCATTCCTATACCACGGAAATATCCCTGGTATGAGTTTGCAACAAAGGATAACGGATAAAAAATACACATAATACCGAGATATCCTAATGCTAAATTTGTTACCTCTATATTTGTCCTGCTTATAAGCAGGGACAGTACCACGGGCTTTAATATAAACAGTAATCCGCTCAGTATAACACCGGTAGTTACCATTAGCTTCAGACCCTTTACCAATCCGTTTTTTACCCTTTCAATTTCGTTATGTCCGTAATTTTGAGCCACAAAGACTGCTATAGCCGCCGCACCGCTGTCTCCGAATGCAAGTAATAATTGTTCTATAAGTATATCTGCAGTATAAGCCATAACGGCAGCTGTTCCTAAAGCATTAATAGCACTTTGCACCAACAGCTTACCAAAATATAAGCTTGATTGCTGCAGGGATGATGTGAATCCGAATTTAAATGAAATGGCAAATATTTTTTTATCCCATACCATATCGGCTTTAGATAGTTTAAGCTTAGGTATAAATCTTCTGATATAAAATATACACATTGCTGCAGATATGGCTTGTGATGATATAGTTGCAAGAGCAGCTCCTTTAACTTCCAACCGAAGAATTGCTACAAATGTGTAATTAAGAAGCAGGTTGCATATCATGGAAATCAGCAAAACAAAAAGCATGATATTCGTCTTTCCTATTGCCTGCAATATGCTTGCATTCAAATTATAGAAAACGCAAAATACCATACCTATAAATATTATTCTTAAATATATTACACCTTCATTGAATAACGGCTCGGGAGTCTTTATAGCATGTAAAATTTCTTTAACAAATATAAATCCCGTTAAAGACAAAATCACTGCCATTCCAAGTCCTATGACGGCAGTCATAAAAATTGTCTTTCTAAGCTTGTCATAGTCCTTCGCACCGTAAGAGCTTGCAAAAAGGATAGAAAATCCCACGCATAAGCCTATAATTACGGCAATAAAAAAATTCATTACGCTGCCGCTTACACCAACGGCGGCAAAAGCATTCTCGCCAACATAGCGGCCAACTATCATCATATTGATGGTATTATAAAACTGCTGAATAATATTTCCTATCAGCAAAGGAAATGCTAATCGGATTATCTGCCTGGAAATATTTCCTTCTGTTAAATCTGTCATGATTATTCTTTGATTACCACCTGATTTGTCCCGTCCGTCTCTTCAAGCTGGACGCTTATTCTTTCAGTCCTCGAAGTAGGTACATTTTTGCCGATGAAATCAGCCCGAATCGGAAGCTCCCTGTGTCCCCTGTCTATCAATACTGCCAACTCAACATTCTTAGGTCTTCCCTGATCAACAACGGCATCTAAAGCAGCTCTCACCGTCCTGCCTGTATACAGAACATCATCCACCAAAACAACTGTTTTATCTTTAATGTCATAGTCAAAATTCTGGACGTAAAGAGGCGCTCTGTCATCCTTTTCGTAGTCATCTCTGTAATATGTTATATCCAAAGGAAAAACGGGAACCTTTGACCCCTCTATTTCTTCTATTTTATTTGATAATCTGAGAGACAATGGCCATCCTCTTGTTTTAATGCCTATAAGCACGACATTCTCAACGCCTTTATTTTTTTCTATAATTTCGTGAGAAATTCTGAACAATGCTCTTTCAATTGCTTTTTCATCCATTATTACAGCCTTTATTTTCATAAATTGCCCTCCTGTTATCCTCTTATTTTTCTTAACACCTCTGAAAAGTATTCAGGTAATTCACTGTCAAATTCCATGTATTCTCCCGTAGAAGGATGTATAAATCCTACCGACTTCGAATGCAAAAGCTGTCCGTTCAATCCGAATTTATTTGTTTTACTGCCATAGATATCATCTCCCACAACGGGATGACCGATATATCTCATATGAACCCTTATCTGATGAGTTCTGCCTGTCTGCAGCTTTAATTTCAGAAGGGTATATTTTCCGTATCTTTCGACGACCCAATAATTAGTTATTGCATTTTTACTGTTTTTGGTTGTTACCGTACGTTTTTTTCTGTCTTTTTCACTTCTGCCAAGCGGCGCATCAACAACTCCGTTATCATCCCTTATGTTACCCTCAACCAATGCGTAATAAATTCTGTTTATTGAATGCTCCTTCAGACATTTTGCTAAAAAATTATGCGATTTATCGTTTTTAGCAACAAGCATCATACCTGAGGTATTCTTGTCGAGACGATGGACTATTCCGGGGCGCATAACTCCGTTTATTGATGATAGGTTTTTAAGATGATACATTAAACCGTTTACCAACGTTTTCGTATAATGTCCCGGAGCAGGATGAACAACCATTCCCTGAGGCTTATTTATCACAGCCAAATCATCATCCTCATAAACAATGTCAATCGGTATATTTTCAGCTATAATATCCAATGGCTCCGGTTCGGGAATCGTTATATTAATTTCATCATCTTTCTTAAGCTTATAATTTGCTTTTATACTCTTACTGTTTACGGTAATCATTCCGTCCGCTATAAGCTTCTGGACGGAGCTTCTGGACATTTCCGTAAATTTTCCTGTGATGTATACGTCTATTCTTTCGTTTTCCACATCCGAAACAATACTCATTTCGTCTTCGTCATAGCTTCCATCATCTATATCAATTTCATTACATTCTTTGATTTTTAAATCATCCATTATCTTCACTCTTTTCAAATTTATTAAAAAGAATTAAAAATACCATAAGTATCGTTCCGCATACAACAAAGCTGTCAGCAATATTGAATATCGGAAAGTTGTAAAAGCTGCCGAATCTGACGTCTATAAAATCTATAACGTAGCCAAGCATCACCCTGTCTATAAAATTACCTATGGCTCCTCCTGCAATCATTGCTATTGCCAATCTTGATAGCTTATTAATGTTCTTTGTTCTAAAGAATATATATGCTAAAACAATCAGCATAACAATTGTTACGGTTATAAAAAACCATCTTTGATTTTGCAGTATACTAAATGCCGCTCCCCTGTTTTCCGCATAAGTAAAGCGCAAAAAATTCCCGATTATTTTTATTGAACTGCCGTCCTTAAGTATATTGACAGCCCATGCTTTTGTAACCTGATCTGCCAAGATTGAGGATACAAATATTAAGCCTATTAAAAAATTCATAAATTCTCCTCGTTAAACATAGTGCTTGATTTCAATTTTATTTTTTCCGCTCTTTGTTAATCCGTTATGCCTGTAAATTTTAAACCGCCCGTATCTACTGATTGAAATCATGTCATTTTCAAGTAATTCCCGTGCTATTCTCTCTTCAACCTGCCAATTAACCTTTACATTTCCCGACTTAACCATATTTGAAGCTGTCTCTCTTGATGTATTGGTAACATGCTTAACAATATTATCCAGTCTCATTGATGAGCTTGTTATATTTAACAATACATGTTCCTGTTCTTTAAAATTTACATCATCTGTCTTTATTTTTTCTACTTCTATTTTATTATGTCCTATTTTATCCAAATTGTATATAATATAATCAGATATATCATTGTGTAATACTATATCGGCATAATCATCATACACATATATATCTCCTGTTTTATTTCTGTCTATGCCCAAAGACATTAATGCTCCCAGATAATCCTTATGATTTAATTTCTTGAATTTAGATTTATTATGTATTCTTAATGCAATTATGTATTCATCTTTATCTATGTCTTCAAGGAATTCAGGGTATAAAATGAAAACTTTCCTCTCACCGTGTACAAATGAGGGGAAAGGTTCATATTTTATATTATAATTTTTAATTATAGGCACACATAAATCTGCAACATATGGATTCATAAATTCAGTCACTGCAGCAATATAATTTTTGCTTACGGATACTGCTTTATCCGCAATCTTCCTGACTGAATTTTTTGTTTCTTCATCTTTTATAAAATCATAATATTTATTTAAATTTTTCATAATTACCTTACATTCATATTATTATACTTCGAATTAAATTCAATAATAGAAATGCTAATATTGGTGAGAAATCAATCATTCCCATGCCTAAACCCAGTTTATCTAAAATTGCTCTGCAAGGAGCCAAAATCGGCTCTGTCATTTGATAGATAAAGTAGGATATTTTTGATGATTGTAGGGTTGGGAAAAATGATAGTAATACTCTTATTAGTATTAATGAATCCATGATCCTTAATAGTAATACAAGAGCGATTTTAATTGTATAAAACATATATGCTCCTTATTTAAAATAAAAATTCCTTTCATATCTGTCGCTTAATCTGCCGTCAATTTGTACATTGCAAGGAGCTAATACAAATATTCCATTTGATATTTTTTGGATGCTTGCTTCAAGTGCATATACAGCACCCTTGATAAATTCAAAAACTTGTTTTTGGTCCTCTAATTCCATACCTTCGATATTAAGAACTACAACTTTTCTGTTTTTGATTTCATCAACTGCCTTTGTGCAATCCTCATACTTATTGGGCTCACAAATAAAGACTTTCATATCGGTATTAGAATGAACCTTGATTACATTGCTTTTTCTACTGAAGGTTTCCATTCTTCCTGTGCTGCTGCCACTATCCTCAACAACATCCTCCTCTTCATAATCTTCATCTAAATCCGTGATGCCGATAAAATCCTTTACCTTTTCCATTACTCCCATTTACTCTTCCTCCTTATATGTTCTTTCGCCAAATACTGCGGTCCCTATTCTGATAATATTGGCGCCTTCTTCAATAGCAATTTCAAAGTCATTAGTCATTCCCATGGATAAAAACTTCATGTTGGAATTTTTTATATTCATACTTGATAATTTATCAAATATTACTTTCATTTTTTTAAATACCCATCTGATTTCTTCAGGGTCTTCTGCAAAGGGTGCAACGGTCATAATTCCTAAAACATTAATATTTTCAAACTGTTCTAAGGATTTAACAAAATCATAAACACTTTCTTCACTTATGCCGAATTTGCTTTCCTCTTCGCCTATATTCAATTCTACTAAGATATTTACTTTCAGGTTGTTTTTTTCTGCTCTTTTATTTATTTCATTGGCTAATTCTATACTTTCTACAGAATGAATCAACTCAACTTTATCGATTATGTACTTTACCTTGTTTTTTTGCAAATGACCGATCATATGCCATTTAACTTCTGTGTCTGAGAGCTTTTCGTATTTATCTGTTAATTCCTGTACTCTGTTTTCTCCAAGATTCAGGATTCCGGCTTCAACTGCTTCTCTTGCTCTATCGGCATTTACAGTTTTAGAAACAGCTATCAGAGTAATGTCATCAGGATTTCTGCCTGAACGCTCACAGACGTCAGCGATTCTTTCTAAAATTCCATCAATATTTTCCTTAATACTCACAATAATCTCCTAATCTGCTATTTGTCCTTCGTATACCATTTCCGGTTCTAATATGACCTTGTCAAATATTTTAACCGTAAAATAGTTTTTCTCGTTTATCTTAATTAATCTTCTTTCATCTTTTTCAACGTATTCTCCCAATGCAACTATGGTGAAATTTTCATCCATTCCTATAATTTCAACAGGAAAAAATTTTATTATGTTGCTAGCATCTTGCACATAAACACCCGTCATACCATCTTTTTCGGTTAATGATTTCGTATTTATTTTTATTCCTTCATATATATCGGTTATTAATTCCAAATCTACATAGCGTTTATCATAAATTTTGTAAAAATAATCATCAAAATATAATATTAGTACTGATTGCTCACTGCCATAATTTATTTTTTTAATGAAACCCCAAACCTCATGATAATGTCCGTCTGAATGAATTCTCGTTTTTATGTATTTATCTTCAGTAAACAATTTAGCTTTTTCATTGTCAACTGTGGCAGCAATATAATAATCAAAATTTCTGATAATTTTTAAGATGCCTTCATTTGCTGAAACTGTTTCCTTATTAAATTTATCGGATGTAGTATATTCTTTCTTTAACGTGCTGCTTGCAGTTAAATTATATACATCATCTATATTATATACTTCCTCTAAGCCGTCTATTTTATATGTTATAATTCCAGCCTTAGCTGAATAATACGGGACCTTATTTGTTGAAATGCTTTTTTCGAGGTCTTTTTTCATATTTTCAAGCTGATTAATATCATATGAATCATATATATCCTGATTAACACTTAAAGCACCATTATTATCAACTTGTCCGACTATATCGTACATATTGTCTAATTCGCTCTTTAAAATACTTGCCTGTATGTTATCCTCATATAAGGCTAATGATTCTGTTGATGCTGCACTTTCTGAATTTTTCTTCTTTGAGTTTATTGCGGCTTCAATTTCGGCTATTTGTTTATTTATTTGTACCGAATTAGAATCAGTATTTAAATTTGCAATCAACTGCCCTTGCTTTACTTTTGAGCCTTCTTCGTAATAATATGTAACACTTCCGTCAAGAGTTGCATTATAAATTCTTTCATCCTTGACAATTATTCCTTCAGCTTTAATTATATTCTCCAAATCTCCCTTTTCAGCAACTATTGTTTCAACAGAACCGTGTAAGCTTTGAAATATATAAATAACTATACATACAGCTATTAAAGAAAAGAAAAAATTTTTAATACCGAAGTTTTTTCTTCTTGCCATTTAAACACTACCTTTAATTTATATACAAACCTAAAATTGATTAGAAGATAATGTATTATACCACAATTTTCTTTTAATTTGCAAGCTTTATATGCTGAAATTCCAAATTTATTACAACTTTATATGAAAAAAAATTTATAATTATGACAATAATATATGTTTTGTTACAAATATATACTATATTTGGGTTAGTCTAAGTGGTATCGCAGGCTTCATCACAAATTTGCCCGCTCCCTTTGGTCGCACAAATTTGGATTACGCTGCATTAGGTCTACCATCCATTTTTTTATCACTAACGCTCTAAAAAATGGTGATAGCACCATAAAAAAATGAGATTCTTCAAATTCAGGTTTTGAAATGACATATCCACCCAACCTAAGAAGAATCTCTATATTATTAAATTGTTAAATTATTAAGAATATAATGCTTCCTGAGCCGTCATTAACAATCTTTTCAATTGTCCTTTTAAGCTTCTTTCTTGCATTTTCAGGCATTGCTGTAAGCTTTGATTCCAATTGCTCATCAACTAAACTGTACATAGTCTTTCCGAATATTTCAGCATCCCAAATACACTCGGGATTATCCTTCATCTGCTCTGATAAATGATTTATTAAATCTTCACTTTGAGCTTTTGTACCTATTATAGGTGCTACTTCTGTGTTAATTCCGGCATTGAAAATATGAAGAGACGGTGCCTGAGCTTTGATTTTAATACCGTACCTGCTGCCTTCCTTAAATACTTCAGGTTTGTCAATAACCATATCTGATATGCCCGGTGATACGTAGCCGTATCCATTTGATTTTGCATCATTAATCGCTGCTTCAACACGCCTGTAGCTGTCCTTAGCTTTTGACAAATCACCGATAAGCTTAAGTATTTGATGCTCACCTGTAATTTCCTCTCCTGATAATTCGCTGATAACCTTGTAATAATATGAATTATCCAAATCAATTCTCATATTTATGCAACCCGAGCCAAGCTCAATATCTTTTACATAAAAATCTTCGATGAAGTCATTTTCTGAAGAGAATATATCATCAGCACTAAAATCGCTTAATTTATAATAGTCTTCAAAATCGTTCCTTAGCGTATCTATTAAATCTTTTTTCAATGAATAGTCATACGTAAGTCCGTCAAACCATTTTGGCAATTCAACGTTAATTTCCTTAATCGGGAATTCATATAACACTTCTTCCAAAACCTTATCTATATCTTCTGTCTTTAAGTTCATCAAATCCAATATCTGTACAGGTGCATCATACTTTTCTTTCAATTGCACCGACAATGCTTGAGTATTTTCATCCTGCGGGTGAGTAGTATTTAATATAATTACGAATGGTTTGTCAATTTCTTTCAATTCTTTTACTACTCTTTCTTCTGCCATAATATAATTGTCTCTGTTAATATCTGTTATACTTCCGTCAGTCGTAATTAAAATTCCTATTGTTGAATGGTCTTTAATTACCTTTCTTGTTCCTATTTCTGCTGCTTCGGCAAAAGGAATAGGATCCTCATTCCACGGTGTGCTTACCAATCTTGGTATTTCACCTTCCATGTTGCCGATTGCGCCGGGAATCATATAACCTACGCAGTCAATTAACCTTAGTTTTGCATTTATGTTTTCTTTGAATGTTACATTTACCGCATTACCGGGTACAAATTTCGGTTCTGTTGTTGTAACAGTCTTGCCTGTACCGCTTTGCGGCATTTCATCCTTAGCTCTTTCCCTTATGTAGTCATCTTCTATATTTGGCAGCATTACATTTTCAGAAAATTTTCTGATAAAGGTCGATTTTCCTGTTCTGACAGGTCCCACTACGCCTAAATATATTTCGCCCTTCGTTCTTCTTGCTATATCCTCATATATATCTAAATTAGTAATAATAATCCCTCCTCCTGCGAAATATGCAATATCGTATACAATTAATTTATATGCCTTGTTCACTTTCTTTATTCCATAATATTCAAAAATATATTTTAATATGAACATAAATGCAATAAAATTTATACTGATAAAAATGGATGTCAGAGATTTATTACAAAGTCATCAACCCGCACTAATGATATGAATGTTATTTTAAAAATAGCACATAATATTTTATATACTTTAAAAAAGGAGCATATTATGAGCAAGCATAATTCAGAAGACATAAGAGATACAATCAATAAAATGAAAAATGATATTAAAAATACAGAGAAAAATTACAGAGAAACAGAAAAATTAATGGATCAAATCTACGATGATGTCATAAAAACAGACCTTCAAATTAAAAACATGAGAAGAGAACAATCATTAAAAAGCATGAAAAAAGACATCACTAATGAGTACGATAAGGAAAATAATTTTAAAGATAAGCAGACGACCCAAATCTTCTGATTTGGTGTCGGTCGCTTATACTGTAAGTGCAATATGAAATAACAAAAAAAGAAGTGACCTATAAATTTAATATATTATCGAACAAATAATTATTTTTTTCGTCTAATAAATCAAGGAGGTATATTAATGAAAAAAATAATTATTTTTTTAATGTTGATGATTCTTAGTTTGATAGCAGTCGGTTGCAGTCAGGAACCAACTGACACCATAGGGGCATATACCACAGTTATCGATAAGCTATACAATGAGGATGATGCTTTAAACAGTGAAATTAAATTCATTGCTATTGATACATCATTAATAAAAAACTTGACAGATGAACAAAAATTTACATTGTTAAAAGAAGTTGAAAAGTACGGATACACCGTTCTTGATATGACATTTGAGGAACTTGAGGAAAATGGCTATATTGAGGATTTGTATTTCAAGGAAGGTATATTGTTCAGGTTAGAAGATAATACAATAAAAGGAAAAAGTATAATCATGGATGCTTCAAAATGGCGTTCAGGCCTTGGTGCAATAGGTTATAATGGTTTGCAGGTCGAATATAAAAACGGAGAATGGAAAATTACAAAGGTAGAAAGCTCTTGGATAAGTTAAGCTTTCGTTGATTTTGAAAGGAGAATATCATTATGAAAAAATGTTTAATATTATTAAGCTTTATTATGATTTTTACTATAGCAGGTTGTACAGCTGCTTCAGATAAATTACCTGACAGAGATCCTGATGCTATCGGCTTAATTTACGAGGTGGATGCTGAAAGTCAAAGAATTTTAGTAGTTTCAGATATAGAAAATGTAGATATTTCATACGAAGAATGGTTTGAAGCAGGAAAGTATGCTGCTTTTTTCAAAGTTACAAAGGATACTACAATTAATGATGACGGGACCGTAACGGATTTCTCTTCATTAAAAAAAGGACAAAAGGTTGAGGTTTGGCATACTGGAGTATTAGCTGAATCCTACCCTATGCAGGGAGAAGCTGTTTATATAAACATAATAGAATAAAAAGTCGTATTAAATTGGTCAGTTAACACTGACCCTTTTAATATAAAGCATTAACAATATGGCAAATCCGATAGAACTAATAAAAAACGGAACTTGAATACCGATTTCCTGAAAAGCAAAACCACCAATTAATGGTCCGATAAAAGATCCAATATTAGCTCCCATTGTAAATTTACCTACAGCGCTCCCCCTGATTTCTCCGGTTATATCTTCTACAAATACACTGTTTATTGTCACATCAAACAAAGATACGGTAATATAATAAACAGTCCAAGCTATTCCATATAAATATATATTATTCATATACGGCAATATTAATAAAATAATTACCAACACACTTAAGGAATAAACCAAAGCCTTTCTGCTGCCAATACTATCGCTGATTTTACCTATCATTGGATATGCAAACGCAATTATCACTGTAGGAAGTAAAAATGCAATTCCAATTTCCAATAAATTTGAATTAAATCTTTTCTGTAAATATAAAACAAAGATTGAAAAAATACTGCTTGTAAAAATTCTAATAATTAAATTAAATAATATAATATCATTTTTTGAGGACGATAAAGAAATGTTCGAAAGATCATTATTGCCTATTGATTTAGTTTCATTTAAAAAAAATATTGAATAAGCAACTGCAATGGTTGAAGCAACAGCACATATTAAAAATAATTTTGACCAGCCTTCAATCAACTCGGGAGTATTTAAAACATAAAAGCATAGTAATACTCCTAACAAGCCTCCCTTTTCGGAATAACTGTCTACCCTGCCAAAATTATGTGCATTTTTCTTCATATTCAAATCTGCAATCATACTATATGAAGAAATACTAATAAGGGCAGCAGCTATAGCCTGCAATCCTCTTCCAATGTAAATCAAAGATATGATTTTAGCATTGGAATATATAAAATATGACAAGGTATAAACGATTAATCCCAAAATAAATACGGGTTTTCTCCCTACTTTATCTGATACGTAGCCTATAAAAAGACGCATAACGACAAGCCCAAGTGAAAACACAGAAAAAAGTCCCGTTACCTGCAATGGAGTTAACCCCAAAGCAGTTGTATACATAGGTAATAAAATACTCATTACGGTTAATGGCAAAGATATTAACAATAACGGCAATGATAATTTCTTTAAAGTTTTTTCGCTTTCTATCATGTTCTAATCCCCCATTAATTGATTAACTTCCCGATTATTTATCGAATTGATGATACTCTTCTCTCAATATATCCATATACACATCATCATAAAATTTACCTCTTAAATAATAGGATTTTCTCCTTCTGCCTATTTCCCTAAATCCAACCTTTTTATAACAATTTATTGCCGCTTCATTAAATGAAAAAACTTTTAACATAATATTATTTAAATTCAAATAATTAAAACCATAATTCAATAATAAGTTAAGTACATCCTGCCCATAGCCTTTGTTTCGGTTTTCTTCATCTCCTATAAACAATCCTACTTCCGCACATTGCTTTGATTGATCAAGCCCGTGAATTCCGCAATTACCGATTAACTTATCATCTTCCAACCTTACTACGGCAAATTGATTCTGTCCTGAGTTTTGAGAAATCCATTCTCTTTCAACTTCCAAGGATACAACTTTGTTGGAAGAACCCAAACCATCTGTCACATCAAAATCATTAAGCCATTTAACATAAATTTCTGCATCTTCTACATTCATCGGTGATAAATAAACTTTCTTACCTGTTAATTTTTTATAATATCTCATTTTCTCCCTCTCCTATCATTTTCATAGCATTGTAAAAATCAATAGCAGCCATTTCAACCCACGCAGTTTTATATCCACATTTAATTGCATTGTTTTTTGATGGTATATTTGACCATGCAGTACAATAAAACGGAACCTTGCCGCGTTTAATTATCTCATCGGTCAATACCTTGGTAAGTGTTGAAGCTACGCCTGATTTCCTGTATTCGGGCAATACCTCTATACCGATTTGCCACATTGTTTCACAATCATTGCTTGCACCTGCAACACCGGCTATTTTACCATCAACGTATCCTACAACAGCCAACACATCCTGCTTATTGATATCGCTGCCGTAACCCAGTGCCATATGGAACCTGTCATCCTTGTATAAAATCGGAATATCTTTTTCCATAAAAATCTTCACATCAACACCACCATTAATTACAACCTGTTTTTCTACATCAGGAAGAAAAAATTCTGCAATATGGCAAACGCATTTACCGTATTTCTCAAGCTCTTTATTAAGAACAATTAATTGTGGTGTATCGAAGCATCTGTACTCCGAATGCTTATCAATAAATTTAGTTACATAGTCATTAATCTGTTCATCAACAGAAGCAACCAAACCATTGCCGTAATACGCAAAGCTGCAAAACATAGGTTTCTTATAGCACTTTTTTGCACCGTCATTTAATTTGGAGATTACAACTGTACTACCTGAGTTCATAAAATCACTTGCAGAGCAATTAAAGTCTGTTGCAGACTGCTCTATTGCAATTCTCAATATATCATTATTGTTCATATTTCACCCATTATTTACTCCATTCTGCCCCATTTCATTTCTTCGCCCTGTACATCATACTTTTTTCTTTTAGCTTTTATCTCGTCAATTTCTATCTTGTACATATTAATTATTTGCAATCCGGATTCAATCGCTAAGTTGAAGAAATCCATTTTTGCCGGTGTATATTTTTCACACAAAAGCTTTATTGCTTTTAATTTTTCTTCTTTATCTTCTACTGATTTTATTTTTCCTTTTACAACAGCCGACTCATACTCTATTGTAAATACCTTGCTTATAAGCGTACCTGCCTTGGATTTGTCTTTTGCAATTTCCGTTAATTCCTCTGCCGTCAGAATTTCCGGTACCTTTACTTGTCCCACAAAAGCTACATTTACAACAGGATTTTTCTCAAATATTCTTACTTTTTTACCATCTAAAGCAGAATGAAAATATAAATTATTTCCGTCCCTGACTATAGAAAGCGGTATTCCATAAGGTTCGTTATTTTCATCAATCATGGAAACAACTCCGTAGACTGCCTTATCTATAACCTCAATTCCAAATTCTTTGCTCATTTCCCTGTCTTTTCGCCTCATATCTTTTACCTGCCTCATCATAATTTTTTTAAAAATGCTTCCGTTTCCTTTCTGGTTTTCAGTATAACAATTTTATAACTATATTTTTTTATTGTTTCAATATATTGATTTTTCTTTTCTTTTGATCTGCCATCTAATAAAATCCATTTCACAAATTCAAAATCAAGTTTTTCGTTACAATCAGGAGCCATGCTTTCACGTGTTTTTCCCTTATACTTCAGGTATCGCACATAAGCTTGAAACAAGCATACTCTCCTTGAATAATTCATAAATATAATTATTTCTGCTTCTTCCATTCTTCGGTCTCTATAAAACTTAGTATAATTTCCGTCTATTATCCAATCGTTATGTTCGTCTAAAAACCTTTTTACCATTGCTTTAGCTGATTCTTCATCCCGCTCTTTCCAATTTGATTCGAATTGAATTTTATCCAAATATAAAACAGGGCAGTTATAAAATTCTCCCAGCTGTCCCGCCAAGGTTGATTTACCGGATCCGCTGTATCCAATTATTGCAATTTTCATTTGTACCTCTATATCTCTCTAATTATAAGAATACTTTATTTTAATTAAATTATATGATATAGTACATATATCATACCATCGCC
>DCYG01000042.1 GCA_002331025.1 Firmicutes bacterium UBA2116 | reverse complement strand
AAAGGATAATAAGTAATTATCACTAAATATATGAGGATATATAATATGGACTATTCAGTTTTTTCTTGGCAAAAAAATGATTTTGAAAATTTATTAGACGCATATTTACAGCGAATTATCTTTATCAACAGCAAGGATATTTCATCAAGTTATAATGTCTTTACTTCATTTAATAAATATTTGTATGATAATGGGCATTCTATTTTTCTTGTATCAAATAACAATCCATCTTTAAATAATCCCCTGTTACCATTTTTGTCTGCTATAGACAGAACTGTATCAAAACGGTCCATCATATCAGGAGTTAGAAAAGCATTGATAAAGGATATTACTTCATCAGATACTATAGCTCAGATTTATGAAAACATCATGGAACCTAGAAAAACACAGTCACTTTATCTAAGTGAACGTGAAAATGAAATATTGTTGCAATATGACAGAATTGCTGATGGTAATATACCTATATTTGTTTTTAGTGGATATTCTAACTTTGATTCCACGTCAAGAAGATTAACAGAGCTTATGGTATGTGGTCAAGTGGATAGGGATTATCCCTTTCTTTCAAAATCAAAATATATTTTTTTACGTGATACGAAAGATGATTTTACTGCTTATAAAGATATAGCTATATGTGAACATATTGATCTTACATTATCTGAACCTATAGCTGAAAATATGGATGAAATTCTTGCAGAGATTTCACCTACTTTAAGACTGAAAGGTGAAGAAATGGACAAACTGTTTCATTTAGCCGGTGGCAGATTATCTGTTATAGAATTATTATCAAGATATTTAACGGATAATAGTATTGCACAACTTAATTGTGCAGATAAAGATGCAATTGATTCAGCCTTGAATGATAGATTGGAACGATTGGAACAAAAAGGACATGATGTAAAGAGAGTACTTGAGACAGCTGCCGTAATTGGTAGTAGTTTTAAAATTGATTTGCTAAAAAAAGCATTTACAAAACCTGAACCGTGCGAAAAGATATTAAAAATAAGTGAAGAAGAGTTTTTGACCGTCTGTAATGGAGATATGGGAGAATTTAAGTATACTGAGATATGGACATACTTTTTACATTTTTTATCTCCAGACAATCTAGCAAGTATTTCAAATGCAGTAGCTGAAGCGATATATTTTTTCAATCCTTATGATTACTTTAATCGTGCGTATTATCTGGAACAAGCAGGTAAGTTTTCTGAAGCGTGGGAACTTTATATCTTAGCATATAACAATTTTTATCAAGAAGGCATTTCTCCTTCAAATGAATTGGTAGAAAAACTTAATTGCTTGTCAGAAGACTATGAAAAAGAAATTATTTGGACAGATCTAAAAGAATGCTATGAACTAATGAAAAATCTTGAATTTAAAAAATGTATGGATGTGTTAGATGATATGCCTATACTATTAACTCCACGCATACGTTTGCTAACTGAGTATTTAAAGGGTATATGTATTCACCGTGCAGGAGATACAATAGAATATCAAAAATCTGCTCTATTGTTCATTGAGAAGGCTGCTGAACATGCATATAGTATAGAAGATGGTATATGGTGTGATTGTCAAATGGTTCTTATTTCGTTCTGTGTTAATATGAGTGGTGATATTACAAGGGCCAAAAATATTAGCAAAGAATTAGAGTATTATTACACAGAAAAAAGTTATGCTCCATTTGCAGCAAAAGGACTGCATGCATTAGAAAGAAAACATAGTTCACTTTACTCAGTTGAAAAAGCAATAAAAAAAACAGAAAGAAGTGTAAAATACTTCCGAGAGAGCATATATCCATCTCAGTATCTTATGGCTTTAAATAATCATTCAGCCAATCTAATGGTCTTAGGACACTTTTCCGAATCAAGAGATTATCTTATGGAAGCATTAACATTTCTTGCAAAGAATAAGCGTACGACCGTCAATCAAAAATATATCTTAAATAACCATTTGCTTTGTTCAGTTTTATCAGGTGAAACAACACCTAATTACGCACATGAAAAGATGTCGGAGTGGCTGAAGGATAAAGATTATGGAGATTGGCAGGTTATTTTAAAACTGAACAACGCGATATATTTGGCTCTTGATAGTTGCTTGGATGAAGCAGAAAAATCCCTTATGGAACTAAAAGAATTATCTGAAGCACTTGAAGATAACTATTATCTTTATTATACCCATGCAAATCTTGCTTCGGTATATTATTTACAAGGACAAGCTGATAAGGCAGTTTCTCTGTTGAATACATATTGTTTGCATCCGCCTACACTATACAAAGAAACAGAAAAGCATTATCTACGAGAACGTACCAAGGAATGGGTTCATGCGATGAATAATGAACTAATATCAGACCCATCTGTTTTTGACACCTTCCTTTTAAATAAGCATCCTGAGGGTACACAGTGGGCTTTTTTAGGGCGTGGTTTTCTTTATTCGGATATACAATTTTGGTCAGAGCCGTAATAAGAGCTGGTTGTAGGTAAAATATATCGTGTCATCATAGGTCGAAATCCTACATGTTTATAAAAACCCTTTGACGGCATGTCGTACCAGCATTCACACTCTATTCGCTTTCTATATTTATTAGCGAGATAGTGTAAAAACTGATTTCCAACACCCTGATTTTGAACCGATGGTTTGATATAAATTGAATATATAAATAAAATGGGGCAATTATCTACTTCAGATACTTGCTCCTGTACTTGGGACATTCCGATAAGCTCATTCTCACAGTAAAACAAGATGCTTGTACGTTGACTTGAAGTGCTTAGAGCTTGTTCCTTTGTATAGTTTAGTAGTTCATAATCAGCTATACCAAGCTTTTCAGCAAAAGAAAGATGATATCGCATAAGTTCAAGCTTCATTTCTCCGAGTAAAGCCAAGTCTTCTTCCTTTTCCACTTCATAAAACCCTATCATTTTTATCTCCTTTTTTAATAGTCGCACCGAGTACCGTTTTAGCTATATGTAATTCATTAAGACCTCTTTTTTTAAATGCAAAGCTAACAGAACTATGAGAGACGAAGTGAGGATTTGTTGAAACATCAGTAACATAAAAACTTCCATCAGGTTTAATACGAAAGTCGATCCGCCCTAAACCTTCTATTCCAAGAATATTTGCGGCAGTCTTTGCACACTTGTTTATATCCGCAGTTTGGCGAAAAAGGTCCTCAAAATTATAAAAGGTATATTTATCAAAATAGATACGTTCATAATCAAGAAAATTATCTCCAAGAAGTGGTTCATTATCAACAGATATTCCAACGGGACCGCATGAATAGGTTTCATTTTCAATTCTTATGATCGGAGTTTCTGCTTCATAGCCTTCTATGAACTCTTGGACAAGGATAGGTTGCCTATGAATATGCATTTTTTTATTAATGAGTTCATCAATATGCGGATCGTATATCTGGATAGCATCTCTATCAATACCAATACTTGCTGATTCGTAAATTGGTTTAATAATTACCTTTTTTCCATTAGGCGGCACTCCGTTTGTGTTCCATCCATGAAAATATAACCATGTTTCAGGCACACTGATACCGTGTTGTGACAAAATTTTATTCACATGATATTTATGTCTGCAAAGAGATACAACATATGCATTTGATCCTGTGCATTGCAATCCATGTAAATTGCAAAATGACGGTATAAGGGATTTACGTCCAGGCCCAAAGCCGCTTTGAGCTGCGTTATAGACCAAGTAATCTGACCACTTTTCATTAGGATTGTTTAATATATGTCTAATAAAGTTATCTTCGTATGTAAAAAAATCCATCGGTATATCAAGAGCTGCAAACATAGATGCAATTTCTTCAAATTCATCGTCAGAAAAATATTCTGTGGCTATTTTGGATTGTTCAGGTACAGTTATGTGACTTTCTGACTTTGTATTACAAACTATAAATATACGTTTTTTCATTAATGCTTCGTATGTTTCATTCCATAAAATCTTGAGATAATTTATTTCCAATGTCGTCACCCTCTTTTATAAAATATTAAAACAGATAATTACTTATTATCCTTT
>DCYG01000006.1:392-63441 GCA_002331025.1 Firmicutes bacterium UBA2116 | reverse complement strand
TTTCTTTTAACAACTTCCTAAAAATATATATAATTATCTCTCCTGCAAGAAACAAATCAAACAAGAGAGATAATTTAACAATTTATCAGTATGCTGCAAATAGCAGCAACTAATTAATATGCTAAAGCGGCTTCTTTTACATCTGCTATTTGTGGATCTGCCTCTCCGGCTTTTAACTGAATTGCTTCAGGATAATATCTGTGAACCATTTCAAGAACTATGGCTGCCTGTCTTGCCATATCGATACCATTTTGTGCAGTTGTCAATTGACCATGACCTGATACACATGAATTACCTGTTTTTAAGTAAACCGGTGAACAACATCGCACCATTTCAGGAGCTTCATACACTCTTATAAATCCGCCTGATCCCGGAGGATTGTCTGTATGTAAGTCTAACGGAACTTCAATTGTTTGTCTCAATGCAGCCAACATAGGGATTGACAAATCTCTTACAGGATTTATGGAGTCAGCACCTAATCTTTCAAGCAGCTTAAAGCTTGCGGGATTTCCTTGTCCGTTATGTGCCGAATTCTTGAATTTCATATCTTCAGGAAGCTGTCCTGCTTTTCTTGCTTCATCCAACACCCACAACAAACCTTCATCATAAACTATTAAGCCTCTTATTCCTGCTTCAGCTATACGTTTCGCATCTTCTATTGCTCTTGCAACTTGCTCTTGTCCTCTTAATCTGTATGCTATAACTCTTCCTTGTTCACTTAATCTTGTAGCACTTGTGTCATAAGCAGCTCTTGGCCCTATGGACATGTTCAGGCCGGAACCGTGAGCTTTACAAATAGCAGCATATTCTTTTAATTCAGTAAAGGTATGGCGAAATGCACCGTAGGTTTCGTCAACCCTGTTTATTTGTATACCTAATCTTTCTGCCTCTTCTATAAGTGCCTTACATGCTACCGCAGTATTAATAGTCGGGACCTCTATACCGAAATGAGCTCCTGAAGGAAATCTTTTTTCAGAAGTCGGGCAATCAAATGCATCACCTTTTGGTAAGCCGATACCTGATAAAAACTCTCTTGTATTTTCCATCATTTTGTTTAATCCTCCATAATCTTATTAAATAATATTTAACTCAAGCTTGAAATATAAAAATCTACCATTTCCGGATTTGGTACAATATTTTATTATTTGCTTGTATATGGAGCAATAATTATGCCAAAATAATAAAAAAACAATAATTAATTTTAATAAAATTTATAATGCTTGAATTTCAATAAATTCTACTGTCATGTATCTATAATTAATCAATAGTACATTACAAAAAAAATATATTTGTTTCAAAATGAAAAGTATATTTTAATAATGAAAAATATAATGAAATTCTTACGGTTTTCTAATCATATTTTAGTGATAATTATATATTATATAATTGGTTGTTACAATAATAAGTTTAGTTTGCAATAAAAACAATATTATTTTTATTTTTATTGCAAATAATAGCTACAAATATTATAATTATAGGAAAACATATTACAGGAGTCTAAGATGACTTTAGATGATAAAAAGAAATTTATAATTAATATAGCTTTTATAATTACAGCTTACTCAGTTCTGTATTTTGTATTTGTTTATGTAATTCATTGGATTATGCCTTTTATTGTAGGGTTTTTAATTGCACTTTCACTAAGGCCGATAGCAAAATTTATCAGAAAGTATATTAAGGGTACGGGAAAGGGAGTCGCCATATTTGTAGTGGCTTTATTTTATGCCTTTGTAGCTATAATTCTATGGCTGTTTATTACTTTTTTAATTACCCAGCTTACTGACTTAATTTATGCAATGCCGAATCTGTATTTCAACAAAGTAGAGCCATTGCTGCTGGAATTTAATGATTGGATAGTAGCAAATACGGAGCTTATCTCCGAGGATGCGGCTACAACCTTATCGCAGGTTATTACAAACGGAATCAACTATATTTCAGATGTTATTAAAAACGCCTCAATAAACATAGTACAAATAGCGACAAAGATAATATCAAATTTTCCGTTATATTTAATTTCAGTAATATTTACGATAGTTTTATCAGTCTTTATAAGTGTTGAATATGACAACATTATAGCTTTTATAAAAAGGCAGCTTCCGGATAAATTCAACTCAACCTTTGAAGAATCCCGAGTATTCTTAGTAGGAAAGGTTTGGAGAATGATAAAATCTTACATAATAATTATGCTGATTACTTTTTTTGAGATTTTGGTAGGCTTATCTTTTTTGAAGGTTAAATATGCTTTGCCTATTGCTGCGATAATAGCTATACTTGATATAATGCCTGTATTGGGTACAGGAGGAATATTGATACCGTGGGCAATTGTTGAAATCATATTAAAAAATTATACCTTAGGGTTTGGATTGCTGGCATTGTACTTGGCAGTAACGATTATCAGAAATGTAATTGAACCAAGAATAGTAGGATATCAGATAGGTCTTCACCCTATCATTACAATTACCGCAATGTATGCTGGGCTTAGATTATTTGGATTCTTCGGATTGCTTATCGCTCCGATAACTGCAATAGTTGTAAAATACTTAAACGATACAGGAAAAATAAATTTGTATAAGTAAGCGGACAGCCCAAATCTTGATTTGGTGCCGGTCGCTTATCCTGAGCAAAACCGAAATTTACTCTAACCCCAATTTCTCAGAACTTTTTTCTGAGAAATCCTTCACTTCGTTCAGGATGACACAAGCGGAATTTATCAATAACCTTAGATTATGCAATAGCATAATCTTTTTATTTACAACTTTTCAAATTGAAAACATCGTATGCTAATTTGAAATGAATAATATGCATTGTAATCTTTATAAAAAACAATTTACCTTGGTTTTAATTTGAAATACCAACAAGTCTAATAATGGCACAATACTTGCTATATATTTTGGCAGATTAAAATTTAATTTAATATGGTTCAAGTCCTCAAAGTCTAAGGGCATTGCCTATGATTTTTGGACCAATGAGTTTGTATAAGAAATTTGCAGGCTTTCCGTGTTTGAGAAGAACCTTAAGCTTAATTCGGTATTTTGTATCAGACGTGCTTTTTTGGTTCACTCGTCTGATTTTTTTATTTATAAAAAATTAATTGGAGGATATTTATGAAACACTACAAATTATTCATAGGCGGAAAATGGGTGGATTCAGATGAAAGGTTTAACGTTACCGATAAATATAACGGCAATCCTTTTGCGACAATAGCCCAGGCTACGAAAGAAAATGTAGATAATGCTGTTATATCTGCAAGAAATTCATTCAATAACAACTACCTTACACCAACCACGCGATATAATATTTTGATGAATGCAGCTGAGATAGTTATACGAGATAGGGAGATACTGGCGGAAATTTTATCTAGAGAAGTAGGAAAACCCATCAGTGAAGCCAGAGGAGAAGTATCCGGAGTTATTTTAAACTTTAAGAATATGGCTGAAGAAGCAAAACGAATAACAGGAGAAATGGTTCCCATAGATGCAACCTCCGGATTGGAAAATAGAATCGGCTTTACTCTAAGGGTGCCGGTGGGAATAGTTTGTGCCATTACCCCGTTTAATTATCCCCTCAGTTTATCTGTATCTAAAGTTGCTCCTGCAATAGCCGCCGGCAATGCCGTAATTTTAAAGCCTACTCAACAAACTCCGGTTAATGCATGTAAATTAGTTGAAATATTGTTAGAAGCAGGATTGCCGCCGGAGCACATACAATTAGTTATGGGTCCGGGAGCTACCGTTGGCGAAATGCTTCTGAATAATAACGATATTAATTTTTATAGTTTTACCGGAAGTGCCGAAATAGGAGAGCATATAACAAACACCATAGGAATAAGACGCTCAACAATGGAACTGGGCAGCAACGCCGCCGTAATATTACATAAAGATGCTGATATAGAAGCTGCTGCTAAGGAATGTACATTAAAAGGATTTTATAATGCAGGACAAGTATGTGTCTCGATCCAAAGAATAGTTGTCCATAAGGACGTATTCGAAAAATTTGTCAGCATATCAAAAAAGCATGCTGAATCTTTAGTTTTAGGAAATCCTATGGAAGAAAATACAACAATGGGACCGATGATCAGCAAAAAAGAAGCGGAACGAGTTGCCAAATGGGTTGATGAAGCAATATCCCAAGGTGCAAAAGCAGTTTGCGGAGGAAAAATTCATAATGAAACATTCTATCTTCCAACAATTTTAACAAATGTAAAAAAGGACATGAAAGTATACAACAGTGAAATCTTCGGACCTGTAATTATAATAAATACATATGATGATTTTGACGAGGCGATAAGCTATGTTAATGATTCTGTTTACGGATTGCAAGCAGGAATCTACACAAAGGATATACATCTCGCCATGAAGGCAGCCAGAAAAATACAATGCGGCGGAGTTATAATTAACGATACCTCATATTTTAAGGCGCGTAATATGCCTTATGGAGGACTGAAAAAAAGCGGTTTTGGCAAAGAAGGCGGAAAATATGCGGTTGAAGAAATGACCGATGAAAAAATGATTGTTTTAAATGTATAATCAGATGGTCCAAATCTCTGGTGTCAGTCGCTTATCCTGAGCGAATTAAAAGCAAACTAAAAGCAAAATAAAAGCAAGGTTTACACCTTGCTTTTATTATTTATCTAATTAGATTATACCCTGTGCCATCATAGCGTCAGCTACTTTTTTGAATCCTGCTAAGTTAGCTCCGGCTACTAAGTTGTATCCCAATCCTGCTTCTTCAGCTGCTGCAACACTCATATTGTAGATGTTTTTCATGATACCGTGCAATTTTTCATCAACTTCTTCAAATGACCAAGAATATCTCATTGAGTTTTGAGCCATTTCCAGTGCTGATGTAGCAACTCCGCCTGCATTAACTGCTTTTGAAGGAGCAACTATCATACCGCTGTCCATGATGTATTTTAATGCTTCATTTGTAGTAGGCATGTTAGCAACTTCTATATAATATTTAGATCCGCTTGCTACTATTTTCTTAGCTTCATCCATGTTTATTTCATTTTGAGTAGCACATGGCATATAAACATCCGCTTTAACACCCCATGGTTTTTGTTTTGGGAAGAATTCTACTCCAAATTTATCAGCGTAATCCTGAACCTTATCTCTTCCTGAATTTCTCATTTCTAACATGAAATCTTCTTTTTCGCCTTTCACTCCGTTTGGATCATAAACATATCCGTCCGGACCGGAAATAGCTACAACTGTTCCGCCTAATTGGTTAATTTTTTGAACTGCACCCCAAGCAACGTTACCAAAACCTGATACTACGAATGTCTTACCTTTAACTTCATCACCAAAGTGATTTAATACTTCCTGTGCATAGTAAACAGCGCCGTATCCTGTAGCTTCTGTTCTTGCCAAGCTTCCGCCGTATGGTATGCCTTTACCTGTTAATACGCCGTTTTCGAAAGCTCCTCTTATTCTTCTATATTGACCATACATATATCCAACTTCTCTTGCTCCAACACCTATATCTCCTGCAGGAACGTCAACGTCCGGTCCTATATGTCTGAATAATTCAGTCATAAATGCCTGACAGAATCTCATTATTTCTGCATCTGATTTTCCTCTTGGGTCAAAGTCAGAACCACCTTTTGCTCCGCCTATCGGTAAGCCTGTCAATGAATCTTTGAAAGTTTGTTCAAATGCCAAAAATTTCATTATGCTTAGGTTTACTGAAGGATGAAATCTCAAACCACCTTTGTAAGGTCCTATCGCCCCGTTAAATTGAACTCTATATCCTCTGTTAGCATGAACTGTTCCGTTGTCATCTACCCATGAAACTCTAAATGATATTACTCTTTCCGGTTCAACTATTCTTTCCAACAATCCAGCTTTTTCATACTCCGGATGTTTTTCTATCATTGGCTCTAAAGTATATAATACTTCTTCTACTGTCTGAATAAATTCTGGTTCCTGAGAATCTCTTTTTTTAACTGAGTCAATGATTCTTTCAATATATGCATTCATATGTGTAAAACCTCCATATAATTATAAATGTTTTCCTCCTTTATTATATCAAAAGCGAGTTACAATACAACAAATTTAATATTAACTATTTGTAATTTAAAACTTTCGTATAGACAAGCAGTACATATTACATACATTTTTTAATTTAAAATGTATTTTTTTAATATATAATTATTTATATGTTAATAAAATGTAATAATTGAATTTTGTTTGCAGTTATTGTTAGATCATAAGAGGAATGCTGCAAATGGGGTTAGGGCATAGCAGGGGAATGCAGCTAATTTGTTTGCCCACTGTCGTTCGCACAAATTAGGTATTCTTTGCATTTGACCTACCAACCATTTGTACTGCGCTGTCGCTTGTATAAATGGGGTTAGGGCATAAAAAAAACAGAGATAATATGATTAAAATCTCTGCTTTTAAAAAATTATTCGCTTTTTTTCTTATTCATTTGATTGTAATAATATGTCAATGAAAACAAGCTTTCATTCAAATGAACATTTTCCACATGTACATAATCAGGCATTTTCAAATCTTTCGGAGCAAAGTTCCAGATGGCTCTTATACCGCACTGTACTAATTGTTCGGCAACTTGTTGGCTTACACTTTTCGGAGTACATATTACTGCAATGTCTATATTTTCTAAGTTCAAAAATTCTTCCAATTCGTCAATATCCTTTATTAACGCATTTCTCATAGACATTCCAATTAATTTCGGATTTTTATCAAACAATGCTACAACTTCATAATCTGCTTCATAGAAACCGGTATAGTTTGCAATTGCCTGACCAATATTTCCGGCACCGATAATAATTATTTTATACTTTTTATCTAAGCCAAGAATTCTCGCAATCTCGTTGCGTAAGTTTTCTACATCATAGCCAAAACCTTGTTGTCCAAAACCTCCAAAGTTGTTCAAATCCTGACGTATTTGGGATGCTGAAAAGCCTGTCATCTCACTTAATTCTCTTGATGAGGTCTTATTAAGACCCATTTTAGTCAATTCTCCTAAATACCTGTAATACTTTGGCAATCTTCTTATTACTGCAGGTGAAATTTTATCATTATTGTTCATATGCATGCCTCCTGCTTATATTTTAACAAACATTATTTAACATTGCAAATGTTTTTTTGCAAAATAAACTTTTTTTCACAAGTTTTTTACATTTTTTTAAGCAATAATATTTGATTTAAGTAATTTAATATATTTTCAAATGTTATGAATTTTTCATAATAATGCTTTCAACCACATTTACTGCCTGCTCACATGCATCACAGCATTTTTCAAATCTGTTAAAAGCAATAGTCCAGCTCATTAATTCAATCGGATCCTTTGACGTCATATGCAATTTTCTGACTGCTTCCGTATATAAATTATCTCCATCTTCTTCTAATTTATTTATATAAACAATTTTATCATGAATAACTTTCGATTTTCGGAAATTTTTAAACTCTTCCAAAGTAATTTTTAATTCTTCGCAGCTTTTTAAAATTAATTTAGAGAATCTTAATGCCTCATTTCTGATTTCCTGAACATTGTACATATACATATGTATCAGTACGTCCTCAACACAATCCGTTATATCATCAATTTCATGAGTAAGAGTTACAATATCTTCTCTCTCAATAGGTGTTATAAATTCTTTTGACAACCTTCTCGTTATTTCATGTCCGCATAAATCAGCTGCATGCTCTATATCGTGCATCTGCTTCATTTTTTCTTCTAAAGTTGAAACCTCAAAATTTATTAATACTTCATCCAGCATTTTAGCAGCATCACAGCAATATTCGGATAGTTTTACAAATGCGTCAAAATAATCAAATTCTTTTTTACGAGCCATAAATCACCTCTAAATTTAGTTAAATACCATCATAAATAATTTTGCCATCAAATAACCTATTAATCCACATCCTGGAAATGTCAATATCCAAGTCAAAACCATCTCATTAACTAATTCCCAATTAACGGATGATATTCTTTTTGCCGCACCTACACCCATAATAGCCGTAGTCTTTGTGTGAGTAGTGCTTACGGGAATTCCTGAAACCGAGGAAATTAAAAGGCAGGTTGCGGCGGCCATATCAGCGGAAAATCCCTGATATTTTTGTAAGCGGCACATATCCATCCCTACCGATTTTATAATTTTGTATCCTCCTATTGATGTTCCCAATGCCATAACAACCGAGCATAAAACCATCATCCATGTAGGTATGACAAAGTTTGTAACGTTTGCTTGTCCATTGGCTAAATAAATTCCAAGCATAAATACTCCCATAAATTTTTGACCATCCTGAGCTCCATGCATAAATGCCATGGCGGCACCACTTGCAACCTGAGCGTTCTGAAAAAAAATATTCGTTTTTCGCCTGTTAAATCCTTTGAAAATTGCTTCTATCAGCTTCACGGTTACCCATCCAAGCACAAATCCTAAAAAAGTAGATAAAATTAAACCATATAATACCTTAATCCATTCATTTCCGTTTATGCCGGATAAACCGTTATGTAATGAAATTGCAGCACCTGAAATTCCCGCAATTAGTGCATGGCTTTCGCTGGTAGGTATACCAAACCACCAGGCAGCGGTAGCCCAGATTACTATGGCAAACATTGCAGCACACAAAGCAATTAAAGCTTCCCTTGAATTTCCTCCGAAATCAACCATATTGTAAATGGTTTGAGCAACATTGGCATTTATAACAGTCATTACGAAAACACCAAAAAAATTAAAAACCGCCGCCATTAAAATAGCTGACCGTACAGATATTGAGCGGGTTGAAACACATGTTGCAATGGCATTCGGTGCATCAGTCCAACCATTAACCAGGATTACTCCCATCATTAACAAAGCTGTCACCAATAAAATCGGATTAGAAATTGCCTGTGCCAAAAAATCAGAAAAAGATACAACCATAATTTCTCCTGTTTCTATTTTTTATTTTACAAAAAATAACACCCTTATTTTACACAGCAAATTAAATATAACATATTTAAAACAATTATGCCATTAGTTTTTGAGGTAATTGTCATAAATTTATCGGTAACTTTTTTTCAACACATTGAATATTATGAATAACGAGCAAAAAAACAGGAAAGGGGACACACCTTTTCCAGAGGTATAGTCCCGGGGGAACGAAAGGAATGTCCCCAAATTGATAAAAATGGAGGTTTTTATGAAAAAATTTATTTCTTTACTGTTGATTGTTTTACTTGTGTCAACCTTAGTCCTCGCCGGATGCGAACAAAAACAAACAGATATGACAAAGGTGCGTTTAATAGAAGTAACTCACTCAATTTTCTATTCACCGCAATATGTTGCAATTGAAAAGGGATTTTTTGAAAAACATGGACTGCAAATTGAGTTAACAAACGGCGGCGGTGCGGATAAATGCATGGCAGCCATGGTAAGCGGCGAGGCTGATATCGCATTTATGGGACCGGAAGCAAGCGTCTACGTTTATTTGCAGGGACGGGAAGATTTTGCGGTTAACTTTGCACAGCTTACTCAAAGAGACGGTTCCTTTATTGTAGGAAGAGAAAAGGATGATGACTTTACATTGGAAAAGCTGAAGGGACATACGATCCTTGGAGGCCGTAAGGGAGGAATGCCTTTAATGGCATTGGAATATGCCATGAAGCAGGCAGGCTTGACACCGGGTGTTGATGTTGACGTGAGAACTGATGTGCAATTTGATATGATGGCAGGTGCATTTGCGTCAGGTGAAGCAGATTATACCACATTATTTGAGCCTTTGGCTTCAACCTTTGAAATTCAGGGCAACGGTTACGTATTAGAATCCGTGGGCAGCTTAGCGGGATATATTCCATATACATGCTACAGTGCTTTAGGAAGCTATATAGAAAAAAATCCTGATATAATTCAAAGCTTTGCCGATGCGCTTTATGAAGGAATGGTATTTGTTAATGAACATTCTGCGGAAGAAGTGGCAGAAGTTATAGCACCTCAATTCCCTGATTCAGATAAGGAATTCATTGCAAAAATAGTTGAAACCTACAGGGAAATCGGAGCATGGAATCCTGATTTGGTATTGGGAGAGGACGGCTATAACAGACTGATTGACATAATGATGACAGCAGGAGAAATTGAAGAAGGCGCACCGTATGATAAAATACAAACTCCAAAATTTGCAGCAAAGGCAAAGGAAAACTACGGTAAATAAATATTAAAACAAGAACCCTCCCTCTGTTTAAGAGGTCGGGTTCTTGTTTTATTTATAATTATTTGACAGCCATTGCAGAACTTCTTCCAAAGTAATCCGAGGGCCTTCCTTCCAGAAAATACTTGCTCCGTCGGTATTCGGACGAGGTAAAGCCTCCAAATTTCTGAGACTGTCATAGCTTCGATTTGTTTTTGGCAAGTGCCGGGTATCGAAAAGAATCAGATGTCCGTTACTTAGCTCAATATCCAATGTCTGACCGTCAACGATATCCACCCGAGTTATTTGCAGCATAAAATTCACCTCATTTCAGATTATTTCAGAAATTTTTCCTTATCCTATAATCCCATATATTCTATGAAGCGTTGGAGTACTGCCGCTATTTCTGCTCTTGTGGCAGGAGCCTTCGGATTGAAGTTGTTGTCTGGGTCTCCCTGCATTATGTCTGCGTTCCTCATTATTTCGATTGCTTCCATTGCCCAGGGGCTTATGGTGCTGTTGTCAGCAAAGGATTGTGCTCCTTCTCCCGATGGAAGATAATATCTCATTGCACTTGCGAAATTAACCAAAATTACGGCTAATTCTTCTCTCGTAACCGGACTGTCAGGTGAGAAGTTATTGTTTCCTGTTCCCCTTGTTATATTGCTTCTTAAGCTCCACTCCGCATACGGTCCGTAGTATGATGACATATCAACATCATTGAAGCTTCCCGATGTGAAGTCAAGTGTGTTTATCCCCGCAAGCCTTCCAAGCGCCGTAATAAGCATTCCTCTGCTCATACGCGCATCGGGAGAGAATTGTTCCGCTGATGTTCCCGTCATTATGCCTCTGTCATATACGAACTGGATGCTGTTAAGCGCCCAATGTGTTTCCACATCATTCAGCACTTGTTCAACAGGCTTTTGAGCAGTTTCTGCCGGAGGTGTCGGTGTTGTTGGTACTGTCGGTACTGCAGGTCCTGCAGGTCCTGATGTATCCTTGTCTTTGCTGCCTCCGTTGCTTCCGCCATTGTCGTCATCGTCATCTGCATTACCTCCGACAATTCCGTATTCCTCAAGGATATTGTATAAAAAATTGTAAACATCAGTGTAGAGTACCGCTAAGATTTCCCAATCTCCTTCTGCTATTGCTTTATCTTCAACTTCCAAAAAATCAACTTCATCTGATCCAAAATGTTTGATAATGATTTCTTTAAGTTCTGACATTAATTTATTTTCAATAGCATTAAAATCATCGATATCAATTTTACCTATTTGCAATCCAAGGTTCATTCTATATGTTGATAATAACAATACCCTCTGATTTAGCTGAACATACTCCCATGCCGCATCCTTAAAAAAGGGCTTTGCTATGGCAGCAAGTGCATCCGATGCATCCTTGTAATCTTTAAGCAGTTTATCAATTTCATCTATTAAACTATCCGGATCTTTAATATATTTATTTAAAGAATCTTCATCATTGAATAATTTATTAAATTTTTCACCCTTTTCCGCGAATTTCTCTAATGTCTCTTCTATTGCTTCTTCCAATTCAATATCATCTTTACCCTCAGCATAGGCATTTGGTTTGTTGTGTAAAAAAGCAATTATTTGATAGGGTATCAGAGTTTCTAAGGACTTAATGTAATACTCCATGTTAAGCTCAATAAACTCTATGTCTACTATGGTAAGCTCAAAGGGTTCGGAGGTTACACCTTCTTCAGGCAAGCTTCCTCCCTTGATTGTCAATGTGAGATCTTTTGCAGTTCCTGATACGGTATAAGTATTTCCCTCCAGCTTAAGAGTGCCTGAGCCATCCTTATCAATATTTACCACACCGCCATTCACGCTTACTCCCTGTGGCAGATTGGCAACAGTTGCACTGTAAGTTCCTTTACCGATATACTCAGTATCTACCTTATATCTTACGTGACTAAACATCCCATCATCTGTACTTTGTATCCCCTCAAGCAGTACTCCTTCCTGTTTTCCCACACTTATGGCTGCTCCTGTGGTTGATGGAATTACATATGGTGCCACAGTCTTAATGATTGTACTTTCCGGTTCCACCGTTTCGGCGTATGACGTCACAGGCAGCATGGATATAAGCATGCATATTGCCAATATTAAGCTTATTCGTTTCCTTGCTTTTTTCATTATTATATATCCTCCTTATTTTTATTTGTCTGAATAATATATTTTGAGGATACCAGAAAATTTTTACGTTGTGTGAAAGGTTAAGAAATCTTGACCGTTTGTTATAAAAAATTTTTTCATTTCTTTTTTTGGTGGAATGTGGTAAAATTATACTGATAAATTGTTGATAATCGGGGTGACGTCGTGAAAACAATAAAGCTTTTGATGATAGAGGATGAGGCGGATGTGTTGGAAATCAACCGTGAATATTTTGAAGGCAGGGGATATGAGGTAGTGTGCGCCTCCACCATGGCAAAGGCGCGGTTTCTCTTAGGGGAGCATGCCCCCGACCTGATTCTTTTGGATGTGATGATGCCCGACGGCTCAGGCTTTGATTTCTGCTCCGAGCTGAGACAAAAAACAAACGCTCCCATCATCTTCCTGACGTGCAGGGATGAAAATGAAAGCGTTGTAAAGGGTCTTTTGCAGGGAGGGGATGATTACGTAACCAAGCCCTATGATTTGAATATATTGAATGCAAGGGTGGCTGCACAGCTTCGCAGGTCCGGTGTTATGACTGCGGGTAAAATTGAGCTTGCACCTCTTGTCATTGATTTCTTATCCGGTGAGGTAACTCTTGACGGAGAACGAATTTCACTTACTCAGAAGGAGCTGCAGCTTTTAGGCTGCTTTGCCCTGTTTGCGGGACGGAGACTGAGTGTTGAGGAAATTTACCGCCGCGCCTGGGGAGAAGCGTCTACCGGCACCACGGGAACCATCAAGACCCATGTCGCCAATCTGCGTAAGAAGCTGAGGCTGGATGACAGCGGCTGGTTTGAGCTGGCAAGCACCGGCAGAAACGAATACATCTTCAGCAAGATACGGTATTAGTTTCACATGCGGGCAGTGTGAAAAATGCGGAGGTTCCTCTTCCCTTTTCACTTTCTATCCGGATTTCGCCGCAGTGCTGCTCCACAATATGCTTACATATATATAATCCAAGTCCGGTGCCGGTATCCTGTCCGCCGGATTTTTGTTTTTTGTTGTAGCGTTCAAATACGTGGGGAAGCTGTTCTTCTGCTATCCCTGTACCCGTATCTGATACAGAAACAAGAATTTTATCATTTTCATTCCTTGCGGATATGGTAATTACGCCGTCTGCCGTGAAACGCACCGCATTGGAAATAAGGTTAACCACAACCTGTGAAATCCTTGCGGGATCAGCATAAACGGCAGGGAGACCGCTTTCTATACGAATATCAAGGCGGTTGCGATTTTTGTTGAGGATGGGATAATGGGTTTCAACGGCTGTATGTATAATTTCGTCCACATAGCAGCGCATGGGCTCCATGACCATACGCCCTTCCTCCATGCGGGTAATATCTAAAATCTGCCCCACCATCAGGGAAAGCCTCTCCGCTTCGGAGGAAATGAGGGTCATACGGCGGGATACCTCACCGCATTCGGGTACGTTTGAATTTTGGGCAAGCTGCTTGGTGGTCTGAGCATATCCGGACATAACCGTGAGAGGTGTTTTCAGCTCGTGTGAAACATTGCCCAAAAACTCCGTTTTCAACTGATTTAAGCTTTCCAATACTGTTTTTTCCGCTTCTAACTTCTGCTCGACTTCCTTTGCCTCCGCCAACACCCTGCTGTTCATCTGGAAGAGGGATACTGCCTGTGCCACAACAAATATCAGCATTGCGATTTCAGAAATAGGTACATTTGGTCCGTCACCGAAAATGTCACTGTACATTAAAATGTCATACAAAGCAGAAATAAAAAATACCGCTATTCCGTATATTGCAGCCATTTGTTCCTTTATGGGTTTACGCATTTTCAGAAATAGAACCGTAATTCCCGGAACAATACAGATAACAAGAAGGAACTGATAGTATTTTAGCACTGACGTATAAAATAAGGAATCTCCAAACAGTACACAGACTCCATAAATACATGAACCGATGATGGATGTATATTGAACGACCTGAAGAAATTTGCCGGATGTATACTGTGTAAGATACAGTGTAAGGAAAATAGTCAACAGTACCACACTGAGGTATTCAAGCATGAATGACATTCTTCCGGATATGGGAAAATAAATCCATGCCTGACTTTGCAGACATTCTCTCAATGCCATAACTATACAGGCAGAAGCAAAATACAGTGTTGCCCGGGTATGTGAAAGCATCAGGTAAACTCCAAGCAGCAACACAGCCGCACACAAAAACGCACCCATAATTGCTATCCCTTTTATACGACCGAAAAAAACGGATCCGTTTCATTTTTGCTAAGGCTCAACTCCGCAAGTGATGCCCCTCGCTTAGCATGGTAAAATTGTGCACTGTTAAGGAGAATATCTATTTCACCATTTATCGCAGACCCATGAAATGTAATGTTGTTTTCCCAAACCTCTGTTTCCTGCTTTGTGGTACCGGCTTGTCCTGTCTGTGCCGCGAGCTTGCCGTTTGCATAAACTTTCATAGCATGGCGTCCGGAAAGATTAAAGGTTATTGAATATACATCGTTATTTTCAGGAACCTTCAGAACAAATCTCTGTGACAGATAGTCCGCCCTGATTTCTTCAAAATGTTCCGTGCTTTCGGAAATAGCAGTATCAAAGTTTTCCGGCGTCAGGTATATGTTGGGATAATAAGCGGCTCCGGGAGCCAATTTAATAATTGTTTGCTCTAAGCTGCTTATATCCGTCAAGTCATAAATGCCGTCCTGCTCTGTGACATTAATGCTCTTTTGTGGTTCATTCTTTAAAAAATTAAAATTTACCAAGACCGTCAGTACCGCAACTGTTAAAAGTGCCGCTGATATAACAGACAGCAGCTTATGATTATATATAAATTTTTTGATATGCGGCACCTCCCTAATATGTTTTCTTCTATTGTATTTCCTTATGGAAAAATAAGCAAGAAAAAAAGGGACATAATGTCCCCATCTTAGAATTTCAAACCCTGAGATCCTTCACTGCGTTCAGGATGACAAAGAACTTAGAATGACAAGAACTAATATTGATTAAATGCTGGCATTATCCCATCATCGAAATGCAAGCCCGCTTCTTCAAACGAAACTCCTTCGATATTGAATTCTACATCGGAAATTCCATACTGCTCTAAACAAAGTACAACAATCGCATTCATATCTCTGTATTCTTCTTCCGACAAATTAACAGCCCCGACACCTAAGTTAACTACAGCCGTATCACTTACAATATCTACTCCTCGTAAATTGATTCCGACAGGAATATTATTGCTCAGAACTGTTTCTTCCGGTGCCCCGCTGAACAATTTTTCCAATACGTTTTTAACAGGATTATTGAGTGATGAAGCTGAGAATGTTATAGGAACATAGTGACCCATAACCTCTGTGTCAGGTGCCTTATAGTATACTGTAAAATTAACACCGTCCCTGGAGCCGTGCAAATTAATATTTCCTCTTTCGAATGCAGTATTAATAGCGTATCCCTTTGATAATGAAGCTAAAGCCTGACCTTCAACCAACAATTCGACTTTATCTATAGTGGGGAATTCAGTTAGTGTATATGTAATTGCAGAAATCATATTTTCTTCCTGCTCATAGGAAGAAGTATTTAATATGTTCTTAGTAAAATCCACTCTGCAAAGACCATCCTGTATAGCCATCCCTCTGATTTCTGTTCCTTCAGGCAGCACACCGTGAAGTCCCGAGCCTGCCAGTTTTTTTTCAGTTTCACTTCCAGCTACCATACTTCTAAGGGTAGCTTTTGCAATTCCTTCTTCCCAGTCAATTTTTGTATTAACAGGAACTACAAATCCGTTTTCATCCTCAAAATAAGCCAAAATATCTGTCACTTTAGCTTGCTCCGGATCTACGGTAACGGTTTCTATAACAGGTTCTTCAACTATTTCTTCTCCGATTGTATCTTCCACTATTTCAAAGTCAGTTAAGTTTGCAAAATCAGTTGTATCCGGATTATTTTCCTGTTTCAGCCCTACCATCATATCTAAAGTGCCACATGCGGTAATACTTAAGCTTAAGCAAATAATCATAATCAGAGACATTATCCTCTTATATGCCAATTTTCATAACCTCCTCACAGCTTTATATATATTATTATATTTAGCATGTACGAAGGTTATGATAATAATTTAATTATAATTTAAATATAAAGTTTCCCATACATTCTACTTACATTCAATAACTGTACCGTTTTTTCCTTCTAAAGCATCTGCAACCTTATACAAAGAAGTTATTATTGCTTTCCTTCCGGGAGAAGATTTTGCAAAATTTACAGAAGCAATTACTTTTGGGAGCATACTACCCGGTGCAAAATGGTCTTCTTCAATATATTTTTTTGCATCATCTACAGTCAGATAAGATAGATCTATTTGATTTGCTTTTTTAAAGTTTATTGATATTTTTTCTACCTCAGTAAGAATCAAAAGTATATCGGCACCTATATCTTCTGCTAACCTTTCAGCAACTAAATCCTTATCTATTACTGCCGCCACTCCTTTTAGTGAACCATTCTCGCTTTCTATTACAGGAATTCCACCACCGCCACACGCTATAGGAATAGTTGTATTCAGCAATGTTTTAATAGTATCTATTTCAACTATTTGTGTTGGCATTGGTGATGGCACTACCCTCCTATAACCTCTTCCGGCATCTTCTTTAACTGTATATCCTCTTTCATGAGCTAACTTCTTTGATTCTTCTTCTGTATAAAATGGTCCAATTGGTTTCATTGGATTTTGAAAGGCCTCATCATTTTTATCCACAATAACCTGCGTTATTATACTTACAACAGGCATTGTTATATTTCGTTTTGCCATAGCTTGTTTTAAGCTCTGTTGTATATGGTATCCTATATAACCCTGGCTCATAGCCCCGCATACATCAAAAGGCATTACAGGCGTTACGTCTTTGGCAGCTTCAGATGCCAGCATTATTCTTCCTACTTGTGGTCCATTTCCATGTACTATAGCGATTTCATAACCTAAATATATGATTTCTGCTATAAATTCGCATGTTTTTTTTACTACTTCTAACTGAGACTCTGCAGTAGAAGGCATATTTTTATCTTCTAAAGCATTTCCGCCTAGTGCGATAACTAATCTTTTTGGTTTCATTGCACACTCCGTATATTATAGTTACTTTAGTATCCTATAGTTGACACTATAACAGCTTTGATAGAATGCATTCTATTTTCTGCTTCATCAAATACTATAGAATGTCTGCTTCTAAATACTTCATCAGTAACTTCTCTTATATCAAATCCCAAATCTTTTTGATCATTTGCCATTTTAGTTTCAAAATCGTGAAATGCCGGTAGACAATGCATAAATTTTACATCAGTATTCTCTGTTGCTTTCAGCATTTTCATTGTAACTTTAAAAGGTGTCATAATTCTTATTTTTTCCGGTATCTGTGATTCTTCTCCCATTGATGCCCATACATCTGTATAAATAACATCCGCTCCCTTTAGAGCTCCTGCATCATCAGTTATTTCTATGATGGCACCGGTATAGCTGGCAACCTCTTCGACTTTTTTAATCATTTCTGAATCTATTTCATTAAACAGTTCCTTTGGCCCATATGCAACATAGTGCATTCCCATTTTAGCACAGCCGTACATCCAAGCAAACGACATATTATTTCTTATATCACCCGTAAATACTAATTTCACTTTATTAAGCGGTTTTGCAACATGCTCTTCTATAGTCATCATATCAGCCAGTATTTGTGTGGGATGATCTACATCAGTCAGTCCATTCCATACAGGCACTCCAGAACATTTTGCTAGTTTTTCTACAACCTGCTGCTCATATCCCCTATATTCTATTCCATCATAAAATCTTCCCAGTACTTTTGCCGTATCCTCCAATGATTCTTTTTTGCCCATTTGCGAACTTCCTGAATCCAAGAATGTAACATGAGCTCCTTCCTCTAACGCTGCAACTTCAAATGCACATCTTGTTCTTGTTGATGTTTTTTCAAACAGCAATACAATATTTTTCCCTTTTAACAGGTAATTGCTGATACCAGCTCTTTTTTTTGCTTTTAAGTCATGAGCAAGATCCAAAATATACCTTATTTCTTCAGGTGTTAAATCCATTAGTGTTAAAAGACTTCTTCCTTTTAAGTTAACTGACATTTTACCTTCCTCCTAAAAAATATATATAATACCAAACATCTATAAAAATAATAAACAATTGAAATTAGCAATATGAAACCTCATAAAGAGAGATTCTAATTCTTAAAATACGATTATTTTCAATATCATAATTGCAAGTTTTCCGGTAACTTATAACGCCATAACAGACAATAAATAGTATTTTTTCATTTACTTTTCTACTTTATTTTTTTCTACCAAAAAACATGAAACAAAATGTTCATAGGAAACTTCCGTAAGATTTGGATCCTCCTGGATACACCTGTCAAAACAAAAATCACATCGTTTTGCAAACCTACATCCAGGCTTTACGTTAATAGGACTACTTACTTCTCCTTTAATAAGAGCAAATTCTTCATCCCTCTTTGAAATATCCGGCTCTGGTATTGCCTTTAGCAATGCCTTTGTATATGGATGCATCGGATTTTGGAACAATTCGTCCGAAGATGCCATTTCCACACATTTACCAAGATACATAACCATTATTTTAGTTGAAATATGCTTAACTACACTTAGGTTATGAGTAACAAACATATATGTAAGACCCAGCTCCTCCTCCAAATCCATCAAAAGATTCAGAATTTGAGCCTGAATTGAAACATCCAATGCAGAAACCGGCTCGTCGCATACAATAAATTTGGGATTTAACGATAATGCTCTGGCAATTCCTATACGCTGGCGGCGCCCGCCATCAAGTTCGTGAGCATATGAGCTTGAATATCTTCTTGCCAAACCTACCAAATCCATAAGCTCCGCTGCACGGTTATAAGTATCAATTTTATTTTTATATACCTTATGTATAAACATATATTCAGCTATTATATCTATAACCGATTTACGTGGATCAATGCTTGAATACGGATCCTGAAAAATTATCTGAAGATCTTTTCTCATCTCGCGCATTTTTCCCGCACTTATCTTAGTTATATCACTTCCATTATATAAAATTTGACCTGATGTTGGCTCAATCAGTCTAAGTATAGTTCTTCCAAGAGTACTTTTGCCACATCCGGACTCTCCTACCACCCCTACAGTTTCTCCGGGATATATTTTAAGATTAATACCATCTACAGCATGAAGCCTTGCACCGCCATTTAATTTAAACAGTTTTCTTAACCCTATGGTTTCTATTAACGGAGTTGATTTATTGTTTTTCACTTTTTCCCTCCTGCTTGTCCCTACGTAATTTGCCATCAAACAAATGGCATTTCAGGGAATGAGTTTCGTCAAATACGGTATTTGGATGTACTCTAATACATATGTCCATACAATATTTGCACCTTGGAGCAAAAATACAGCCTTCCGGCAGATTTGTTGGGTCAGGCATCAATCCTGGAATAGAGTTCAGCCTTTTTGTTCTGGAAGAAAGGTTGGGAATAGAGCCAAATAGACCTTCAGTATACGGATGATGATCCTCTCCAAGAAATATATCATGAACAGTACCCGCCTCAACAATTTCTCCTGCATACATAACTGCCACGTCGTCACATATTTTTGCCACAACTCCCAAGTCATGGGTTATCATTAGCATTGATGTTCCCAAACGATTTCTAAGTTCCTTAATCATCATCAACACCTGTGCCTGTATTGTAACATCAAGTGCGGTAGTTGGTTCATCAGCAATAAGAAGCTTAGGCTCGCATGCAAGTGCCATGGCTATTACAACCCTTTGCTTCATACCTCCGGAAAACTGGTGGGGATATTCAGTCTTTCTTGATGGAAGTATTCCTACCATTGTAAGTTTTTCATCAATGCGTTTTTCTATCTCCCCTTTACTCAGTCCTTCATTATGCATTATAATAGCCTCTGCAATCTGGTCACCTACGGTCATAACCGGATTAAGACTTGTCATAGGGTCCTGAAAAACCATAGCAATCTGTCCCCCTCTTATTTCACGTATTTCATGCTCATTCATCTCAAGGAGGTTAGTGCCTTCAAATTTAACATTTCCACTTGTTACCTTTCCTGTATTTTCCGGCAGCAATTTCAATATTGACAAAGCAGTTGTAGTTTTGCCTGCTCCGGTTTCTCCTACCAAACCTAGAGTTTTTCCCTTCCCTATTTTAAGGTTGATACCATTAACAGCCTTAACAGTTTCCAGGTCCGTTTTATAAATAACCGACAAATCATCTATATCTAAAATTAATTCGTTCATAATCATATCCTTTCTACTTAAGTAAGCTAAGATTTTAAATGTGGGTCAAGTGCATCTCTCAGTCCGTCACCTATGAGGTTCACGGAACACGCAGTCAAAACGATTGCCATAGCCGGGAAAAACAGCAAGTGAGGAGAAGTACGCATAAACTCCCTTGCTTCTGAAAGCATCAGTCCCCATTCAGGAGCCGGAGGTGGCATCCCCAAACCTAAAAAACTTAATGTAGACTCATACAATATAATCTTAGAAACGTTAAGTGTAGTATTTACGATTATAACTCCCATAGCATTAGGCAGAATGTGAGATGCTATAATTCTTGCACTGCTTGCACCACCGGCCCTTGCAGCTTCAACATAGTCAAGTTCTGCAAGATTAAGAACCTGTGAACGAACCAGCCTCACATAATTTGTAAAATATGCTAATGTAAGTGCAACCAGCAAATTGACAAAATTAGCACCAAGGGCAAATACCACAGCCATGGTAAAAAGAATATCAGGTACGGACATAAAAATATCCAATGATCTCATAATAATACTATCTATTTTACCTCCGAAATAACCGGCAATAGCTCCTAGTGCACTGCCTATTATACATGAAGAAATAGTAGATAGGATAGCTATAAGTATAGATGTTCTGCCTCCATGCACTATACGGGCAAACACATCACGACCATAAGAATCTGTCCCGAACAAGTGTGCTAAAGAAGGACCTTGAAGCTTGTTAGCAAGATTTTGCTTTGTAGCCGCTGTATAGGGCGCAATAAAATCTGCAAATAACAGAATCATTAAAATAATCACAAGCATAACCAACCCGATAACGGCACCTTTGCTTTTTTTAAACCTTCTCCATATTTCTTTTGTTTGACTTTGTTTTTTAAATGATATACCGCTATTTCTCATAACGTTGTCCATTGTAGTATCCTTCATATCTTTATCCCTTCATTCTTGCATACTTAGCCTTTATTCTCGGATCTATATATGCATATATTACATCAACCATTAGCATAACAATTGTAAAACAAACTGCAATTAATATTGTTCCGGCGATAATAACAGGTTCATCCTTATATGTTATCCTATCTACAATCAAACTTCCGATACCAGGAATAGAAAACAGCTTTTCCGCAACAACTGCTCCTGCTATAAGCATTCCAAGATTTAACCCTATATTAGTTATAATTGGTAACATGGCATTCTTTAGAGCATGCTTCCATATAACTATTTTTTCAGGCGCTCCTTTAGCTCTTGCTGTGCGAACAAAATCCTGTCTAATTGATTCCAGCATAGAAGACTTGGTAAATCTTAAGTTCATTGCAGCTGGCGGTATAGAAATGGTAAGTGCAGGCATTATATAATTACTGAAGGATGTAATTCCGTATGATGGAAGTAAATTAAG
Organism: Firmicutes bacterium UBA2116; assembly: GCA_002331025.1. Taxonomy (GTDB): domain Bacteria; phylum Bacillota; class Clostridia; order Tissierellales; family Sedimentibacteraceae; genus Sedimentibacter. The sequence continues at coordinate 41,457 of DCYG01000006.1, read as the reverse complement.
CTTAAGAGAAAATACAAAAAGTAGAATCATTCCTAGTACGAATGAAGGTACAGCGGCTATTAAAAATGCAAAAATGGATGGAACTGTATCCCATAAAGAATACTGCTTTACTGCAGCATATATTCCCAAAGGTATTCCTATTACAGAGGATAACACAACACCCATTAAGGCCAAATTTATGGTTACGATGTACCTTGGCCATATTTCTGCGAAAACAGATTGCCTAGTAAAATAAGATATTCCAAAGTCTTGTTTTACTACCATATTGTAAATATAATTAAAATATTTCTGAAGAAACGGTAGGTCATATCCTAACTCATGATTAAGCTTGTCTATATCTGCTTGGGGAGCTGATGAACCAAGCATTGCACGGGCAGGATCTCCCGGTGTTATATTCATTACGAAATAAATAATAAACACAACTCCCAAAACCGTAGGTATAAGAAATAGTATCCTTTTTATAATATATCTATACATTTTTGTCTCCTAACTTTTCTTATATATTCATCAGCATCTCCTCAGCTATTCTTAGGAGATGCTATGAATATCCTAATACATTCCGCAAATACCCTTATTAGTACATAGTATGCTTTTAATTATTTCCAGCTGAATGTACGTATCTTATAGAATGAAGGAACAGGAGTTCCGATTTCCAGATTAGATGCCCACACAGTAGGTACAGGCTTTGACAGGCAAGGCAGCAGAGTCGCAGAATCCATAGTAATCGACCATAACTCCCTGTAATATCCGACGCGTTCATCTACATTAGATGTAGAAACACCTAGATCCACAAGTTCTTCAAGACGTTTCCAGTTAAACGGACCATCCTTGTACTTAACAATATACATACCTACTGATTCACTGTGAACCATTTGTCTTATATTATTGAAATCAAAATTATTGGAATCAGCATATATACAAATATCATAATCCTGATCATACAACCTAGGTAATACCACGGCAGATTCCATTACAGATACAGCAGAGGTTATTCCCACATCAGCAAGATTTGCCTGCAGAACCTGTGCCATCTTTGCCTTGTCACCTGTACTTGCTCCATAGGTAAGAATAGTTCCCACATCTACTCCGTCAGGATAACCTGCTTCTGCTAAAAGTAGTTTCGCCTTCTCAGGATTGTACTCATATGTTTCAAATCCGTCCTTAGGTGAAGTAGCAACATATTCCGGAGGCATATAGTAAGGTGTCTCTACACCGTAACCGTTACATGCAGCGGAATTCATATCCTTTTTATTTACAGCATAGAATATTGCTTGTCTTACCTTGTCATTAACAAGAATATTATTGTTCGTAGGGGACAAATAGTTTACGCCTAAAAACAATACGTCATTACCCTTAGTTAATGAGTGATTTTCACCAGAAGCCTTAACCAGCGATTCCCAGTCTGTCAGAGGAGCATCCTCTAAATAATCAAGCTCATGGTTTTCAAAAGCTATTACTGCGGCAGCATCATCAGATATAACTCTATACTCAATTTTTTTAATAGCCGGTGAACCTCTCCAATAATCTTCAAATGCATTAAGCTTTATGTCCGTTGCTACATTATATTCAGTTACATAATATGGACCTGTACCAGCTTTGTGCGGTATAGTACCAAACTTGTCTCCCTGTTCCAATACTTCTTTCTCGCTGGAAATCTTTATGCTGAAAAAAGTATGATCAATTGCAGAAAAAGGAGTTTTTAAAGTTATTTTTACAGTATTATCATTGATTTCAACAACATCTTCAATCATAGACGTTACATAATTAAATCTTGGATTTTTCATTGCTCTCTCATAACTGAACACGACATCAGAAGCTTTCATAACTTCCCCGTTCTGGAACTTTACTCCATCCTGCAGAGTAATAGTATATTCCTTCTGATTGTCACTAAGGCTTACTACCTTAGCCAGTTCCTTATAATAGCCGCCCTTTGCCTCATCCATTCCATATAGTCCTTCAAACATTTGATGCCATACCTTAACCGCACGTAGACTTGTAGATTGCTCCCAATCGAGTGATGGTATAGAATCATTTACTCTGAGTCTAATTGTTCTTTCCTCAGGAGACAGGTTGTCGTTCTGTGATACAGAATTTCCTGCGCAGCCTGAAATTAATCCCGCAACCATTAAAACTGTTAAAACGATTGCCACAAATCTTTTATTCATACAATTTCCTCCATATTATTTAAGTTTTTGTTATGGTGTTAAGTCTAACTTTCCTCCTTTTGTTATGTAAATAATTTTCACTACTAACTAATCATATGCAATTTCCGTACCAACAATCAAACTATAAAATATAGTTATTTATATTAATTCCGACAGAACACAGACAAAAAATATACTTTATTATTATAATACTTGTTATTCATAAATAACAATGTTAAAAAATTGACACATCATAATATACCTTGACAAATCAACGTTCTTGATATAGTATTAACATTAATAACCAAGGAGAAAAGTCATGCTGAGAAGATATGTGGAACAGATTTTAAGTATATATAATTATATAGATGGTGTTCTTGTTACTAATAACAAAGGGATAATCGAATATTACACAAACTTTAGGCAGGATATAAATAATTTAGAGGAAAAAGATGCTATAGGAAAACATGTATTAACTGTATATCCCACATTGACGGAAGAAACAAGTAGTGTTATGAGGGCACTTAAAACCGGAAAATCTATATTTAACGAATTCCAATCTTTAGTTTCTTATAAGGGACAAACGATAAATGCTATAAATTCGACACTTTTAGTAAAGCATAACGAAGATATAATAGGAGTAGTAGATGTCTCCAGGTATGTGGATGACTGCTACCAACGTCAGGATATAGTGCTGTCAATTAAAAACAATGAGCAGAAAAAATCCTTGTATACTGTTGATGATATTATTACAAATTCCCCTGCATTAGATAATATAAAGGAAAAAATCAAGAAAGTCGCCCAGACGGACTCCACAGTTCTAATTTATGGAGAAACCGGAACGGGAAAGGAGTTAGTGGCCCAATCTATACACACAAGCAGCAATCGTAAAAACAAACGATTTGTGTCTCAAAACTGTGCATCTATACCATCAACTCTTTTGGAAAGCATTCTGTTCGGTACAACAAAAGGAAGTTACACCGGAGCCGAAAACAGACCCGGATTATTTGAAATAGCTAATGGAGGAACCCTATTTCTGGATGAGATAAATTCAATGGAAATAAGTGTACAAGCCAAAATACTTAAAGCAATTGAAGAAAAAAAAATTACCAGAATAGGTGGAATTGAAGCCATAAACACGGATGTAAAAATTATTTCCGCTATAAATGAGGAACCTTCAGTATGTCTTAAGGAAAAAAAACTGCGAGAGGATTTATTTTACAGACTCAGCGTTGTTCAATTGGATTTGCCTTCTTTAAGGAAAAGAAGACAAGATGTAAATTACCTTACAAAGTATTTTATCGACTATTTTAACAACAAAATGAACAGAAATATAATTGATATATCTGAAGAAGTGGAAGATATTTTTCAAAAATACAACTGGCCGGGAAATGTCAGAGAGCTTAGGAATATTATAGAAGGCGCCTTTAATTTAACATCATCTCGGATAATTCAAAAAAAGGATCTGCCGGAATACATCTATAAAATCCCAGTTAATAACTGCAATTTTGAGATAGACAATGATATTTCGCTGAATGAAGCAGTTCAAAATTATGAAAAAAAATTAATTATAAATGCAATAAAAAAATCAGATAAATTTACAGATGCAGCAAAAAAACTTAAGATAACAAAGCAAAACCTATACTATAAAATGGAGAAATATGAATTAGATAAAGATAATTTATGTTTTAAGTAAAGTATTACTTTACAAATTAGTAAAAAATTTTTTACTAATTTTTTTTTGCCCCTTAAAATATTAGCAGACCATACTAAAACAAAAATTTCAGGTTGTGTTTTACATATGGCACAGAAATTGCATGATATGAAATTAAGAAAAAGAAAATATAAGGAGCAATTACAATGAATAAAGAAGCGGTAAAAAAAGATATAGACGCTATTGCCGGAGAGCGCTGGTTCCCAAAAGAATCGTATTTTGGAGATGATATTGAGATTTATTGGGGAAAATGGGGAGTATGCTCGGAAGTAGATGACTTAAAATCCGTACTAATGTACAGACCCGGAAAGGAAGTAGAAAAATTCAACGCAAATGAAGTAAGATTTTCAAATGAACCTATTGATGTGGAGCTAATGAGAAATCAACATGACAACCTTGCCCAAATATACAGAAATCACAATATTGAAGTATATTACGTGGAGCAACAGAGAGAAGACAGACCTAACGCTGTTTTCTGCAGAGATTTAATGTTTATGACCCCAGAAGGAGCAATAATTACAAGACCGGGTATGTCTGCCAGAAGGGGAGAAGAAAGATATATCGCGGAGGCTCTCGCTAAACTGGGAGTCCCTATATTAAGAACAATTAACGGTGACGGCATATTTGAGGGTGCAAATGCTATGTGGGTTAATAGAAAAACCGTAGTTTTATCAACCAGCAGCAGAACTAATAAAAGCGGATATGAACAAGTAAAATACGAGCTTGAAAAAATGGGAGTAGATAATATTATACCTATGCAGATTCCCTATAGTAATATACATATAGACGGCATTATGAACATGGCCAGTGAAGAAATAGTAATGATTCATGCTTCGCAGGTACCATATGATGTATGCGATGCCCTGAAAAAATGTGGATGCAAAATATTGGAAGCTCCTTCTACCACTGAAGTACGTAGTACATTTGGCTGTAATTTTGTAGCATTGAAGCCGGGTTTGATAGTTATGCCGGAAGGTAATCCCAGAAGCCAGGAGCTTCTCGAAAATAACGGTATAAAAGTTATAACCGTTGACGTATCTGAAATTATGAAGGGTAAGGGAGCAATACACTGTGTCACGGCATTTTTAAAAAGAGGACAATAGCTATTATACAATTTAAATTTAAGAAGGAGTCATTACGATGAATAAAGACATAGTTAAAATAGATATTGATGCTATTCCCGGTGAACGCTGGTTCCCAAATGAAAACAGCTTTAAGGACGAAATAGATCTTTACTGGGGTGATTGGGGAGTAGCTTCCGAAGTTGAAGATTTAAAAGCTGTTCTAATGAGAAGACCCGGAAAGGAAATAGAGAATTTCGATTATAAGGAAGTGCGATTTAAAGAGCCCATAAACGTGGATTTATTTAGAAAACAGCATGATGATTTAGCTGAAATTTACAGTAACCACGGTGTTAAAGTTTATTATGTTAAAGAACAAAGAGGGGACCGTCCTAATGCTTTGTTCATGAGAGATCTGGTTTTTATGACTCCTGAGGGAGCAATAGTAACAAGACCCGCAATTGCTGCCAGGAGAGGCGAGGAAAGATATGCAGCCAAAGCTCTTTCTGATTTAGGAGTTCCTATACTTAAAACCGTTACAGGAAACGGAACCTTTGACGGAGCAATGGGCCTATGGATTGACAAGCACACTGTTGTACTGGCTTCAGGTGTAAGATGCAACAAAGACGGATACCAACAGGTTGAGTACGAATTGAAAAGAATCGGCGTAGATAATATTATACATATGCAAATACCTTACGGTCATGCACATATAGATGGGCTGCTAAACATCGCCAGCAATGACACTGCTATGATTCACGCCTCACAAGTTCCATACGATGTTTGTGAGGCTTTAAAAAGGAAAGGCTTCAAACTGTTAGAAGCCCCATCACAAACTGAAGCAAAAGAAACCTTAGGAATCAATTTTGTAGCTATAAAACCTGGATTAGTTGTCCAGCCCGAAGGAAATCCAAGGTGTAAGGAACTACTTGAAAACAACGGCATAAAAGTTATCTCCACAGACTTCTTCGAAATACTAAAGGGCTGGGGTGCTATTCACTGTGTAACCGCATTCTTAAAAAGAGGTTAGAATAATTAAGTTTCTATTGAATGTAAACTACCACACTTCTATAAGAGTGGTAGTTTTTTCATCATTAGCAAGCCCGTCATTAAACCTCTTTTTCCACCCTGTCCTCTATGCGAAAAAAACAAATCATTCCGGCACTTAGTGCAAACACCTGATATCTCGATATTTTCTTCTCTTAAACCTTCTTTTAATAATAAATATTTATTGATCTCCCACAGATTGAAGTAATATTTAATTCCCTTCGTATCCATGAAATCCATAAAGCTTTCATCTGTTGCAACGAATAAATCCTTCACATCCTCATCAACCTCAAAACACTCTTTGCAAAGAGACGGTCCTATGGCTGCTTTAATATCCTTTGGCTCTGAATTAAAGTCGTTAATAAATGCTTTAACCATAACCCCTGCGATATTTTGAACAGTACCTCTCCAACCGGCATGAGCCAAGCCGATAACCTTCTTTATGGGATCATAGAGAAAAACAGGTGTGCAATCCGCATGGAAGGACATCAATGTTAAATTTCTTTTTTCCGTATAAATACCGTCTATATTCTTTATGTTATTTTCACTTTCTTCTGTTTCCTCTAATACTCTTCCCTTATGCTCCTCCGTTACATACATAATATTATTTGTATGCGTCTGATGAGTTTCAACTATGTCATCAACGTTCAGATTAAGCCTTTCAGCTATTATTTCAATGTTTCTTTTAACATTTTCATCATTATCACCGGTGCTGAATCCTATGTTCATAGAAGCAAAAGAACCTTCGCTTACTCCTCCCGCTCTTGTAGTAAAGCAGTGGAAAATATCATCATATTCTTCAAAAGACGGAAATGTTATATATTTAAAATCCTGAATTTCATTTATATTGTACATATTAGCTCCTTAATTATAAATCTATAATTACATCGCTCCGAGCGTAATATTGTCATTCCGAGTGTAGCTAGGAATCTCCCTATGAATTCATGAGATCCTTCGCTACGCTCAGGATGGCAAAACAATATGGCTCTAAGGATGACACTCTTTAATTATATCATATGGAATTTTTATTGTATATGTACAAAAAATACTTAAAATTAACAGGAGAATATGATAAAATATGTGTAACCTCAATTTGTATTAATTTTACAAAATTTGAACAAGTCAGTTTAAGGAGTATTTATGATTATATCGCCTATATTTAACAGAGAAAGCAGCATACCCATATACATGCAGCTCTATGAATTTGTAAAATCAGAAATAACATCGGGAGTTTTAAAGCCTGATGTTAAGCTTCCTTCTATCAGAGAGGCTTCAGCGACCTTGAATTTAAGCAAGACAACTGTTGAAAATGCATACAGTCAGCTTGTGGCAGAGGGTTATATCGAAAACTCCCCTAAGAGAGGGTATTTTGTATGTGACTTAAGTGAATATAATTTTGAAATCATCAGGGAAACTCATAAGAATGTAATGAATCATCAGCTTGATAATGATTATATAAATGATGGTGTAGACAAGGAAAGCTTTGATATATCCACGTGGAAGAGGCTGTACAATAAAGTAATTTCAGACAAGGAAACTAAAATTTATAACAGCTGCTCAATACAGGGTGAGCAATTTTTGAGAGAAGAAATATCCGATTTTGTAAATACAATGCGGGGAGGACATACGAACCCGGAACAGGTTATTGTGGGCGCAGGTGTTCAATATTTGCTGGGTATATTAATAGGAGTAATCAAAGAAAGACACAATACAATTGCATTTGAAAAGCCGGGATTTAACAAGGCGGAATATATTTTTGAAGATTATAATTTCAATATTAATCACATTGAAATTAACGACAGCGGCTTTGATATTTCAATGTTAAGAAAAAGCGAATCCAAATTGATTTATATAAGTCCTTCTCATCAATACCCCTTGGGAACTGTTATGCCCGTAAATAAGCGTATGGAGCTGTTGGAATGGGCATATAAAAATGACGGACTCATAATTGAGGATGATTATGATGCCATGATACGATACGGAGGTATGCCCATACCATGTCTTCAGGGGATGGATAAAAATGATTGCGTAATTTATTTAGGGTCATTTTCTAAAATGCTTTTGCCTTCCCTCAGAATCAGCTTCATGGTTATACCAAAAAAGCTTTTGCCGAAATATAATGATATCAAAAACCGTCATACTCAATCCACTTCAAAAATAGACCAAATTGTACTTGCTCATTTTATGAAGGACGGATATATGCAAAAGCATCTGAGAAAAGTAAAAAGAATTTACAGAAAGAAAAATTTAAATTTGGCAGGCAGCTTAAAAAGTAATTATAAAGATAAAATAGAAATTATTAATTCTGATTCAGGTCTTCATATAGTGTGTCAGGCAACCACCTCCAAAAGCATTGAAAAAATAAAGAAAGATGCAAAGATCGAAGATATTTTGTTAAACATTATAAACTTAAGCAACAACAAGCTGTTGTTCTCATTGAACTACAGCGGAATTAACATGAATGAAATCAACACTTTCACCAACACATTGGGGACGGTCCTTTTTGGATTGTAACCCAAAAAGGACCGTCCCCCATATGTGTTTATTTTACTTTGTTTTTGAATAAGTCCTTGTACAGCTCTCCTGTAATCATCGGTATGAATGAAAAAGTCGTTACTATTAACCAATCATGTGATGTTAAAGGAATTACGTCAAATATATTGTTAAGCACCGGTACGTACAACACAGCCACAGTCAGTAAAAATGATACCAGTACCGCCTGAATCATCCTTACATTGGAGAAAAACCCGATTTTAAACAATGTATATGTTTGTGACCTAGATGAAAATGCTCTTAATAATTCAGCCATTATCAATGTGGCAAATACGACACTGCGTGCATGAATTAACCCTTCGTTTACACCGTACATACGCATTGCCCACAAATACGAAAATAGTGAGGTCGCGCTTATAGCTACAGCCTGGAACATAATCCCGCCAAGCATGCTTTTATCCAAAATCGGCTCTTTCGTATCTCTCGGAGGTAAACGCATTATTCCCGGCTCAGCATTTTCAACTCCCAATGCCATAGCGGGGAAGCTGTCCGTAACAAGATTAAGCCAAAGAAGCTGGATCGGCAGAAGAGGTACTTCCCATCCCAGCAGTATACTTATAAACACAAGCAATATTTCGCCGATATTGCAGCTTAAAAGGAAAAATACGAACTTCTTAATATTGCTGAATATTATTCTTCCTTCTTCTACGGCATTGACAATGGTTGCAAAATTATCATCGGTAAGTATTACCTCAGCCGTATTTTTAGCCACATCTGTGCCGGTTATACCCATTGCTACACCTATATCAGCTTTTTTAAGAGCTAAGGCATCATTTACCCCGTCACCTGTCATGGAGGTTATATAGCCGTTATCTTTCAATGCCGTAACAATTTTTACCTTGTGTTCCGGAGAAACTCTTGCATAGACCTTTGTATTTTTTACTGCCTCTCTAAGCTCTTTATCCGACAGCTTATCAAGCTCTTCACCCATCATTGCCTGACTTTCATGTTCAACCATCCCTAAATCTTTAGCAATGGCATAGGCAGTTTCTTTATAATCACCGGTAATCATTATTGTTTCAATTCCGGCTTGCTTACATAATGTTATTGATTCCTTAACTTCAGATCTTGCCGGGTCAATCATCCCAACCAACCCGACAAAAATCATATCATTTTCCACATCATCAAACTTAATGGACTTTGGAACCTCGTTCCATATCTTATAGCTTGCAGATAAAACTCTCAATGCTGAACGGGCAAAATCTTTGTTGACCTTAAGAACCTTGTCTTTTAATTCCTTGGTGAAATCTACTATCATTCCGTTTATGGCAATTTTACTGCACTTGCTTATTACGATATCGGGAGCTCCTTTGGTAAAGGATACAATCTTTCCGTTAATATAATCGGAATGAAATGTAGTCATCATCTTCCTTGTTGAATCAAACGGAAGTTCTGCAATTCTAGGATATGATTTATTAAGCCCATATGTAGTTTGTCCTAATTTTCCCGCAAAGGTAACGATCGCACCTTCGGTGGGATCTCCCATTATTTTATACATACCTGAGGAATTATCAAGCAATGCATCATTGGCAAGAGCACCGATGCATACTAGATTTTTCAGATTCGGAAGTGACGATATATCTACATTTTTGCCCAGCAGCTTAATATTTCCTGTCGGGTCATAGCCGATACCTTCCACATCCAATATTTTGTCATCAACGTATGCTTTTACAACAGTCATCTCATTTTGTGTCAGCGTACCTGTTTTATCGGAGCAAATTACCGAGGTTGCACCTAAGGTTTCAACAGCCAAAAGCTTTTTTACTATGGCATTTTTTCCTGCCATTCTGTTCATTCCTATTGATAAAACAATTGTAACAATTGCCGGAAGTCCTTCGGGTATTGCAGCTACCGCCAGACTTATGGATGTTAAAAGCATTTTAAGTATTGGTCTTCCTTGAAAAAGTCCCAAAACAAAGACCATTATGCAGATGCCGATGGTCAGGGTTCCAAGAACCTTGCCAAGCTGATTCAGCTTAGACTGTAACGGTGTTTCTTCGTCATCATAGGATTGAATCTTAGTAGCTATGTTACCGATTTCGGTATTATGTCCGGTTCCTATAACTATCCCCTTACCTCTGCCATAAGTTACAATTGTGCTGGAGAAGGCCATGTTATGCCTGTCCCCGATTCCGACACGACCTGCAATTTTGGTATTGGCGTCCTTTTCAACCGGAACGGATTCACCTGTTAAAGATGCTTCTTCAACCTTTAAATTAGAGCTTTCAATTAATCTTATATCAGCGGGTATAATATCCCCTGCATCTAAAGCTATCAAATCTCCGGGCACGATATCTGCCGCAGGAATAATTATCTGATTTCCGTCTCTTATTGCCTTAGCATTTGGAGCACTTAACTTTTGAAGTGCTTCAACGGACTTTTCTGCCTTGCCTTCCTGATATATTCCAAGAACAGCATTAATTACTACAATGGCTAAAATAACAATTGCATCGTCCTTTTCACCTACAAAGCCTGAAATACCTGCAGCAACCATTAAAATAATAATTAAGAAATCTGTAAACTGAGCAATTAATTTAGTCAAAAAGCTTTTCTTTCCTGTAGCCTCTAATTCATTTTTACCGTAATCCTCTAATCTCTTCTCCGCTTCTCTGCGGCTCAATCCGCGATTTGAATCCGTCTTTAGTTCCTTTACTAATTCACTTTTACCGATATTATACCATTCCAATGTTCTTCCCCCTTAATAATCTGATGTAGTTTAATCAGTTCTTCAGACATGTAATAGTATAATATATTTGGATTTTTATTTTTTATTACACAAAAAAAGGACACGCTTTAAAGTGTGTCCAAAGTCATCATAATAAAGTCTGTTGAAAAAGTTCATCCTGCAAGGCGCCGGAAGACGGGCAACCGCAGCGTATTAGACATACGTGAGGATTGACAAGCTGAACGGCAACGACGTAGGAGGGCTTTTTCAGCAGCCTAAGTATACATCTCTTAAAGCGTATCCCCTAAAATCTGACCCATTCTTACTCCCATGAGGGATGCCATCATTAACCCTCTGGTCCAACCGCTCGAATCACCTAAGCAATATAAATTTTTAATGTTTGTTTCAAAATCTTCAGATATTTCAACCTTATTGCTGTAGAATTTTACCTCCGGTCCGTAAAGAAGAGTTTCGGTTCCCGCAAATCCAGGCACTACCGTATTCAATGCTTCTATAAAGTTCAATATATTAGTCATTGTTCTGTACGGCATTGCAGATGTTAAATCTCCTGCAACCGCATCAGGCAGTGTGGGAATTACGTTTGATCTTGACAATTCATTTTGCCATGTTCTTTTTCCGTCTAATATATCTCCGTATCTTTGAACAATAATGCTTCCGTCTCCAAGCATATTTAACAATTCAGCAACCTTAGCGCCATACTTGATAGGCTCGTTGAACGGGTGCTTGAAATTATGCGAACTTAATATAGCTAAATTAGTATTGTTCGATTTTCTGTCCTTATATGAATGACCATTGACAACTGCAAGATTATTATCGTAATTTTCCTGGCTTACGAAGCCACCCGGATTTTGGCAAAAAGTTCTTACTTTATCTCTGAATGGTCGGGGATATCCGATGAGCTTTGACTCATAAAGAATATTATTAACCTTTTCCATTACTTCATTCCTGACTTCAACCCTTACACCTATATCAACAGTTCCGGCTCTGTGAGCTATATTATGTTTAACACACAACGACTTCAACCAATCAGCACCTTTTCTGCCTGCAGAAATAACAACGGTATCGCTATAAACCTCTTCCGTTTTTGCTTTTCTTACCGCATCTGTCAATATAACTCCCTTTAAAGCACCGTCTTCAATTATTACATCAACAGCCTGAGTGCTGAACCTTATTTCAATCCCGTTGTCAACTAAATGCTGCTCTATTTTACCGTATATATCCTGTGCCTTTTCAGTTCCTAAGTGCCTGATAGGGCAATCTACCAGCTTAAGTCCCGCTTCAATGGCTTTTCGTCTTACTTCCTTTATTTCTTCCTTGCTTTCAACGCCTTCCACCTTTGTATCGGCACCAAAATCAAGATATATTTCGTCTGTGTAATTTATTAATTCCTGAACATATTCATAGCCTATTAATTCAGGCAAATCTCCTCCCACCTCAGGACTTAGTGACAACTTTCCGTCAGAAAACGCTCCGGCTCCCGAGAAACCTGTAGTTATACTGCAGTACGGTTGACAATTTATACATTCCTTGGTTTTATCCTTTGGACAATGGCGTTTTCTTATAGATTTACCCTGCTCTATTAATAATATTTTTTTGTCCGGACACATTCTGTTCAGCTCAAATGCCGTAAATATACCGGATGGTCCTGCTCCGACTATTATTAAATCGTATTTCATTTTATTCTCCTTCGTTAAAGTATCAACATTAACCTTCAGTATTATACATTTAATAGTTCAATAATACAACATCATTTTCTTTTAAACCGGAAATTATTTCTATAAAGTCATCATTTTTTAAGCCTGTTGTGATTTCAGTTTCTGTTTGCTTGTCTCCGGTTATGACGGTAACATACTCTTTATATGATTTTTCATAGACAGCATCTCTGTCTACTATCAGAACATTGTCTTTTTCTTCAAGCACGATTACCACATCAACCTCTGTACCGATTTTCATTTTGTTCTCGGCCTCTAAATCAGCTTCAATTCTTACTCTTTTTTGTTCAACACCAAGCTCCGAAACCGATGATGTTGCCTTTGGATATACTCTGTTTATCGTGAGCTCTTTCACATCACCATTCAAATCTATTATAAACGGCATATCCTTTGATGTTTTAATCGCATCTTCTGCCAACACTTCCACATAGACACCAAGATTTTTCTCATCCTGAATTTCAACAACAACTACTCCCGGCTGAGTCATGCCTCCCTGATGAACGTTTAATTCAGTGATAATCCCGTCAAATTCTGCCTTAATTGATGATTGCTCAATATTCTTTTCAAGAATTTTTATCTGTACCATTATTTCTTCAATTTGTGATTCATATTGCTTCTTCACATTGGATGAAACACCTCTTAGCAACAAATCATAATTATTATTGGCTTCCTGCAGCTGATTCTCCAGAGTTGTAACATTGTTCTTTGCCTCATCATATTCAACCTGGCTGACAGCATTATTTTCGTATAAGTCTTTTATTTTTTCAAAGTTATTTCTTGCAAGATTTAAACTGCCTTCAATTGTGCTGATGTTTAATTTCATATTAGAAATCTCTTTGAAGTCAGCACCCTTAATCGTTTCATTATATGTGGCTGTTACTGCCTCTATTTGTTTATTGGCTCTTTCTATTTCCAAGTCGTAATTATTATCATATGTTAATATAATATCCCCTTTTTCAACCTTATCTCCGACAGATACGTTTAAAGCCTTTACCTTTTGGCTAAAGTCTGAATAAAAGGTGTTAACTCTTTTAGAATAAACCGTTCCCGTTTCCTCTAAGGTACTTTGAATAACACCTGATTTAACAGTTGTTGTTTTATCCGCACCTACTTCCTGACCTCCTGCAAACAGCGAGTAGATAACAGCTATGGACAAAACCAATAACAGAGATAGTACTACGTATTTTTTCTTATATTTTATTTTCATTTTACCCTCCAAATCAGAAATTATGAAACTCTATTTTTCAATGCCTGCATAAAATCAAGCTTATGAATTTTAGCATAAGTCATTAACTGAGCTAACGTTATAAAAACTATCGTTAATACTATGGATGTCGCAATACCGCTTATGGTGACCGGCTCCTTCATCGTGTAAAGATCCGTTGTAAAAGAAACACCCATATAATGTACAAGCCATAGCCCGATTGGTATTCCGAATATAATTCCTATCACGGACATTATCATATTCTCTCTGATAAGCATATTGAAGATTTCCTTTTTAGTGAATCCCATAACTCTGAGGGACGAAAACTCCAATGCCCTTTCATTTATACTCATCAAGGTCATACTGTACGTTATAATAAAGCCCAAAAGCCCCGAGAAAATAACCATAGTTCCCATAGCGGCCGCAGTCATAGCCGTAAATTCCGAAAATGCGTCCTTCATATCAAATTGTGACAATACGGTTATATCCTTAATATCCTTCAATTTATCTGTTACGTTATCATCCGAGTTTATGTATACCCCATTTATAATTCCTTTATCTAAAAACTTACCTCTCAGAAAATCAATATTTGTATAACCGTTTATACCAAGTGCCTGATTTACTATACCTTTTACATAAACATAGTTATGATCATCATCCTTTACTAAGCTTTTTAAAATCACTTCGTCTCCGACATCCACATTCAATTCTGTTGCTAAGTTAGATGATAATAATATTCCATCCTGAGGAAGTTCAAGCGCATTGTTATTTATATCTCTGAATGCATAAAATTTCGTACTATCCTTCAAGCCAATAACGCTTACTATTTTTGAATCCTTGCCGTTTTTTATTTCAAAAGGCATCTCAACTCTTTGTTCCATTTCTTTAACATTAATAAGCTTAGAAAATTCCTTCATAGTATTTTCACTTTTAAATTCATTGAAGCTTATATTGTACTGGACATTAATGAATTCTCCGTAATGCCTGTTAAACATCAAATCCATTATATCTGTCATCCACATTGTCATAATCATCATACCGCAGGTTATTGCCACTGCGGCGCCAATGAATACAAACTTCTTTTTTTCTCTGAATATATTCCTTAGAACAAGCTTCCATGAAAAAGAAACATGATTCCATATAATCTTTATTTTCTCGATGAATATTCTTTTACCCTTCTTTGGTGACTCGGGCTTCATAGCTTCGGCGGGATTAATTCTAAGAATATCTTTAACTCCCCAAAAGCCTGCCAGAACACAAAAAACAAAGGATAAAACGATTGATATAATAATTTTTCTGTAATACACCTGTACAACAAGCATGGGTATGCTGAAAAACATTAAATAAAGATTAGTCATCATTCCCGACAATGCAGTTCCTATTATTGACCCTGCTGTTCCTCCGATTAGTCCCACAGAACCGGCATACTTCAGATAATGCATTACAATCTCATCGTTTGTAAAGCCCATAGCCTTTAATACACCAATTGATATTCTATCCTTTTTTACAATCCTTGAAAGCATTACCGAAAGCATAACGCCCGCAAACAATAAAAATATAAAAGGTATGGACTGTGACATCATTTCAAGTCCCGATATTTCCTGATTCATTACATTATTACTCAGCTGGTCGGCTCTTTTTATAACCCTTGCACTATATTTATCAAGCGTATCTTCTAAATATTTGGCTGTCCTATCCGTATCATCAGATGTATTTAATTTTATAACAATATCATTAAATCCGCCTTTATTTCCGTTTATTTTTTGCAGATAGCTTTCTTCAACATAGACAACACCAAATTTTTCAGGTGCCGGAAGTAATGATTGCTCGTTTTCCATTATATAAATGTATTCGGCACTGGTAGCAATACCGGAAACATTAAATTTATGCTCCCTGCCGTTAATTCTAAGCTTAATTTCATCCCCAAGCTTGATACTTCTTGCTTCTGCAAACTTTTCTATAACAATTATATCTCTGCCTGTCAACGTTCTTTTTCCGTTCTTCATAAACAGTTTGTTTATTTTATTTTCATATTGGTGAACAGAAACTACACGCACATTAACATTATCATCATTATTGCCCGTTAAAAACTTCGTATCGAACACTAACCTTGCTTCAGCTTCTTTTATACCATTTGAACCGATTAGCTGATTTTCCAAGCTTTCAGACATATTGCTTCCTTGAATAAAAATATCAGCAAAGTTGGTGGCATCATAATAATCATTTATGGAATCCTTTAAATTTACGGCAGAATTATTAACGGCCGTGAATACAAAAATTCCGGTAATAATTATTGAAAGAACCGCAATATATTGACCCTTGGTATTTTTAATCATCCTGAACAATCTCAGATCAAGCTTTTTCATTACCATTCAATCCTTTCGGGGGAAATCGGTGCTTCGTTTATTATAATATCCGCTATTTTTCCGCTCCTCATTTTTATAACCTTGTCTGCCATATCAGCTATGGATGCATTATGAGTTATAACCATGACCGTATTTCCGAATTTCTCGTTTACATCCTTTAATACCTTCAATATTTGTATACCGGTTTCAAAATCAAGTGCTCCGGTGGGCTCATCACACAATAAAATCTGCGGATTTTTAGCAACGGCTCTGGCTATTGCAACTCTTTGCTGTTCTCCTCCGCTCATCTGAGATGGGAAATGGTCAGCCCTGTCCCCAAGTCCTACAGATTTCATAACCTCGTCTATATCTGCGGCATTTTCGCAAAGCTCCGCAGCAAGCTCCACATTTTCCCTTGCAGTCAATGTAGCCATTAAATTATAAAATTGAAATACAAATCCGATTTTATTTCTTCTATAATAGGTAAGCTCCTTATCCTTCATTTTTGTGATTAATTCATTGTTAAAATAAACCTCACCGTCACTGGGATTATCCATACCACCGACTATATTCAGCAATGTACTCTTTCCGGAACCGCTGGGTCCTAATATAACTATAAATTCCCCTTTTTCAACTTCAAAGTTCACATCTTCCAATGCTTTAACCGTAACTTCACCCATTTGATAATTCTTACTGAGATTTTTAACTTTTAATACTGTGTCACTCAAATTATCACCCCTTAATTTTGGTATAAAATACCGTATAAAACAATATTTATAAGTTTAATATATTCATCGATAACACCATCGTATATTTCTTCAAAATTGTCTATATCTTCTGTAAAATAAGGCAAGTATTTGCTTTCCATTAAACCGGTAATGGATTCAAATACTGCCAATATATCATCTGCTGAAATGTTTTCCTTGATGGGTAAATCCTTAATCATGTCTACTAATATATTTAGTCCTATTTGCTTAAGCTCAGAATACCTAAATTTTAGCTTTTCTTGTAATTTTTTCGGAGCATTATAAAACCCTCTTGTCAGTATTCTATAATGCATCGGATTGTTGACAAAAAAATTATATTTCATTTTAGTAATCTGAATAAACTTTTGTATGAATTCCGAATCATCGAATTTCATTTTATTAAATTTATCGAAAAAATCATCTATGCACTTGTTTATGATAATCATGTACAAATTATCCTTGGAACCAAAATAATGAAAAATCAACCCTTTGGATACTCCTGCTTTTTCGCTTATCCTGTCGGTACTTGCTTTATCATAACCGTATTCAGCAAACTCATCTAAGCTTGCTTCCAAAATTTTATCTCTTTTTGAATTGTCAATCATACATATCCTCCTTACCATTGACCATTCAGTCAATATAATTATACATGAAATTGACCATATGGTCAATGATTTCTGTACAACAAAAAAATGCTCTTTATTTTAAAGAGCATTTTCATTTAATTTATCAAGATAAATTTTCATCTATAATTTTATTTTCTAATGGAGACTTGCTATCTGCTTGATTTTTAAAATCTATTACGGCCTTTCTTACTCTGTTAAGTGACGCTAATGTTCCTGGGCCCGCAATACACCCACCCGAACATGCCATGCCTTCAAGCAAGTATCCGTTCCTTTTTCCGGACTTTGCAACTCTCATAAGCTTCACACATTCATGCAAGGTAGAAACGCCTTCGACATTTATCTCCTTTGACGGGTCCATGGACAAAGCTACCTGTTTTACTGCTTCGGCTACTCCGCCTGCTATAGCATAACCGCGACCTAATGAAGAAGCATCCTGTATTTTTTCTGATACCTCAATTTCCGACAATTCTATTCCTTTAGCAACAACCATACCCATAAGCTCTTCAAAAGTAATTACAAAATGCACATAATCCTTGACATCTTCTCTTAATGCTTCTAATTTCTTAGAAATGCAAGGTCCTATAAATGCTATTTTGGCATCAGGATCATTTTTTTTAATATATTTTGCAGTTTCAACCATCGGCGAAGAAGAATCTGATATATATTCAAATTGATCCGGAAATAATTTTTCAACCATTATTGTCCATGAATTGCAGCAGCTTGTTCCCATATATGGAATTTCGTTTGGCACTCTTTCAAGAAATTCTTTTGCTTCCCTTAAAGTTGTAATATCTGCCCCTAAGCTTACCTCTATAGCATCTTTAAATCCAAGCTGCTTTATCCCTTCAAATATTTGAACAGGAGAAGCCAAAGGTCCAAACTGTCCTAAAAATGACGGTGCTACTATGGCATAAATGTGGTCATTTGACTTTATAGCCTTAATAAGCTGATATATTTGAGATTTATCTGATATAGCTCCGTAAGGACATTGGATAATGCAATTTCCGCATGATACACATCTGTCCATATTTATCTCTGCCCTGCCCAGATAATCACTTTCTATTGCATTAACACCGCATGCGGCAGCACAAGGTCTGTCATATTGTACAATCGCACTGTATGGGCAGGTATCCTTGCATCTGCCGCATTTGATACATTTATCCAAATCAATTATCGCTCTTTTTCGTCCCATTGAAACGGCATTTGTGGGACATACGTTGGTACATGGATGAGCTAAGCACTTTCTGCAGTTGTCGGTTACGTAAAATTGCTTAGTAGGGCAAGCTTCACATGCAAATGTAATAACATTGATTAACGGCTCTATAAATTGGATTTTATCCACATCCACATCGTTAATTCCGTCGGTTATACGATGGTGCTCAGTAGGTTTTCTCGCATTCAATCCCAATGTTAACCTGAGACGCTCATCAACTATAGCTCTTTCCCTGAATATACTATCCCTGTATGTAGCTACTTCTCCCGGTAAAATTTCAAAAGATGCCTTCTCCAGTTCTGATAAATCAGTACCATCATAAGCTAATTTTGCAATCTTTGCAAAAACCTGTCTTCTAATACGAACAAGATCGACATAACTTTCTTTCATTAATATTCCTCCAAGTCTCTTCTGTCATTTCCTGATTTTGTTAACAATCTTCTCCATCACTGTCTGGCTTGTAGCATTATACATTGTCTCACCATCAATAACTACTATCGGTGACACCTTTTCGTCAGTGTCCTTGCAAAATCCCAAGCATTTAATTGCTTCCACTTCCAGTTCTTCTTCATTGTAATTATCCGAATCTTCGCTCATAATAATTTTCAAATCATCAATCTGATCTAATATACTCATCGCTCCCAATAAAGTACAGTTTGAACCTACGCAGACTTTTACCTTCATTAATATGCCTCCAAACATTTTATATTCTTTGTTATTTTTTTATTATATAATATCAATAGCTAAATTTCTATATAAAAATCAATTATACTGATAATAATTGCATCGTATAATTAATAATTAAATTATTGTTTGTTAATAAAAAAACAAAAAAACTAAAATACCTTAAGTGTATTTTGGCTTTCTTGTTGTATTTTTAAATTATTTTATAATATAATAATAACTTAAATTAATTCCATTTTTATTTTTACAATCACTTTTCTGATATCACATGGTTCTGCGTCGGTACAACCAGGTCTATGAATGTCCCAAGGATAGAATACAAAAAAATCATTCGGATTCATTTTTACAAATTTTTCATTATCAACGGCTGAATATTTTAAAACATCTTTTTCCTTTAGTTTATTTTCGATAATTTCATTGCCGCCTTCATCTGTGGCAAAGCCCATTAGTTCTCCGCCGTTTGGAGAAAGCTGAATATCTATATATTTAGCATGAGATTCGGCCTTTTTATTTTCTATTGTATCCGTCTTGGTATCAGTTACAGAAAAATATATATCGTTGCCTTCTATTTCATATTTACCCGGTTCCATATTATTAAAATCTTTGTTTTTTAAATATTTTAGTACTCTATATACGACTTCCTGATAAGCATTTGATTCTCCAAGATTTTTTAAATTTCCATATATCATATTTTAACTCCATATCAATTTAATTATCAATACCAGTTTATTTTGATGCCTGATTCCTCTTGTAAGCCCGCTAAGGATTCTTCGAGATCTTTAGGTAAGACAAGTCCGTTTTTCAAGCAAAAATTATATCTTTCCCACTCTATTTCACCGGGATAGTATATTCGTTCGGTTCCTTTAGCCTTTGGTGTAGAGTGTAAATATTCAATCATATTTTCTATTCTATCATTAAATAAGTCAGGTCCCATAAATTTAGACACATCAATAACTATAAACATATGTGACACATTATTTTTTTCTTCCATTGAGAATAACCAGCTTGGAACTTCGTTCATCACACCTCCGCCTGACAATACTCCTGTCAGAATTTCAACCAGAAGTGCCAATCCGTATCCTTTATGAGCAGCCATTGGCTGCATAGCTCCTTCCTCGGGATAACGGCTCGGATCTGTAGTCGGAAGTCCTTCTGCGTCAGTTATCCAGTTATCCGGTATGGATTTACCGTCTTTTCTTGCCTGGACAACCTTCAAGGATGCCACGGAACTCATTGCTATATCAAGAAATATCGGTGGATATTTCCCCGCCGGAACACCATAAGCTAAAGGGTTGTTACCCATAACCTTGCCCTTAGCCCCCGGTATCGTCATATTTGCATCAACATTACTAAATACCAGACCTATTAAATTCTCTTTAGCGGCCATATTAGCATAGTATCCAGCTGCTCCGAAATGAGATGCATTTTTTACCACAGCACATGCTATACCATTGTTTTTTGCCTTTTTAACAGCCATTTCCATGGCTTTATATGCAGGCACCATACCGATAGCAGAATTAGCATCAATCAATGTATAGCTCGATCCGTCAGTAACAATTTCATAAGCTCCATTTATATTCATGCCGCCGGCTCTCATTTTTCTAATATAATTGTGTAAATTTTTAGTTCCGTGAGAATGAGTTCCATAACCATCAGTTTCACTTAAAACTTCTGCTGTAATTCTTGCATCATCTTCATGCATTCCTTCTTTTAATAAAACCTGAAAGCAGAATTCTTTTAAATCATCTAATTTTATTGTTTTTTGTTTATCGTTCATAAGTTCCTCCTAAACACCCCAGTATGAAGAAAATCCTCCATCTATAGGAATAACGGCACCGTTTACAAAGGAAGCTGCATCTGAGCAAAGCCATAAAACCGGTCCCGCAATTTCTTCAGGATTTCCGTATCTGTTCATTGGTGTTTTATCTAATACTTTTTTTCCTCTTTCAGTGGGGTCTCCATTTTCCTGTACCATTAAAAATTTGTTTTGATTGGTCAGTAAAAATCCCGGTGCAACCGCATTAACTCTTATTTTAGCAGAATAATTCTGATTAAAATGAACTGCCATCCATTCGGTAAAATTAGATACGGCGGCTTTTGCACCTGAATATGCAATAGTCTTAGTAAGCGGGTGATAAGCTGCCATAGAAGAAATGTTGATTACGCAGCCTTTTCCTGATTTAGCAAAAATCTCACCAAAAACCTGAGTTGTTAAAACGGCTCCCATTACATTTAAATTGAACACCCACTCTAAAGCTTTAAATTCGATATCAAAAAAACTAAGTTCATCTGAGGTTGTTGCTTCTTTTTTATTACCGCCTGCACCGTTAATTAAAATATCAATATCTTGATATTTTTCTATTACAAAATCACGAGCTTTGATTAAGCTCTCTTTATCTAAAACATCTGCATTAAACGCAACCGCAGAGCCACCGTCTCTTATAATTTCGTCAGCCAACAGCTGAGCCTTTACACCACCATGGCCTAGTACCGCTACATTTGCGCCCTGCTTTGCAAGCTCTTTTGCAATAACACTGCAAAGAACACCTGTAGCACCGGTTATAACTGCAGTTTTTCCTTTCAAATTAAAATTCAAGTTCATAGCTTAACCTCCTGCAATATTACATTGTCATTCCGCCATCAATAACTATAACACTTCCTGTCATATAAGCGGCTTCTTCACATGCAGCAAATAAAACAGCATGCGCTATTTCATCTATTTTACCAAGGCGACCCATAGGCTGTCTGTTTACAAAAATAGCTTCCATTTCTGCGGGATTTTCTGCATTTTTTATTTTTGATTCTATTGCCGGAGTATGAGTGGTACCCGGGCAAACTACATTAACGCGTATATTGTCTTTCACATAATCTGCTGCCATTGCTCGAGACAGAGAAACAACCGCTCCCTTTGATGCACAATAAACCGCTCTGTCAACATGACCTTTCAATGCAGCGACCGAGCCAATGTTGACAATAACTCCTCCGCCTTGACTTTTCATATGTTCAACAGCATATTTTGACATGAAAAAAGTGCCTTTTACATTTACATCCATTGTCATGTCAAAATCTTTTTCAGATGTATCGCTAAGGCTTCCGGGAATTACAATTCCGGCGTTATTTACTAATATGTCAATTCTGCCAAAGGAGTTGATTGCTTCACTGACAATTAATTCTGCCGACTGCGGACTTGAAACGTCTCCTGCTATAAAAACTGCTTCTCCGCCGTTGTTTTTTATAACATCTACTGTTTCAACAGATGTTTTTCCTTCATCCGGTTTTGTAGCATTAACAATTACCTTAGCACCATTTTCCGCAAATTTTAATGCTATAGCTTTACCTATACCCTTACGGGCTCCGGTTATTAAAACAACCTTATTATTAAAGTTCATAAATACCTCCCGTTATATTATTTGCTGAATATTATTTCCGGTAACCATAGTGATAACTGCGGAACCAATAGGATAAGTATAATAGTGAGCAATACCGCCAGCCATAAATATTTAGACTCTTTTACATATTGTCCTATTGAACAATCGTATATCGTGCTTACGACATACATACATACTCCCACAGGCGGAGTTAACAAGCCTACTGTCAAAGTAAGTATCATGACTAACCCGAAGTGTACAGGATCTACTCCTATCTGTGTTGCAACCGGAACGAGCATCGGAGTTAATAATAATATTAATACTGTTGAATCTACGAACATACCTGATATTAATAAAAAGACCATAATTAATGCCATTATTAATATAGGCGCACTTGTGATTTCAAATAACAAAGTCATTATAGACTGAGGTACACTTTCCCAAGTTAAAAAATAACTTAATGCTCCTGAAAAACAAATTAAAAGCATTATCATTCCAACGTCAATAATGGTTACATCGATAGCATGTTTGAATTTTTCCCAAGTAAGTTCCTTATACGCAAATAAACCGATTACAATTGTATAAACCGCAGTAAACGCTCCTGCTTCCGATGGAGTAAAAAATCCAGTTCTCATGCCTATAAAAAGGAATACTGGAAATAATAATGCCCAAATACATTCAATAGCTGTTTTAAACATTTCTGAAAAGGATGCTCTTTTTTCTCTTTCAGGAGGTAATTTTAACTTTTTTGCTGTAAAAGCAACTGCTGACATCATAGCTATAGTCATAATAATTCCGGGAATTATTCCTGCGGCAAACAATCGGCCTACTGAAACCTCACCTATAGTTCCATATAGTATAAGTCCGGTTCCCGGAGGAATTATCGGTGTTATTATGGAGCTGAACGCAACAGAACCGGCACCAAATCCTTTGGGATACTTCTTTTCTGCCATAGTCGGCTGAAAAATACGGGATTGCATACTGGCATCACCTATGGCAGAACTGCTTACTCCACCCATTAGTGCGGATAATACACATGTTGTTTGCGCAAGCCCTGCTCTCATATGACCCGACAGTACGCTTGCAAGCTTAAGTAAATGCTTTGTAATACCTGTTTGATTCATTAAATTACCTGCAAAAATAAACATTGGTATAGCTAGCATAGCAAAGTTTTGTGTCTGTGTGACTGTTAACTGAACAGGTATTGTTAATGTCAATGTTTCTTGTCCTATGAAAAATACTAATCCGGATATTCCCATAACAAAAGCAACCGGCATACCCATAATCATTAATATTACAAATGTAAGTACAACTAAAGTCATTTAATATACCCCCCTTCCTTTAAGATGTCTTTCGTTTTTAATACGGTTGTAAGCAACATCAACAAACATCCAAAAGGTACCGATGCTGTAGCCCATGAAAAGCTTAACCACGGCAGGCCTGCAAAGGTTCTGTAATATGTACTGATGGTCAGTTTAATTCCATAGCCAATCATTGTAATCAAGAATGCTATTATAATGATATTATTAATTATTTTTATATTTAATTGTGCTCTTTCTGAAAGCAGCTTTACAAACATATCAATATTTACTAAAGCGTCTCTTCGCATAGCTGCATCGCCGCCAAGAAAAACAACCCAAGCAAAGAGGAATGTAGAGATATCTACTGCCCACGATATCGGATGTCCAAATTTTCTAGTCATAGCTTGCACAAAAACCAGTAAAGTCATAACTACCAAAGCTATTTTAGCAATTGTAACTTCATATTTGCCGAGCCAGTTATAAAACTTCATACATTTTCACCTCTGTATTAATTTTTAAAAGGGACTGTCAATTAAACAGCCCCGTTTATTACAGTTATTAATTTATTTATTTTTTACCTATTTCGTCCCAAATAGCTTTCTTAACTTCTGTCAATTTTAATACTTCATAAGCCTTTTCTCCTGCAGCTTTAAAAGCTTCTACATCAGGATCAGTGTTTAATGTCATTCCGGCAGCTTCTAAATCTTTCTTAA
This sequence comes from Firmicutes bacterium UBA2116, assembly GCA_002331025.1. Classification (GTDB taxonomy): domain Bacteria; phylum Bacillota; class Clostridia; order Tissierellales; family Sedimentibacteraceae; genus Sedimentibacter. The sequence goes on along the minus strand of DCYG01000006.1, from coordinate 16,340 downwards.
TGTTGGCAACATTAGCTTCCATTTGCTTAGAAACATCCATACCTGCTTTATCACATTCTTCTATCAATATGTTCTGATATTCTTCAGGTAATGAATTGAACCAATCAGCACTGCAAACCTGGAAGTTTATAAGAAGAATATGCCCTGTTTCATTAGCATAGCTTAAAACTTCATTTAATTTTCCTCCCGGAATATTAGCATAAACTAATTCTGCTCCGTCAACAGCTCCTTGCTGAATTCCGCTGTACATTTCACCAAAGTTCATAGCAACAGGTTCAGCACCTAAAGCTCTTACGGATTCCTGCCATATAGGAGAACCGGGAGTACGAATTCTCAGCCCTTTTAAATCTTCAGGTTTGTCAATTTCTTTGTTGGTGAAGAAATGTCTGTGAGTTTGTACCCAATTATATGATAAAACTTTCAAGCCGAAGCTTTCAACCTTATCTATGTATTCTTGAAGAGTCGCACTGTCTTTTAATTTTTCTACTTCTGCTAAATTTTCAACAAAATAAGGTCCATTCATAACCGCAACTTCAGGAACATACATACCTAATCTTGCTGAGTCCGTGTTGTGTCCAACATTAACACCTTCTTTTGCTTGTTCAAGTAAATCCTCTTCAACACCTAATTGACCTGATGGGTGAACTTCAATTTTAAGACCGCCATTTGTTCTTTCTTCTACGGCCTTAGCCCAATTTAAGAAACCTTGATGGAAAGGCTCGTTTGATGATAATACGTGACAATGCTTTAAAACATATTGCGTGTCCGGTTTTGCGGCAGAATCGTTTGCATTACCCCCATTTCCACATGCAGCTAACACAAAAGTCATAGCTAATACTAAAATTAAACTGATAATCTTTTTATTTTTCATCTTCTCCTCCTTATGGATCAACTGATCGATAAAATTTGATTACGATGCAATTAAGCACCGCAGCAGCAACAAAGTTGCTCTGTTTCATATTATGAAACACTAATTCGTATAATGGATTAAGTTAATTATATAATAAAAAGAAATCATTTGCAAGAACTTTATTTACATAACTGATAAATAATAAACATATTTATTTTACAAAATATCGCTATTTTCTGTATCCGATTTCCTTGGATATAAGTTGTGCATATTTCATTACTTCAGATGCAATTTCTTCAACCTTTTCTTCAGTAACCCTATTTGATGGTCCCGATACACTTATCGCTCCTTCAACTTCACCGTGACGATTAAAAATAGGAGCGCCCACACATCGTACGCTTAATTCATTTTCCTCATCATCGACAGCATAACCTTTATTTTTTATTTCTTTCAGTTGATTGATTAAAACTCCTATATCGGTAATTGTTTTATCTGTCCTCATTTCCAACTTACTGCTGTTTAATATATTCATACATTTTTCTTCTTGCATATTTGCTAAAATAACTTTACCTGTGGCCGTGGAATACATTGGTCCTCTTTTTCCGATTGTAGATGCCATACGTATTGTATTATTTGCCTCAACCTTGTCTATGTAAACTATTTCATTTCCATCCCTGACAACTAAGTGAACTACTTCATTAACTATTTCCATCAGCTTTCTTGTGTGTTCCTTAGAAGCCGATAACAAATCCATACCTTCTACTTTTTTACTGCCAAGCTCAAATAGCTTTAATGTTATTTTGTATTTGTTTGTTTCCATATCCTGAACAACATAACCTTTATAAATTAAGGTTGAAAGCAGTCGATAAACAGTACTTTTATGTAATCCAACCTCCTGACTGATTTCCGTTACACCCAAACCTTCATTGAAATTTGACAGAACTTCCATTATAGTCAACGCTCTATCTATAGATTGTACTAAGTCCATTTTTCTACCTCTTTCTTAGAATAAAATAATATATAAAATAAATCTTGATATTATTATATCAATTTTATATAATATAGTAAATAGTTTCATTATGCAATACCTTATTTCGTATTATGGATTACTACAAATGGAGGTTGATATGATAAAACTAAATACTTTAAAAAGAATCGAAGCAACCGGTATAGTTGCGGTTGTTCGAGCTGAAAGCGAAGAAAAAGCTGTCAATATATCATATGCCTGTATAGAAGGTGGAATTGATTCTGTAGAAATCACTTTCACCGTACCTAAAGCACAAAAAGTTATTGAAGCATTAGTCAGTGAATTTGGTGATAAATTATTGGTAGGAGCAGGAACAGTTCTTGATAGCGAAACCGCACGAATTGCAATATTATCCGGTGCAAAATTTATAGTGGGTCCATCTTTTGACAGTGAAACCGCTAAGCTTTGCAACAGATACCAGGTACCATACATGCCGGGATGTATGACTCCCACAGAAATGATTAAAGCTATGGAAGCTGGAGTTGACATAATAAAAGTATTCCCCGGAAGTGCATTTGGTCCTTCCTATATTAAAGATATCAAAGGTCCTTTGCCTCAGGCCAATTTAATGCCTACAGGCGGTGTTAGTTTAGATAACGTTGAACAATGGATAAAAAACGGATGTATAGCAGTTGGTGTCGGCGGAGCTCTTACTAAGGGTTCTAAGGAAGACATAACTAATATGGCAAAAGAATTTGTTAAACGTATTAAAAAAGCAAGGGCATAGGAGGTAAAAATTGAAAAAAGTTATAACTTTGGGAGAAATAATGCTTAGATTGTCTACTCCCGGATATGAAAGGTTTGTTCAGGCTGATTCATTTGATGTAACATATGGCGGCGGAGAAGCAAATGTTGCAGTTTCATTAGCCAACTATGGCTTTGATGCATATTTCATCACTAAGCTGCCTAAGCATGAAATAGGTCAGTCTGCTGTAAATCATCTGAGAAGGTTCGGAGTAAAAACAGATTACATAGTCAGAGGCGGAGACAGAGTCGGTATTTACTATTTAGAGTCAGGGGCATCCATGAGACCGTCTAAGGTTATATATGACAGAGCTAAGTCAGCTATTGCCGATGCAGATCCATCTGAATTTGATTTTGATGAAATTTTTAAAGATGCTGATTGGTTCCATTTTTCCGGCATCACACCGGCTTTAGGTGACAGAGCAATAAAGCTGACTGAAGAAGCTTTAAAAGCAGCTAAAAGACATAATGTAACAGTTTCTGTAGATTTAAATTACAGAAAAAAATTATGGACTACAGAAAAAGCACAACAGGTGATGACTAACTTAATGCAATATGTTGATGTATGTATCGGTAATGAAGAAGATGCAGAATTGACATTAGGCTTTAAACCGGGCAATACGGATGTTACATCCGGGGAATTGGAATTAGAAGCTTATAAAAGCATATTTAAACAAATGATAGAAAAGTTTAATTTTAAATATGTTGTAAGTTCATTAAGAGAATCCTATTCTGCTTCGGATAACGGTTGGTCGGCATGTATTTATGACGGTAAGGAATTCTATCATTCAAGAAAATATGATATCAGGATCGTTGATAGGGTCGGAGGAGGAGATTCCTTCGCTTCAGGTTTAATTTATGGATTATTGCAAGGTAAAGATTTTAAGGAAGCTTTGGAATTCGGTGTTGCCGCTTCAGCATTGAAGCACACAATATTAGGTGACTTTAATATGGTTTCGGTAGAAGAAGTGGAAAAGTTGGTTCAGGGAGACGGTTCCGGAAGAGTTCAAAGATAAATAAGCAAAAGCTAAGTCCTCACATGCACATGTGAGGACTTATATTTATTTGCAAAGCAATACGGTCAAATCATTAACATTGGTTCCGGTTGAACCGGTTATAACTAAATCTCCGCTCACTTTAAGAGCATTATATGAATCGTTGTTATCGAGGTATACTTCAGGTTGAATATCAGCATTTCTTATCTTGCTTGCTGTTTCGCCATCCACAATACCTCCTGCCGCATCTGTCGGACCGTCAGTACCGTCTGAACCGACAGAAAATATAACCGTATCATTGAGTCCTTCAATGCCTATGGCTGCTGACAGGCATAATTCCTGATTTCTGCCGCCTTTACCTTTACCCCCGATATGAACAACTGTTTCTCCGCCCGCAATTACAGCTATAGGAGTTGCTAAGCCATTACCACTTCTGATTTCTCTGCCTACGGACGCCATAAATCTTCCTGCTTCCTTTGCTTCGCAATCCAACGTAGATGTCAATAAAAGAGGTTGATATCCCAAGCTTTTTGCAATGCTTGAAGCAGCACTGCACAATTCGCTTACACTGCCTGTTATTACAGTTTCACAATTGTTAATTTCTTTCGGTGTTTCTGTTTTTAAAGCTTCAAGACCTTTCTCGCTCACCTTAAGCTTATACTTTTCTACGATTTCCAATGCCTGCTGTGATGTTGAACTGTCAGGATATGCCGGCCCTGATGCAATCGAATCTAATCTGTCTCCTAAAACATCTGATAAAACTACAGAAAATATATTTGCTTTACAATGAAGTGCAAACCTTCCGCCCTTTACGTCCGACAGGTGTTTCCTGATAGTATTTATCTCAACAATATCTGCACCTGAACTCAACAGCTGGTTAGTGATATCCATAATATCTTCAAGTCCAATTCCCTCCATAGGCTTTTCAAAAATGGCAGAGCCGCCTCCCGATACTAAAAATATAACATCATCGCTTTCGTCAAGGTTTTTTACCAACTCTAAAGCTTTCGCAGCACCTATTACAGAATTTTCGTCAGGTACCGGATGTCCGGCTTCAATAATTTCAAATCCTTCTATCGGACCTTTTGAATGGGCATACTTAGTAACTATAATTCCCCTTGAGACCTTATCACCAAGCTTTTCCTTAGCGGCAAAAGCCATGGTCCAAGCTGCCTTACCTATTGCTACAACTGTAACATCACCCGAGAAATTTCTCTTTTCAAGTGCTTTAATTACTGCCGCCTGGGGTAAGACTGATTTAATTGATTCCTGAATAATCACAAAAGCATCTTCTCTAATAGTCATTTAACATTCACCTGCCCTAAAAACCAACTATTTTATCAATTTTAACTCAATTAATACCTTTTTTAATTATATCATATTTATATATAAATAGTTAGAAAAAACTTTTGAGGCCCCATTAACCAATATTTTTGCTATCACTAGGATGGCAAAACGGTAATCTGCAAATAATAATTATGAAAATGTTTGCATAAAAACGTATACACAAAAATAAATTTTTTAACTATTGACATAAGATGCTATTAATTGTATACTGTCACTTAATAATTTAATAAATTCATCAAGAGCGACGGAGGGATCTGGCCCTATGAAGTCCGGCAACCAATTTTATATATGGTGCTAATTCCAGCGGTCAGAAGCCGGCAGATGAGGATGCATAAAAATAAAATCTTTCCCAATGTCGGGAAAGATTTTTTGTTTTATATAAGGAGGATTTAATGAAAATAAAAGATAAATTTAAAGTAAAAAACCCTTTGGTATCATTTGAAATTTTTCCGCCTAAGGCAGATTACCCAGTAGACACAATATATGATTCAATCGATGAATTGTATAGCTTATATCCGGATTTTATGAGTGTTACCTACGGAGCAGGCGGAAGTACAAAGGATAGAACAATTGAAATATCGTCGCATATACAAAACAAATACAAGTTAACATCTATAGCTCATGTCACTTGTATATCATCTTCAAGAAATGAAATAAATAATATAATAAATTCGCTTAAAAAAAATAATATTCATAATGTTTTAGCTTTAAGAGGCGATTATCCAAAGGATGCAGCATATACTCCGCCAAGTGACGGCTTTAAGAATTCAGTGGAGCTCATAGAGTATTTTAGAAAAAACACAAATTTATGCATCGGAGCCGCATGCTACCCGGAAAAACATCCTGAAGCTTATGATCTAAATGCGGATATTGATTTTCTTAAAAGAAAAGTAGATGCAGGTGCTGATTTCCTAATAACCCAAATGTTTTTTGACAATGAATTGTTCTATGATTTTTATGACAAGATCCATAAAAAGGGTATTAATTTACCTGTAATTACAGGAATTATGCCGATACTAAATAAAAATCAAATTAAAGCAATAGTAAATCTTACCGGAAATATAATACCTGTGAAATTAAGAAGAATATTAGATAAATATGAAAACAATCCGGTCGCTTTAAACGAGGCAGGTATGTCTTATGCAATCAGCCAGACAATAGACCTTTTATCATGGGGAGTCGATGGAATTCATATATATACCATGAATAAGCCTTCTACCGCAAAGAAAATATTAGGCAGTATTTCTGCAATCAGGGGTGTGCTGACAAATGAGAGTAAATCATCTTAATAATAACCTTATAAAAATAGATAAGTCCGAGGTTTTGAGATATCTGGCATATAAAAACAAAGATATTGATGAAGAAACTGATATATTACTCAATGAATCTATAGCTGAATTAAAAGAAATCAGCGAATTGAAATATGTCTACAGAATCTTCGATATTACTGAGAAAAATAATACTATTTCTTTTGAAAACCAGATAAATATAAAATCAAAGGATCTTACAGAACTTCTTAAAAACTGTAAGAAATCGGCTGTAATGGCGGCAACTCTCGGTTTTGATGCAGAAAAAAGAATCAAATATTACAGCATGACTAATTTATCTAAAGCCGTAATATTTGATGCATGTGCAGCTTCCTGTATTGAATATCTTTGTGATTTGGCAGAAGCTGAAATAAAAGAGCTTGCAGTAAAAGATGGCTGCAATATCACATTCAGATACAGTCCGGGCTATGGAGATGTCCCAATTTCTCATCAAGATGATATATTAACCGCCTTAAACGCACAAAAGCTCATAGGTCTTTCTGTTACGGATTCATCCATATTGGTTCCCAGAAAATCAGTAACGGCTTTTATCGGTTTTTCAACCGGCAATGAAATTAATAAAATCAACAAAAAATCCTGTTTAAACTGCAACCTTTTCGGTAATTGTAATTTTTCAGGGGAAGGAGAAAATAACTGTGTTAGATAAATTAAAGAAAAGATTTCTGTTTTTTGACGGAGCGATGGGTACTATGCTGCAAAAATCCGGATTGAAAACAGGTGAATTACCTGAAGTATTAAATATATCAGAACCTGAAGTTATCTACGATATACATAAAGAATATTTAAATGCCGGTGCAAATATTGTAACTACAAATACATTCGGCGCAAACAGGTTGAAATTGAAAAATTCAACATATACTGTTGAAGAAATCATAACTGCTGCAGTGCGAACAGCAAAGCAAGCCGCAGAGGGTCTTAAGGAAAAATATGTGGCATTGGATATTGGTCCCATAGGAACTCTTCTGTCTCCATTAGGCACTCTGAGTTTTGACGAAGCTTATAATATATTTAAAGAGCAAATATTGTCGGGAGTAAAGGCAGGAGCAGATATAATACTTATAGAAACCATGACTGATATTTACGAATTAAAGGCGGCAATACTTGCTGCTAAAGAGAACTCCGACCTTCCTGTATTTTGTACCATGTCATTCCAGAATAACGGACGTACATTCACAGGCACCGACGCAGCAACATTTGTTGCGGTTGCAGAAGGTCTAGGAGTGGATGTGCTTGGAGTAAATTGCTCTTTAGGTCCTAAGGAATTGCAGGCAACAGTTGATGAACTGCTGAAATACAGCTCAATACCGGTAATGGTTCAGGCAAATGCAGGTCTGCCCAAGTATAAAAATAATAATACATATTATGATATTGACCCGGAGGAATACAGCCTTGAAATAAGAATAATGGCAGAAAAAGGTGTTGTAATATTCGGAGGATGCTGCGGTACCACTCCCGAATATATCAGCAGCTTATCAAATGCTTTGGCTGGATTAAATCCGTTGAAAATTACAAAAAAACATTTTACATCTGCAACTTCCTCATCAAAAGCAGTATTTTTCGGTGAAGAAGTCAAAATTATAGGCGAAAGAATAAATCCCACCGGTAAAAAGAGACTAAAGGAAGCTTTGAGAGAAAACAATCTTGATTATGTTATAAGAGAAGCCATAGAACAACAGGAAAGCGGCTCGGAAATATTGGACATAAATGTGGGTCTTCCGGATATTGACGAAAAAGAAATGATGATAAATACAATAACCGAGGTACAAAGTGTAGTTTCTCTGCCGTTGCAGATTGACAGCGCAAATATTGATGTCCTGGCTGCCGCTGCAAGAATGTATAACGGAAAACCCATAATAAATTCTGTTAACGGCAAAAAGGAAAGCATGGAAAAAGTGTTTCCTATCGTCAAAAAATACGGCTGCTTGGTTGTAGCATTGACACTGGATGAGGACGGTATCCCCACAACCTCTGAAAAAAGACTGAAAATAGCAACAACGATAGTAGAATCAGCCAAGTCATACGGCATACCTGAAGAAAATATACTCATAGACCCTCTTGTATTGACCGCTTCATCAGAACAAGGGGCGGTAATGGAAACACTTAAAGCAATTCCTTTAATTAAAAATAAATATAATGTAAAGATAGTGCTGGGTACCAGCAACGTATCCTTTGGATTGCCTAACAGGAAGCTGTTGAACACTACTTACTTAGCAATGGCTTTAGCTTACGGATTGGATGCACCTATTACAGATTCCACCAATGAAGCATTAATGGATGTTATAAGGTCCTTTAAGGTTTTAGCTAATCAGGATAAGGACAGCAAGAATTATATACACACCTATGGAAATATAGTTGCGGAAAGTACGGTATTATGCTCAAATGATGACTTAAAGGATATTATCATAAAGGGATTGAAGGATGAAGCAAGAAAAGCTTCCCTGAAGCTTTTAGAACAATATAATCCTATCGAAATAGTAAATGAATTTATGATACCTGCCTTGGATATTGTGGGCGAAAGATATGACAAACAGGAAATATTTCTGCCTCAGCTCATAAGAAGTGCCGAAACATCCAAAGCAGCATTTGAAGCCATAAAGGAAAAATCAGTCACGAAAATCAATGAAATGATGGATGGAGATAAAATACTTTTGGCAACGGTAAAGGGTGATATACACGATATAGGGAAAAATATCGTTAAGCTTATCCTTGAAAATTACGGATATAAAATCATAGATTTAGGTAAGGACGTAAGTACGGAAAAAATCGTTGAAGCCGTACGCAAGGAGAATATCGACTTAGTGGGTTTAAGTGCTTTAATGACTACCACTGTTAAAAACATGGAGGATACTATAACGGTTCTGAAAAATGATTTTCCTCACATAAAAATAATGGTCGGCGGTGCGGTGTTAACACCTGACTATGCTTATAAAATCGGATCTGACTTTTATTCAAAGGATGCAAAGGAAGCTATAAACATAGCAAAAACAGTATTTAAAGATAAAGAGGACGACATTTAATTGCCATCCTCTTTATCCTATTATCTTGCTGACTTTGTCATCCCGAGTGTCAGCGAAGGATATCATCTTTTTTCATATTCATAATAGCAATGGATGCAAGTAGTATAATAATTCCCAACACACTGATGAAATTAAGATTTTCTTTAAATACCAATACCCCTATCAATGTTGCAATAACCGTCTCAACCGACGCAATAATCGGAACCTTTGATATTTCCAGATTCTTTCTCAAGCCACCCATGTAGAGCAAATATGACCCTACCGTCGGTATCAGACCATACCCTGATGCATATATCCAGAATTTAAGACCGGATACATCGGCAATAGCTTGCCATGGTGAAGAAATTACGCCAAGAGTCAGCCATCCAAACAGAAAGCTATAGAAAACAATCGTAAACGGATGTACATTGCCCGATGCAATTTTTCCCACTATTGTTACCAGACTGTATAAAAAGGCTGCCGCTAGTCCAAAGAAAATTCCAAAAGCAGATATTTTAAAAGCTGATAAGTCGCCGCCTGTAACCATTAAAAAGCACCCTGCTAAGTTTACAACCAAAGCAAAAACCTTGAGCTTTCCTATCAATTCCTTAAAAATTATTTTGGACATAATACATACAAATACAGGAGCAGTGTATAAAAGTATAGATGCAGTAGCAACTCCGACACTTCCTATGCTTACATTGTAGCAGTAATTAAAAAGTGCCTGTGCTAATATACCTAACAGCAGACATTGAATAAGGCCTTTTTTATCAATTTTAAATATTTTCAGGCCACCAGTACAAAGCATAATAGGAATTAAAATGCAAAAACCCATAAATAATCGCATAAAAGCTATAAGTGAAGTACTTGCACCGGCACCGCTCAATAATTTTACAAACAACCCTATTGTACCCCAAAGCGTTCCTGCTCCGAAGATCATAATGTATCCGATAATATCACCGGAAAAAAGTTTTCTCACATATTCCATAATCTTGTTCATAAGCTAATTCTCCCGCTTAATATTATAAAAAAACAGCCGTAAAGTCAAGGAATATGTAAAAAATGAAAGGAACGATAATTCGTTCCCTCATCTTTACATACTTCATATCATTTAATTCGTTCTTATGGTTACCTTTTTTGTTGTGCCATCCCAATCAACTTCACAATCAAAATTCTCAATGATGAATCTTAAAGGAAGCATTGTTCTGTTACTATCTGAAATATATGGTTCCACATCCGTCTCTTTATTTACTCCGTCAACCTTTGCAGTCTTATTTCCAATCCAGAGATGTATCTTATGCTTATCTAAATACAAGCTGACTTTTCTTTCCCATTGATCCCATTCTACTTCTCCGCCCATGTTTTCTATAAGCGCTCTGATTGGGAGGAAGGTCCTGCCATTTTTAATAACTACTTCTGTTCCCTTGCCGGGGTCTATTTCTATTTTCTTGCCATTAACATGCATATATTTACTTCCTACCTGCAAAACAATGGTTTTACCGAAATTTGATTTAACAGAAACCTCAGCGGTTGGTTCACCAAGAGTCTTATCTTTGTAAACTACCTTTAATATATAATAATACGTCTGATTATTTTCGATATTTTTATCGGTATATGATGTTCCCTCTATCGGGAAATCTGTTATCGGAGTTTTTGACTGCGTTCCTGATCGAGTCGCTCTGTATATGTTGTATCCAACTATTTCATTGGAATATTTCGGCTTGTTCCATGATAATTCAATTCCGTTAGACACTGATTTCGCACTTAAAGTTATGGTTGATTTCATAGTAGCTTCCACTTCATTTGATGCAGGCCCTAACGTTTTATCCTTGTATACCGGATTAACTACATAGTAATACTTGGTGTCTGCTTTGATATTTTTATCAGTATATGATGTTTTTTCTATCGGAAAATCTGTTATCGGAGTATCTGACTGCTTTCCTGATTGAGTCCCCCTGTATATGTTGTATCCTATTATTTCAGGAGAATATTTCGGCTTATTCCATGATAATTCAACTCCATTAGATGCTGACTTCGCACTTAAAACTATGCTTGATTTCAATATAACCTCTACTTCATTTGATGCAGGACCAATTGTTTTATCCTTATATACAGGCTTAACTATATAATAATACTTTGTGTCTGCTTTGATATTTTTATCAGTATATGATGTTCCTTCTATCAGAGCATCTGTTATCGGAGTTTTTGATTGTTTCCCGGATACTGTACCTCTATAAAGGTTATATCCAACTACTTTTTTTGTACTTTCTACCTTAGTCCATGTAAGTTTAACCTCTTTATCACTTACTTTTGCAGTCAGAGTGCTTTTTTCTTCATCATTGCTTTCCTTACTTTTAATAAGTTCGAAAGATTCCCATTCGCCTATTTTTGTTCTGTCGGCAACTACCTTTCCTCCACCGCCGTTCTCAGCACAAACATATTTGTCATAATACGTTTTAAGAGCAACCTTTTTATTATCCAATTCAACCAGCTTAAATTTCTGTCTTTTTCCAACTTCCGTAGCCTCAACGTGCAAGCTTTCTTCATCATCGGAAGCACTTAGATAATATCCTTCATCGCTTTTCACCGCAACATATCCTTTTGAGATATTAACAATTTCAAACTTTTCCCAAGGTCCTACTTCAGTTCTGTCTGCTGTTAATATATTTCCGCCCCCATCCTCAGCACATAAATAATATCCTTCCAATGTTTTGAATGAAAACTTTTCAACTGCACTACTGCCGTAAGCATAACCCGGAAAAACCATTAACGATGATAACATCAGTAACAGCACTAGTACATAAGTTGTAAATGTTTTGATTTTCTTCATTTTTAAAAACCCCCTTTTAATTTTTATAAGCATAAATTAATACTTTATCCCTTATATAATATAGACGGTTTTTAATATAGTATTGTTCCCATAATTTGGTGCTGTACAGAAATATATTTTTCGAACTTTTCTGTCTTTTCAATAAATTTCATTAGCGCCCTTCTCAAGATTGAGAAGAGTTTTTTTAAATTCAAGCCCTCCCGCATATCCGGTAAGTTTTCCATCAGTACCGATAACACGGTGACATGGAATTACAATCCAAAGCGGATTCTTCCCATTTGCCGCACCGGCTGCACGACTTGCCTTCGGATTACCCGCAGCCTCGGCCACCTGCTTGTACGTTCGGGTTTCACCGTACGGAATCCGGCACAGTTCATTCCACACACGTATCTGAAACTCCGTGCCGTGAAGCTCGTATGGAAAATCAAAGATTTTTCGTCTTCCTTTCATATATTCGCAAATTTGCTCATATACAATGTCTGAAAGCTGCGAATGTTCATCTTTGTCATCTATTTTACCGACTGTCCTGACGCTTATAACCGCTGCTTCAGTATACCCTATTTTCAAAGTACCAAATTCAAAATTATAAAATGCATGTTTTATCATTTCTTGCCTCCTTTTTCTTTTTCGGTACACAATCACTGATTTCAGGTATTGCACCTCCGGCAATTGCCCATAAATACAGGCTTGCAACGGTACCGTACGGTGAATACCTCTTTTTATATCTCTCAAACCTTTTTCTGTCTATATTTTTGTGACGGTAAAGCATCCTCATACCGCGTATAATTGCAAGATCTCCAAAGCTCACAATATCCGGGCGCTGCATGCTGAATATCATTATCATTTCTGCAGTCCACACGCCTATACCCTTTATGGACGAAAGCTCTCTCACAACCTCATCATCCGAAAACCCGACAAGCCGGTTCATGCCGAAATCCCCGCTTCTGACTCTCTCGGCAAAATCCTTTATATATCCGGCCTTTTTAAACGTCATCCCAAAGCCTTGCAGCTCATTTAATTCAACAGAGCATATAGTTTTAGCATCTATATTTCCGAGACTATCACAAAGCCTCCTCCACACGGTCTCCTGAGCCCTTGTAGAAATCTGCTGCCCTATAATATGATGTATAACCGAAGAAAACAAATCTGTATCAACCGGTCTGTATATGTGACCAATCCTGTCTATAGCTTCGCCCAGCTTCTTATCTCTTTTCTTCAGTAATTCAATTTCTTTATCTCCATATTCAAAATACAAAAAACCACCGCCTGTTCTAAAATTATATCATCTGTTATGATGCTTTTCTTCTCAATTTAAGACATTCAATTTTCAATAAGATTATAATTTTACCCTGTAAACTGAAATAATTATAACATAAAATTTTTACTTCAGCTAAAATTATATTAAAAGCTGGCGATATAAGTTAAGTAAAAATAATAAAGATAAGGGGCGTTGCTCATATGGAAAAAAAAGAAAAACAGAATTCAATTGCACTTAGCAAAAGAATGGCAATAGGATTCGGTGTAGTAACAATGATAACTATTTTAGTCTCTTTAATAAGCCTTTTCACCATCTATAATCTATATCTGACAAACAATGTTTCATCAAAGCTGTTTACGGTTTTTTCAGCCGCAATGTTGTTCTTCATTATTATCTCAGCTGTTTCAGGTTCAATAATCTGTAAAATTTTAAATAAAAGTATTGTAAGACCCCTGAAAATACTTAATAATATTGCAAAGCAACTCTCCCTTGGAGATGCAAGCGCAAATGTACGTGTCCTTACGAAGGATGAAGTCGGAGAATTGATGAGTTCCTTTAAGGAAATGGTAGAAAACATAAGAGCTCAGGCGCAGGCGGCTGAAGCTATAGCAGACGGAGACCTTACAGTTAGTGTAAAAATAAATTCGGAAAAGGATGTTTTGGGCATTGCGCTGAACAGCATTCTGGAAAAAAATAATATTATTCTTTCTCAAATATGCGATGCATCCAGGCAGGTTGTAACCGGAGCAGGCCAAATATCAGATGCAAGTATACACCTTGCAGAGGGAGCATGTCAGCAGGCAAGCTCCCTTCAGGAACTTACAGCTACTATAGAGGAAGTAAAAGGTCAGATTAGTTTAAGTGCGGATAATGCGGATAAAGCAAAGGCATGCGCTAATGGAGTTAAAGACGGTGCAATCAGCGGCAACAGGCACATGGAAGAAATGCTCAATGCAATGGATGAAATTAACGTGTCATCCTCAAATATTTCAAAGGTAATAAAAGCTATTGAAGACATTGCGTTCCAAACGAATATATTGTCATTAAACGCTGCGGTGGAAGCAGCAAGAGCAGGACAATACGGAAAAGGTTTTGCTGTTGTAGCTGATGAAGTAAGAAATTTAGCATGGCGTTCGGCAGAAGCCGCTAAGGAAACCACGGACATGATAAAAAACTCAATACAAAGAGCTGAATACGGCTCAAAAATTGCGAAAGTTACTGCAAATGCATTCAACGAAATAGTAGGTGGAATAGAGCAGGTTGCAGGGTTAGTCGGAGAAATTGCGGATGCATCAGTTGGACAATCATCCAGCATAAATCAGATTAACAACGGAATCGTACAGGTATCCGACGTTGTGCAGTCAAGTTCGGCAGCATCAGAAGAAAGTGCGGCTGCCATAGAAGAACTTTATAAGCAGGCAGAAGCGCTGAAAGACATGGTACAAACGTTCAAATTAAAAGCGACATGTTAATTGAACAGATGACATACCTGAACGGTATGTCATCTGTTGATTTCTACAATATCTCCCGCATTTATTTCCTTAAATTTATCTCCAAAGGCAAATGCAAATTTAGCCGTTGGAATTATACCGGTACAGTGAGTTGGAGCAACCCAATGAGGAGAAAATTGTTTTATTGATTCAACAGTTTTATCAACCCTATCTTGCTTTGCTTCCAAAAGATGAAAACCTCCGATAATTCCCTCAATTCGATTTATATTTGTAACCTTAATAGAATGCTTAATAATGTTTACTATCCCAGCATGTCCGCATCCTGTTATAATTACAAGACCTTTTCCTGTAACATTTATTACTAACGACAAATCATCCTGCAATCTGTCAGTAATTGTACGTCCTTCCCCATCTATGGTAAAACAGGAAACGCCTCCTGTTTCCTCAAAGGCTGTTACCTTGTTCACTTCGCCTGTTACATGTACTCCGGGATATATTTCAATAGGAGTTTTGCTAAAAATAAAATTTCCGCCTAATTTCTCAATATTTCCCTTACTGTTTTCATCTTTCATTGCATAGTTCATATATTCAGGTTCTAAAATAAAATTTGGTCTGAAGATGTCCGGATGAGCATAAATAGGAACCTTATGCCCTATTTCTTTTATAACACCGTGAAGCGCTTCTGTATGATCAAAATGGCAATGTGAAAGTACAATCATATCAATATCTGATAAATTTAATCCCAGCAGCTTTGCATTGTAAACTAATGGCTCAACAAGCGGCCCCACATCAAAAAGAATAATTTTTTTATTGTTATCCGAGCCTGCTTCAATCCAAAAAGAAACCCCAAAGCAACCTTTTAAATAAGAGTCATATTTAGGCGAATTGTTAATAAGTGAAATAATCTTTACATTATCAACAGATATTTTAATCACTCCTTTAGCAGTACCTTGTAAATATTTATATTTATTGTATATGAATAATTGCCCTTTATCAATAGGTTGTTTTTTCAATAATTGTTTATTTCATTATTTTGTAATAATCAAAATCTAAAAATACGTTTATAACCAAAATTCTAAGGTCTCTTTTAATATCCAATACAACTTCTTGTTAAGGTTCTAC
>DCYG01000006.1:0-168 GCA_002331025.1 Firmicutes bacterium UBA2116 | reverse complement strand
ATTTCAATACAACTTCTTGTTAAGGTTCTACGGAGAATTTGACGCCCTTACCCACGGCAATTTTCCAAATTTCAATACAACTTCTTGTTAAGGTTCTACGAAAATATGGTTATTTCATGGATTGATAAATCGTTAATTTCAATACAACTTCTTGTTAAGGTTCTACAA
>DCYG01000044.1:295016-323163 GCA_002331025.1 Firmicutes bacterium UBA2116 | reverse complement strand
CGTTAGTCAATTCTTTTTATATGGAGACATGGAGAGAAATGTAGTATAATTTTTTTATTAATGAAAGGTGACAATTTCTTACAATGGAGAGAAAATATGATTAAAGGAATATTTTTTGATTTAGGATGGACGATTTTTCGTCCGGTAAATGATAATTGGTTTATTAACCAAAAGATGCTTGAATTTACGTCGATGCAAACTATTGAGAGCCTGCCGCTTGAAAAAAGAAATGCTGCTTTTAATAAAGCTTTAAAGTATCTTGACGATAATCACCTTCTGTTTTCTGAAGAGGAGGAAATTGAGCAATTTGCCGAGTTTTATAAAATTATTGCCGATGAATTGCCTGAGCTTGGAATCCCGGTTGAACAAGCAGCAGAAATTGCTGAATTCAAGGTTGCGGATACAAGCAACTTCATATTTTATGATAAAGCAAAGGAAACGGTTTTAAAACTGAAAGAAAAATATAAGATAGGTATTATTTCAGACACGTGGCCGTCTGCTGAGCGAATTCTGAAAAGCGGAGGAATGGATAATCTGTTTGACACAAAGACATATAGCTGCAACCTTGGTACATGGAAACCTAATGAAAAAATGTATTTTCACGCACTTGAACAAATGGGACTTCCACCGGAGCAAACTGTGTTTGTAGATGACTGGGAGCCGAATTTAGATGGTGCTGCCGTCTGCGGCATATATGGTATTCTGATAAAATCAAGAGACAATTCAATCATACCCGGGCAGCGTTTTTCTGAAAATATAATTGACATCGGTAAATATCCAAGTATAAATGCTATTGACGAATTGCCAAATCTTTTAACGAGTAAGCAATTCGGCAGTTGAAGAAGAGATAAGGATAGCAATGAAAAAAATCGTGTGGAGTTATGGCAAGAGACGTAGTATAATCTTTGATATAACTACATTTTACGGAGGTGTATATATGTTAAAAATACTGCCTTTAGAAAAAGCAGACGCAGTATGTATTGTTAAGTGGAATGATAAAAAAACATCTGATTTTCTACTTCAGTGGGCTGGCAGCGGTTATGAGTATCCTATTTCTGAAAAGCAAATTATTGATAGAATTGAAGCTATGACGTCATCAAACTATAAGCTGTATAAAATAGTACATGAAAATAAAATGATAGGCACTATTGAGATTATAAATATAGACACTGAGAATAAAACAGCTAAAATCGGGCGATATTTACTAAATCCTGAATTAACCGGAAGGGGTTATGGATCTAAAGCATTAGAAGAATTAGTATCCATTGCTTTTAATGATTTTAAAAAAGTATGGTTATCGGTATTTGATTTTAACAAATCTGCAATCAGATGCTATGAAAAGGTAGGATTCAAAATTGCTAATCAGGAAGTTCGTGATAATGGTTGGATAGCGATTAATATGGAAATTACAAACCCTGCAATATAAATTAACAAATCAGAAATTTTTGAATTTTTATAATTGTTGATAAAGAACTTACAATAAATATAACTATAGAAAGCGAGGAAAATACTATGTGGCAATGTCCTAAATGCAAACGGGAGTTTAAGAACATAAATCAAGACCATTACTGCGGTGAGTCGCCTAAAACAATCGATGCCTATATTGATGCACAGCCGGAGGATGTTAAGCCGTTGTTAAACCAAGTAAGGGATACCATTCGTACTACACTCCCACATGCGGAAGAGCGCATATCATGGAGCATGCCGACTTATTGGCGCAAACAAAATATTATCCATTTTGCGGCATTTAAAAAGCATATTGGGTTGTATCCGGGAGATAAGGCTGTTGAACATTTCAAGGAAAAACTAACGGAATACAAAACGAGCAAAGGTGCTATACAGTTTCCTTACAGCAAGTCGTTACCGCTCACGCTTATAGCAGAAATAGCGAAATGGTGTTATGATACAGGAAATCATCACTAATGGAGCAATAAATCAGCATTTGAAGGAGAGCTAAACATGAAGAAAAAGAATACATTGTTTATTGTTCTATTTAGTGTTATATCAATTGTTATTGGTATGATTTTATTTTTATATTGCGCCTTTTCTCCAACACCTGATTCCAAACGAAACCTAAGCTTTGAAGATGTAGTATTATCTGTGCAAATAACAGACGGGTCTTTCGTAAAACCTATTGTCCGTACCTATGATTTAGAGAAATATCAGTCATTTTCTGAAAGAAAACAAAGAAAAATTCGGGAACAGACATTGGGGAAAATAGAAGGGGATATACCTTGCGTCTATTTAGACGGAAATAAAGAGAGTTTAAAATTTTCTTTTACAAAAAACGGAGTAAAGGTAGAGCCTGATGATGTTCCGGATATTAAATTGATTGCATATCCATCGCATTATGAAGATAAAAGCCCCGAACGTGTAATTACAGATAAGCTGCTTAAAAATGAGAGCGGGGAATATTTCTATACTCTCTGGCGATATCGCACACAATATGAAAAATACTTTTTGGAAACTAACCACCTTCAATTAATTTATAGTATAGATGGCAGAGAATACATTTCAGTTTTATCATTGCATACTTCGACCACGGATGCGGATTTCTTCAGAAATGAAACATTGCAGCAGCCTGTTCCGGCAGAAAAATAATTAATAAAAGGTGATAAATAGTATTCTGATTGTAGAATACAACTCAAGTAAAAAATTAAACATTTATTTTCTTGGAACAATTATTTTATTTTGACCGTCTAATAAATTGATAAAACAATTGGAGGTAAATAAAATGAAATTTAAAAAAATTGCTGCGACAGCATTATCGGTTGCGGTTCTATCAATGTCAACATTTGCGGCATTTGCTGATACTATTAACGAAAGCCCGGAGGTTAGCACAGACAATCAGGTAAGTGAAGAGAATGAATTGAGGTCGCGATTTATGTCCTACACAGGAGTAATCAAGGAAATATCTGATTATCACAGCAGAGACGGTGCCAAGATGGTAGCCATAGAGGATGAAAATGAATTTCCCGTAAATATTATTATTACAAAGGATACTTACACAATAAACATGGATAAATTGGCAGTAGGAGAATCCTTAACAGCATTTTGTGATGCACAAAAGCCAATGATTTTAATATATCCTCCGCAGATTTCTGCTGAAGCCGCAGTTGTGGGAGAAATTGATTTAAACGTAAAGGTTGACCTTTTCAACGATGACTTGATAAGCGCCGATAACTTTCTTAAATTAAATGTTTCAGAAGAAACAGAAATTGTATCAGAGGATGAAAGCAAGTTTGAAGGAGAGCTTTACAATAGAAAGCTTGTGGTTTTATATGGTGTATCTACAAAAAGTATTCCTGCCCAGACTAATCCGGCAAAAATAATAGTTCTTGACGAGGATGAGCCTGCCATGATTGAAGATGTTGAGGGTATGGAAGTTGTAGTGAACAGGAAAACACTTGAAGGCATTAAGCCGGTTCAAAATGACGATGGTGTTATAATGGTACCGGTGAGGGCTGTTTCAGAAGAGCTTGGATATGAAGTAGGATGGAATCAGGAAGAACAAAGAGTTACCGTGGGAGAGCTTCTTTCTTTTGAAATAGGCAAGGACGATTATACCATGGATGATACTTCAGGTATTCAGCTTTATGCAGCTCCGCTTTTAGTAGATGGAACAACCTGCGTTCCTTTGAGCTTTTTCTCAGAGTTTTTAAATGCATCTGAAGCACATATCTTAAATTCGCAGGTTATAATAACAAAAAGCGAAGGTTTATAAACCTTTGAATACATTATAGCTCAGTTAACAGAATATAATATAAAAGCATGGGGAGGAGTATTCAGAACAGAATGCCTCCCCATTTTTGATTAATAGCCCGAAGAATCTCTTATATATAATATCTATATTTTCTTTAAATTATCTGACTGAACAGCCATATTGTAAATAATTTCAGCCATTTCCCGTGCAGATCTGGTCATGCCGTTTTTAAGCCAATGCTGCAAAAGACCTATACTTCCGTTTATAACGAATATGAAGTATTCATCTCTTATATTTGAGTTTGCATCAGACGAAAAATATATTCCGCATTGCTGATATATTATTGTAAATATCTGCTTTTGGAAATTAATATCCCCTCTTTCACTCATCAATATCTTTAGATTCTTTCCATTATCAACAATATATTGAAAGATTTCCTCCATTATTTTAATGTTTTCATGTCTGTCATTTTTGTCGGTAAGGTTGGCAACTGCCTCCTTAGCCCAGGTCAGAGTTTCGTTTTCTATTTTGGTAAGAAGGTCGTACTGGTCGGTATAATGAGCATAAAAGGTAGTACGGTTTATATCCGCATTCTCGCACAGCTCCTTGATAGTTATTTTTGAGATTGGTTTTTCCTCCAGCAATTCAAAAAGACTGTTCTGTAAAACCATCTTTGTATAACGTGTCTTTCTGCTTTCTTTCATTTTCCTGACAGCACTCCTTTCCATCGCACATAACAGATTTAGTTAATTTTGTTCTCAAGACAACATCTGAGAGATATTTTGCTGCAAATATTACAATCGATAAACATCTGACGGTTGCAAAATCAACACAGTGTCATTATAATTAATTCTTAGTTAAAAGTCAAGAACGAGTAAGCATGATCATGAATCAGCAAAGGAGAATTCATGGATTTTATTACATTTGAAAACGTGGAAAGAGAATATTGTATTGGCAGCTCAGTCATTAAAGCGGTGGACGGCATCAACTTCAAACTGGACAGGGGTACATTCAATGTTGTACTAGGACAGAGCGGCGCAGGAAAAACCACGCTTCTTAATCTGTTAGGCGGAATAGATTCCCCCACTTCAGGAAAAATAATCGTAAACAGCAAAGAAATTTCGGGTATGTCCGAATATGACCTCACAGAATACCGCCGTACTCAAATTGGATTTGTGTTTCAGTTTTACAATCTCGTACCGAATTTAACCGCACTGGAAAATGTTCAGCTTGCAGAAGAAATATGTCCTGCTCCTTTGGATGCACGGGATATGCTGAAACGTGTCGGTCTTGAAAACAGGATGAATAATTTTCCGAGTCAATTGTCCGGCGGAGAGCAGCAGCGAGTTTCCATTGCCAGAGCACTGGCAAAAAATCCTCAGATAGTTCTGTGTGATGAGCCTACCGGTGCATTGGATTCGGAAACAGGACGTAAAGTGCTGAGACTTATACGTGAGGTGTCCGATGACCTCGGCAAGACAGTGATTGTAGTAACACACAACGCTTCGATATCAGAGATGGCACATACGGTGCTTCACATGAGAGACGGTAAGATAGCGAGAGTTCAATGCAATGATCATCCCAAGGATGTGGAGGAAATTGTATGGTAAAGGGCTCGTTGTTCATAAAATCCCTGCGCGACATGCGTAAGTCAAAGGTGCAGTTCATTTCAATTTTTATCATGGCAACACTTGCCGTATTTATTATGACAGGACTTGACAGCATATGGTTTACGGTTGAAAAGCATGCGGATGCCATGTACCGATCGGCAAACATGTCCGACCTGTGGGTGACAGTACCCAACCCATCAGAACAGATGGTTTGGGGAATCAGTAAGCTTGATGGTGTGAAGCTTGCAGAAAAGAGATTCACTGCGGATGCTGATACTGTCTTGCCCGGCAGCCCCACTTTGCACGTCTATGCTCTTGATGGACGCAGCACTCTCGATCAACCCGAGCTTCAGGAGGGCAAATTCAGTAAGAGCGGTGGTGCCGTGCTGGATAGTTTGTTTGCAAAGGCTCACAATCTGAAAACAGGCGATTTTATTTCCATTAAATTAAACGGCCGTTGGCTGCGTCTCCAAATTGACGGCTTAGCCCTCAGCGGAGAGCATGTCTTTGCAGTCAAAAATTCTGCATCATTGGCTCCCGATCACTCAGAATACGGCTTTATCATAATCAATGCAGATGCATTGAAAAGTATTTACGGGCAAAAGATATACAATCAAATCAGTGTGAAAACCTTACCGGGCTCAGATGTCGCACAGTTAGTACAAAAAGTGGGTGCTGTTGTCGGGAATAACTTAATAGGCATCACACTGCAAAAAGACAACGGAAGCGTCAGCAGTGTAAATTCCCGTATACAGCAGTTCAGAACGCTTTCTGTGGTTTTCCCCATACTTTTTCTGCTTGTTACGGCTCTGATAACACAGAGCACCATGGTGCGCATGATAGAAAACCAGCGCCCTCAGATAGGCATATTAAAAGCACTGGGCTACAGCAGGCGAAGCATATTGTGGCATTACACATCCTACGGTGTTATGGTCGGAGTGTTGGGCTCCGTTTCAGGGCTTTTCACCGGACCCAATATATTCGGGAGAATCATGGTTCGACAGCTTAATCTTACGTTAAACAGCTACAGCTTAAAAATAAATTATTTGAATTTTATATTTGTATTACCTTTAATTCTTATGTGTACAGGAGGAGTTTCGTTTTTGGCATGCAGGAAACTTCTGAGCGATGCTCCCGCGTTTCTTCTTCGCGATAAGCCTCCGAAAAGCGGACAGCACATATTTCTGGAATCCATATCGTCCGTGTGGGAGAAAATGAAGTTCAGCAGCAAGCTTATTGCACGAAATATGGTTAAAAATAAAGGACGGCTCATTATGAGCACAATAGGTGTTATGGGCTGCACCGGTGTCATTATTTCCGCACTTACTGTACGAAGCACCTTGTCAGGCATCAGTGATTATACCTACGGAACAACATTTACATTTAATCAGAAGATTGTGCTGGACACTTCCAAGGTTAATCCGACATATCTTAAAAATCTTGAGTTGGATGGTATAACGCAGCAAATTGAAGAAACTGCGGTACAGGTAATTTTTCCTGACGGAAGCTATAAGATGGAACTGACCAACATCACAACCAAGGAAAGTCCGTTGATATATTTGCAGGACATTGACGGTAATCCCGTTTCAATTCCTGAAAACGGAGTACTTATGACCAGAAAGCTGTGTAAAGAAAAAGGCTTAAAAAAAGGTGATATTATACAAATCAAGATTAAAGACAAGGGTTACGCTGCCGTTCCAATTGCAGAGATTGCATATATTGCTTCCGGTCAGGGGATATATATGACAGACACATATTGGGAGTCCTTAGGTGAAACATTTAAACCGTCGGCGTTGCTGGTAAGATGGAACGGTGAACCTGACCAGAAATTCCTCGACAGAGATATTGTATCAGATTCGGCAACCAGGGAAAGTATGCAGGACGGTTTGTCCTCCAGCTTGGGAGTTGTAAATCTGGCAGTTTTGTTTCTGATTGTTTTGGGCTCATCATTAGCCTTTGTGGTGCTGTACAACACAGGCATGCTTAATTATGCGGAACGGGTCAGAGATCTTGCAACCTTTCGTGTGCTTGGATTCCATCACCGGGAAATACAGTACCTGGTACTGATAGAAAATTATTTCTCGGTACTGCTTGGGATGCTGTCCGGCATACCCGTGGGGAGATTCATATCTTGGTTAATAGCCAGCACTATTGATGAACGACTGGACCTTTTAGGCAATATTAAATTTATGGATGTGCTTACAGCCGGAATAATGACTGCGTTCTTCGCATGGATAGTCAATAAGATAATAGCGCGCAAGATGAAGGAAATTGATATATTTGAAGCTTTAAAAAGCGTTGAATAGTAACAGATGGAGGAAAATACATGAAAAATCTGATTTTATCCCATAAAAAGACTGCGGCAGCGGCATTAGTTCTGATAATACTGATTATCGCAATGACGGTATTTGTTCAAAGGAAAAGAAGTATTGAAGATATGCGAGCAGCAGATACCATGGCTGCTTTGAACCGGGCTGACGAAATAGAAGCGTGGGGCGAAGTGATGTACAGCCGAATTGAGAACATAAGCATCGATTTCCCGTCAACTGTCACTGATGTGCAGGTTAAGGAGGGCGAACGTATTACGTTAAATCAACCTCTTGTTATTATAGATCTTACCGAGTATAATGGAAGTATCGAAAAATTGAATAAGCAGATGATTGCAAACCAATTGGCACTGGACTCTGCACCTCAGGATATTTCTGCACTTCAGGCAGATATCTCTCGTATGCAGAACGAAATTGCACGCAAAACAGATGAGTATAATAACGACACTGCTGCTGATATTAAATTGCTGAAGAATTCCATGGAACTTGCACTGAAGGAGCTTGAGGATGCAAAGATTGATTTTCAGAATTATCAGTCATTGTACGATGAAGGAGCTGTTTCAAAGACTATTCTTAATCAGTACGAAACCGTGCTGAATCAGCGTCAGAAAGCTGTTGACGATCTGGATGCAAGCATACATAAAACAAAGACTGCCTTAAAGGATGAACTTAACATGCTCGACATTTCACTCAAATCCAAACAAATCCAGCTTTCACAGCTTCGGGACGGCAACAGCACAAACGTAGCGATGCAGGAAAGCAGCGTTTCCTCAACAGAGGTGGACTTGAATATTATGAGAGGAAAACTCGAAAAGGATTATATCAAGGACAATCAGATTGTTTCAAATGTGGAAAACGGAATTGTAAAGAACATAGCAGTCATAAGCGGTAGCCGCCTCGGCGTACAAGGCGTACCTACATCGATACTTCAGATAATAGATGCAGATTCCATAACCGTCAGTGCGGAGGTATATGAAGAATTTATAGGAAGTGTACAGGTTGGGGATGCAGTTAAAATTGTTCCTGCATCGTCTTCGGATATCTCAATTGAGGGAACAGTAACACATATTCCTGATCTGGCAGTTGAAAAGGACGGCAGACGGGTTGTCCGTGTAATTATAAATCCCGATGATCCCAACAACATACTGAAGCCTGGATTTACCGCAGATGTTTATTTTCGAAGGTAGGAAGAATAATTTAATGCAGGGATAAACAATGATGCAAGTTAATCAATTATTAGATAAAATAAAATATTCATATTCTGATATTTTAAAAGAAAATTTAGTCGGTATATATCTTCATGGCTCATTAGCGATGAACTGTTTCAATCCTTTGTTAAGTGATATTGATTTTATAGTCGTAGTAAGCTATAAACCATCCGATAAAGAATTACGAGAATTGGTTAATTTGATGTTAGAATTAACTGATGGTCCTGATAAAGGATTTGAGATGAGCGTTCTGACAGAAAATGATACCAAGAATTTTAAATATCCAACACCATTTATATTGCATTATTCAGATAAATATAAGAGCAAATACATTAGTCAGACTGATTATATTTGCGGAGATTCTACCGATGTTGACTTGGCAGCACATATAACTGTAATAAGAGAAAGAGGAATATGTTTAACCGGAAAGCCAATTGATGAGGTTTTCCGGCCTGTTCCAAAGAAATTTTATGTTGATTCAATTATGAATGATGTAATGGATTCAAAAAAAGAAATTATAGATAATCCGATTTATTATATATTAAATCTTTGCAGGATTTTATGCTTTTTAATATCCGGGAAGATATGCTCTAAAAAGGAAGGCGGAGAATGGTTTAAATTACATTCTCCTAAATATTGCAACATTATTGAATCTGCACTTAATTCATATATTTATAACAGCGAATTTAATATAGACAACAACAGTTTAATTGAATTTGCAGAATACATGTTAAATGAAATAGACTTACATATGAATATTAACGATGATATTTAAATACTTTATAATTAATTAAATTAAAGGGCAGGTATATCAGATGAATATTGAGAGATTTAATAAATTAAAGGAAAATTTTAAAAACAGAAACATAGATGTTGAGTATTTTGATTCCCTGGAGGATGTTAAATTATATTTGTTAAACACGATACCTTCAGATTGCAAAGTCGGCATTGGGCATTCCGGCACTCTTCAGAAAATGAATATAACCGAGTTGCTGACGAAGAGAGGAAATATTGTGTATGATAAGGAACTTGGTAAAGATAAAAATGAATCTAAAGCTCTAAAAAAGAAAGCACTGCTTAGTGATTGGTATATTTCAGGTTCAAATGCAGTAAGTGCTGACGGTCGGATTATAAATGTTGACCACAGCGGAAACAGAGTGGCGGCAATTACCTTCGGACCGGATAAAGTAATAATCGTAGTTGGTGTCAATAAGGTTGTTGATACGGTTGAAGAGGGCATAAACAGAGCTAAGAATGTTGCAAGTCCTTTAAATGCAAAGCGGGCCGGGTATAGCCCGCCATGTGTTGAATTAAATAAATGTGTTGATTGTTCTTCAAAAGAAAGAGTATGTAATTACTTATCTATTGTGGAAGGTCAAACAGACGGAAACAGAATGAAATTGTGTATAGTAAATGAAGAATGTGGATTTTAGATAATCAAGTCAGGGGGAATAATTTTGAGCAGATTAATTCGTTATGCAAATTTGAATGATGCTGAAGCATTGGGTAAAATCCATTCGGAATCATCGCAGGCAGGCTTTAAAGGCATAATTCCGGACGATACTTTATATGATGTTTTTTCCTTGGAAAGAAGAACAAATCGCTTTATTAATGAATTATCCATAGGTGAACCGAAGACTGCTATTGCCTTTGAAAATGACCAACCGGCAGGATTGATTTCCTTTGGTAAATGCAGGTATGGAAACAATGATAATTCGTGGATAGAAATCTGGAGGGTCTACTTAATCCGGGAGTTCTGGGGAAGCGGAGTTGCGAAAGATTTGATTGAATGGGGAATCAACGAAATAAAAAAAGCAAATATTGAAAATATAGAGCTTTGGGCTTTGGAAGAAAACATGCGGGCAAGAAGCTTCTACGAGAAAATCGGTTTTAAACATGACAATACATTTCAGATAGTAGATAGCGTCAAAGAGCTGCGCTATGTAAAGCGGTAAGAACAAAAGCATCCTTAAATTTTGTAAGGATGCTTTTAAAAACTTTCTTATTTTAACATGGAGCCTATGAACCAGATATTTTTACTGAATGCTGCAACATAGCCTTCAAATATAGCTACAGTTTCGAAGTCTCCTTCTTCATCTGCCATATTTCTGATATTGATTGCTGATTCTTTCATGAATTCAATATCTTTTTTTACAAGCTCTAAAGATTCTTTAATAGAGAAATCTTTTGCTTTAATTTCTTCGATATCAGTTTTTTCTAAATACTCTGCCATTGTGGATAATGGCATTACATTTTTCATTTTTAACAGCTCTGCTACTTCATCGTAGCTTTCAAACAAACCGTCATACAATTCTTCTGTGAAAGTGTGTACTTGTACAAATTGACCACCTACTACATTCCAATGAATGTTATGGAATTTTACATTAAGAACAGCTAAATTTGCTAAATATTTTTGTAATAAATCTGCATATTTCATAAAATTACCTCCTCAAAGTTTTTATTTTTTAATTATCATTTCCTATTTAGTCCATTATATGATAAAATATTGGAAATAAAAAGGCACAAATTTGTTCGTAGAGGTGAAACTATGAAAAATAAAGTATCAAATGGATTTCAAATTGTACAAGACTTAATTAAACTGAGATGGGTGCCTGAAATATTAAAATCCATATATAGCGGTAATCAACGATATACCGATATTTTAGACAGCATTCCATATATGAGTCATACGGAGTTAAACAGAAAATTATCTATATTAACAGAAAGAAAAGTTATAGATAAAACAGTTGAAGGAGACAATACATATTATTCTTTACTTAACTTTGGAAAGGAGTTAGTACATATCTTCTACCATTTAGAAGACTTGGAGGAAAAGTACTTTCAGCAATCTCAAAGAACGGTATAAATTTTTGTATTTGGGGTATAGATTTATGTGCAGTTACGAAATGAATAAATTATATGAGTTTGAAGCGGAAATCAAGAAGGTTCCTGATATTGACGGTGCATATGTTGAATTTCCTTATGATGTAAGAGCAGAGTTTGGCAAAGGAAGAGTAAAGGTGCATGCAATTTTTGACGGTGAGCCATATGAAGGAAGTATTGTAAATATGGGTATAAAGAATCATGACGGTTCGATTTGTTACATTATAGGATTGCGCAAGGATATTCGGGCAAAAATAGGTAAACAGCCGGGTGACAGGGTGAAGGTTGCAATTAAGGAAAGGATAAGTAATTGGTGTTAAGATATATGGGTAAGGGTTTATATTTTTAGGACTAAAGGAGAAAGCATAGTATGGATTCTATACCAAATATAGATATAAAGGAAATAAAAACAAATTTAACCCGATTTATGATGTCTTACAAATTTGCATTGAATGAAATGAATACAAAGATTGATATTTTAATGCAGGAATTTCAATACATACATGATTATAATCCTATTGAGCATGTTAAATCTCGTCTTAAAACACCGGAAAATATTCTGAAAAAGGTCCAAAGAAAAGGATTTGAATTATCTTTACCCTCAATAAAAGAAAATATTCGGGATATTGCAGGTGTTCGGATTACCTGCTCTTTTTTATCGGATATTTATAAAGTAAGTGAAATGCTGCAAAGCCAAAAAGACATAACTGTAATTGAATGCAAGGATTATATAAAAAATCCAAAACCAAATGGCTACAAGAGCTTGCATTTAATAATACAAATTCCTATTTTCATGTCTGACAGAGTGGAAAGTGTCTATGTTGAGGTTCAGATCAGGACAATTGCCATGGATTTCTGGGCAAGCTTAGAACATAAAATTTACTACAAATATGACAAAGAGGTTCCGTCAAAATTAATTGATGAGCTGAAAGAAGCGGCGGATTCAGTATCACAGTTAGATAATAAAATGGAGAGCATTCATAGAAAAGTCAGTGAATATAAAGAAAAAGACGAGCATGATGACGGACTGAGAGAACTCTTGATTAACAATGAAAAATTCAGTATACCTCAGGCATTTCTGACACAGTATCTTAATTTAGATGAATAGAATGTAACTAATACCAAATGTATGATATTCCTTGGAGAATGTTGATTTATACGACATTCTCTTTTTTGATTGTAAAAAACTAAAATGCAAACAAAAACTTGACCACGATGGTCATTTTGATATATAATACAAATGACCATTGTGGTCATTGTGGTGTATGTTTTAATTTATATAGAAAAGAGGTGGCTATTATTTATCAGAAATTTTATAGTTTGGATTTTGAAAAACAAGAAAGAATTATTAATGCAGCATTAAAAGAGTTTGTAAGAAATGGTTACGACAAGGCATCCACAAACGAAATTGTTAAAGAATCAGAAATATCCAAGGGATCATTATTTAACTATTTTAACAGTAAAAAAGAGCTATATTTATTCTTGCTTGAATATGTATCTGAAATGATTAAAAAAATTTATGATGAAGTAGATTGGAATGAACCGGATTTTTTTGAAAGAATACGGCAATTGGGACTGATTAAATTTAAAATATATAAAAAATTTCCTCATGCATTTAATTTCCTGAAAGCTATAGCAAATGAGGATGCTGCTGAAGTGAAATATGAAATTAAAAAAGTCGGGAAAAATCTCATTGCATGTTATCTGGAAACAGGTTATCAAAACATTGATTGGACAAAATTCCGTGAAGATATTGACCGTGAAAAAATGACTAATATAATAAACTGGACTATGCTGAGTTTTTCTGAGATGTATATGGATAAAGTTGATTCTATAGAAAATGTCGGAACGGAAGTACTCAAGGAATCGGATGAATATTTTGATATTTTGAAAAAATGCTTTTACAAAAAGGAGGAGCAATAATATGTTTATTGACGTTTCAGGCCTGAAGAAGAGCTATACGACAGGATTGGTTACAAATGAAGTATTAAAGGGAGTTGAGATAAAGCTGGGAAAAGGAGAAATCGGTGTTATCCTTGGACCTTCCGGCTCAGGAAAATCCACATTGATGAATATAATAGGTGGTGTCGATCGTGGTGACAGCGGCAAAGTAATTGTAGACGGGGTTGAAATAAATAATTTGAATGATAATGAACTGACGGAATATAGACGTGAAGATATCGGCTTTGTATTCCAGTTCTACAACCTGATTCCTAATCTTACAGTCGGAGAAAACATTGAAGTAGTTTCCAATATCAGCAAATCTGCTTTAAACATCGACGAAGTATTAACGGCGGTTGAAATGCAGGACAAAAAACACCGTTTCCCCAGAGAGTTGAGCGGCGGTGAGCAGCAACGGGTCTCCATAGCAAGAGCCATTGTTAAAAATCCTAAGCTCCTGCTATGTGACGAGCCGACGGGAGCTCTGGATTATCAGACATCCCGCAGTATCCTGAAGCTGTTGCAGCAAGTTAATAAAGAATTCGGAACAACCATTTTAATGATAACCCACAATGGTGCTATTTCAGCTATGGCCAACAGGGTGTTTAAGATGAGAAGCGGAGAAATTATAGAAGATTCTGTTAATCAGTTAACTATCTCAGCAGAAAGGATTGAGTGGTAATGGCACTAAATAAAAGAGTTTTTCGGTTTTTGAAAGAAAATAAACTAAGGTACACAGGGATTCTTCTGCTTATTATCCTTGGAAGCTATACATTTGTTGCGGCTGCCGGACTTTCTCAGAATTTGGCTAATCTGGTCACAGCCTTTACAGAGGAACATATGCAGGAAGATTTGTCCTTCAGTACGGATAAAACTATTCCAGATAAGGCAGAAATAGAGAAACAGTTTGACGCTATAATTGAGGAGTATATGAGCTTTGATGTTGTGTTGTCTGAAACGACTACCCTGCGGCTTCTGAGTGAAACAGAAAGACTGAATATCCCGGCCGTTACAGAAGGGAGTATGATTTCAGATCCGGGTGAAATTTTGCTTGATCCTGCCTTTGCCAAAGCCAATGGTTATTCTGTGGGAAGTCAGATAGAAACGGCAGATAAAGCCTTCACTGTTGCAGGCTTTGTATCTTTGCCCCACTATATCTATCCCGTGAAGAACGTGAATGATATCTTATATTCGCCCAATGACTTCGGTGTGGCGGTTATAAGTCGTGATGAATTTTTAGATATAGAGAATGCTGCCACCGTGTATTCCGTCAGGTTTAACGACAGAAACCAGAGCTTTAACAGACAGGTCGTACAACTGAGAGAGTATTTACGTGATGAGGGTATTACTGTCTCGGACTGGATTGACAATATTGACAATAAACGAACGAGACTCGTTTGGGCATCTATTACCGGTATGCAGACCATGAGCATACCATTGCCGGCGGCAATGTTTCTTTTGTCTTGCTTAATAATAGGGATTATGTTTTGGCGTATGATTCGCCAGGAATCTGTGATTATAGGAACACTTTATGCCCAGGGCTATCGGAGGCGGGAACTGACACGCCACTATATGACTGTTCCGTTGCTGCTGGCCTTTACAGGTGGGGTGATAGGAAGTATGTTAGCACTACCCTCGATTGAGCCGATGGTTATGGCTATGATTTCCTACTATAATGTTCCTGTTCCGGGAATTACACTGAGTTTTTTAAATGTGTTAATCGGAATACTGACTCCGATGCTATTTTTGGGTCTCAGCAGCTATCTTGTTATACGTTCGGAGCTGAAGCGTTCACCGGCATCACTTATGAAGGGTGACGAGCAAAAAACCAAGGTTAATTTCCTGGAGCGCTCTTTTAAACTGGAGAGGTTTAAGTTCGGTACAAAATTTAAGCTTCGGGAGCAGTTCAGAAGCATATCGCGGCTTGTATTTCTCTTTTTAGGTGTGACCATCTCCTCTGTACTAATGCTCTTGGGTTTTACTGTTATGAATTCTATGAACCATGTATTTAACACTTCGAATGTATATCAGTTTGAGTACGAATATGCCTTCAGGAATTTACAATTCGGTGAAGCACCGGAAGGGGCAGAGATTTTCAATGCAGGGAAATTTTATCCCGGAAACAATGAGGACATGGAGTTTTATATAAGCGGGATAGAGGATGACTCAACGGTTGTAGTTCTGAAAGACAGCAAGGGAAATCTCATTCCCAACAATCAGACGAATATTACGAAGCCTTTAGCCAACCGTCTGGGCGTTAATGCCGGAGATACCGTAACCTTAATCAACAAAGAAGACGGAAAGCCCTACAGCTTTCATATTGATGCTGTTGCTGATTCCTACATCGAGCAGTTTATATATGTGCCGATAGATGAGTTTAACATAAAGCTGGGACTTCCCGAAAACAGCTATATGGGGCTTTTCAGTACAATAAAGCTTGATATTCCTGACGAAGAGCTGTCAGGGATGAAATCCATGAGTGAGTTACCTGATGCACTGGATGAATTTATGGGTCAGATGATTTCGATGGTATCATTGATGACGATCGTCTCCGGTATTGTGGCATTAATTATCCTTTATCTTGTAACTTCGTTGATTATTGAAGAAAATAGAAGGACCATATCGCTTTTCAAGGTGTTTGGTTATCGACGCCGCGAGATTAAATCCATGATACTGAACAGCTCCACCTTTGTCATTGTGATCGGATTTATGATTGGCATTCCTGTCATGGCAGCATCGATGGGTGCAATATACGGCTATCTTGGCAATATAATTAATTTAGTAATACCAACTATTATCAGTCCCCTTTATGTGCTTGTCAGCTTTGGAGTCATCATGTTAACGTACCAGCTGAGCAAGCTATTGTGCTCAAAGAGAGTTAACCAGGTCCTGATTAGTGAAACTCTGAAGGCAGGGATGGAATAGAAAAAACTTTAATGATATTAGTTGCTGATACTTCCAATCGTATGATATTATAATTTTGTTTAGAATTTTAGTCAGTAGAATATTTATATAAGTGAGAGCAAAAAAGATGAGAAAAATAAACTCTGCCGGAAAAAGAGATTGGAAGAAGATTACCGGTGTAATCCTTTTCGTTGTTCTTTCTTTCTCAATAATCTATATCATAATTAAAATGATCAATGCGCCTTCCGTTATAAGTGAAGACGCATATACAAAAGTGAAAAGTGACTATGTACTTATGCTGCTGCAATGTGTATTAGGCATTATTGTTATGTTTATCCCATCAATAGTGGAGCGTAAGCTGTACATAGACATTCCTAACAAGATGGAAGTTATGTATTTTATTTTCCTTTACTGTGCTATATATCTCGGAGAGGTCAGAAATTTTTATTATATAATACCTTATTGGGATTTAATCCTGCATGCATTCAGCGGAGCGATGCTGGGAGCATTGGGATTCAGTCTTGTCAGTTACTTCAATGACATGGAAGTATTGGAAACTCATTTAAGTCCTTTTTTCGTAGCCTTATTTGCTTTCTGCTTTGCTTTGGCATCAGGGGCAGTATGGGAGATATATGAATTTTTAGCCGACAGTCTGCTCGGCACTAATATGCAAAAGTTCATATTGGCTGACGGAACTGTACTGGCAGGGCATGCAGCCTTGAGAGATACAATGACCGACTTAATAGTAGATGCATTAAGTGCTTTGACAGTAACTGTTATAGGATATTATTATACTGCTGACAGTCATAAACCTTGACATCCCTTAGGTATTGACAGTTGAAATATTAATTAAGATAAATCGGAGAAGTAATAATGGGAAATACTGATAAATTTGAAATGATAGCTGATTTATATGATACTACCGAGAGAATTCAAATTGCAAAAGTATCATCAGAGGCAATTCGTGAATGTTTAGTTGATACTAAAAACAAAACAGCCATTGACTTTGGGTGCGGAACAGGTCTTGTAGGTGTGAACTTATTGAATGATTTTCAATCAATATTGTTTCTGGATACATCACAAAAAATGATTAATAAAATCAGGGAAAAAATATCTTATTATAATATACAGAATGCAGATACATTATGCTTTGATTTTGAAAAAGATAGTTTATTGGATTTAAAAACTGATTATATTTTCATGGCTCAGGTTCTGCTTCATATTAAAGATTTTAAATCAGTTTTAATAAAGCTGCATGATGTTTTAAGTCCGGGAGGTCATTTGTTAATCGTTGACTTTAATAAGAATGATAAAATAGTTTCTGATATGGTTCATAATGGTTTTGAGCAGGAAGAATTGAAAGAAGATATGTTAAGTATCGGTTTTAAAAATGTGCAATCCAAAACATTCTACTACGGAAGTAAAATATTTATGAATCAGGATTCATCTCTGTTTATACTTGATTCACAAAAATAAGAGTACATCATACTAACATTATATTAAATATATTTGGGCAGGTCTTACGAAGACTTGTCCATTTTTAATTACAAAATATTTTTATTGACTAACGGTCATCATGTTGATATAATATTACTGACCGATGGTTAGTATAAATTTTAAGATATTAAATATGACAACCCCGTTTTCTTAAATGGTATTGGTATATTAATAATAGGGAGGTAAGACTAATGCCTTTACAACTATATGATAAAGATAAAATTTTGGATGCCTGCTTTGATGTGTTTGCCATACATGGATATGCAAGCACATCGACTACAATGCTTGCGGAGGCGGCAGGTATATCAAAGGCGTTAATTTTTCATCATTTTAATAACAAGAAAGACTTGTATCTCAGTGTTTTGGACAGGTGTATCGAAAAGGGAAGAATTGAAATGGGTTTTGATACATTATTAGAAAACCAGGACTTTTTTGAAGCAAAGGAAAAATTCAGTATCATAAAATTTAATTATTATAAAAAAAATCCTAAATTAATGAAAGTTATGAGAGAAGCTTTTTATGAAACACCTGCAGAATTGAAAACAGAAATCAGAAACAAGTATGGAATGCTCCTTGCCGGTAATGAGAAAGAATGGGAACGGTTATTTGAAAAGGTTGGTCTTAGAGAAGGCGTTAATCGCGAGCAGGCTTTTAGATTGGTCATGCTTACATTGGATTATTTTGATAACAAGTATCTGGCAGATTTAGAAAATAACAATGATTTTGAAGAAGTGTATCTCAATGAATTTCTTTCGGAAAGAAACAGTTTTCTTTCTATGATACGATTTGGTATTGAAAGGTGAGGTGAATATGATGAATATGGTTAAAGGTTTCAGAGAACTGACTCCTGAGCTTCAACAATATGCAGGAGGAAAAGGTAGCATGCTGGCAAGGATGCTTCAGGAGGGATATCCGGTGCCGGAAGGATTTGTAATTTTACCATCAGCTTTTGAAGGTGAAACACTGCATGAGGATGCTTGGAAAGAGATATTGATCCATCTTAATGCAATAAAAAAGAACAACGTAGGAGCACTATTTGCAGTCAGGTCCTCAGCATTAAGTGAAGATTCCGCTAAGGCTTCATTTGCAGGAGAATTTGAAACGGTTCTCAATGTAGGTACAGATAAAGAGATTGAAGAAGCCATATATGAGGTTTTTAAATCAAGACAGTCAGAGAGAGTTAAAGCTTATAGCTCTGTTCAGGGTATAGAGGAAGCGCATCAGATTGCAGTGGTATTACAACTGATGGTGCCGTCTGAAATATCAGGAGTTTTATTCACTGCCGATCCCATATCCGGAAGCTTTGCAAACATGATTGGTAACTACGTACACGGATTGGGAGAACAGCTCGTATCAGGAGAAGCAAATGCGTATGACTTTAAGCTTGGCAGACCAAAGGGAAAATACAACGGTCCTGATGAACTCAAAAAATATGCCGACAAGCTGTATCAGTATGCGGCAAAGCTTGAGAAAGAACTTGGAAGCCCCCAGGATATCGAGTGGTCGGTGGCAAGGGGTAATTTATACATTTTACAAGCCAGACCAATAACGACATTGTCTCCGGGTAATCTGGATACCTATGAAATAAATGAGAGCTTGATAAGAGATTCTCTTTGGGTGAATACAAATGTAGGAGAGGCAATCCCCGATGTTGTGACACCGCTTACATGGAGCTTGGTTCGTGCTTTGGATATTGAATCCGGTTTTGTGCCCGGATATTATTTGTGGTCAGGCAATATTTGCGGGAGGATATACTCCAATATAGGTCATAGACTATCAGCTATAAGCGCATTGTACGGAAGCACTAAATTAGGATTAAAAATACTGGGAGAGGTATTCGGACATATTCCTGAAGGGTTAACGATTCCGTTCTACCCATTTTCAAGAATGAATTTATTTAAGACAATGCTGCCGGGAATCAAATATTATCTGAAAAAGAACAAAGAAGTTGCAAAGAGCCTGCAGGGATTTGTCGATAACATGCCTGATTGGTGCAGAAAGACCAAGGCAGAGATTATGGAAATAAAAAATAAGGATGAACTGCTGAAATTATGGAAGAGCGAGCTGGAGCCATACAACACAGAAGCATGGTGGGGACTAATTGTGAGCGGAAGCAAGGCAGTACTTGCTTTAAACCTGAGTAAAAAGCTTGAAAAGCTTGTGGGAACTGAGGATGCCAATGCATTGCTGTCCAATCTGAGGGGAAACTCAGAGCTTGCAAGCCTCGGTCCTGTTATTGGAATCTCTCAGGTGTTGAAAGGAGAGATGAGCCGTGAAGAGTATTACAGACAAAATGGTCATCGAGGACCTCACGAATTTGAATTATCTATGAAGGACCCATCAGAGGATGAGAATTGGCTTGAAAGGCAGATTAAAGAATTTAATAATTCCGGCATTGACGCAGATAAGCTTCTGAAAAAGCAGCACAAACAATATGAAGATGCGTGGAGAAGATTCAAAGAGCAATATCCGAACAAAGTAAAATGGCTGGAGAAGCAGATGGAAAAGGCATCTGAAGGTGCTCGTATAAGAGAAGCGGCACGCTCGGAGTTTGTAAGAGTATTCAGAGTGGTCAGAACATTCGCACTCAAGGCAGGGCAGCTTACAGGGATAGGAGATGATATATTTTTTCTTTACATTAAAGAAGTAGAGGAATTACTGTCCGGCAGAGCTGTTAATATAAATTATATCCCCGAAAGAAAAGAAAACTTTGAAAAATATAAAGAAATGCCTCCATTCCCGTCAATTATCAGAGGCAGGTTTAATCCTTCGGAATGGGCAAACAATCCAAATAAACGAATGGATTTCTACGATCCAACTATATCATCAAATGAAGTGCCCGATTCTGAAACATTGAAGGGATTTGCCGGAGCGGCAGGCAGAATAGAAGGAACGGTACGTATTTTGTCAACACCTGAAGAAGGTGAAAAGCTTCAACCGGGGGAAATTTTAGTAGCAGCAACTACTAACGTAGGCTGGACTCCGCTATTTCCAAGAGCTGCAGCGATTATAACCGATGTAGGAGCACCTCTTTCTCATGCTGCTATAGTCGCCAGAGAACTTGGTATTCCGGCTGTTGTGGGATGCGGTAATGCAACCTTAAGACTTAAAACGGGAGATAAAGTTATTGTTGACGGTGGTCAGGGCATCGTGCATATATTGACGTAAACATTTATGAAAAAAAGAAAAAAAGCTTCAAATATTAATTTTATATTATTTTTAACAGGAAGAATGGTATCTGACACCGGAACTAGCGTACAGCTGGTAATTGTTCCGTTGTATATCATAGATACAGGCGGGTCTGCATCCACCGTAGGGCTGTTTTCATTCCTGTCCATATTGCCTGCGCTCCTGGTTTTCCCTTTGGCAGGAGTGCTTGGCGACAGGGTGAACAGAAAGACTATTATGGTTTTGACAGATATTATCAGTGCAGGTGTAATACTTGTACTGGCATCCCTTTCATATATGGGGAAGATGAATATTTCCATGCTGCTGACAGTCCAGATAATAATATCTCTGTTGAACGGTTTGTTTGATCCGGCAACCAGAGGAATGCTTCCTCAGCTTGTTGATCATGACGAGCTTACACAGGTTAATTCCAAAGTTGCTACAGCTAAGAGCTTTTCGTTATTGGTGGGACCTGTTATCGGAACGGCATTGTATACTAAATTTGGTATTACCATGGTGTTTTTTATCAATGGACTGTCATTTTTATTGTCCGGTGCAAGTGAGATGCTTATTGGATATATTCATGATAAGCGTGAAATTGAAAAAGGTATATCAGGAGTAATAAAGGATTTGTCAGATGGATTTAAATTTATTGCCAATAATAAAATAATCCTGAAGATGTGTTTCTTCTTTTTAGTAACGTATTTCTTTGCGCAGCCGATTTTTGGCGTTGTGCTGCCGCTGTTTTTTAAGACTGAATTAAATTACGGTGATACTCAATACGGATATTTGCAAATGGCTGTTATTACAGGAATGCTTTTGGCAAGCATTCTGGTAGGTATTATTTTCGGGAAGGAAAAGGATGCCGTTAAGCCTCTTAAGTTCGGATGCATCATGCTTGCGGTCAATATGCTGGCATTTTCTTTATTGACGTTTCCTTGCAGCTTATCATTATTAGGAAATGGGTCAACTCTGTATTTTACGCTGCTCGCAGCCGTACTTTGTTTATTCAGCGGCGCAAATATTTTTATCTCGGTTCCTATACAGACATATTTGCAGAAGGAAACTCCGGAAGAGTTTATGTCCCGGGTGTTTTCGGTGGTTGGAATGATTTCAAAAATAGGCATACCATTTGGCGCATTGGCATATGGGATTATCCTTGACAGAGCTAATCTGCATATGACTGTGCTTGTATCAGCGTTATTTATGGTTTGCATTTTAGCTTCATTTTTAACATCTCTTTTAAAAGATAAAGGCTCCAGTTAATATACCCCTTGGGAGGAATCCTAAGGGGCTTTTTTGTTACAGAAAAATATATGGATAAAATTACATGCTTTTAGTATAATTGAATAAAACTACTGTAGAAGGAGATTAATATGGGACTTATAAAAGCTGTATTGGGTGCGGCAGGCGGTTCGCTTGCCGACCAATGGAAAGAGTTTTTCTACTGCGAATCCATGCCTAAGGAAATATTGATGGTAAGAGGGCAGAAACAAATTACGGGACGTTCTTCCAACACAAAGGGAAATGACAATATAATTTCGAACGGCTCAGGTATAGCGGTAGCAGACGGACAATGCATGATTATAGTGGAGCAGGGCAAGGTAGTAGAGGTTTGCTCAGAGCCGGGCGAATATACATATGACACTTCAACGGAGCCGAGTATCTTTACCGGTAACCTTGGAGAGGGTATTAAAAATACGTTTAAAACCATAGGAAAAAGATTCACTTACGGCGGTGATCCCGGAAAGGATCAAAGAGTGTACTACTTCAATACCAAGGAAGTGATTGACAATAAATTTGGCACACCAAATCCGATACCCTTCCGTGTGGTTGACAGAAACATAGGATTGGATATAGATGTATCTGTGCGCTGCTCAGGTATATATTCATATAAAATTGTTGACCCTATTTTGTTCTATACAAATGTAACAGGCAATGTAGAGCGTGAGTATAATCGTGAAGAAATAGACGGACAATTAAAAACAGAATTTATATCAGCACTTCAGCCTGCTTTTGCAAAAATATCCGAATTGGGCGTAAGACCAAGTGCATTGCCGGGACATGCAGAAGAACTTGCGGGAGCAATGAATTCAGCACTTACAAACAAGTGGCTGGGATTGAGAGGAATTCAGGTAGTATCTGTGGGATTAAATCCGATCACACTTCCGGAAGAAGATGCGGAACTGATCAAACAGGCACAGCGTGTGGCAATACTTCGCGACCCAACAATGGCTGCGGCAACGTTGGCCGGTTCACAGGCAGATGCCATGAGAGCTGCCGCGTCCAATGAAGGCGGTGCTATGGGAGCTTTTATAGGTATGGGAATGGCACAGCAGGCAGGCGGTATGAACGCGCAGAATCTGTATAACATAGGAAATCAAAATGCGCAGCATCAAAACGCGCAGACTGCTTCGACTGATGGCTGGCAGTGTAAATGCGGCGAAAAAAATACGGGTAAGTTCTGCAAAGAATGCGGAGAGCCTAAGCCTGCACCTGCAGGACAATGGAATTGCTCCTGCGGTGCGACGAACACAGGCAAGTTCTGTCAGGAATGCGGAAAACCGAATCCTGCAGCATACAAATGCAGCAAATGCGGCTGGGAACCTGAAAACGGAACAAATTCGCCAAAATTCTGCCCTGAATGCGGAGATGTATTTGATGATAACGACAAAAAGTAAGAAACAAATAGCTTAGGGGGATGTATGACTGATATTATTCAATACAAATGCCCCTCCTGCGGGGGTGCAATAGGCTTTGAAAGTGACATACAAAAAATGAAATGCCCGTATTGTGATGCCGAATACGAGATGGAAGCTGTCAGGGAATTAGATGAAAGCTTAAAGAATGACCAATCGGATGATATAAACTGGAAAATGGAAACGGAAAATGAATGGCAGGGTGAAGATGAAGGTATGCATGTG
Source organism: Firmicutes bacterium UBA2116 (assembly GCA_002331025.1). GTDB lineage: Bacteria > Bacillota > Clostridia > Tissierellales > Sedimentibacteraceae > Sedimentibacter. The sequence continues at coordinate 298,998 of DCYG01000044.1, read as the reverse complement.
TATGTGTGCAAGTCCTGCGGCGGTGAGATAATCGGAGACGAAAATATGGCTGCCACAAGCTGTCCGTTTTGTGACAATCCCGTTGTTATAGCAGGTAAGTTTTCAGGATTGCTGCGCCCGGATTATGTAATTCCTTTTAAGCTGGATAAGAAAGCGGCAATAGAGGGTCTCAAGAAGCACTTAACCGGTAAAAAATTACTTCCGAAGATATTTAAGGATGAAAATCATATAGAGGAAATAAAGGGTATATACGTTCCTCATTGGTTATTTAATGCAGATGCAGATGCCAATATCAGGTACAGAGGTGTCAGAACCACATCCTGGAGTGATTCTAATTACCGTTATACCAAGAGCAGCTATTATTCAATCAGAAGGAGCGGAAGTCTGGCATTTGAAAGAATACCTGTGGACGGCTCTGTGAAAATGCCCGATGATCTGATGGAATCAATTGAACCGTTCAATTTTGATAATGCGGTTGATTTTCAGACAGCATATATGGCGGGATATTTAGCCGATAAATATGATGTGGCGGCAGAAGAAAGCGTGAAACGTGCAAATGAGCGTGTAAAAAGAAGTGTGGAGCAGACATTCCTTTCTACTGTAAACGGCTATAACTCGGTAACTCCGGAGCATACCAGCGTGCAGGTTGAAAACGGAACCGTTAAGTATGCGTTATATCCCGTGTGGCTTTTAAATACCAAGTGGGAAGGCAAGACATACACCTTTGCCATGAACGGTCAGACAGGTAAATTTGTAGGAGATCTGCCTGTGGATAAAAAGGCATATTGGAAATGGGTGGGGATTTTAACCCTTATATTCAGTACCGTATTGTATGGTATAGCAGTAGCCGTATTGTGATAGGAGGGGAATATGAAAAGAATAAATAAAATAATTATTTTAATGTGTTTGTTTTTTATAGTTATAACTCCTGTTTTCGCATATGCCGACTTTATCCCCGTGGAGAGACAACTGCCCCGATTGGTGGATGATGCTTATTTGCTCAGCGAATATGAAGCAGAAATGTTGTTGGAAAAGCTTGATGAAATCAGTGAGCAGGAACAGGTTGATGTTGTGGTGGTGACTGTTAACAGCTTAGACGGCAAAACCTCAACCGAATATGCCGATGATTTTTATGATTATAACGGATATGGCATGGGTGATAATGATGACGGTATTTTGTTATTGGTCAGCATGGGAGACCGTGATCTGGCTACAAGTACTCATGGTTCGGCAATCAATATTTTTTCGGATTACACACAAGAGTATATTATAGATCAATTTATTGAGGATTTAGGTGCCGGTAATTACAGTATAGCATTCAATACATTTGCGGACTTGTGCCGGGATTACATCGTACAATCAAAGACAGTATATACCGATGAACCTGATAAGCCTGATACCTCCGGAGATTATGCAGGTGATTACGATGACGGACTGACTCGTGAGGGCGGATTATTCCGGACAATACGATACTTTTTCATCAGGGCGGTTTATATGTTTCCATCCTACATGACTCTTGTCGTAATTCTTATGGGAGCAATCATAGCATTTATAATTACCGGTATAATGAGGAGCAAGTTAAAAAGTGTGCGTATGCAGTCGTCAGCTTCAAATTATGTTATAAACAACAGCTTGAATATTACTGACAGCAGGGACTCATTCCTGTATTCAAGTATAAGTAAAGTAAAAATACAAAAACCAAGCTCTTCGTCTTCATCGGGCGGTTCAAGCACTCACAGATCCTCATCAGGGCGCAGCCACGGAGGCACAAGCAGAAAGTTTTAAACGAAGCAAAATTCCCTTATACAAATGTTTAAGGGAATTTTATATAATCGGAAAATATAAAAGGATGGCAGCAATTATGAAAATAGATCGCTTATTAGGTATAGTAACTATATTATTGCAATGTGATAAAATAACTGCTCCGGAACTTGCCGCGAGATTTGAAGTGTCACGCAGAACCATATACAGAGATATCGATGACATATGTAAAGCCGGTATACCCATTATCTCCGTCCAGGGAGGCGACGGCGGTATATCCATTTCTGAAGGCTATAAATTGGATAAAAGTGTGCTGACCGTTGATGAACTGCAAAATATTATAACCGGACTGAAGAGTCTCGGCAGCGTGTCCGATGCTGCAAGAATTGAAATGCTCATAAACAAGCTGTCACCTAAAAATGAAGCAGTTGTTTCATTGAAGGATAATATACTCATTGATCTGTCATCACATTATAAATCCAGCCTTTCAGAAAAAATCAACATGCTTAAAACAGCCATATCTGAAAACAAGCTGGTTAACTTCGATTATTATTCGGAAAAAGGACAAATGAACAGGACGATCGAACCATATTTCCTTACATTTAAGTGGACTGCATGGTATGTGTTCGGCTACTGCACAGATAAAAAGGACTACCGGCTTTTTAAGCTCAATCGTTTATGGAGGCATATGATACTTGATGATGTATTTATTCCGAGAGAAATACCTGTGGAAGAGCTTGATTTTGATGATTACTTTGCGGATGATAAAAAAATAACCGTTATATTTGATAAATCTTCGGAATATCGTCTCGTCGAAGAATACGGACCTGAATGCTATGAGGTAATGGAGGACGGGAGACTGAAATTTTCAGTGGGATATACAAACAAGTACTATATATTGTCGTGGGTTCTAGGCTTTGGAGATAAGGCAAGAATTGTTGAACCGGAAGATATGGCAAAGGAATTAACACAGCTTGCAAAAAATATTATTACAAAATACGGACATGACATATAGCTGTCAAGTTCGCTGTGATATGATGAAATAAAATGTAATCCTTTAAAAATAGAGATACTGAGGATACAACGAAAGGGGAAAATACATGAGAGAACTTATTTTAAAAGCGGAAGCCATAATGAAAAATTCAACAAATGCAACGATTGCTAAAATTGATGACAGGGGATATCCGAGGGCTTCGACAATTTCCAATATTAAAACGGATGGAATAAAAACAGTATGGTTTTCTACCGGATTATCATCGCATAAAGTTAAGTTTTTTAAGCTTAATAATAAAGCGAGTGTATGTTATTGTGACGGAGAAAACAATATCACGCTTATAGGTACTATTGAGATTTTGTCTGATCCCGAACTTAAAAAACAATTATGGGCGGACTGGTTTATTAATCATTTTCCCGGTGGTGTAACAGATCCCAATTATTGCATTTTGAAATTTACCACAAACAGTGCATTTTTGTGGATAGACGGACAATATGAAGAAACAGAATTTGAAGGGGTATGATATGGCACAGCTGCTAAAATATGAAGATTTCTTAGAGAGAGTAGATAATATCGGTTTCATGACTCTGTCAAATGTTCTGCCGGGATTTCCATCTCTCTCGGACGAAACGGCTGAGGAAGACTGGCACACGGGAGATCCCGAAACAGATCCATGGGTGTGGAAGGACAGAGTTGCAAAAGAAAAGAGAGCTGCGTTCGGCTGCATTATAGGAAGACACAAGGGATTTGTATCTTCACACATGTATTCGTTGTTTTACACTGCATTCCATCCGTATGAACACATGGAAGAGAGGAGGGCTTCGGGGATAATAAGCGAAGAGGTGTGGAAGCTGTGGCAGATATTTGAGGAGAAGACCCTGCTCAATACCAGCGATATACGTTTTGAAATGGGAGTTACATTAAAAAAGGGCGGCAGCAAGATTGACAGGGCAATTGAAGAGCTGCAGCAATATTATTATATCACCGTTGCAGGAAGCAGGAGAAAGGTTGATAAATACGGCAAGGAGTACGGATGGGCGGCTAACGTGTATGACAAGGTCGAAAACTGGGTTCCTTCTGAATGGATGAACTTGAATACCGGCTTAAGCTCCGATGAGGCAAGAGAAATTATACTGGATAAAGGTATGGACATCAGTAAAAATGTAAATCGCAGGGAATTGGCGAAAATGCTCGGAATGTCATACAAATAAATTAAAGGCGGTTTTG
>DCYG01000044.1:220265-294849 GCA_002331025.1 Firmicutes bacterium UBA2116 | reverse complement strand
CAAAACCGCCTTTAATTTATTATTTTATTTCAATAAACAAGCTTTCAATTTTATTCCTGCCATTTTCCTTTACAGTAACTTTCATATTGTCTGTTTCAATTGACTCACCTTCTTCGGGGAATCTGCCAAACTTTTCTGTTACATAGCCGGCTATGGTGTTTACGTATTTTGATTGAAGATTAGTATCTAAATATTTATTAAGCTTTTCTATTCTCAGCTCGCCGTTGACCAGATATTTTTTTTCACTGATTTGTTCTATGTGATAAGTGTGTTCATCCAGTTCATCAACTATGTCTCCGATTATTTCTTCCACCAGATCCTCTGTTGTCAGAATTCCTTCTGTTCCCGCGTATTCATTCAATACCACGGCCATGGTAATTTTATTTTTCTGCATTGATGAAAACAGCTTCGTTATATTGTTGTTTTCGTATGTATAAAAAACTTCCCTCATATAATCGTCTATTTTAAAAGGAACGTCCCCCTCGTAATGAAACAGGTCTTTTACATAAAGCATACCGACAATATTATCTATGTCATCCTTATAAACCGGAATCCTTGAATATAATTCCTTAGCAAATACATTTTTAATTTCCTCGTATGTACTGTTGATATTTATTGCAACTATGTCCTGTCTCTTGGTCATTATATCCTTAGTTTTCAAATTGTTAAATTCAAAAACATTTTCTATCATTTCTTTTTCATTAAGCTCAATTATGCCTTCTTCATGACTGACATCAACCATGGTTTTTAATTCATCCTCGGTTATAAGCGGTTTATCATTATCCTGACTACCAATGATCAGCTTGATAATTAAATTTGTCAGCTTGTTGAATACGAAAATAACCGGACTTAATAAATTTATTATTAATGTTACCAAGCCGGAAACCTTGAACGAAATGCTTTCTGAGTTGCTTGCTGCCAGTGATTTTGGAGTTATTTCACCGAAAACCAATACCAGGACTGTCATTATTGCAGTGGCAATTCCTACGCCTGCAGCGCCAAAAAAATCCATTGCCAATTTGGTTGCAAGCGCGGATGCTCCTATATTGACAATATTGTTTCCTATTAAAATGCCGCTTAATAGCTTATTTGAGTTGTTTACCAATTTTTCCACTGTTCTTGCACCCTTAACATTATTTTCTGCCATATGTCTTAATTTAATTTTACTGATAGACATAAGTGCAGTTTCTGATGCCGAAAAAAATGCCGAACATGATAAAAGAAATATTAAAAGAAATATTTGTGCTGTTGTATTGCCATCCATGTATTAATGCTCCGTTTTTAAATCAAGATTTCCTCGCATATATATGGGAGGAGGGTGTTATTATATGAATAATAACAAGCTTACTGCCATTACTGCCATACCGCTTACAAGCCCGTATATTGAAAGATGGTGCTCACCGTATTCTTGTGCTGACGGAAGCAGTTCATCCAAGGATATGAATACCATTATTCCGGCTACCGAAGCGAAAATTATTCCAAATACAAGGTCGTTGATGAAGGGCATCAGTATTAAATATCCTATTAATGCCCCTATTGGTTCTGACAAACCTGACAGGAAGGAATAAAGAAAAGCTTTCTTTCTGTCTCCCGTAGCGTAGTAAATGGGAACTGATACAGCGATTCCCTCGGGTATATTGTGAATGGCTATTGCGAAAGCAATGGGAATAGCTATGGTTGGTTCCTGCAGCGCGGAAATAAATGTTGCCAGACCTTCGGGGAAATTATGGATACCTACAGCAAGAGCAGTAAATGTCCCCATCCTTAAAAGCTTAGGGTCATTTGTCTTGTTGTCATAATCCTCGATATCTTCAATTTTATACATATCATGAGGATTTTCACCGCTTGGAATAAACTTATCAATCAGTGCAATAAGAAGCATTCCTGCGAAAAATGCGGCCACTGTCACCCATGATCCCATCTTTAATCCAAGCTCTGCGGTAAGTGAATCCTTTGCCTTAACGAATATTTCCACCATAGAAACGTAAATCATTACGCCTGCCGAAAAGCCTAAGCTGATAGATAAAAATTTAGTATTGGTCTTTTTTGTAAAGAAAGCAAGAGCACTGCCTATACCTGTAGACAGGCCTGCAAAAAGTGTCAATCCAAATGCAAATAAAACATTGTTCATTTATTGTCCTCCTTAACTGTTAAATTATGCTTAATATATGCTTTATGTAAAGAAAATTTACATTGTATATAATTTGGTATTAATTCATTATATAGGGTTCAAATAAAACTGTAAAGTGAAATGAGGTGATATAAATTTAAGTTATTTTAAGATTAGGAATGTTTTTTATGGGTAGAATACCATAGGGGTATAGGGGATTAACAGGATAAAGAGGAAACATTATGAAATTAAAAAACAGGTATAGAATTGTTACATTCATAGCAGCTTCTATTATATGTTTAGTAGTTATATATCTGCATCTTCTATCTCATGAACGGACACAAATGATATATTTGGAGCAAACTGAAAAAACTATTATAGATTTAAAAAAGGTGTATTTAAAGGATACGGTAAACAATATCTTTTTAGAAATTGACAATTTAAGAGACGCTAAATACAGTGCTTATAAGAAAAATATAGACGCAAGGCAAAGGCGCTTTCAAGAAGAATCAAATTTAACAGACGAAGAATTTATAGAGTTTTTCACAGACAGGTTTAACGATGATACATATCCGACAATGTGGACTGCATTTCTATGGGATAATAGGACAGGAGAAATTTTGTATAATTCTTCTGAAGTGAATTTGGACATAAATGTGGAAAATTTAAAATCAATATTGTTTTCGTATGCTGTTATTGACAAAGGCAGTATAGAAGGTATTTTTGGAGTCAGTAAAGCATATATAGACGAAATTGTAAAGGAAGAAGTCGGAGAGTTAATAAGAAGCAGAAGGTTTTCGAATGATTCCTACATATGGGTAAATGAGATTATTAACTATGAAGGCGGGAAAAATTATGCCATTCGAAGAATCCATCCTAATTTAGAAGAAACTGAGGGAATGTACTTATCTACGGATATGGAGGATATCGAAGGTAATCTGCCGTATTTGGAAGAGTTAGAAGGTATAAAGAAGAATGGAGAGTTATTTTTTACCTATAATTTTAAAGAATTAAACAGCTCCCGCATATCTGAAAAAATTACATATGCAAAGCTATATGAGGACTATAACTGGGTAATAGCAATGGGTGTCCATTTAGAAGAAATCGATGCTTATACAGAAAAAGTAATTGATGAAATATATTCTTTATCCAGTGATGCAATATTAAAGTTATTAGGATATATTTTTGCAGTTTTATTATTAGGTTTTGCAATACTTTTTTTATTAGGAAAAAAACAATTATTAACTTCGACAAAATCCTTAGAAAAAGAAATCAATATGGATTCATTGACTAAGGCATCAAGCAGGAGAAGCGGAGAAATAAGCTTAACATCTTTGTTTAAACAGTTTAAACAAACAGGAGAAAGTCCGGCTATTATGATGATTGATATAGATGATTACAAGCGTGTAAACGATAAATATGGTCATCATGCAGGAGACCTGATACTCACAGAAATTGTCAGGAAAATATACCGTATGATAAGAAGTTACGATCAGCTTATTCGTTGGGGCGGAGATGAATTTGTAGGTATTTTTCCGGGTTTAAGAGAAGAAAACATACCGGAGTTTGGTAAAAAGCTGTTAGATAGAATTGCTTCGTCAGAGATTTTGGCAGGAGATGAAAGCATAAATGTAACAATTTCGGCAGGCTTTTCTTATTTCAGAGATACGGACAATGATTATCGGGATGTTCTTAAAAGAGCAGATAAAGCATTGTATGTTTCTAAGGAAACAGGCAAAAATACTTTTAATTTACTGAAATAAAAGTTTTCTAAGCAATTTTTATGCCGATAAAATTTATTGGCATTTTTTTCTGTCTCTTTTTTGGAACAATATCGATATTGCTCCGTCTAATGTAGTATGAAGTGCATGCATAATTATTAAAAAGGAGAAAATTATGAAAAAATTACATTTGATAGTATTGACATTAATCATAGTATTTAGCTTTACTGCATGTCAATCGGAAGGTGCGGATGCAGGTCCAAATAACAATAACAACCTCGATGGAAGTCTCGAGAGTATATTAGAAAAGATATATGAAACAGCAGATATAGAGGATTCGTTCAGAGATTTTATTAAAAACGGATTACAAACCACTGAGATAAAGTCAGATGATGCAGCCTATTTTTTAGGTAAGAATGGCATAGAATTTGAATCGGCAATAGCTTCCGAACCTCTTATGTCTTCATCTGCTTACTCCCTATGCTTAGTAAGAGTTAAGGAAGGTGCAGATATCGAAAAAATTAAAACAGAAATTAAAGAGAATGTAGATCCGAGAAAATGGATATGTGTAGGAGTAGACCCGAGCAATGTTATTGTTGACAATATCGGTGACGTAATTGTACTGATTATGAGTGACAATGAGGGAAGTGCTTTACATGATGCATTTCTTAAATTAAAGGAAAAATAAAATGTTATTCTCAAGTATTAGCTTTATATACTACTTCTTGCCAATGGTTTTATTGCTATACTTTCTAGTACCGTTCAGGTTTAAAAATTTAATTTTACTTGTTTCAAGCTTGTTTTTCTACTTTTATGGTGAACCCATATACTCGATTTTGATGATACTATCATCCTTATCCGGGTATCTTCACGGATTGTGGATAAATAAAACAAGAAAGAGCAGATATGCGAAAATACCGCTTATCTGCTCGATTGCTTTCAGTATAGGAATTTTATTGTATTTCAAGTATGCGGATTTTTTTATTGAAAATATAGTGTGGCTGTTCGGCTTGGAAATTAAACTTATGCATGTGGTGCTGCCCATTGGAATCAGCTTTTACACCTTTCAGATTTTATCCTATACCATAGATGTTTATAAGGGTAATGCAAAGGTGCAGACAAATTTTTTCGATTTTGCAGCTTACGTAACACTGTTTCCTCAGCTTATAGCAGGACCCATAGTGAGATATACCACGGTTGAACAGGAATTGTCACAGCGCAGGCACACAGTTGCCGATTTCAGCTATGGCGTAAGACGCTTTATTATAGGGTTGTCCAAGAAGGTGCTTATAGCAAACACCTTAGGAGAATTAGGCAATATTTTTTTCAGTCTGCAGGAAAGCACGGTATTGTTTTACTGGATTTATGCCGTAGCATTTATGCTGCAAATATATTATGACTTTTCCGGTTACAGCGATATGGCAATAGGATTGGGACGTATTTTTGGATTTCATTTTCTCGAAAACTTCAATTATCCTTACATTTCCAAAAGTATTTCTGAATTCTGGAGAAGGTGGCATATATCACTCGGTACGTGGTTCAAAGACTATGTGTATATACCAATGGGCGGAAATCGTGTAAGTATAGTAAAGTGGATAAGGAATATATTTATTGTATGGTTTTTAACAGGATTCTGGCATGGTGCCAATTGGAACTTTGTTATCTGGGGACTGTACTTCGGGATTTTCTTAATCATAGAAAGGCTTCTTCTCAATGGTATCTTAAAAAAATTACCTGCGGCTGCGGGACACGTATACACTCTGTTCTTTGTGCTGATCAGCTTTGTAATATTTAATACGAACAGCATGCCTGAGTGCATCGAATATATCAAAGGAATGCTTGGTCTTTTAAACATACCGCTTTCAAATGCCGAAACGAGTTATTATTTAATCAGCTATGGATGGACACTTGTTATTGCTGCTTTCGGGGCAACCCCATTAACCGTGAGGGTTATTAACAAGATAAAAAACAGTAAAAAAGGTGAATACATTTTAAATGTGTCTGAGCCCATTGTATTGGTATCTATGCTTTTATTAATTACCGGCTACCTGGTTGACGGTTCCTTTAATCCGTTTCTGTATTTCAGGTTTTAAGAGGTGCGTATGAAAAATAATATGAAAAATATGGTTGTATCAGCTGCTTTTATTATGATAATATTTGGCTTCATGCTGGCTAACATCATAATGACCGATAAAGAATTTTCCTATAGTGAAAGACGCCGGCTTATAACGATGCCGGATTTCTCGGCAGATAAGCTTTTAAAGGGTAAGCTGGTTGACGAATATGAAAAGTATATATTGGATCAGTTTGTATTTCGTGATGGCTTCAGAGGCTTGAAAGCCGTTGGAAAATATCATCTGTTTAATCAAAAAGACAATAATAATATTTATATTGTAAATGGATTTGTCGAAAAAATGGAATACAAATTGAATGAAAAATCAGTATTGAATGCAGCCGGCAAGCTGAATGAAATATACGAAAAATATTTAAAAGGCAAAAATGTAAGCTTTGCAATAATTCCGAATAAGGGTCACTATATAGCCGGTCAAAACGGATATTTGACGATAGATTATGACAGAGCAGCGGAGCTTATGAAGCAAAACATAAAGAATATGAAATATATTGATTTGTCAGGATTATTAACGATAGATGATTACTATAAGCTTGATATTCATTGGAGGCAGGAAAAGATTATTAAAATTGCCGACTTGCTTCTGATGGAATCAGGAAATGATACAAAAGCTTCTGACGTAGAATATACCGAGTGCAAGCTTTATCCGTTCTACGGATCGTATTACGGGCATGCAGCACTTAAGCTGAAGCCTGAGGATATGGTTTATTTAACCAACAGTACGATTGAAAATGCCGTTGTATTTGATTATCAAAACAGCAGCTACGGCAAGGTGTATGAAGATGATTTATTTAACGGAACGGACTCCTACGATGTCTTTTTATCCGGTGCAAAATCACTTATTACTATCTACAATGAAGACTGCAAAAATAATAAAGAGCTTCTGTTATTTCGTGATTCCTTCGGAAGCAGCATAGCTCCTTTATTGCTTGAAGGATATTCTAAAATTACATTGATTGACTTAAGATACATTTCCGCAGATATATTAGAAAAATATATAGACTTTTCACAGGAACAGGATGTATTATTTTTATATAACACACAGATCTTAAACAACAGCTCGATGCTTAAAAGCTCCGGCTCAAATTAGGAGGAAATGTTTGTACAATGAATGATATCAGAAGAGAAATAAAAAATAAAGTTTTTTTAAAATTGAGTATTATCTGCTTACTGTTGATTTTTTTATTATGCTCATGCAATAAAGGTGAGGGTAATGTTGATGATGATATCGCAGTAGTAAACGAGAGTGACAGCATTTCCGAAGATACAGCATATTCAAATTCGGATGAAGTTTTAACCAAGGTCCAGGATGAGGTTAAGACTTCAACCGGGCTTGATAATATTGAAATTTCACAGCTTTTCAGTGTTGACAACACATATTATATCAAAGTGAAAATACACGATTTAATGTTACATTATGAATATATTAAAGCAGGTGAAGATCAGTATGACGCCGTTACGGCGTATACAGACAGAGAGCTCTCCAATGTAGAAGAAAAAATAATCGGTGATTATTATGAAATATGGAGATATGAAAACGGTGATTTAAAAAGAATCCTTTATAACATGGAGGATGTTGTACATAGACGGGATGATGATAAAATAATTATAGACGGGGCATATAATTCTTACATTATAAAACTTGGCTCTGACAATGAGAAGAAAGATAAAATTTTATATGAATGCTATTATACGGATATATTGAACAGTGATAACGGTGATTTCACCTGTTATATAAATGATTTTTTCTCTGTTTGTGTTGTTGATAATAGAAACAATAAAATCATTATGAATAAATACATAGAGGTAAATAATGAGTTTTCAAATGAAGACTTCAAATTAGATAATAATAAAGTTTTTTTCCCTTCAAGAATGTGGGTTATGGAAACAGGATGGATCAAGAACTCCAATATGGCATATTTCACATGCTATGACTTGTCCAATGTAATTTTTGTTATAGATATAGATAAAAAGATTGTATCACAGCCAAGCTTCGCCACCGGCAGAGGTTATGAGAGCTTTATTGATAAGGATAACGGGTATATAGTATCGGGCAGCACATATTATGCGTTGGATACAGATTCTTATATGATGGAACATATGGAAAAACAATATCATTACTTTTATCTGATTAACCTATATACATTAGAAAAATTTGAAATAGCAAAATCAATCAGGACAAAACTTGAGCTTAAAAAAGAAGATGAAAAAACGATCAGCTATACGACAAGCTCGGGAGAGAGGGTAAAAGTAGATATATCATATATGATTGGAAAGGACAGTGCTTATATAGAAGAAGGTTTTAAAGATGCACTTCTTTCTGAATTAAGCATTGATGAAGCAAGCAACATAAATTATATTAAATTTAATGATATTGCTTATGCTGTTGTTGATGACGGCAAAAATAAAAAGCTGATTCAATATATCGGAAATAGAAAGGTAAATATTATTGCAGATAAACTTAGTGATATAAATTTCAGTGAGCTTGGTAAATATGTAAGCCTGTACAATAGAAGCGGAGACCTTATTGTGCGGGACAACAACGGGAATAAATATTTTGAAGACAATGTGTTTAATTACATTTCAAATAATGATAATTCAGGCAGTAAAAATCAAGAGGATGAAAACAACATAGAGCTTGGAGTAACAGTATGGGGTAAAAATAATGATAAGCTCTATATACTGACTAAAAAGGACGACAGGCTGAGAAACATTTTTGAGGTTAATCTGGATGACAAGTCAATCAGGGATTTGGCTTACGATATTGATTGCAGATATGAAAATATTTATATAGATATATCAGAGGGCTTTGCAGCTTACAGTACTTTTCCCGGACGCATATTTTATGCATATGATGGAGAAGTTAATGAGGATGTGTGTTTATATGTTAAATATTTTTATCCGGAAGAAAAAGTAGAAATAGCACGTACAAAAGGTGAAAGCATAAATTTCTATATATTTGACAATAAGCTTAATTATAATTGCAGACAAAATGATGATATTGACGGCGTTTATGAACTTACCGGAGACAGACCATCCAGTTTATCACAAGAAGATACTTCACAAAAACAGCTCTTATTAAATGGGATATCACTGACAAAGGATATTATAAGCAGTGTATATAGAGGAGAAGAAAACTATAGATATGAAGTCTTATTATTTGCACTTGCTGCAAATGATGATGAAAATAATTTATATAAAGGATATTTTCCTTTTTACGAAAATAAGGGTTTTATATTTCCATTAGATAAATCAAAAGAAGCTTTGACTCAGGTTTTTGGTGAAAAGGAATACTCTTTTGAAGATGTTTTTAATCATAATAAAGAAACGGATATTTATTATAAAAACTTAGACTTTGGTTGGAATACCGGCTACATAGCAGAAAATACAACTGCTGATATAATTGATGACAAATTATATACAAAATTTGAACTGATAAACCTATGGTATGATGTAGAGGGAGATCCGGTACCAACTGCAATTGCAGAATGTGAAATAATATATAGTATAAATAAAAGCAATGATAAAACATATTTGCAATTTGAAAGTATGGAAACTTTATCAAAATTGGTTAATTAATAAAAAGTAACAAAATCGATATGCCCAGCCTATGCAGACAGCTGTAGGAAGGGCATATTTTTTATTGGTAGAAAAAATAAAATTGTTATAAAATTAAAAAGCATTTGACATAAAAACAAAATAATAGTACTATATTGATAATAGATATATCGAATATAGATATAGTGTTTTGGAGATGATGCTATGGCAAGAGAACAATTAAAAACCTTAACGGAGCAAATGTATTACATTCTTCTTACTTTAACGGAGAACCAGCATGGATACGGAATTATGCAGGAGGTAGACAGACGTACCGATGGGAGGGTAAAGATAGGTGCAGGTACATTGTACAGTCTTTTATCCAGATTTGAGGAGGAAGATATTATAGTACAGGTCGCAGAAGAAGACAGAAGGAAAATATATACTTTAACGGACAAGGGACTAAGTATTTTAAAGGATGAACATAAAAGATTAAAGCAATTGGTTTCGGACGGAAATGATATCTTGGAGGGGAGTGAGGATAAATGAAGAGTAAAACTAAGCGTGTATTTTGGGGATTCTTTTCTCTTGATTACAAGGCTATGGCAGAATATCTTGAGGAGATGGCAGAAAAGGGCTGGATGCTGGAGAAGGTTGGACGTGTTACAGCTAAATTCAGAGCTATAGAGCCTAAAAAGATTAAATTTTCTGTGGATATATTTAAAAAAGGAGGAGCTTTTGCTCCGGAAGACAACGAAGAAACAAGTGAATACAGGAAGTTGTGTCAGGAGTCGGGGTGGACATTTGTAACATCTCAGGAATATCTGCAGTTTTTCTATGCGAAGGAAGGCAGTGACCCGGTTCCGCTACAGACAGATGAGGAAATTGAACAAAAAATTATTGAGAATACTCTGTTGAAGCGTGAACTGATTGGTGTATCCTTGTTTTTGCTTGTAGCCGTCTTTGCATTGGTCAGAAGCTTTCCTGTAAGATATGGCAATCTTTTAAGCTTTACGGGAGTTGCATCCACATTTTTATTTCCTATACTGTCAATGATTGTTGTAATCCCTGCTTTATACGGTATAGTATGGATGATAAATGCCCGGAGAAGAATTAAAAACGGGATGACTATAAAAAAGCCCACTTTGAAAAGTGCCCGAAGACGTATAGTTGCTTTTAGCGGCATAATATGGATTATCATATCGATTTTTGCAATATGTTTTATAGTAGATGCATTTTTCAGACCGGATGATGTATTAATTGCCGTGCTGGGTCCTGCAGTCGGTATTTCTCTGGGTACCGGAATCAGGTATCTTGTAAAGAAGGGTAAAATTAAGGGGGAGAAAAATGTACTGCTTACGGTAATTGTAGTAGCTGCAATGTTCTTTTTCATATCAAGGGCAATTCCATTCATTATGGAGAAATCTGAAGAAATGTACAATGTTGATTCTTTCCCTGAGAGATATCCTGTAGTTACAATGAAAGAAATACCGGAATACTCAGAGCAGGGAAGATCATTGACGAAAGAGTTTAAAACGAGTATGAGTCCTGTCGTACCTAAGCACTATACTTATTGGGAGCATGGGGAGATAAATGGTATAGAAAAGTATATGGACATTAAATATTATGAGGCAATAAATCCATATTTTTCTGAAATAATATTTAATGGAATAATCGACAGAATAGAAAAAGGAATTAAGTGGCGTGGTATGACCATATTAGACAGAACTATTGTCACAGATGATGAGATGAAACATTTATGGAATGCGGATAATCTGGCACTGACAGAGGAACGGGATGAACTTATAATACGAAAAGGAAATATAGTTCTGCGTTTGTCGGGAGATATAGATTTTAATGACAGACAAACGAGAGAATTAATACTTGAGAGATTTTTTTCGGATGTGCAATTAAAGAACTAAAAGTTATAAAGCTAAGGTAGTCTGATTAATTATTTTTTAAACGGCCTTGAAATTATTAATAATTGATGATACTTTAATTCAAATTAATATAACTGAAGGCTGGATAATAAAATGGTATTAAAGTATAAGAAGAATCCTCTGATATTTCAAGGAAAAAAGAAGGATAAAAAATATTTCGAGGGATGGTATTTTAAACACGTATCATGTGATTTAAAGAATATAATCGGTATTATACCGGGAATTTCAAAAAATGATGCCGATTCCCATGCGTTTATTCAAATTATTATTTCTAAAGAATTTGATGGTAAAATGCTGAATACACAATATTATAAATTCCCAACAAATGATTTTAAGTATATTGATGAACCCTTTTGCTTGACGATAGGAAATAATATATTTACTGACGAAAGTATAGAACTTAATCTTAAAAATGATGAATATTTAATCACAGGAAGCATAAAATTTTCTGAGTTTACTAAAATCAACAGAAATATATTGTCACCGGATGCAATGGGATATTTTTCATATCTGCCCTTTATGGAATGCTATCATGATATTATAAGCATGGATCATAATCTAAAAGGTGTTATATCAGTTAATAGCGAGGTTATCAATTTTAATGAAGGTAAAGGGTACATAGAAAAGGATTGGGGCACCTCATTTCCAAAAGAATATATATGGCTTCAATCTAATCATTTTGGTGATACAGATGCAAGTATTATGTTTTCACTTGCTCATATACCGTTTCTTGGCGCTTCTTTTCAGGGATTTATTTGCAACCTGTCATTTAATGGTCATGAGTATAGATTTGCAACCTATAACAGCAGCAAGATAGAAAAGATAAACTATTCGGGATGCTTATTGGAGCTTGTTATTGTCAAGGGAGAATATGAGCTTTTAGTTAATTCAGTTATCTGCCGGGACTCAGGGTCATTAAAGGCACCGATTAATGGAGCAATGGACACAATAATAAAGGAAGGATTAACAGGTTCGGCAGATATAAGATTATTAAAAAACTCAAAGATTCTGTTTGAGAGAAGAGGCAATCCATGTGCTGTCGAAGTTATGATGCAAGACTGAGATATAAAAATTATTTTTCGGAAGGTATTGACAAAGTAAAATAATTGTGTTATTTTTATAAAAATTATTAAATGTTAATAAAAATAAAGCTGAGATAAGAAATAGTAGATACATCGTGTTTTTTAGAGAGTGCGCGGTTGGTGAAAGTGCATAAATATGTTGCGTTGAACACATCTTTGAGCTGATCGATGAAACCGTTGGGGAGTAGTTGGATTCGGGAACTCGCACCCGTTACAGTGCAAAAGTATGATAGTACTTTTTGAGGTTGATGCTGTGAAGTATCAATAAAAAGAGGTGGAACCACGTGATTAATACTCTCGTCCTCTAGCCATAGGCTAGATGGCGGGAGTTTTTTTATGCCCTAACCCCATTTGTGCAAGTGGCAGCGCAGCTCAAATGGTTGGTAGGTCAAATGCACCGAATTCCCAATTTATGCGACGTAAGGAGCAAATAAATTGGTGAATGAGACTGCTTATGTTTTATACTAAAAAAAGGAGGAAATTATTATGAAAAAGTTTTTAAAAATGTCTTTAGTGCTTATAGTTTCGGTAGTATTGGTTTTATCAAGCGGCTGTACAAAGAAAGCAGCTAACGAAGCAGGAAGTAATCGATTAGAGGAAATAATCAGCAGAGGGTACATAGAAGTGGTTACAGAGCCATATTTTGCGCCGAATGAGTTTATTGACCCGTCCAAAAGCGGCAGCGAGCAATACGTAGGCAGCGATATAGAATTGGCAAAGTATATTGCAGATAAATTAGGAGTGGAATTAAAAATTGTTCCTTTGGAGTTTACAGCAGTTTTAAGCAGTATTACGGAAGGTAAGTATGATTTAGCTGTTTCTGCTTTAGCATATACACCCGCCAGAGCGGAAGCGATGATTATGTCAAAGGGATACTACTTTGCAGAGAATGCACCCGGATACGGACTGCTGATCAGAAAAGAGGATGCGAATAAAATAAGAAATGCTGAGGATTTAGCGGACAAAACAGTAGTTGCACAAAGCGGATCGTTACAGGAGTTATTTGTAAACGAACAGATACCTGAGTATAAAGAGTTTAAGAGGGTATCCGCCACAACGGACGGGATATTGATGGTTGAGGAAAAAAAGGCAGATTCATGTGTTGTTTCCATACCGATGGCCCAATTATATATAGATGCAAACACGGGAAGCGGTTTGGCAATAGTAGAAAATTTTGAATTTGAAGTGGATAAAGAATTAAGCGGGACAAGAATAGGAATGCCGTTAGGTGAAGATGAGCTTGCTGAAAAAATCAATGAAATTATAGATGAAGTAGTAAGCTCGGGACAATATGAACAATGGTATGAAGAATATACCGCGTATGCAAAAAAATTAGGCTTATAATTATGAAGGGTTAAGGTGAGGGTATGATTGAAACAGTGATAATGCTATGGAATAAGTACAACTATGTATATGTTGACGGATTGATTGGAACTCTGTGGCTTGCTGCATTGACGGTATTTGCTGCAACTATATTGGGAACGGTTATAGCCATTATGAAATTATCAAAAATTAAGATACTTGATTTGATTACATCCGCATATATAGGTGTGCTCAGAGGCACACCCATACTTTTGCAGCTATATTTCTTCTGGCTGGTACTGCCTAAGATTGTACCGATTAATTTAAGTGATACGGCATGCATTATAATCGCACTGATCGTAAATGCAAGCTCCTATGTGGCAGAGGTTATACGAGCCGGCATACAGGCAGTTGACAAGGGGCAGGTGGAAGCTGCAAGAAGTCTGGGATTATCAAGTACAAATACAATGAAAAAAATTGTTCTTCCTCAGGCTGTTAAAAATATACTTCCTGCGCTGGGAAATGAATATATATCAATGGTCAAGCAAACATCCCTGGCATCGGTGTTTTTTGTACAGGAACTTATGACATCCTACAGGACTGTTCAATCAGCAACCTTTCTGGCAATACCCTCATTAATAATTGCCGGCATAATTTATCTGATAGTAACGACGGTATTGACCAAGGGGCTAAGTGTGTTTGAAAGGAGGCTCCAGGCAAATGAAAGCTAAGGAATTAATAAGGGTTGAGGGCTTGAATAAATCCTTTGGAGATTTGAAGGTACTGAACAACATAACAGAGAGTATATACGACGGAGAGGTTGTTTCCATTATAGGACCGTCGGGAAGCGGGAAAAGTACATTTTTAAGATGCTTGAATTTGTTGGAAAGGCCAACAACCGGCAAGGTTTATTTTGAAGGAGTAGATTTAGCTGACAAAAAAATTGACTTAGACAAGCACAGGCAAAAAATCGGTATGGTATTTCAGCTTTTTAATGTTTTTCCGCACCTGAAGGTTATAGATAATATTACCTTAACTCCTGTACTTGAAAGGAAAATGAAGAAGGAAGAAGCAGAAAAGAAAGCTGAAGAGCTTCTGGAGCGAGTCGGATTGACAGATAAGAGAGATGTATATCCCACAAAGCTGTCGGGCGGTCAAAAGCAGCGTCTGGCAATTGTAAGAGCGTTAGCCATGGACCCTAGGGTTATGTTGTTTGATGAACCCACCAGCGCATTAGATCCGGAAATGGTAAAGGAAGTTTTGGAGGTTATCAGGGATCTGGCTTTATCGGGAATGACTATAGTTATAGTTACTCATGAAATGGGATTCGCAAAGGAAGTAAGTGACAGAGTCATGTTTATGGCTGACGGTATTATACAGGAACAGGGAACTCCGGATGAGATTTTTAACAATCCGAAAAATCCCAGAACAATAGAATTTTTAAGTAAGGTATTATAGGTGAATATTATGAAAGAATTAAAATTTATAGAAGAAATACTCAAAAAAAAGAAAGAAAAAATAGTTGATATCAGCGACAGGATATGGGAATTTTCAGAGCTTCCATACGATGAATACAATTCCTGCAGGCTTTTAACGGAAGCTTTGGAGGATGAAGGCTTTATAATTAACAGAGGTGTGGCAGATATGCCTACCGCGTTTACTGCAAGCTTCGGAAACGGAAAGCCGGTGTTTGGTTTTTTAGGAGAATATGACGCACTTGATAAGTTAAGTCAGACAGCGGGATGTACCGAAAGAAACCCGGTTGTGGAAGGAAAGCCCGGTCACGGCTGTGGTCATAATCTTTTGGGGGCAGGCTCTTTGGGTGCCGCATTAGTTATGAAGGAATATTTATCTGTCAATAAATTAAGCGGAACTGTCATTTATTTTGGCTGCCCTGCCGAGGAAGGAGCAGGCTCAAAGCAATTTATGGCAAGAGCAGGACTTTTCGATGATGTGGATTTCGTATACACATGGCATCCGGCTTCTGTTAATCGGGTGCAATCGGACAGGACAGTTGCAATTATGGGTGCCAATTTTAAATTCAAAGGATTAACTTCTCATGCAGGGGGTTCTCCTCACCTTGGGAGAAGCGCTCTTGATGCGGCAGAGCTCATGAGTGTGGGGGTGAATTATTTAAGAGAGCATATGATTGACCAGGCTCGTATACATTACGCTTATGTGGATGCAGGCGGTGTTTCTCCCAATGTTGTACAGGACAGAAGCTTAATAAAGTATGAGGTTCGTTCTCCGAAGGTTGCCCAGGTAAAGGAATTGTTTGAAAGAGTTGTTAAGGTGGCAAAGGGTGCTGCTCTTATGACGGAAACAGAGGTCGACTATGAAATAACTATGGCATTTTCTGATTATATACCCAATGCAGCATTGGCGGAGATTGCAGATGAAGCCTTTAAGGAAGTGGGAGCTCCGAAATGGGATGAAGAGGATTATAATTTGGCAAAGGAATATTTATTCAGCTATAATGACTCAACAATAAAATCAATAAAAGAATATATAACAGAAGAATATGGTGAAGAACGCATGGATGAAATATTGGATAAGCCCTTGGACTCTGAAGTTCATCCGTATGAGGGCAATAATATTAAGTATGTATCAGGCTCTACAGATGTGGGCGACGTATGCTATGCTGTGCCAACAATTAATTTCAATGTTGCAACCGCCTGTATAGGAAATGTAGGGCACACATGGCAAATGACGGGACAGTCCAGAAGCAGTATTGCATACAAGGGACTTCTTACAGCCGTAAAGGTTATGACTTTATCTGCAATTAAAACCATGAAAAATCCTGAAGTAACTGAAAAAGCCAAAGACATTGTATTAAAACAAAATGGCGGAGCTTATGAATGCCCTTTACCTGATAGTATAAAGCCACCTATAGGAAAGTATTAACACTACATACCATTTGATGATGAAAATTCATATGTTTGGGGATATTATGACGGCGGCGGGAACGAAATCAAGTTAACTCCGGATCAATACTACGAAAAGTTCATTTACTCCGAAGATTTCATAAATGCTTCTGAGATTGGATACAATTAAGTTTTAAGCATCGGTATAGCAAAAAAATCTTGAAGTATGTTTTATATTCCCTTAAACTTATGGTTTAAGGGAATAATTTTTTTGTTAATACAAACTTACCGAGAATTCAGTAAAGTTGAATGGTGAATATACTTTAGGAGATGTTATATGAGTACAATATTAGTTGTAGAAGATGAAGATATATTGCGTGAAGTGATAATTGATTATCTTATAGAAGATGGATATAAGGTTTTAGAAGCTGCTGATGGTGAAGAAGCTTTGGAACTGTTTCAATCAAACTCAGTTGATTTGGTAATTTTAGATATTGTTTTGCCCGAGGTGGACGGATGGTCAGTATGTCGAAGAATACGGAAAAAATCCAACATACCTATAATTATATTAACGGCACGTTCGGATGAGGACGATTCTTTACTTGGATATGAGTTGGGAGCGGATGATTATCTAATCAAGCCATATAGTCCCAGAGTTCTAATGGCAAAAGTAAAAAGATTTCTTGAAAAGCATTCAGGAGCTTTGGACGGTATGATTATGTCAGCCGGTGGAATTGTAATTAATATTGGTTCAAGACTTGTTGCTGTTGATGGAAATATAATAAACTTAACTCATACAGAATTTGAAATTCTTGCTTATTTGATGAAAAATAAAGGTATTGTAATTAGCAGAGACCAACTTATTTCTAAAATATGGGGCTATGACTTTTATGGTGATGAGAAGACATTAAACAGCCACATCAGAAATCTTCGTGCTAAGTTAAGCAGTAAAGGAAAATGTATTGTTACGGTAATTCGTTACGGATATAAATTCGAAGAGGAGCAGGTATGAAAAATAGTATTGTTTTTAAATGGTTTATTCTTACGACTTTATTATTCTCTACGTCGCTTTTATTTATTGGAATCACACAAAATTATATTTTTGAGAAGTATTACATAAATAAGAAATTAGACACCCTTGAATCATATATGGATGAGTACTTCGGCTTAGCTTCAAAAAAGAGAGCAGAAAATTTATCATCAGACTTATATAAAAACAACCATATATGGATTACAAAATTAGACGAATATGGACGTATATCTGATGCAGACAATTACCATATCGAAGTTAAACTTAAGAATGATTCCAAAGATACTATGCGAATACCTATGTATTCGTTCGAAGGAGAATTTTCCTCTGATGCATTTTCTTCATTAAAAGTCGGTGATGAAGTTATTATTGATACAGTAAACATAGCAGATGAAAGGATACCCTATCATATACAAACTGATTCAACCGGAGTTGTAAATTTAAATATTGCAAGCAGGCTGCATGGTCCTAATGCAGATGAAGCATATAGACATCTCAGCACCGGTCTATACATAGGAACTATAACGGAAAGCATATTTCCTGAACAACAAGGATATATTCCGTTTCCTTATAATGAACGATTTTTTTTAGAACAGATAAAAGAATTTCAAGTAGGTATCTTATCTAATAATGCAAAACTGCTGCAACAAAAGGAAGAGTTTAATGTAACAGAAAATCTGGCGGAATACAAAATAATAATCAAGCCTTTAAATGAAAATGGAATAAGGGGATATATTTTTGCTATGACTTCACTTCAGCCGGTAGATGAAGCAATATCTGTTATTCGTCAGTTTTATCCTTATTTTTTTGTGTTTGCTTTATTGTGCGTCATATTATTAGCCTTTATATTTTCAAAATGGATGGCTAAACCACTCTTATCTATCAATCACATAACAGCTAAAATAGCGAACATGGATTTTTCAGAAAAAGTTCCTGTGAATTCTAACGATGAAATTGGCCAGTTGTCCCAAAATATTAATTACCTGTCGAATCAGATGGAAACATACATTGATAAACTTAAGCAAGACCTTGATAAAGAAAGAAAACTAGAAATTGTTCGGAAGGAATTCATTGCAGGAGTTTCGCATGAGTTAAAAACACCTCTTGCTGTTATGAAAAGCTGTCTATCTATTTTGAAAGACGGAATTGCAGCTGAAAAAAGAGAGCACTACATTCAAGCGATGGAAGATGAAATACAGCGAACGGATCTGTTGGTAGTAAATATGTTGGATTTGGCAAAGTTTCAATCCGGCACCTATAAGCCTGAAATGACTTATTTTGAAATAGATAAGGCGATTTCAGAAGTGTGCAGGTCAATGGCTGAGCAAATACGGGAAAAGAATATTTCTCTTAAATTAAAGCTCTGTTCTCGGATGGTTATAGGACATAAAGGTTTAATCAGCCGTGTTGTCACTAATTTTTTAAGCAATGCAATTCAACATACTGAGAACGGAAATGAAATTATAATTACTGTAATATGCAATATGCGTACCGCACAAATCAGTGTAGAAAATCAAGGTAATCCACTTTCAGAAGAAGATAAAAAAAAGATATGGGATCAGTTTTATCGTGTTGAGGCACGTACATCCAAAACCGGTAACGGTCTTGGTCTTTCAAT
Organism: Firmicutes bacterium UBA2116; assembly: GCA_002331025.1. Classification (GTDB taxonomy): domain Bacteria; phylum Bacillota; class Clostridia; order Tissierellales; family Sedimentibacteraceae; genus Sedimentibacter. Next base: position 275,514 of record DCYG01000044.1, on the reverse strand, counting down.
ATCCAAAGAAATTTTAAAGCTTCATAATTCAATTTATGGTGCAGAAAATAAGGAAGGAGGAGTTCGTTTTTTCTTTACACTACCCATACAGCAGTAAAAATATATCATGGCCATTTTATTTAAAACAAAATAATATCTAAACTTTATTTCTTCTGCATTTTATCTGCATTTTGATACTGTAGTATCTAAGTATCAAATATAGAAAGAGGTGTTTTTATGAAAAAAATAATGATTAGTATAATTGTAATTTTTATTTTGACAGGTATGACTGCCTGTGTAAATAAAGCAGAAGAGAATGATTTTAAATTGATGTTTGAAAACAGTATATTTATGGGAGATTCTATTACCGAAGGTTTTGTGATTAATGAAATATTGCCGGAAAACTCTGTGATAGCCGGGGCAGGCACAACGGCAGGATTTATCTATGATGATATTGAAGATTTATTTAAAATGAAACCTGATAATGTTTTTATCATGTTGGGGTCAATTGATATCCTAATTCCCGTGGATGATCCTAAAGAATTATTCAGAAATGACATGACAAAGCTGATTAAAAAGATAAAGAAAGATCATCCTGACGCAAAAATATATCTGCAATCTATAACGCCTGTAACACAGGAAGCGTTAAATCAAGAACCCCGCTATGAAGAAATAGAAGAATATAACGAGATTTTAATGGAACTAGCTGATCTGCTATCGGTTAATTATGTGGATATAGCTATATTAGCAAGAGAAAATCCAAATTTATTTGCAGAAGATGGTATACATTTTAAAAAAGAATTCTATCTGTTATGGCTGAATAAGCTATCTATGCTCAGGTAACGGAGGAATATATGGTTTTCAGCAGTTTATTTTTTTTATTTGCTTTTTTACCGGTAACAATATTGCTATATTATTCGTTAGGAAATTATTTTAAAAATATTGTCCTGTTAATTGCAAGTCTGTTTTTTTATGCTTGGGGAGAATCTGCCTATGTACTGTTGATGTGCAGTTCTATTTTAATTAATTATTATTTAGGCATTGAATTAGGCAAAGATAATATTAGCATACAAAGAAGAAAGCTTTTATTAACAATTGGTTTGATATTCGACTTAGGATGTCTCGTCTATTTTAAATATTTTGGTATGATAATAAATACGATAGCATCCGTAGGCGGGTGGAATTTAAATTTAACAACACCTGCACTTCCGATAGGAATTTCTTTTTACACATTTCAGATACTGTCTTATTTGATTGATGTATACAAGAAAAAAATAAAGCCGCAAAAAAATTTGATTCTTTGTGCTATATATATAACTATGTTTCCCCAGTTGGTTGCAGGACCTATTGTGAATTATGCAGACATTGAAGTAAGTCTATATAGCAGGACTGTGACATTCAATAAATTTAATTCGGGGATGAGGCGTTTTATATGTGGTCTTGCAAAAAAAGTACTTCTTGCCAATAATATAGGTTTACTGTGGTCGGAAGTTAAATCCATGCCCGGAACTGAAATTTCGGTACTCATGTCGTGGGCCGGAATAAGTGCCTTTGCATTGCAGATATATTTCGATTTCAGCGGATATTCAGATATGGCAATCGGATTGGGCAAAATGTTTGGATTTACGTTCAAAGAAAATTTCTCTTATCCATATATTTCACAAAGCATATCTGAATTCTGGAGGAGATGGCATATCTCGCTCGGCTCTTTTTTTAGAGAATATGTATATATACCCCTTGGGGGAAGCCATGCCGGTAAGGTGAAACTGATATGCAATTTGTTTGTTGTATGGTTTCTCACAGGATTATGGCATGGCGCAAGCTGGAATTTTGTTTTATGGGGGCTTTATTTTGGAATATTAATATTAGCAGAGAAATTGTTTTTGCAAAAAATCATAATACGATGGCCTAAAGCGGTTCGTCATATATATTTATTGACATTTGTTGTTATAGGATGGGTATTTTTTGAATTTGATAATATAAATGACATATTAAGTTTTTTACTGATTATGTTTGGAATGGAAAGCAACATATTTTTAGACAGTATATCAATTACAAAGTTAAATTCCTATGTCCTCTTATATATTGTTTGTATCATTACCGCTACACCTTGGTCTAAAAATTTATCAATATTATTTAAAAGAACTCACTGTAATATTTATAAATTAGCAGTAAGTGTGTATTATTGTTTGCTAATGTTTTTTTCAACAGCATATATGGTTGGTTCAACATATAACCCATTTATATACTTTAGATTTTAACTGTGAGGATTGATATGCGAAAAAATAATAAAAGAAGCTGTATTATTTTACAAAATATAATTTCGGTGTTTCCGTTTTTATTTATATATGCTGTGTTGATTTTGTATGTGGCTTTACCGGATAAAACATTTTCTAAAGAGGAACAGCGCTACTTGGCACAGTGGCCTGATTTCTATGTTGAAAATGTATTGAACGGAAGTTATGAAAATAAAGTTGAATCGTATTTTTCTGATCAATTTCCTTTCAGAAACTTTTGGATTCATATATATGAAGTATCTAATCAAACAAGCTGATTGAATTATATTTTTTATTTTATTGCAACCTATTTCTTGATGCTGCGTCTAAAAAGGTAAGGAGGGTTGATGGTGGCAGATAAGTTGTTGATCAAAAATTTAAAAAGAGGGCATGAGGATGCCTACAGACAAGTTATTGAAGAGTACGGAAACAAGCTGTTGAGAACCTGCTGCCTGATACTGAGGGACAGAGAGGAAGCGGAGGATGTGGTTCAGGAAACCTTAATAAGGGTTTTTCAGAAACTAAGTACGTTCAAAGAAAATTCGGGACTTTATACATGGATTTATACCATAGCACTCAATTTATGCAGAGACAGGCTGAGAAAGAAACAGGAGCTTCTTGTTCTCGAGGATGAATGGGTGGGAAGCGATGATGTTGAGTCACATGTAGAAAGAAATATAGACAGAGAGCTTTTGAAGAAGGAGCTTTTTGAAATCAATCCCTTGTACAGAGAAACTTTGGTGCTTTTTTATTTCGATGATTTTTCTGTAAAGGAAATTTCGGATATGTTGAATGAAAAAGAAGGTACAATAAAAAGCCGATTGTCAAGGGGAAGAAATATTTTAAAGGAAAAATTGCTGAAGGGAGGTCAGTTAAATGGAGAATAAGGATAAATTGGGAGCAGAATTGAAAAAAATTATGGAAGAAGAGACATTTGACATGACTTTGTCTCAGGCGGCAACAGACAATATACTTAAAAACAAAAAGAAAAAATTATCACAGAGAATGAATGAATTTTTAAACAGAGAAATTGAAATACCCTTGGCACCTGCTATAATAGGTTTGGCCGCATTGTTTGCAATTACCGTAATACCTAAAAACATCTTTGATTTGCAGGAGAGACAAATTATCAACATAGAAGGCTCTCAGATAATCGTGAGGGAAAGATATGAGGTGGTGAAAAATGAAGATAAAAATTAAAATAAAAACACTTATACTTGCTTTATTGTTAATTTCACTGACCTTTGTATGGGGTATACCTACGGCAACCCTCAGCATTGCATATTTATTGGAAAATAAATCGGATAAGGCAACGCTTTTTTTTGAAAGATACGCTTCTTATCCTACCGTCTCAAAGGTTAAGGGCGGATACCTCTATGCAGACAGCCTGATGAGTGATTTTCCAAAGTACAGTATCTTTCTGACCGGCTGGGGGGGAGGAGACAACACCAGCCCCGAGGATGTAGAAAAAGTGAAAAATACCCTTGCAGGCATTATGAAGGAAGCTCCAAAGAGCAGTGAAACAGTATACTATATAGATTCATATCGAATGCTTCTCGATCTGGCAATAGATGTGGGAGATGCCGAAATGCTCAAGGAATGGATTTCATTTGGACAGAACAGCAGTGAAGAAGAGATTGTTTACATTGCTGATATATACAATGCTTTTTATCTTCATGTAAGCAGAGACAGGGAAGGCGCCAAAAAGATAATTGCCGAGTATGAAGGCTCAGAGCTTGCTGATGCTAATCTTGATATATTAAGTGCAGAAATAGAATTGTTTGACGGAAACTACGAAGATGCTAAACGGCTTTACAATGAATTTAATGGTGGCAGCAACTATTGGCTGAGGACAGGAAGTGTGTTCGGATCAATGGGTTACCTTGACAGAAGCTTTTGGTTTGACTATATCATGGATGATTTCAGGGGAGACAATGTTATAACGGGAACTGTAACCTTCGAGGGAAGGCCCATGCCATTTGTTGAAATATATGTGCAGAGGGCAGACGGAGGTATGCACAGCAGAGGAGAAAGCTATATCGGTATAACAGACGAAAACGGTGAGTTTGAAACATTGGGATTGAGAGACGGTCTGTACAGCATCGGCATAGGTCTTGACAGCTCCTTACTTTCTGATAAGGTGCTGCAGCGTTCAAACCACCAATATACGGAGCTTGCAGGAAATGGCGGAAAAGTTGACTTTACATTCAGAAAAACATTTGATGTAGCCTCGCCGGAGCCGGGGCAGACAGTGAACGGAGAAGAGTTCACCGTATCCTGGGAAGAGGTAGAAGGCGCCGCCTACTATACGGTGGAGCCGGTCATAACCGAAGAACCCTATAAAAAAAGCGGAACCAGCTTCCGCGGTCCTGCATCAGATAAAAACGGAAATGGAAAGTTTACAACCAATTATGCTGTTTTTAATGTAGAAATGCTTAGAAATCAATTTATTATACGATTGGGGGGGGACGGAACAAGCATTGAGCCCCTTACGGTGTTAGGAGCATTTTTGCCCGGAGCTGAATATCCCATAGTTGTAAATGCCTATGACAATGACAACAAGCTAATAACCAGCAGCATATCCATGAGATCCTATTACGACAGCATACCAAGCGTAACAGTTGAGGGAAAGCTTACGAAGGGCGAAGAAATGATTCTACGAAGAGATTATACCGGGGCAATTGCTCATTATGAAAATATACTTAACGACAATCCTGATGATGTGGAAGCCTTAAGGTACCTTGTGAGGATTTACGGCACAGGATGGAAGTTGGAGGAAGGAAACCTTGAAAAAGCTTACGAATACGGCAAAAGATACGGAAATATAACCGGAGATAATAAAATGCTTATTAATACGCTTAATATAATGAGTCGGGATGAAATCAAGGAAAACAGTGAAATTATCGGATTAGCATTTGAACAGGCAAAGGATGATATTGACGAAAATGAATATTATTTTTTAAGCAGATACTATATTGCTCTCGGAAATTATGAAGCTGCAAGAGAAATGCTTGAAAAAACAGGCAGTGTCACCGATACATTGGTTTATCTGAATATGTATTTCGGAGATTATGCCAAGGCGGCAGAAAATCTGCAGTCAAAAGACTATTATCTGTCCAGATTGGCTTCGGATAAAATTATAAATGCTGTCAGAGCGCTCGGGGAAAATCCTCCGGCTGCCGGAGACAGACAGGTTTTCTATGATTTCTTATTAAAGCTTATTTATGGTGTGCATTATGAAAAAGGTCAATCCCTTTACTATGAAACCGTAAAGCAAATTGAGGATGACAATATCAAGACAATTCTATATGAAATTTATCTTGACAATCACTGGAGTCGCAGCTATTAATATTGATAAATAAATTGATAAAAGCTTCTGATACCACATTTCTAATGGGAATTCAGAAGCTTCTTTACGTTTCATAGGCTTTAAGGATGCTCTCGGCAATTTCCTTTCTTGAGGTTCTTAAATCCATTGCCTGCTTTTCAATATATTTGTGCGCCTGATTTTCAGTCATGTTGAGATATTCTATAAGCACGCATTTAGCCCTTGTAACGAGGCGTATTTCTTCGATTTTACTTTGCAATCGCATATTTTCATTTTTAAGTCCCGACAATCTTCTTTTGGTAGCAAGGGCTAATTTTTGCGCCTGATAAAACATTTGTCTTGCTATTGGATTTGATACTACCAGAATACCGTAATCCTGAACCCTTGCTTCAATTTCATCAGCAACCTCATTTCTGGCTATTAAAATTACTCCGGAGCTACTGATTTCAGTCATTGTGATTGCTAAGCTTTCTCCGAATTCATCAGGCAGAGGAGTAATTATAATTATCAAATCAAATTCGGTTACGCTGATCAGTCGTCGGGCCTCCGCTCCGCTTTTGACGGAGGCTGTTTTATTTATGCCGTTTGCTTTTAAAAGCTGGGTCAAAAGTGCTATGCCCTTGTCAGAATCAGATACAATTAACACACTATCCATGAACTCACCTCCCGAGCAGTATAAAAAAATTAAACAGTATAGAAGTATGTGTTTAATTCGAAGCTTTCCTTATCATCGGACAACAAGTAACGATTCCATTGCTCCTTTTTAATCTGAATATATTTTTCAATGATTTCGGATGGTAAACAGTTGTGAACAAAATCACTTTTTTCCGCGTTTTCAACTGCTTCTGCTAATGTTGGGGGTAATTTTTTGTAATTTTCTGCTGCATCACCCGACGCTTTATATAAATCGTAATCAGCAGGCTCATCAAGCTTTAAATTGTTTTTAATTCCGTCAAGACCGGCATAAATTAACAGCGCAAATGCAAGGTACGGATTGCAGCTTGGGTCCGGGGACCGAAGCTCGACTCTTGAATATTTGCCGCTTGCAGCCGGAATACGGATAAGCTGTGAACGATTCTCGGACGACCATGTCACATATTTGGGAGCGGAATGGCTTCCAAAACGCTCGTATGAATTGACTAAGGGGTTTAGAAACAAAGTAATTTCCGGTATTTTATCCAATATTCCGGCAATAAAGCTGTCCGGCTCGGGCGTATGATTAACCATTTTATTTTCAAATAAATTTATATTGTTTTTTAATAATGATATATTAATATGCAGGCCGCTTCCGCTGAATTCTTTAAGAGGCTTAGGCATAAAGGATGCATGCAGACCGTTGATGTTTGCTATGGTTTTCACCACCGATTTAAATGTGATTAAGTTGTCTGCTGCTATCATGGCATCGCTGTATCTAAAATCTATTTCATTTTGTCCCGGACCCTGCTCATGGTGGGAGCTTTCCGGGAGTATTCCCATTTGCTCCAAAGTCAGACAAATTTCCCTTCTGACATTTTCTCCTTTATCGACAGGAGCAGCATCCAAGTACGTTGCGTAGTCATGGGGAATTTTTGTCGGATGTCCTTTTTCATCCTGCAGAAATAAATAAAATTCACATTCGGGACCTATTTCGACTTTATATCCTGATTCGTGTGCTGTGTTTATGGCTTTTTTCAGTATAAGTCGTCCGTCACCTTCAAAGGGTCTTCCGTCAGGGTGCTTTATATAGCACAATAATCTCACCACCCTGCCTTGCTGAGGGCGCCATGGCAGTATGGATAAGGTTGAAGGGTCGGGAAATAAAAATAGATCTGATTTTTCAATATTCATAAATCCTTTTATTGATGAAGCATCAAAAGAAATACCGCTTTCAAATGCGCGAGGCAGCTCATCGGCCAATATGGATATATTTTTCATTGTCCCGAAAATATCACAAAAAACTAATTTGACAAATTTAATATCATTTTCATTTACAAATTGAATAACTTCGTTTTCGGTAAATTTCATTATAATACACCTCCGAGAATATTGTATCATATTAAACAGTTAAATTAAATCAATTTTTATGAGTCTTTTTCGGTAATAGTTAACTGCTTCATGTCGTTGCCGAAAATAGACATGTATCTGATGCTCTGCGTCGTTACGAGCGTAAGCGGGGAATTCCAAGTTTTCTGATAATGAGATATTTTGCAATCGCTCGGGATTACAAATGGATGGGATGTGAGTATATGGAATTGAATATGTATATTTAAAAGTGTTTAAGACTAATTTTACAATATGGCATAATTTAAAAATATACTAAAATATTTTTAAAAATGCATATTGACAATTCTGTCTGCGTATGGTAAATTTCTATATAGAAATTTTCGGAGGTCGTGTAGTATGTATAAAAAACCTATTATAAGTATAGATTTTATAAATATTAAATTAATAAATATAACAAATTGCGATAAAAAATTAATTTTGCCGGACGGCTATAAACATTGTCATTAGTGTTTATAGCTGTTTTTTTTACTTATTCAACAAATTTATTATTATGAGATGGAGGCAGGTATGAAAGGAAAGTTAATATTAGAAAACGGGATTATGTTCGAGGGCAATTGCTTCGGCAAAATTTCAGATACAGTGGGTGAAGTGGTGTTTAATACCGGAATGACAGGCTATCAGGAAATTTTAACAGATCCGTCTTATTATGGTCAGATTGTTTCTATGACGTATCCTCTGATAGGCAATTACGGAATTAATACAGATGATTCTCAGTCGGATTCACCTAAGGTAAGAGGGTTTATAATCAGGGAAAGATGCCTGGAGCCAAATAATTTCAGGTGTGAATTTAATTTGGACATGTATCTGAAGAAAAATAACATAATGGCAATTGAAGGTATCGATACGAGACACCTGACCAAGGTTATAAGAAATGCGGGTACAATGAAGGGTCTTATAACCGCGAATAATATTGAAATGGAAGATGCAAGCAAATATTTTGCTGATTTTTCAAATAAATCGGCAGTTGAAGAGGTAACCACAAAAAAGATTAAAACCCTTGGTGAGGGAGAACAGCATGTGGGCATATTAGACTTCGGGATCAAAAACAACATTGTAAATTCTTTCCTGTATAAAGAATGCAAGGTTACAATATTTCCGGCATTTACTGACGCCGATAAGATTTTAAATTATAAATTAGACGGAATATTCCTTTCAAACGGACCCGGAGACCCTTCGGATTTACCGGAGGTAATTGATAATGTACAAACTTTAATTGATAAAATACCCGTAACGGGAATATGTTTGGGTGTACAGTTGATTGCGCTGGCTTTAGGCTGCGAAACCACAAAAATGAAATTCGGTCACAGAGGATGCAATCATCCGGTGAAAGATTTAAAGACGGGAAAGATAACCATAACCTCACAAAATCATGGATATATGATTAAAGAAAGCTCTCTTACCGAAGATATAGAAATAACACACGTAAATATAAATGATGGAACAATAGAAGGGATAAAGCATAAATATTTACCGGTAATGGGCGTTCAATATCACCCGGAAGCATGTCCGGGACCACATGATTCTAATATTATCTTTGATGATTTTGTCAATATGTATAAAGGAGTAAAGTAATGGCACTTGATATAAGTATAAAAAAAGTATTGGTTATCGGTTCGGGTCCTATTATTATAGGGCAGGCCGCAGAATTTGATTATTCGGGAACACAGGCATGCAGAGCGCTGAGAGAAGAAGGAATAGAAACAGTCTTAATAAATTCGAATCCTGCCACTATAATGACAGATAAGGATATTGCGGATAAAGTATATATCGAGCCCTTAACGGTTGAGTTTGCAGAAAAGATTATAGCTTCAGAGCGTCCTGACAGCGTAATTGCCGGAATGGGCGGACAGACGGGTCTTAATTTAACGGTGGAGCTTTATGATAAGGGAATATTGGACAAATATAACGTAAGAGTTATAGGAACAGGTGTTGATTCCATAAAAAAGGGAGAAGACAGAGAATTATTTAAAAAGACAATGAACGAAATCGGAGAGCCCATAGTGGATTCGGAAATAGTTACCGGTTTAGAAGCGGGAAAGGAAGCTGCGGGCAGGATAGGATATCCGGTTATAATACGGCCGGCATACACACTGGGAGGCAGCGGAGGGGGAATTGCCGACAATGAAAATGAGCTGACGGAGATTTTGACAAAGGGCCTGCAGTTAAGCATGAATAAACAGGTTTTAATTGAAAAGAGCATCAAGGGCTGGAAAGAAATCGAATATGAAGTGATGCGAGATAAAAACGGAACGTGTATTACAATTTGTAACATGGAAAATTTCGATCCGGTAGGTGTTCATACGGGAGACAGTATAGTTGTTGCTCCGTCACAGACTTTGTCGGATGTAGAATACCAGATGCTTCGAACAGCATCTGTCAAAATTATAGATGCAATCGGCATAGAAGGCGGCTGCAATGTGCAGCTTGCTTTAAATCCCGATAATTTTCAATATGTAGTTATAGAAATTAATCCGCGTGTAAGCCGTTCATCGGCTCTTGCTTCAAAAGCGACGGGTTATCCCATAGCAAAAGTAGCTGCTAAAATAGCGTTGGGATATACCCTTGATGAAATTAAAAATTCCGTAACGCAAAAAACGTACGCTGCCTTTGAACCGTCCTTGGATTACGTTGTTTTAAAAATTCCCAAATGGCCTTTTGATAAATTTTTTTACGCCGACAGAATTTTAGGAACAAAGATGATGGCTACAGGTGAAGTTATGGCTATAGGAAATAATTTTGAAGCAGCATTGTTAAAAGCAGTTCGTTCCTTAGAAATAAAACAATATAATTTGTACAGCAATAAAGCATCGGGAAAAAGCACATCTGAGTTAAAAGCTATAATCCAAAATCCGGATGACGAAAGGTTGTTTTATATAGCCGAGCTTATAAGGAGAGGATACAGAATTGACAGGATAGCTGAGCTTACCAAAATAGATGAATTTTTCCTGCATAAAATCAGCAACATAGTCAATGAAGAAGAAAAGCTGAGAAAAACAAAAATAGAATGGCTGGATGATAAATGGCTCAAAAAATTAAAGAAAATGGGTTTTTCCGACAAGGGTATCGCTGATTTAATCGGTTCCGGTCCAAATGATATATACAATTTAAGAATGAAATTTAATATTAAAGCCGTATATAAAATGGTTGATACATGCTCCGGTGAATTTGAGGCAATATCTCCATATTATTATTCAACCTATGATGAATATGATGAGGTGCAGACATCAGATAAAAAGAAAATTCTTGTAATAGGCTCAGGACCTATAAGGATTGGTCAAGGCGTTGAATTTGATTACTGTTCCGTGCATTGCATATTTGCTCTGCAAAAATGCGGGATGGAGACTATCATAATCAACAACAATCCTGAAACGGTCAGCACGGATTTTGACATAGCGGATAAGCTGTATTTTGAGCCTTTAACTGAAGAGGATGTACTAAATATAGTGGAAAAAGAGCAGCCCGACGGAGTGATACTTCAATTCGGAGGACAGACAGCTATTAAGCTAGCAAATTTTTTCAAGGAAAAAAACATACCTATTCTTGGTACGAACCCTGAACAAATAGACGTTGCCGAGGACAGAGAAAAATTTGATGCAATATTAGAATCTTTAAATATAAAAAGACCGATAGGAAAAGCTGTTTTAAATTTAAATGATGGAATAAAGGCAGCCGAACAAGTGGGATATCCCGTGCTTGTAAGACCCTCCTATGTATTAGGAGGGCAAGGGATGGAAATAACTCACACAAGAGAAGAGCTTGTTACATACTTGGAAAATGCTTTTAAAAGTTCCAAAAATCCTGTGTTGATAGATAGATACTTAGTAGGAAGAGAAATTGAAGTAGATGCGATATGCGACGGAGATGATATACTGATTCCCGGTATTATGGAGCATTTGGAAAGAGCGGGAATTCATTCGGGAGACAGCATTGCAATTTATCCTCCAAAGAACTTAAGTATGAGTACTAAATTAAAGCTTGAGGAAATTACGAAAAAGATAGCAAATGAATTAAGAACCGTAGGAATGATAAACATTCAATTCGTAGAATATAAGGATGAACTTTATATTATTGAAGTAAATCCGCGTTCCTCAAGAACTGTTCCGTACATAAGCAAGGTTACTAAAGTTCCCATGATTGAGCTTGCAACAAGAGTAATGTTAGGGGAAAAACTAAAAGATATGGAATACGGAACCGGATTATACAAGGAATCAGCCTTGACAGCAGTAAAGGTACCCGTGTTTTCAACTCAGAAGCTGACGGGTGTTGAGGTGAGCCTTGGACCTGAAATGAAATCTACAGGGGAAGTGTTGGGGATAGGCAGAACATACTTCGAAGCCTTATATAAAGGCTTTATTGCCGCCGGACTGAAGATTCCGGATAAAAGCAAGAAAATACTTGCTACCGTCAGAGATGCGGATAAAGAAAATTTTAAAGAGCATGCAATTAAGCTGAATATGCTGGGGTATAAAATTGTTGCTACGAAAAATACGGCCAAATATTTAAATAATTCAGGAATTGAAGCAGAGGTTGTGAATAAGGTGACGGATAAGTCCCCCAATATAATAGATTTAATTAAAAACGGAGAAATAGGCTTGGTAATAGATATTCCTACCAAAGCTAACAACTCAGGTACGGACGGCTTCAAAATAAGAAGAACTTCCGTGGAATCTTCCATAAATGTACTGACTTCTTTAGATACCGTAGCAGCTTTGATAGAGATTATAGAATCTGGTATTTATGATATTGATGTGGATATATACAACATATCCGCAGATTGCTGAAAACGCCCGCCTGTTTCGTTGCCGTTCAACCGGTCAATCCTCACGTATGTCTGAATACGCTGCGGTTGCCCAATTTCCGGCGCCTTGCAGGATGAACTTTTTCGTATTGATGAAAAAGTTTAAAAAAATGTTGACAAAATTAAAAGTGGCGAATATAATTCTTTTATAAAATCAGCAAAGGCGCTGTAGGATATTCCTACTGCGCCTTTTTTGCGATTATAGATTAAAGGAGGACAGTATGAGTTATATTTCAGAGATTTTTGGAAGCATGGTTTTTAACGATGAAGTAATGAAGGAAAGATTGCCTCAGGTAACGTACAAGGCACTGAAAAAGACAATTCAGGAAGGGAAAAGCTTGGATATAAATGTGGCTCACGTAGTGGCAAATGCCATGAAGGATTGGGCAATTGAAAAAGGTGCCACACATTTTACCCATTGGTTCCAGCCGATGACGGGGATTACTGCGGAAAAGCACGACAGTTTCATATCGGCAACCGGTGATGGGAAAATCATTATGGAGTTTTCGGGAAAGGAGCTGATAAAGGGTGAGCCCGATGCATCAAGCTTTCCTTCGGGAGGATTACGTTCGACATTTGAAGCGAGAGGCTACACAGCATGGGACCCTACATCCTACGCATTTATAAAAGATTCTGTATTATATATTCCAACGGCTTTTTGTTCCTACGGAGGAGAAGTTCTTGATAAGAAAACTCCGCTTCTTCGTTCTATGGAGGTTCTTAATCAACAGTCTCTGCGAATATTGAAATTATTCGGTGACAATAAAACAAAAAGAGTTACTACAACGCTGGGACCCGAACAGGAATATTTTTTAATAGACAAGAAATTATTTAATAAAAGAAAAGACTTGATATATACAGGCAGGACACTATTTGGTGCCAAGCCCCCGAAGGGTCAGGAGTTGGAGGATCATTATTTTGGAGCCATTAAGCCCAGAGTTCAGGAGTTTATGAAGGAGCTTAACAATGAATTATGGAAATTAGGCATACCGGCAAAGACGGAACATAATGAGGTTGCACCTGCACAGCACGAATTAGCAGTTGTATTTTCCAATACTAATCTTGCATCTGACCACAATCAGTTAACAATGGAACTATTAAAAAGAGTTGCTTCAAAGCATGGATTGACCTGTCTGCTGCACGAAAAACCATTTGCCGGCATAAACGGAAGCGGTAAGCACAATAACTGGTCATTGTCAACCAATAAAGGAATCAATCTTCTGGAGCCCGGTACTTCGCCCCGTGAAAATGCGAGATTCTTATTGTTTTTAGTTGCGGTTATAAAGGCAGTGGACGAATATCAGGATTTGTTGAAGGTATCGGTATCAACCGCGGGAAATGACCATCGCTTGGGCGGTAACGAAGCACCTCCTGCCATAATATCCGTTTTTCTCGGAGATGAGCTTGCATCGGTTTTAGAATCCATAGAGGGAGATGTGGCTTATGATAAGGAATACAAGATGGAAATGGCAATAGGTGTAGATGCAATTCCTGTTATCCCTAAAGATACGACGGACAGAAATCGTACATCACCGTTTGCTTTTACGGGGAATAAATTTGAATTTCGTATGGTTGGCTCCAAATTATCAATAGCGGGACCTAATTTAGTACTGAATACCATCGTTGCCGAAGAGCTGTCTCAATTTGCGGATATATTAGAAAAGGCAGATAATTTTAACGAAGCGTTAAGCTGCCTGATAAAAGATACGATTAAAAATCACAAGAGAATAATTTTCAACGGTAACAACTACTCGGATGAGTGGGTTAAGGAGGCTGAAGAACGAGGCTTATTAAATTTAAAATCAACTCCTGAATCATTATTATATTTTGCAGACGATAAAAATATAAAGGTGCTTGAAAAATTCGGAGTGCTGTCAGAAAAAGAAATTCATTCAAGGATGGATATATTAATAGAAGATTATTGCAAAGTTTTAAATATTGAGGCACTCACTATGACAGAAATGATAAAAAAGGATATATTACCTGCTGTATCATCATATATTAAAGAATTATGTGAAACAGCAGCTTCTAAAACATCCTTCCTGCCCGATGCAAATTGTGATGTTGAAAAAGCTTTGATTATCAGGCTTTCATTACTTTCCTCGTCATTGTACAACGATACGGAGCTGTTGGAAAATTTGCTTCTTGAGGTTAAAAACTGTGAGAATATAAAGGAAGCAGCTCTGTTTTACAGAAATTCAATATTTTCAATAATGCAGGAAATTCGTATAACGGTTGATGAGCTGGAGGTTAATACTGCGGGGAAGTATTGGCCGTATCCGACTTACGGGGAATTGCTGTTCAGCATATGATGAAAAATTTTAATAATTTTTAAAAAAACACTTGACAATTTTAAAATATTGCATAAAATTATATAAAATAATATTAACAGCTATGACAGGAAGAGTAGTGTAAGTTTTAGTCACAGAGAGATAGAGATGGTGGGATTCTATTACAATAAACTTATTATGAAGAACATCCTTGAGCTTTTGACCCAAATTGTTTAATTATTTTGATTAAACAATAGTAGGCTCAGACGCAACCGAGCGATAAAGCGGCAAAGGCATGTCAGTGTCTTTTGAGTGAGCTTTATAGCTAATCAGGGTGGTACCGCGGAAACTTTCGTCCCAATAAACACAATGTGTTTATTGGGACTTTTTTTATGGTGCTACCACCATTTGTTTGAGCGACAGCGACGAACAAATGGATGGTAGACCTAATGCAGCGTAATCCAAATTTGTGCGACCAAAGGGAGCAGACAAATTTGTGATGGAGCCTGCGTATCCTTGAATTTGAATTAACATATGCATGTAAATGTCAACCCAAAATACAAAAAACAGAAAGGAATTATTATGACAAAGCAAAACATATACCGTACACACAACTGCGGAGAATTAAGAGAAAGTGATATCGGAAAGGAAGTAAAATTAGCCGGATGGTTTGAAAACGTAAGAGACCACGGCGGAGTAAAATTTATTGATTTAAGGGACCAATACGGTTTAGTCCAGATTGTTGTTGAAAATGAAAGTTTAATTGAAAATATTACTAAGGAAAGTGTAATCAGTGTTTCAGGTAAAGTTATAAAACGTGATGAGGATACAATCAATGAAAAAATTGAGACGGGAACAATAGAAATAGATGCTGAGACTGTTGAAATATTAAGTAAATCACGAGCTAATTTTCCCTTTGAAATAGCTTCTTCAAAAGAAATAAAAGAGGATTTGAGATTAAAATACAGATATCTGGCATTAAGAAACAAGGAAGCACAGAAAAATATTATACTTCGTTCTAAAATTATTTCATTTTTAAGAGCAAAAATGGAGGAATTAGGGTTTCTGGAAATACAAACTCCTATATTGACAGTTTCCTCTCCTGAGGGTGCGAGAGATTACATCATACCGAGCAGGAAGCATCCGGGTAAATTTTATGCATTGCCGCAGGCTCCCCAGATGTTTAAGCAATTGCTTATGGTATCCGGATTCGATAAATATTTTCAGATAGCTCCCTGCTTCAGAGACGAGGATGCAAGAGCGGACCGTTCACCGGGTGAATTTTATCAGCTTGATTTTGAAATGTCCTTTGCAACACAGGAGGATGTACTGAATGTAGCCGAGGAAGTATTGTATGAAACATTTACTGAGTTTTCTGGCAAGGAGGTGTCTGAGCCGCCTTTTGCAAGAATTCCGTACAAGGAGGCAATGATAAAATACGGAACAGACAAACCGGATTTAAGGAACCCGTTAGCTATTATAGACATAAGCGACGTATTTGAAGAAACCGGCTTTGCACCGTTCAGAAGGAAGACTGTCAGAGCAATCAATGTTAAAGCTTGTGCATTGCAACCAAAAAGCTTTTTTGAAAGCATGCTGTCATATGCAGTAGAGATTGGAATGAAGGGGCTTGGGTATATTAAGGCAGATGAAGAAATGAAATTTCACGGACCTATTGACAAATTCCTGAAGGAAGAGGACAGGGCAATTCTAATAGAAAGAGCCGAATTAGAGCCGGGCTGTGTATTGTTTTTTATAGCGGATGATAAGGAATATGCGCCGAAGCTGGCGGGTCAAATCAGGACCGAGCTTGGAAAGCGTCTGGGGTTAATCGACGAAAGCAGGTTTGAAATGTGCTTTGTGGTTGATTTTCCTATGTATGAAACAGATGAAAGCACGGGAGAATTATCCTTTACACACAACCCGTTTTCAATGCCTCAGGGAGGATTGGATTCTCTGCTGCACAAAGACCCGCTTGACATTGTTGCTTATCAATATGATATAGTATGTAATGGAATAGAATTATCATCAGGTGCTGTGAGAAACCACGATATTGATATTATGGTTAAGGCGTTTGAGCTTGCAGGATATACCGAGGACGATCTGCAATCTAAATTTACTGCTCTTTACAATGCTTTTAGGTACGGAGCACCTCCTCACGCGGGAATGGCACCGGGAATCGACAGAATGGTAATGCTGCTGACGGGAGAAGAAAATATCAGAGAGGTCATTGCGTTTCCTATGAACAGCAATGCCCAGGATGTATTGACAAATGCCCCGAATGCAGTGAGTGAACAACAGTTAAGGGAAGTTCATATTAAAATCAGATAGGAGTTGATAAAGTGATAGGTAAGGATGATATACTAAAAATAGCTAAGCTTGCAAAGCTTTCAATTGATGAAAGTAAAATTGACGAATTAACAAAGGATATGGATGAAATTATAGAATTTGCAAACACAATAAATACCGCCGTTACGGACGCTGAATCAGAAGATTTCGATGAAATAAACAATATAGTTAATGCCTTTCACCAAGATGAAATATTAGAATCCTACGACAGAGAGCTCATATTGAAAAACAGAGAAGGCGGCTTGGACGGATATTTCTTTGTTAAAAGAAGGGGTGAAAAATAAATGCCTGAAAAAATAAAAAAAACAGGAAAAATAAAATATATAAACAAGCTTTTGACCGATAAGGAAATATCCTGTGTTGAATTAACACAAAAATATATAGATTCAATAAAAAAAGAGAATTGTATTATCAATGCTTACGTTAATATAACTGAGGAAACGGCATTAAAGACAGCTGAGACAGTAGATGAAAAAATTCAAAGGGGTGAAAAAATTTCACTCCTTGAAGGAATACCAATGAGTTTAAAGGACAATATTTCTACTAAGGATGTAGAAACAACATGCTGTTCAAAAATATTGAAAGGTTATGTTCCCGTCTATGATGCTGCGGTGTGGGAAATATTAAAAAATCAGAATGCAGTTCTCTTGGGGAAAACAAACATGGATGAATTTGCAATGGGTTCATCCTGCGAAACTTCATGCTTCGGAGGAAGCTTAAACCCTCACAACACAGCTCATGTGGCAGGAGGAAGCTCAGGAGGGGCAGCATCCGCAGTTTCCGGAAACATGGCAGTATACGGTCTGGGATCTGATACCGGCGGTTCCGTAAGACAACCTGCAAGTTTCTGCGGTTTAGTAGGATTAAAACCAACTTACGGTGCCGTATCACGCTACGGGCTTATTGCATATGCTTCAAGCCTTGACCAAATCGGACCGATTGCAGGCAGTGTGGAAGATACGGCCATAATCTACGATGCGATTTCCAAATATGATAAAAGAGATGCTACATCCTCAGGAAGCAGGGTTAAAGCCGTTGATATTTTAAATAACAGCATCAAAGGAATGAAAATCGGAATTGCAGAAGAATATTTTGACGGAGTGAGAGAAGAGGTTATGATTTCTATAAAAAAGGCAATTGAAGCTTATGAAAGCTTAGGAGCCGAAATAGTACAATTTAAACTACCTTCGTTAAAATACGCTTTGCCTGTCTATTATATTCTTGCCTGTGCAGAGGCATCTTCAAATTTAGGAAGATATGACGGAATCAGATACGGTTACAGAACTGATAATTACAAGGATGTAAATGATATGATAAGCAGGACGAGAAGTGAAGGATTCGGTAAAGAGGTACAAAGAAGAATATTATTGGGAACCTATGTTTTAAGCGCCGGTTATTATGATGCATATTATAAGAAAGCTCAAAAGCTGAGAGGTTCGATAGTTAAATCTTTTCGGGATGCGTTTACTGAATGTGATATTATGTTGACTCCTACAGTACCAACGACTGCATTTGAGACGAATTATACATCAAAGGATCCTATTGAGACGTATCTGACCGATATATGTACAGTACCCGTAAATATTGCCGGTCTGCCTGCATTGTCAATACCCTGCGGATTTGATGACAAAGGTCTCCCAATAGGAATGCAGATAATCGGTAAAAGCTTTGATGATGCTAAAATATTGAATGCGGCATATCAATATGAGCAGTATGCAAAAGATGAAATATACAAAGAATTAGAGTCAGGGGTGAGGATATGAGCTGGGAATTAGTTGCCGGGTTAGAAACGCATGTAGAGCTTTCTACGAAAACAAAAATATTTTGCTCTTGCACAACCGAATTCGGAGGCGAACCGAATACTCATTGCTGTCCTGTTTGCATAGGGCTTCCCGGAACATTACCTAAGTTAAATGAAAAGGTAGTGGAGTATGCCGTGAAGGCAGGACTTGCAACAAACTGCAGTATCAGAAATATATCCAAGATGGACCGTAAAAACTACGTATATCCTGATTTACCAAAGGCCTATCAGATATCCCAATATGATAAGCCGCTGTGTGAAGGCGGATACGTAGAATTGAATTCCGGAAAAAGAGTTAATATAAATCGGATTCATATCGAAGAGGATGCAGGTAAATTAGTTCATCAGAGAGGCGATCTATATATAGATTATAACAGAGGTGGTGTTCCTCTCATTGAAATAGTAACAGAGCCGGATTTCAGAAGTATAGACGAAGTAGTAGAATATGTTGAAAAGCTGAGACTAATCATGAAATATACAGGAGTGTCGGATGTAAAAATGCAAGAGGGTTCCCTGCGGTGTGATGTGAATATTTCCGTAAGAAAACAAGGCGAGGAAAAGTATGGAACAAGAACTGAAATAAAGAATATGAATTCAATCAATTTTATAGCAAAAGCAATGGAATATGAATTCAGACGACAGATAGATGTATTGGAAAGCGGCGGGGAGATAGAACAGGAAACAAGAAGATACGACAGCGGTTTAAATATTACCGAAAGCATGAGGGGCAAGGAAGATGCCGATGATTACAGATATTTCAGAGAACCTGATTTAGTTACTATTTCAATTTCGGATGAGCAAATTGATCGCTGTAAGAAAAGCTTGCCTGAGCTTCCTCAGCAGAGATTAAAGAGATTTGTTGAAGTATTGGGATTACCGGTGGATGACGCAGAGCTCCTGATTAAATATCAAAAAGTTGCTGATTATTTTGAAGAAGCATCTGCGGGAGTTGAAAGTCCCAAGATGGTTTCTAACTATATATTGAGCCAGATATTCAGACGTTTTTCAACCGAATCGGAAAAGGAAGAGTTTAATATTTCGATTCCTCCAAAATATTTATCGGAGCTGGTTATACTTGCAGAAAAGAAAAAGATTACTTCTCAGGTAGCAAGAAATACTTTGGAAAAGATGCTGGATGAAGGAAAGACAGCATCATCATTTATTTCCGAGGAAGATATGCAAGGGGTAGATGAGGATGATTTAAGACGCCTGTGTCAAAAGGCAGTGGATGTAAACGAAAAAGCCGTAAAAGAATACTTAGAGGGAAAAGAAAAAGCTATCGGAGCGATTATCGGCTTTATTATGAAGCAATCAAAAGGAAAAGCCGATGCCGCTTTGGCAGCTCAAATTGTTAAAGAGATTATTACAAAGGAAAATTAATTAAATGTTATACGATAATATAAAAACGGCGAAATTTATCAGCAGGCCAAACCGATTTATTGCAAATATTGAAATTGACGGAGCACAGGAAATATGCCACGTTAAGAATACGGGGCGGTGCAAGGAACTATTAATGGAGGGTGTTTCTGTCTATGTTCAGGAATTCCGCAATTCAAGTCTTAAAACCCGGAAAACCCGGAAAACCCGGAAAACTCAGTACGATCTGATATCGGTATTTAAAGGTGAAAGATTGATTAACATAGACAGTCAGGCGCCCAATAAGGTTTTTCACGAAAGGCTGTTAAAGGGAGAACTGTTTAATAATATCACGTTAATAAAGCCGGAATGCAAATATAAAAATTCACGATTTGATTTTTATGTTGAAGCAGATGATAAGAAAATATTTGTGGAAGTAAAGGGAGTTACATTAGAGGAAAATGGTGTTGTTATGTTTCCCGATGCACCTACCGAAAGAGGATTAAAGCATTTAAATGAGCTTGGGGACAGCATAGATGACGGCTATGAAGCTTACGTATGCTTCATTATACAGATGAAGGATGTGTTATATTTTATACCTAATTATAAAACTCATAAAGAATTCGGAGAAACCTTGAGAAATATCAAGGAAAAAGGTGTCAAAATAATTGCTTTTGATTGTGAGGTAAAAAAAGATAGTATAACAGCGGGAGACATGGTAGACATTATCCTGTCATCTTGACTTTGTCATCATATTTAGTTGCGTAACGGTCTTTTTTAGGGGTATAATAACATTTGTAAATTGTTTGAAACAATAACGGATAGAGAGGTGCAGTGTGAGTAAAGTATATTTTATTGAAAATAAAGAGTCTGATTATGAGCAGCTTGGAAGAGACGCCGTAAAGCTGCTGGAAAAGATAGTTTCGGAAACGGATCATAAGTTTGAAAAGGAAGTACCTATTAAGGTTCATTTCGGAGAAAAAGGAAATACAACATTTATTCCTGCGAAGTGCTATGATGAAACTATAAAATATCTCAAGGAAATCGGAGTCTCTCCTTCATATATTGAATCTAATGTATTGTATAGGGGGTCCAGAACAACTACCGAAAGGCATATAAAGACAGCAAAAGCTCACGGGTTTACTCAGATTCCCATCATTATTGCTGACGGAGATATCGGAACAGAATATAATGAAATTGAAATCAACAAGGATTATATAAAAAAATGTAAAATAGGTAAGGGCTATGGAAATTATAATCAGTTCATAGTTATGAGTCATTTTAAAGGGCATGTTGCGGCAGGCTTCGGCGGCGCATTAAAGCAGCTTGCAATGGGATTTGCTTCAAGAGGCGGAAAACTTGAGCAGCACTCAGGGATATCTCCTGTAATAGATGCTGATAAATGCATATCCTGTGGCATATGTGCTGATAAATGTGACTACAGTGCTATTACTATACCGGATACTGCAGTTATTGACGGCAATAAATGTATTGGATGTGCCGGTTGTATAGCTGTCTGTCCCCAGAAAGCCATTGAAAATACGTGGGGAGGCTCTAATTTTTTAGAGAAGCTTGCAGAATATGCATATGGAGCGGCAAAGGATAAGGATATCATATATATTACATTTGTTCACAACATAACTAAGGATTGTGACTGCACCGGAGCACATATGAATCCGATTGCGGAGAATATAGGTATTCTTGCCGGAAAGGACCCTGTGGCGCTGGACACCGCATGCCTGGATATGGTGCAGCAAAACGAGTCTGATAAGCTTTTTGACAAAGGCAGGAAAACACTTAAGCATGCAGAAAAAATCGGCTTGGGAACAATGGAGTATGAGCTTGTTTATTAATAATAAATAAGGAGTGTATTATGGCAAATACAAATGAAATAAACGGTAATAAAGATTTGTCAATTGAACAACGTGATAATCTGCTTAAAATATTAAAAACACGTTTTGAGAAAAACATGAACCGTCATAATGACCTTGAATGGAATAATGTGCAGGCGAGATTGGAAAATAACCCCGAAAAACTATGGTCGCTCAATGAAATGGAGCGTACGGCCGGAGAACCGGATGTTGTCGGATATGATACCGATACCGATGAATATATCTTTTATGACTGCTCGGCTGAAAGTCCGAAAGGTCGAAGAAGTATTTGTTATGACCGTGAGGCGATGGATTCTCGAAAGGAACATAAGCCGGAAAACAATGCTAAGGACATGGCATATGATATGGGAATTGAGCTCTTAACAGAAGAGCAATACAGAGAGCTGCAAAAATTAGGAAAATTCGATACAAAGACGTCAAGCTGGGTTAAAACACCTGAAAAAATAAGGAAGCTTGGAGGGGCAATATTTTGTGACCGCCGATACGACACCGTGTTTGTATATCACAATGGAGCAGAATCCTACTATGGTGCAAGGGGATTTCGAGGAGTATTAAGGGTATAATATTTCTTTGTTTTACAACCTCAATTCGAAAAAATTTAGGAATTGAGGTTGATTTGTTGTTAATTAACAATTTCAAAAACAGTGCCTTGGTTAAGGTTGGTTACATTTGAAGAGCCATAAACGCCTAAATATAGTTTTGATTGGTCAAGATTTGTCCCTAAACTGACATAATAAGCTGATTGAGAACCGAAGTTATAATCTGTTTCAATAACACTGTAATCGCTTAGCTTGCAATCAGCTCTTACTTTAGTATAAGCTAAAACCCCTCTTGTCGGAGATTCATCTCTATCGGCAAAATCGGTAAAAACAATACATCCTGTTAAATCAGGAATTTCAATTCCCATATACGGCTGAATTCCCGTAAGTGATGAGCCATTGAACTTACCGGGGCGTTCATCTCTATGATAATAACAAGTCAGTGGACGAATGCGGTTAACCGAAAGCTGTACTGCTTCATTAAAATATGAAATAGTTTCCTCAGCCAAGGAAGAATTCTCTGAACAGTTATTTATAATTGTAGTTGGAAAATCACCTTCCCATCCTCTCCACCCAAGATTAATAAAATCATCTTGATTTGGTTCGCGATTTTGTGAAAAAGCCTGAATAATTTCTGTTACAGGTATTGGCTTATAATAAGTATACGAAAAAATCGCCTCTACTAAATCCTGACCAACATTTCCGACGTATTTGATAAATTGATCATAAAATTTTTGATATGCAATTCCGGGTATGTTGCGAACTCCTTTGACTGTTACTGTAAGTGTTCTTTGAATAGTTGCGGGAAGCTCATTAAAGCGTGTGGCAACAGGTGGATTATCGATAAAAGTATTAATGCTTACATCAATTTCAATTATTTTGCCTGCAATTTCCATGATATCCTGACTTAAATTAAACGGATCGTAGCCTGAACCGCCATCTCCGGTAGTTAATACTAAATTTCCTGTTTCCGGCGAAAAGTTTAAACTGTTTATACCATTATGGTTCATAAATGGTCTTCTTAAGTTCAGTAATGTACGAAGTTTATAACATTGACCATTTTGAAATATCCATTCTTCAACAGTATCAATATGATCATATTGATTTTCTCTGTTGAGCCATTGCAGATTCAGGGTACTTGGGCTGCATGGGTCAGGCATAAAAGATTCCGAAAGTGCACCTGGTCCTTGTGTTCCGGCTAATGAATAATGAAGATAAAAAAGACCATTATAATAAAAATGAGAATGAAAGGCTAAACCCAACAGCCCTCGTTCATCATATCCGCCATTTGAACCTAACTCAATGATTCGATGTCTAATGTCTAAGAAAAGCCCTATAATTCCACTTCTGATATAAAAAATTTCTCCTACCTGAGTTGCAATGAATAAACTTTCCACTGAGTCACCCGGGAACATAGTTGTTCTTATAACAGTTGGCAAATTTATATTACTAACAACCGGACGCAAACTGACATTAACCTTGTTCAATGATTTAACACTCCTTTTACTGTTTTCTATATAAATATATGTTTTGTAATATTTTATTAGTACTCAATGAGGATATATCTTAACTTATTAATAACCGTGACTAAATTTTTATTGAATGTTATCGGTTAAAATTGTATTATTATATAATATATGCTTACCTGACTGCAGAGGAAAGCTAAAATAAAATAATTTAACGGAGAACTTATGAACTTTTTTAAAGATAAAATATTTCTTAAAACAATGTTAGCCATAGCACTGCCGATTGCACTGCAAAATTTAATAACTTCATCTGTAAATATGGTTGACACATTGATGATCAGCAGCTTGGGTCAAACCAGTATTGCCGCCGTGGGGTTGGCAAACCAGTTTTTTTTCTTTTATGTCCTTATAGTCTTTGGTATTAATAGCGGCTCTTCGATTTTTATTGCTCAGTATTGGGGTAAGGAGGATATACCGAGTATCAGAAAGGTTTTAGGACTTGCCGTATCTCTAAGTGCATTGGTGGGAATTGTTTTTACTGTAACGGCAGTATTATTCCCTCAATTTATAATGAGAATACTGATTAATGAGCCGGAGGTAATAAGATTAGGCAGTGATTATTTAAGAATTGTAGCACTGTCATACATTCCCACCGCATTAGCCTTTGCATTCAGTGTCGCATTAAGAACTACGGGAAAGCCACAAATACCGATGAAGATTTCTGCTATTTCTTTTATTACGAATACTTCATTAAATTATATATTAATATTCGGAAAGCTTGGAATACCGGCAATGGGTGTAAAGGGCGCCGCATTGGCGACGGTTATTGCAAGATTTATAGAAATAGGAGTTACTCTTTATGCAATTTATTCTAAGGACGGCGTATTGTCGGCAAGCATAAAGGAATTATTCAGCTGGAACAAGGAATTTTTTAATAAATATATAAAGACAACCTATCCCGTAATATTAGCAGAAGGAGCATGGTCCTTAGGTCAGGTAATGTACTCGATTGCGTATGCGAAGCTTGGAGAGGAAGCAACCGCAGCGATTCAAATCACCAACACGATTCAAAATGTTTTTTTTGTCTTGGTCAGAGGATTAGCCAATGCATGTACGGTAATGATCGGAAGCAAAATTGGCAGTGGTAATGAGGAAGAAGCATATGAATATGCAAAAAATTTCATGATATTGGCAATGTTATTAGGACTTATGTTGGGTATAATTCAAGCATTGACACCTAATCTGACATTAAAGCTGTTCAGAGGAATAGATCAGAGCCTGTATCATACATCAAAGAATCTGTTGATTGTTATGGGACTAACCTTTGTTATCAAAGTATTGGGTGCCACCGGGATAGTAGGAGTATTAAGAGGCGGAGGAGATACAACATTTGCGATGATACTAGATGCCGGAACGGTATGGGTTATTGGAGTTCCGGTTGCCTTTATCGGGGCTCTGCTATTAGATATACCGGTTTATCTGATATACGCAATAGTGACAATAGAAGAATTAATCAAGGTTATACTGATTATACCTAGAATCATATCTAAAAAATGGATAAAGGATGTAACTTAAGTTTAGTTGCTTCAAATAGCGGAGGATACAGATGATTCTTTCCAATATTGACATGGCAACAATTTTAATTGTTCTCGTTTTAGGACACCTTTTAACGGGAGTATTCATTGTTGCCTATACATGGAAACAAAATAGAAGCAAATCGGTCAATATCTTTTTGATTTCTAAGCTGCTTCAGCTGACTGCATGGATTATGATTGGTTTGAGAGGTGTTATACCAAATATGGTTTTGGTAGCCGCAGGTAATTCTGTATTATTTACCGGTACGGCTATGGAGCTGACTGCTCTCATGATTTTAAAAAACTTTTATACTGAAAAAGTAAAAAGGTATTATAACTTCATGCTTGTTTTTTTCATTATTATATTTGTTTTCGTCACAGCATATGGTTTGCCGGAGAATATCAGAATCGCAGTTTCCTCTTTGATTTCAGGAATATTAATGGTATTTCCGGTATATAAGCTTTTCGCAGATGACAAAGCTTCCGGTTTGCAAAAAGTAATCTCGGTTTTTTACAGCCTTATAATGATATTTTCGTTATTTCGTGTTGTTGCAGCACTGACAACAGATCTGGATATGAATTTAGCATCAAAGAACATTTATAATACATGGTTGTTTTTGATTATCTATATTGTAATGCTTACGGGAAGTACCGGATTCATCCTCCTAGATAAGGAAAAACAGGATGTGGAGTTGTTAAAAGCTGCCTCTTTTGACGGATTGACCAATATATTGAACCGAAAGACATTTATATTGCGTTCTAAAGAGCTTATTTCCTTGTGCGTGAGAAAGCAAGAAAATATATCATTTCTGTTGATTGATATTGACGACTTTAAAAAAGTCAATGACGAGTATGGTCACTTTATAGGTGACGTTGTATTACAGAATTTTGCAAATATAATCAAAAAACAATTGAGAGATTATGATTTGTTCGGGAGGTATGGAGGAGAAGAATTTGCCATATTGCTTCCGGGTACAGACGGGAAAAATGCGGAGGAAGTTGCGGAACGCTTAAGGTCAACGATAGAGAATTCGCACGTATATACCGATATTAAAATAAAGTATACGATAAGTATAGGATTCTTGAGTATACTTCCCGACGAAGGAACAGATATTGACATGCTTTACAAGCTTTGTGATCAGGCTCTTTATCTGGCGAAATCCCAAGGTAAAAATTGCAGCAGACGGGCTGAAATACCTTCCTTTCGGGAAGATACTGCGGAGGAGTTAAGATGAAAGAAAACAAATATGACGACAGTATATTTTTTCAAAAATACAGTCAGATGAGCCGCTCTCAGAAAGGACTGCAGGTGCCGGAGAATGGGAGACATTAAAAAATCTGCTGCCGGATTTCAAGGGCAAGAGGGTGCTTGATTTAGGCTGCGGTTATGGCTGGCACTGCATCTATGCTATGGAAAACGGTGCTTCTTCAGTTGTAGGGGTTGATATTTCCAGCAAGATGTTGGAAGCAGCAAAAGAAAAAACACACTTCTCAGAAGTTGAATACATATGCCGACCTATAGAAGAAGTAGATTTTCCTGCGGAGAGCTTTGATATAATACTGAGTTCTCTTGCACTTCATTATGTAGCAGATTACGAGAATTTGATAAAAAAGATATATAAAATGCTGAAGTATGACGGTAATTTAGTTTTTACGGTTGAACATCCTGTTTTTACCGCTTACGGAACACAGGAATGGCATTATAACGAAAATGGAGAAATACTGCATTTCCCCGTGGACAACTATTATTATGAAGGTAAGAGGACAGCGGTGTTTTTGGGAGAAAAGGTTATAAAATACCATAGAACATTGACCACATATCTTAATACGCTGCTTATGAACGGTCTTATAATAAACAACGTTATGGAACCTCAGCCTCCCGAAAATATGCTGGATATACCCGGGATGAAGGATGAAATGCGCCGTCCAATGATGCTGATTGTTTCGGCGAGAAAAATTAAATAAAATAATATGTTTTTAAATTTCTCCGATCAAAGAACCTTAAATTTACCTTAAATTAACAATTAAATATTTATTACTCAGTTTTTTTATGTTATATTGATGTTGACATTATATAAATAATATTGTTAATAAATGGGGTGTAAAATGAAAGTTCTTGTTGTTGAAGATGAAGCTGATATCAGAAATCTTATAAAGATAGCATTGGAGAACGAAGGATATCTTGTCAATACCGCAGCTGACGGAATGGATGCTCTACAAATATTAAAAGAGCAGGATTTTGATTTAGCTGTTTTGGATGTTATGATGCCGCGGCTTGACGGGTTTAATTTATTAAGAAAAATAAGGGCTGAAAGCACTATTCCTGTTATTTTTCTTACAGCAAGAGCAGACGATATGGATAAGGTTCTGGGCCTTGAAATGGGAGCGGACGATTATGTTTCCAAGCCATTCTCAATGAATGAGCTGCTTGCAAGGGTTAAGGCACAGCTTAGAAGAAATCATGACTATCTGGCTTCAAAAGATGATGATAATAACTTGCTTCAGTATGGTGATTTGGCTATAAACGCAGACAGCTGCTGCGCTTATGTAAAAAATGAACAGATAGAGCTTAATGCTAAGGAATACAAGCTTTTGTTACATCTTATGGAAAATCCGGAAAGAGTATTTACTAAAAAACAGCTTTATAATGCGGTATGGGATGATGATTATTACTATGATGACAATACAATTATGGTTCACATCAGCCATCTGCGCAACAAGATTGAAATCGATCCTCAAAATCCTGAATATATAAAGACTATACGCGGTATAGGATATAAGCTTCATAAAACGGGTGTTCACAATGAAAGGTAAGATTTCCAATCAATTTTTCAGGAATTATCTTATAATTTTCTGCCTGTCAATTTTAGCTGCCGTGCTTGTATATTTACTTTCCGGATTTGCCAATGACATCATTTCAAAAACACTTGTAAAAAATATATATCCTGCAAGCCTGCTGATGAAGGATGATTATACAGATATTGATGCGGAACCCGTTGTTCGAAACGGAGGGGGCATTCAGGTAATCAATGATCGGTATGAGGTAGTATACTCTGAGGGATTAGATACCATTGGTACTGAAAGACTTACTGTAAGCGAATTCACTCAATTCCTTATCAGAAGCAAAGAAAAGGGACATCAGTACAGCTATGATATACTGTACAATCCGCAAGGCAGGTTTTGGCTGATAGTAACCTTTCCTACATCTATACGACTGGACATATCCTTTGTTTACAATAGAGAAGCCGTACCTAAGGATGTTAAAAATGTATCCCTAGTATTTGCTGCAATAATTGTTTTATATTTACTCATGTTGGGATTATTCGCAGTTGTTTTTTCGAGAATTTCATCCGTCAGTATTACTAAACCGTTAAAAATGCTGCTGACTGGAACTAAACGGTTAAGAGAGGGCGATTATTCGGCAAGGGTTAATTTGAATTTAAAAAATGAGTTTGCGGATTTGCAGGATACCTTTAATGATATGGCACAAAAAATTGAGACGGAAATATCATTGAGAGAACAGACGGAGCTCGAAAGAAAAAGAATGATAATGGATATTTCTCATGATTTAAAAAATCCTTTGGCAAGCGTTGTCGGATATACGGAGCTTTGTTTGCAAAAAACAGATGAATCAGACAAGAGCTTACGTGACTATCTTAAGATTATTTTAAAAAACAGCAGAAGAGCAGGGGATTTGTTAAATGATTTGTTCGAATTTGCCAAATTAGAAAGTGCCGATTATTCAATTAAGCTTCTTAAAACAGACATATGTGAATATTTAAGGCAGGCTTGCGGCGATCTGCTGCCTATGTTAGAGCAGGCGAACTTTGATTATAAATTCAACATACCCGAAGACGCTGTATACGTTATGTTAGATACCGTTCAGATGAACCGTGTGCTATATAATCTGACAGATAATTTAATCAGATACAATCACGAAGGAACAACCTTGACTGTAAGCTTATGTGAAGAGCGGAACAATGTAGTAATTATATTTAAGGATGACGGCATCGGAATTCCTTCCGACATTGCAAATAATATTTTCAAGCCGTTTGTGAGAGTAGATGATTCACGTAATTCTCTGACAGGGGGAACCGGTCTGGGACTTTCGATAGCATACAAAATTATTAAGCAGCATGGCGGCAATATTGATATACAAACGGATTTAAATGAGGGATGTACATTTATTATTACAATCCCTAAGAGATGATTCCTTATATACCGCATGCCGGACGACATAATGACATAATAAAACCTGTACAAAATAAATATTCGGATTAAATAAACAAGTTATTTCGGTAAGGAGGAGATAATGAAAATTCAAGAAATAAAAAGCAGAGGTACTTTATTTACGTATGATGAATTGGAGTGGGATTTAAACTTTTATTTAATAAAGGGAAGAAAAAACAATTATTTGATTGATACGGGTCTGGGTCCCCAGAATGTTAAAAATGTTAGGGAGCATATAAAAAATGACAACAGGAAGACTATTGTTATAAATACACATTATCACTGGGATCATATATGGGGAAACTGCTCCTTTGAGGATTGCATAATTGTGTCTCATGTATTGTGCAGAGATATGATTTTGAGAGAGTGGTATGGGATGATGTACAGAAGCAGCCGATACAGCCGTGGAATAGTCGAGATGTGCCTTCCGAATTTAGTTTTTCAGAATGAACTATACTTCCCCGAGGATAAGATCAGGATATTCCATACTCCCGGTCACACCGTTGATTCAATAAGTATTATGGACGAAGAGGATGGAGTGCTTGTACTTGGGGACAGTATTGGCGACGACATGGAAGAGGTTGTCCCAAGCATCAGTTGTGAAAAAGACGTATATATAAGTACAATGGAGAAATACGAGAAAATGGATTTTGACATTTGTATTTCCGGACATAATAAGGTACTGCAAAAAGGCGTAATCCGGAAGATACTGGATACAATTTGAAAGGGTCTATTTCTAAGACAGTCACTTTTTTATTATTTATGCTTGACTAAGACATATGGTCATGAAGTATTATATATGTAGGCTTTTAAGAAAGGAAATATAACATATGAAAAAAGCATTGGTAGTTTATTATTCGCTTTTTCAGAATACAATGAACTTAGCATTTGAAATTGCAGCTCAGATAGATGGTGATATAAGGGAATTAATGCCTGACAATAACTATTCCTTTGATTACAATACAGCGGTAAAGGAAGTAAGGAATCAAATTGAACGAGGGTTTTGCCCCAAGTTGATTTCCGGAAATGAACCTGTAGATGATTATCAGACAATATTTATAGGTACACCCAATTGGTTTAAAACATTAGCTCCGCCCGTTATGAGCTTTATCAGACAGCATGATTTGGCGGGCAAAACCATTATTCCGTTTTGCACTCACGGAGGCGGAGGGTTTGGACAAATTGAAAATGATATTGCCAAAGAGTGTCCAGACTCCATAATCATACCCGGTATTGCCGTGAACGGCATTGCAGACCCGGAAGAAGTCAGAAAATGGCTTGATGGTATTAGTGAAAAAATATAAAAAATAGTCAACCCGAAATTTTAGCTCAATGGACATTCCATTGGGCTTAAACTTTTTTGATGGAATTAATAAAATAAGGTTTGTATTTTGGTTTTAAAATAATATAATTAAGTGTACAAATTAAATTTACTATGGAGGTGTTCAAATGAAAAAATTTATAATAGAAGATGATTTTTGGAGCGTATTTCCTGATGCGAAACTTGGTGTGGTTGTTTGTCATGGCATAGATAATTTGATCAAGAATGAAGATAAATATGCGGATATGATTTTGAATTCGGAAAAGGATGCTTTAAAATATATAAAAAATGAAGAATTCAGCAGCAACGAGGTTGTAAAAGTATGGAGAGAAGCCTTTCAAAAATTTAAAACGAAGAAAGGAGCAAGATCGTCTATTGAATCATTGCTGAAGAGAATTCATAATGGAAACCATCTGGGAAGTATTAACCCCTTAGTTGATATTTATAACTCTGTTTCATTAAGATATGCATTGCCTTGTGGTGGTGAGGATATTGATACATTTGCCGGTGATATAAGATTAACAAAAGCAGTGGGAGATGAAGGCTTTATTACATTGGGAAGCGATAAAAGTGAGCCGCCCTATGAAGGTGAAATAGTATATAAGGATAATCAGGGAGCAATATGCAGGTGTTGGAACTGGCGTGAGTCTGTAAGGACGATGCTTACGGAAAATACGAAAAATGCATTTTTGTGCATTGAATCGGTTGATGAAAAGAGAACGGAAGAATTTGAAAGCGCACTGCAGGATTTAGCAAAAATAGTTCAGGACAATTTAGGCGGAGCATGCAAAGCTTCAATTCTTGATATTAACAGTAGAGAAGTGATTATAGAATAAATCGAACAAACTGATATTGTATGAGGAGAGTATGGAAAATATAAAGAAGTTATTTTACAACATGGTTTATTTAATCACAGGATGCGTAATTACAGCATTTTCCGTTAATTACATACTGAAGCCGAACGGATTAATAACAAGCGGTATAACCGGTTTAGCAATTATTTTGGAGAAATATATGAATATTAATTATTCATATATTTACTACTTTATTACATTTATAATTTTAATTGTTACCTATCTGCTCATGGGTAAAAAGGAAATTGTAAAGATAATATTTCTTTCAATTATGTATCCCACCGTCTTATTGGTGATGCAAAACATTGAATTTAAGTTTGTAGAAAATGATTTACTCCTTGCATCAATATACTTTTCTTGTTTTTATGGTATAGGTGTGGGAATGATACTCAGAAAAGGATTTTCATTCGGAGGAACTGATACTATAGCAAGAATTTTAAACAAGAAGCTGTTTCCTTCAATAAATGTAAGCTATATTATGCTGATGCTGGATGGTGTCGTAATAATTATTTCTGCATTTGTATTCGGAAGAAATATAGCCCTTTATTCTGTAATCAGTCAGATGATGGTAACAAAGGTTTGCGACTATGTAATGTTCGGTTTTGGCACAAAATTGTACAAGCTTGAAATAATCAGCTCCAAGTACGAAGATATCAGTAAATTTGTAATGCATAAATTAGGAAGAGGGGTAACTCTTTTTAAGGTAAAAGGTGGGTACACAAACGTTGAAAAGGTTCAGATAGAAACGGTTTGTTCGCCCAGTCAGTCAATAATGATACAAAAGTGTATTAAAGAAATAGACAAAGCGGCATTCGTAAAGGTCATACCGATTGTATCGGTCTGGGGCAGGGGTAACAGATTTATAGACATTAATGTAGAAGAACCATAACCATAAGGTTCTTCTAGGCTGCTGAAAAAGCCCACCTGCGTCGTTGTCGCTGCGCCGGTCAATCCTCACGTATGTCTGAATACGCTCCGGTTGCCCGTCTTGCGACGCCTTGCAGGATGACCTTTTTCAACAGCCTACCATCTTGATGACTTTGTCATAAATCTGGAAGAACCGTAAGGTTCTTCTACATTTGTATATATGTATATTTGCAGAATACTTACAGCATATTTGGAAACAATATTCCCGGAGGTGACAATATGATATCACGTAAATCAGTAATAACTTTCGGGATGGTGGCAATTCCAATTGCAATGTATACGGCCACTCAGGACAATGATATCCATTTTAATCAATTACACAAAGAAGATAACAGTAGAATAAAGTACAAGAAAACCTGCGGACATTGCGGTAAGGAAATAACATCTAAAGATATAGTAAAAGGATACGAATATGATAAGGACAAGTACGTCGTTATCACAGATGAAGAGATAGAAAAAGTCAAGACAGAAAAAGAAAAATCCATTCACATATTACACTTCGCGCAATTAGATCAAATTTCTCCGGTGTATTATGAAAAAACCTATCAGGCTGCTCCCGAACCCGGGGGTGAAAAAGCATTTGAACTTTTACGCTCTGCACTTATGGCTGAACAGAAGATAGCCATAGGAAGGACCGTCATGGGTACAAAGGACACACTTATGGCCATTATTCCCCGGCAGGAAGGCATACTTATTTCCACAATGTTTTATGCGGATGAAATTAAAGAGCTGCAAAAGCCGTACACAAAATTCGAGGTATCGGAACAGGAGCTTAATATGGCGAAGGTTCTGATTAATTCAATGGATACGCCCTTTGACCCTTCTAAGTATAAGGATGAGTATCAGGCACGGCTGCGTGAATTGATTGAGGCAAAAATTTCAGGGAAAGAAGTTGTTGCTGCGGAAAATGATAATACAGGCAAGGTAATCGACCTTATGGATGCATTGAAGGCAAGCGTGGAGAAAGCAAAAAAAGACAAGGAATCGGCATAATTTTATGAAAGAATTTCTTAATGAATATAATCAAAAAAGGAATTTTGAAAGAACCTTGGAGCCGGAAGGAAAAACAGAAAATTCCGAAGAAGGTCTCCGGTTTGTGATACAACATCACTTGGCGCGCAGTAAGCACTATGATTTGCGGCTGGAATGGAACGGGTCCCTTCTTAGCTGGGCTGTACCCAAAGGACCTTCGTATAATACTCGTGACAAGAGGCTGGCAATACAGGTTGAGGATCATCCGTTGGAATACAGAAATTTTGAAGGCACTATACCTAAGGGCGAATATGGCGGCGGAGTTGTCATGATATGGGATGAAGGATATTGGGAGCCATATGTTGATGTGGATGAAGGGCTCAATGAAGGCATGCTGAAATTCGTTCTGAAAGGAAGGCGACTCAAGGGAAAGTGGGCTTTAATCAGGTTAAAAACAAAAGCGGTCGAAAAAAATGATAACTGGCTTTTTCTGAAGGAAAAAGACGAGCATGTCAAAAATACAGACGGTATATCCGAATTTACCGTAAGTGTCAGGACCGGACGAACTATGGCAGAAATAGAAGATGGTAAAGAAGAAAGAAATATTAAAAATCCCTTCAGCGAAGCCAATGTACAGCTTGCCAAATTAGTCAGGAATATTCCCGAGGGCGAGGATTGGCTTTATGAGTTAAAATATGACGGATACAGGATTATGGCATTTGTTGAAGGTAATAATGCAAGGCTGGTAACCAGAAATGGCAATGATTATTCAAGACAATTTTATGACATAAGTTCCGCAATTATTGATTGGGCTGACGGAAGGTCTATGGTTCTTGACGGAGAGACGGTAATTACGGATGCATCAGGCAGGACGGATTTTCAAGCTTTACAGAATTATATGAAAAATCAGAATTCTTTAAGCCTGACTTATATTATATTTGATTTGCTTGCACTGGATGGTGTGGATTTGCGGCAGCACCCTTTGATTAAAAGAAAAGAAATGCTAGAAAGCATAATGAAAGAAGCTCCTCCCAGTTTGCATTACAGCCGTTATGTCAGAGGACATGGGAAGGAAAGCTTTGCCGCTGCCTGTGAAGCGGGTATGGAAGGTATAGTAGGTAAAAAAGCCGATTCTGTTTACAGCGGAACAAGAAATGATGATTGGATTAAGCTTAAATGTGATAAGAGGCAGGAATTTGTAATCGGGGGATATACACTTTCCGATAAAAGAGCAAGGGGTGTAAGTTCGCTGTTGCTGGGAATTTATGAGGGAGATGACTTAGTATATGCAGGACGTGCCGGTACCGGTATCAGCGAAAATGATATGACGGTGCTTGAAAATAAATTCGAGAGCATAAAGAGGATGGAGCCTCCTTTTAAAACTCCGCCTGACACCAGATCAAATGAAAAGATTACGTGGCTTGAGCCGGAATTAATTGCTGAAATTAAATTTGCAGAATGGACGAAGGATAATCTGTTAAGGCAGGCAAGCTACAAAGGATTAAGAACAGACAAGAATCCGAAGGAAATAAAAAGGGAAAGGGAAGAGGAGATGCTTCAACCAACCGTAAATGAAGAAAAGACGACTGAATTAAATTCAAACAACCTTATTATTGAAGGAGTAAAGATTTCAAGCCCCGATAAAATAATTTTCAATGAACCGGAAATTACAAAAGAAGACGTAGCTCGGTACTATCTAAAGATTTCTGAGCGAATGCTTCCTTATGTAAGGCATAGAATTCTCAGTATTGTTCGCTGCCCTAAAGGTGTATCTCAAAATTGTTTTTATAAGAAGCGTTCAGAATCGGGAAGTATAGGAACAGGTACGATAGAAGATTATTTTTACGTTGAGAATGCGGCAGGTCTTATATACGAAGCACAAATGGGAACACTGGAATTTCATATTTGGGGAAGTGTTGTTGAACAGCTTGAGAAACCGGATATGATGGTATTTGACTTAGATCCGGATGAAGGTATGGATTTGGCTAAGGTTCGTCAGGGGGCGGAAGATATTAAAGGCATTCTTGATGAACTATCTCTTAATTCATATCTGAAAACCAGCGGAGGTAAAGGCTATCACGTTGTGCTTCCTTTAAAACCAGCGGCAGACTGGGATGTATTTCGTGATTTTGCAAAGCGTGTTGCAGAGGTTATGGAGCAAAAATGGCCGGATCGCTACACGAGTAATATAAGAAAAGCTCAACGTAAAGACAAAATATTTATCGATTGGATTCGAAATTCCAGGGGTGCTACAAGCATTGCTCCTTATTCCTTGAGAGCGAGAGAAGGTGCAAAGGTATCCATGCCCATATCATGGGATGAACTGCATACAGTTGTTCCTGACGGCATCGGTATGAAGGATGCACTCTTGAGAATTGAGAGAGATGATCCTTGGGAAGATTTCTTCCAAAATAGTCAAACGATTAAATAATTTGAACCAAAAGGTATAAACCGGATGTTCGCAGTAAACAGCGAGATACACACATTCTTTTAGCAGATAACGAGAATGTGTGTTTTTAATATGCTGGGAGAATATTTCTAAACTAAACCTATGAAAAATTCAACAGTAATAGCTACAATTACCACTAATGCGGATATGATGAACCCGTGGATCATCGGGTTTATTCCTGAACTTTTTATTTCCTGAAAATCTGTGTTTAATCCTATTGCGGCCAAAGCAGAAACCATTAGAAATTTACTGATGCTTTTCATACTTATAGATACGCCAGCTGGTATTAATCCGATACTGTTTACAAATGACATGCCTATAAACATCAATATGAACCATGGGAAGAGTGAACTTAATTTAACCTTGTTTTTTTCAGTAATTATACCGTTTTTTGATTCTTCTTTTATGTTAACCCTGACATTTATTATGGAGAAAACTAAGACTGTAGGTATAATAGAAAGAGTACGAGTAAGCTTTACCATGGTAGCAAAATCACCTGCTGCTTCGCTGAATGCATAACCTGCAGCTACTACACTTGATGTATCATTTACCGCAGTTCCCGCCCATAGTCCATAAGCTATATCGCTTAGACCCATTAATTTACCCATTATTGGAAATAATAATATCATTGCCATATCAAAAAGGAAGGTAGCTGACATTGCATATGCAATATCCTTATCTTCAGCATTAATTACGGGTGCCATTGCTGCAATAGCTGAACCGCCGCAAATGCCTGTTCCTGCTGAAATCATATTAGAGAGCTTCCAATTTATATTTAACCATTTTCCAATAAAATGTCCACATCCGAAGCATGTGAGTAATGTAAATATCATAACTGTTAATGACAAGCGCCCAATATGTAAAATAGTTTCGATGCTTAAACTTGCGCCCAATAGGATAATAGAAAATTTAAGTACTTTTTTAGATGTAAATTTCAAGCCTTTTTGAACTAATTCATCAGGGTTTTTTATTTGATTAATAATCATACCTATAAAAAGTGCTAATACTGAATCTCCGATAAGCGGAATGGGTAACAGAGCTTCAATCCATCTTGAGCTAATTGCTATTAACAGAGATAAACAAAAACCCGGTAAAATTGCATAAAATCTTTTCATTACGATCCTCCTTGCTGTTATGATAGAATTCTATAACAAAATAATGATAAAATCAAATTATGATATTTTATAATTGATAACTTTATGTTATAATAAGTGGAATGGGAGATGATATTTTGCTTGATACAAAAATATTTACTTTTTTAAAAGTAGCTGAATTTAAAAATTATACTAAAGCGGCAACGTCTTTAAACCTTACTCAACCTGCGGTTACGCAACACATAAGAAAACTAGAAGAGTATTACAACTGTAAGCTGATAGACATCGTTGGTAAATCAATCAACTTAACGGAAGAAGGAGAAGCTCTATATAATTATGCTAATTTTCAAGTAGCAAATGAGAAGCAATTGATTGGCAGATTAAAAAGTATAGAAACTCCGCTTAAGGTTGGAGCGACATTATCTATAGCAGATTATTATTTGCCTTCATATTTGAATTTATATATGGGTAATTCCAATGAACTTTTTTCTTTGACAGTTAAGAATACAAAATCTATAATTGAAATGCTTATGAATAATGAATTATATTGTGCTTTTATAGAAGGTATTTTTGATAAATCTTTATTTAATTTTTATGAATTTTGTAATACAAAATTCACCCCTGTAGCTCGTAAAGGTCATCCTTTAGATGGTAAAGAATCAGATTTATCCGAATTTCACAATTATCCATTGATATTACGCGAAGTAGGATCCGGAACAAGAGAAATTTTCGAAAACTATTTATATCAAAATAATGATTCAATTCTTTCGTTTAATAAAATATTTGAAATCAGCAGTTTTGGAATTATAAAAAAGGTGTTAAAAAATTCGGATGCTATTTCATTTATGTATGAAGAAGTTGCTAAGCGGGAAGTTGAACTTGGTGAATTATCCTATCTCTCATTGAAAGGTTATTCAATTGAAAGACCGTTATATTTCATATATCCTTGCAACAGTTTGATGAAAGAAAGAAATGAAGAATTTTACCGTAATATTACATTATAGCTAAATAAAATATACCACAAGCATTCGGTACCAAATATTTGAAGGCGTAGACTGAAGGTTTATCTATGTCTTTTTTATTGGAAAAAAGTACAAAAAAAATTTATAGTAACAATATTGATATATCTTAATATTATGATATAATAAGCAATGTGATTTTGGGAGGTAATATATGAAATTGAGAAAAAAGGCACTAGTTAACATGAAAGGGTGTGTTGCATGCGGTACATGTGCGGATGCTTGCCCGTTAAGCGCAATTAATATTGTGGCAGGAGTTTTTGCGGAAGTTAATAAAAATAAATGTGTAGGATGTTCTAAATGTGTAAAAGCTTGCCCGGCATCTACAATAGAAATCGTATCGGGTGAAGAGGTGGCATAGATGGAGAAAAATAAGAAGAAATCATGGAATGAATATTTATATATATTTTCAGTTATTTATCTTGTATTGGGATTGTTTAATATTATTTTTGCCTGGTTAGGATTAATATGCTTTGCTATACCGCTTATAATTTCTATTAAGGGTGGGGGTAAAGCATATTGCAATAAATATTGCGGCCGAGGACAGCTGTTGAATTTGTTAGGCAATAAATATCAATTATCAAGGAATAAACCTATGCCGCATTTTTTAAAAACCAATATATTCAGATATGGGTTTTTAACATTTTTTATGACTATGTTTATGATTATGCTCTTTAACACTTATTTAGTTTTTGCAGGAACATCAAATTTAAAAGAAGTTATTACACTGCTATGGACTTTTAAGGTTCCATGGCATTGGGTTGATACAAATTTTGTTTCAGCATGGGTTGCACAATTTGCATTCGGATTTTACAGTATGATGCTGACTTCTACAATATTGGGTATTATTACGATGATATTATATAAACCACGTTCGTGGTGTGTTTACTGTCCAATGGGTACTATGACTCATGGAATTTCTGCTGTTAAATACAATGTGAGTAAATAAAAGATAATAATTTTACCTGTTGCATTCAATACAAAACATATTTTTGTTGACACAATAAAGCATAACAACTATAATTATATACAGACTATAGTCTGTATATTTTTGCTTGCAGCATAAGCGACCGACACCAAATATGAAATTTGGGTCGTCTGCTTAATTTCAGGAGGGAGAACTTGAATAAAAAAACTATTAGAGGTAATGAAACAAAGAAAAGAATTGTAGATTGTGCCAGAAGGTTGTTTGTTGAGAAGGGGTATAACAATGTAACAGTTGATGAAATCATAAATGAAGCAAATTCATCAAAGGGTGGTTTTTATACTCATTTCAAAACAAAGGAAGATTTAATCTACAGTATGGTTCCAATGGTTGATGAAGCGTACAGTAATTTTTCTAAGATGAATAAAAATTATGAAAATACCGTGGAAAAAATATCCGCATTAATCGGTTATGTTTTTTCTGTTATGGAAAATGAAATAGGACTGGAATTTATGTCTGTAATTTATTCATCTCAGATTAAAGATTTAAACACTGTCAGATTTCTCACCTCACCTGAAAGGGAATATAATAATCTTCTAAAATCATTAATTGATGAAGCAAAGAAAAATAAAGAAATATGCAGTGATTTATCAGCCAAAGAAATTGCAATGATTCTTACCACCTGTATCAGAGGCGTAATATATGACTGGTGTCTGAGGAAAGGTTCGTTTAAGCTTGCCGATTATGGGATGAAGCTGATATCCATGATATTGAATCAAATGAAATCAATAGACAAGCTTTCAGAAGGGGGGATATTTGATGAAACACCATGTTAAAAAAACAAATAAAGCTATAAGTATTATACTGATATTATGTATCACTTTTAGCTCATTTTCAGGTTTTGCTTATACTAATATTGACAATTCGAATGATAATTTTCAGCTATCCGCTCATGACATGGCTCTGCAATCTTTGACTGATCAGATTAACAATAAAGGGATAGGCTTGTATTCAATTATGGGGGAGGATATCGTTATCTCACCTTCAGGATATGATTTTGGAACGAGAGTATCCTATGAGGTAAATGAACCAATATATGTTGATGATGAAGAAATAACAGCTACAATTATCTTCAAGTTAAATTCCTCAAGCGATAGTGACGTGTCCTTTGATTATAAAATATATCCGGGAAGTGCATTTTTGGATAAACACTATGAAGTTGTTGAAAACGGCAGTGTTACATTTGAAGCCGGAGAAACCGAAAAAAGAATAGATATTGTAATTCCTGAAATTAACAATAATTATGATGACGAAAATCCTGAAGTTTCGGAATCCGGAGCTCTGTGGACAGGAGACAGAGTATTTTATATAAGCTGCTGCGATATCAGCAATGCTTTGTTTGAAAACAATAAAGAAGTTATGACTGTTCCCGTCAGGATTGAAAACTCTCTTGATCTTAAACAGATATATGATAGGGCAACAGATGTGTTTATGGCAGATATGTCAGCAATACAAAATGCTGAAAGCTTTCCGGATACCCCCGGCAAATATGTTAACAAGGGCGATGTTATAAATATAGCGACGGCATCAGCCATAACAGCGGATGTAAGAAAAATGATAGATACAGGTACTTTTTCTCATTTGAATTTACCTACGGGATATTTTTTAAATGCAGGCGCAACAGGGAAAGTTAGTTTACAGATAGTAAAAAACTATGCTTCTTCCTCAATTAATGCTTTGAATAGAAACACTTCTGTAGACGGAAAAAACATAATTGGTTTTGGATTTAATGATGTTGAATTATATGCTTTAGGCATAGGTGGCAACCTTGAAGTAAATGCTGTAGTTAATTCATTAGGATTTAGTTTGAATTATTTAACAGACGGTGGCCTTGTATATACCTTATTCCATGATGAGCAAGGTAATTATGTTCAAAATCAAATGAATTTTGAGGATAAAATCAACCCGTTTCCGGTAAATTGTAATGCACCTGCCGATGAATATTGTTTAGTAGAAAGTATCCCCATAACAGTTTCATTTAATGAGGCGGTTTTAACAGATAACATAAGTATAAATGCAAACGATACTGTTTTGTATCCTGTTGAAAGAAATGGTACAGTTTCAGAGAGTGTAAGCTTTTTATATGAGGCAGGTCCTGATTTTAGTGGTTTAATTAATATAAATGATGTAAAAGGAGCAGTTGATTTATCGGGGAAGTCACAGGATGAGAGTACATCATACA
This sequence comes from Firmicutes bacterium UBA2116, assembly GCA_002331025.1. Classification (GTDB taxonomy): domain Bacteria; phylum Bacillota; class Clostridia; order Tissierellales; family Sedimentibacteraceae; genus Sedimentibacter. The sequence goes on along the minus strand of DCYG01000044.1, from coordinate 233,810 downwards.
GCACTCAGATTTCAAATGCTACACTTAAATCATACACAAATGAGGATTTGTTTTCTTATTGCGCTGAAACAAATATAGAGGTAAATCAGGGCAAAGGCATGAATGCTGAGGTTGTGATTAATCTATCTCTTAAAGCAAATGAAGAGCTTTCTGATTATTTATTATTACACAAAATTGTAGATGGACGTGTAAAGGTTGTTAAGGCAAGAGTGATAGGTGAGGATGGAAATGCTCGTGATGTAGAGCTTTATGCAAATGACGGGCTTATTATTACTGAGTTAAAGGGCAGCTTTACCGCACCTGAAAGCTCAGAAATTTCAGATAAAAATTATGTGTGCGAAATATATTTTGATGAAGATGGAACAGGCAATTTTGAGCTGATATATTCTTTATCGAAGCAATATACCTTAGCTCAAATTATATATATTGATGATGAATCAGATTTGGAAATTTTGTATGGGAATTGGCCTGTAGATAATAAAATATCCTCTGATAGCATTGATTTAATTTCATTAAGCTATAATGTTAAAAATAATGCTACATGGCAGAAGCCGGACGATTTTGTGTGGGTGTCAAGCGACAATACTGTAGCATCAATCACAACCTCGGGAGCAATTTCATTGACAGGAAAACCGGGGAGCGTAACATTTTCTTTAACTGCTTTAAATTCGGGACAACCTGACAAACAATTTACTTTATACAGTAATACTCTGCAGGTAATTGATACTAATGAGATTTTTTTAAATATAAGCGGCTGGTCTAAAAATGCAGAAATAATTAAAGGAAGCAATGCTAAAATTTATTACTCTACGAACATTCCGTCTGTCAATGGAGCGGAAACTACTTTCAGTTATAAATTATATGAAGGACAATATGAGGCAGAAGAATTTATAAAAGGAGATCTAATATTTAGTGATACACATATTTTCACTGCTGAAAATCAAGAATTATATTATGAAATTAACAATCAATATTTAAGCAATGTATCGGAAAGAGGAAAATACAGCTACCAACTTGAAATATCCGCAAAGGATTTAAAAACTGATATGTTGTTTACAGCATCAGCTTTTATAAGAGTAAAAAGCTTGCCTGCCAAAGCAGTGTTGAGTAAACAAAACAGTTATTATATAAATGATGAGGTTGATAATTTTAAGGTTAAATTTGATGTTGACAACCATACTCCAAGTACAGAGGTTATAGTTACTGTGGCAAAAAATGAGTCTGAACCTGAGGTTTGTACAACCAATATATTTGATAGAAATAAGGATATAGTGATTAATGTAGACAAAGTAGATGAATTAAAATTGTATGATACATACATGGTATCTCTCAGGGCAAAAAATGGATACGACGAAGCTTATTCATATGATTCATATGTTATGCATGTATATAATTCTGAAGCATTTAAGATAAGTGTTAACGGTGTCAATAAAGATAGTCATACAATGAGCTTATATGAAGCTCTTGATGCAATGACAAGTGAAGAAATATTAAATCTTAACAGAAATATTGCTTTAACAGATACTATAAATATTAATACTAAATACAAGTGGAGTAACTTATTTGATAAAACAACATGGTCAGTGGGGGATGACAATATATTGTCACTTAAGTACAAGGATGGCGGATTGTTAGACAGTGTAAATGACAGCATAGTTTTGCCGGGTACACAATTGTTGCTTGAGGGCTTATCTCCCGGACAGTCATATTTAACAATGAAACATAATTTAACCGGTATGGAAGAAAAAACAGAAATAACAGTAGAAAATTTAAGAGATAAGCTGTTTTTATTTCAGGTATTTCCTGCTCAAAAAAGCAAGATTACCTACATAAGTGGTGAAAATAAATATAAATTAGCTGAAACTGATGAAAAAGGAAAAATTGCTATATTTGAAAGAACAGGTATAAAAAGCGATATAGCATTTGAACCTGAAAACAGTGCAATATATGAAACTTTTCTGCTTGCTAATAATGAACTTAAATCAATGCAAGAAATTTCAAATAATAATTTGTACCCTCAAAATAACATTCATTTAAAAAAATCTGATTATGAAACATCATTCCATGTACGACTTATTGATGCTAAAGGCAGATTGCTTATTTATGAAGATACAGTAATAGTTAAGGGAGGAGTGTACAGAAATGGAATATATTGTCCGGAAGCAACTATTAACGGAAAAAGCGGCAAAGAAGAACAAATAGTAGAACTATCCGGTTATGAATATGTATTGAAGTTTGATCACAATGAATTTGTGAATGATAAATATCAGGAACCAATTACCTCTAATGATAAAATTGAATATGTTTTTGAAGTAAGCATACCGGATAATACCTATTATTCTAAATTTGTAAAGGTGGATAATTCAACCATTCAATTATATAGAAAAAACCCTCACCCTAAAATCTCTGCTGTTCCTGTTGGGGGAATATTTTTAGAAAGCAAAAGTAATTCAAAAATAGAAAATAACATCAGCATAGCTTCCCAAAAGCTTGTATTAGCTGAAAATGAAACGAAGCTACTTAATAATATAATTATTGAGGATATTTCAAAATCAGCATATATAAATACATACTTGACGTTTAAGGGCGATATTCAAAGTAAATATACTGTTAAATTCTTGGATAAAGAAACCAATGTACTTATTGATTCATTTAGTACAGAAGTAGAGAAATATGAATTTTCTGACAGTATATTTATTAACAATTTCTTTGATGTGAGGCAATATGTTTCTAATTTTGAGTTTGGAGAAGTAAGAAGCTTAAATTTGCAAATTGTTGTTGAAAGTGAAGATGGTCTTGAAATTATAAATTTTCCGTCTAATTACAATGTAAGTAGAATAAATGGTGTCAGAAACTTAAGCTCTTTGGAAACTGGAGGACTTAATAAAATTGGACAGGACTTTAAAAGCTCTATTAATGGACCGTCTATGATAAATTCCAGTAGCTATGATGATTATATACAAACAGCTCTTAGCTATTTAAGCGGATTTAAAGTAGATTCTCAAAAGCTTCGCCTGGAAATTACCCCTACTGATAACCCTCTTGTATTTAAAGGAGTTATAATGATGGGAGTAGGTCAGATGACTCAATCTATGAAATCCGGTGTATATAGCAGGGATGAAAAAGCATCACACTTGTATGACTACATGCCGGATTATGAAATATATAATAGCGATTTCATATATAGTAGCAGCATGTTTATGAATTATTACATGGGTGGATATGGATCTAATAAAAAATTATACGGTGGCGGAGCATATTTTGATTGTGAAATATTTTATGATATTGATTCAGAAGAGTGGAAAATTGTTGTATTGAAGTCATTTGCACATGTGGGAGGGGGCTACCATTACCAAAAAATATATAATACGTGGATAGGGCCTGTTCCGGTGACTGCGGAATTTTTAGCAGGAGGAACAGGACAGCTGAATTTAAAGACAGTAAAAGAAGGAAAGGATAAGGGTAGTATCTCTGCAACAGAGTTCTCACCATACGTTTATTTACGGGGATTTGGTGGTGTTGGACGCGATTATAAGGTTGTGAGCTTTAAGGCAGGGGTTTACGGAAAAGTATCAATTGACCAACAATATTTGTGGCTTAAAAGTCCACAAAAAAACAGTAACGGTCAAAGAATAAAGTTAGCGGGAGAAACAGGGATTGAATACAAGATAAAACTTGTAGTAATAAATGTTGGTGGCACATATGAAATAGGATCAGGAAGCAAGACGTGGACATTCAATGACTACAATAACATAAAAAAACAATATGATTCTATACAATATAATTTAGTATCAGACAAACATATGGCAGGCAGCGAAGGCTTTAATAAACATGCCACCTTTGAAGACAGATCATATTTAGCTGATGAAAGATATTGGAATTTTAGTATGCCAAGGAGATTGTCGGCAGGAGGTATAAGCATTATTCAGTCCAATGCATATCCTTATTCCAATCCTGCATTAAGTACTGATGGAGAAATGATGGTATATGTATCGGATATGAACAGCTATGACATAAAGGATACATCAGTTTGTTTTTCCCTGAAATCAGGGGGTGCATTTTTAGAGGGTGCTGAAATAGATGCTTCTGACTATGCTGACACAGATGTGGTTGTTGACGGCACATCATCTGATGCTGCAGCTGCATGGACAAGGGTTATAACGGATATGGAACTTATAGAAGGAAGTGAAGCAACAGCAGAAGACATTCAAAACATGCTTTCAAGTACAGAAATTATGGCCGGTATTTATAATGGCTCTGAATTTGTTACTACACGCCTCACTGACAATTCCATGGCGGATATGTGTCCTGTAGTTGCAACGAATGGAGAAAAAACAATAGTTGCATGGAGAAGCTTCAGCGTTGGTGATATGGACAATCCATTAAGCTTTGAGGGTATAGATAATATAATGTACAAAATATATGACGGCAGTGCATGGAGTGAAGAAAAATGTCTGTATGACGGAAGCATAGACAGTATAAACACCTTTAATGCAAAAATGCTCTCTGATGGTACTTCTGCCATAACTTATGAAGTAACAATGGGTGACACAGACAATACTGAAATATACTGCGCAATAATTGATGATGAGGGTAATATAAAAAATATAAGATTAAGCAACAATGAAGACAGAGATGAAAATCCGCAAATAACATCTGTTGCCTTCCCTGATAAGGAACGCTTTGTTATAGGTTATTCAGTCAGGGGAGCAGGAACTGAAGAAACTGCAGGGAACAGTGTGCTCAGAGTTACAGCGGTTGATGGAAAGGGAAATATTTATAATGATTTTGAAACTGAGATTGATACGATCTACAGTAATTTCAAGTTTACAAAGGGTTCAGAGAATATAGAGGATTTGTCCATAGTATGGGTTCAACCGGAATTTGATGCAGAGGATAATTACAGCCATGCATTATGGGGAAGGAAATTTATCTTAAATGGTGAAAGTGTTTCAATTTCTCCTGAAATCAAACTTTTAAAGCTTGATGAAAACAACCTCATAGATTTTTATGATGCATATGTTGATAATACCGGTAAAATTAATTTTATGCTTCAGACAACCGATTATAATAGGGCAGATGAATATAGCAATATAATTTATGGACAGGCAGAATACAAAAATAAGGTGTCAATTGAAGAAATTTATTATAATCGTAATGAAATTATTCCCGGAAATGAAATGCCTTTTATGTTCCGAATTTACAATAGCGGAATAGAGCCAATTAATAATTTAAATATTAATTTCGGAGGAACAGTTCATGAATTTGGAGCCGGAGATTACATCATGCCCGGACAGTACAAGGATATCAATATATTTTACTTGGTTCCTGAAACAATTACTGATGCTGCATATTCAGTTACAGGGAAATATCCTTCATCTTTGGATATTGCCTCAGGTAACATTAAATTAAATGTTCCTGATATAGGTATATACGGTATTGATGTTGTCAAGGAAGTTCAAAGAGAGAGAATGTTCAGTGTAATGCTTCACAATAATACTTTTTCAAAGCTGACAGAAGGAAAGCATACAGTTAAGCTTTATGCATATGATAACCCTGACTCTGAAGCAGAGCCCATTGCAGCAGAAACAATAAGTGATGCAGCTTCGCTGAATATGATTAATAACGGTATGTTCATCAAGAATGTATTGTTAGACGAAGAGGCATTGCAGGGTATACTCAATGAAGAAGGAGAGATACCTGATGACGGAGAATGGATATTTTTCAAGGCAGCTATAGAAGAAGACGGTGAAGAAATTGAAGATGCTGATATGTCAAATAACTGGGACTATGTTAAAATTAGAGGGCTTATCGGCAAGAATATGGAGAGGGTTTCAATTGCAAGCAGGATGAAATCTCAATCAGGCAGGTCAACAGTGCAGGTTGAGCTTACGAATAATTCTATGAATGAAATATCAGGCGGAAATATAGTAGTAAAATTGAAGAATGAAAGCGGAAGGACAATTGAAACAAAGCAATTTGGCGGAAGAACTTCTTTAGTTGTAGGCGGAGAAGAAACCTTCAGCACCACATTTGACTTTAATAGTTCGGGTACTTCATTTGAGGCATTATATACAGTTGAGAATCCGGATGACGGTAAAGATGACTCTGATAAGACAAAGGCTGACAATTTGCAGAAGGAGTATGTAAATCCGTTTAAGGATGTCAGGGAAACGGATTGGTTCTATGATGCAGTTAAATTTGTATCAGAGAACGGACTTATGATCGGAACAGGAACGGACACCTTTGGTCCTGAATTATCAGTCACAAGAGGTATGCTTGTTACAATACTTCACAGATTAGAAAACCGACCACAGGCTGCAAACGGAAATTTCACCGACGTCAGAGAGGATGATTATTACTATGATGCGGTAGCATGGGCTAAACAAAATGGCATTGTATTAGGTATTGATCAAACCAGATTCTGCCCGAATGAAAATATAACGCGTGAGCAGTTTGCAGCTATTCTTTACAGATACTTCCTATATAAAAACTTTGAAGCAGAAGATATGGGGGTAGATTTGTCTGAATTTGAGGATAATGATTTGATATCGGATTATGCATTGTCAGCAATGGAATGGGCGGTTGGAAAAGGACTTATCAAAGGAAGGGGAGAGGTTACTCTTGCACCGAAAGGAAATGCGACCAGAGCAGAAACAGCAATGATATTGCAGAGATTTATAGAGGGAAACAGATAATCATATACTTAAAAAATCCTAGTATAAATTATACTTGGATTTTTTAAGTTATATATTTTCATTAAATATTGCTTCAATTAAAGCCCTGACCTTATCGTTGCTTACTTTATAAATAATTTCCAATCCGTTTCTTTCACCTGTTATGATACCGTAGCTTCTAAGCTTGGATAGGTGTTGGGAAATGGTTGATTGGGGCATATTTAAACAGTTTTGGATATTAGACACATTACTGCCGTCACAATTTATCAAACCATGTACTATACATAATCTTACGGGATGGGCTAAAGCTTTCAGCATTTCAGCATATTCAATCATAATTTTTTCATTATCTTTAAAATTATTCATATTAACCTCCATAGTCAGGTACATAGTTATTATACAAAAGATTATATAAATTAGCAATATTAGTTTTTAGATTGATGGAAATGCCCGGTTTGCTTCGCTGCCGTTCAGTCCAATGAGACAGTAGGTTCTAACACCGTCAGAGAGTTGGTGAAGGTATTAAGGTTTGCAACTGCACCTATGGGGATGGCCATTTTGTAAATACCATGACCGGAAGCTAAGTTTGTCATGAGCGGTTTGCCCAACGGTACTATTACTTCATTTATTATATCTTCATAGGACCTGCCGTAATTTGCATAGCAGCCTGAACACTCTCCCATTATAATTCCGGCACAATCTCTGAATTTACCTGCATGTATCAAGTGAGCAAGCATTCTGTAAACACGGCTTGCTGCTTCATGGGTTTCTTCAATCAATATAATTTTATCTGTAGTATCGACCTCAAAAGGAGTTCCCAATGAATCCACGAATGATGTAAGGTTACCTCCGACTATTGAGCCTATTACGTTTCCCGGAACTCTGCTTATTAATGGCATTCCGGGAGGATTTTCGAGCCGTCTTGGTGAAGTCAATGTTGATGTTGCCGTAAAAAACTGATTAAAATTATATGCCGGAGTGGTAGGTCTGAAATCTATTAAAAGTAAGCTGTGAAAAGTAATTAAATCTGCCAATACGTATAAGGCGTTTAATAATATTGTTATATCGCTGTATCCGGTAATAATTGTGGGGTTGCGGTTTATTAAATTATAATCAAGATAAGGAATAATATCTGATACACCCGTACCACCTCTTGTAGGTATAATAGCTTTGACATCGGGATTCATAAACATATTCATTAAGTCCGATGCTCGTTCCGCCGGTGATGCAGAAACAATACCGGCATCAGAATATACAGTATCCCCCACTAAAACATTAAATCCCATTTCCTGCAGGGTTTGTATTCTTGAATCAATTGTTTCAGCATCGCGGGGACTGCCGAGGGTAACTATTCCTACGGTATCACCGGCTCGCAGAATAGGTGGTCTTATAGCCATTTATATCCTCCTGTATCAATGTTATCTGTTTATCTAACCATTATATGAAAGTATGATAAAATTGGTTAATTAATCATAAAATCATAAATTAAAGTATTGTTGTCAATTTTATTGATAATAGATAAAAATAACTATATAATACATTAAAACCAATTTAGTAATATACGGAGGATGTTAAATGGATGAACAAAGGGTTAAATCAACATCTGAATTAATAGCTGTTTTTTTGATTATGCTTGCAGGGAGCTGCTGGGGTATTATCGGAATTTTTACAAGATCAATGTCAGCATATGGATTGAGCTCCGTACAAATTACCGCATCGAGGTGTTTCGTAGTCGCTGTCAGCTTAATAATCTATCTGGTTTTAAAAGACAGAAAAAAGTTTGTGATTGATTTTAAGGATTTGTGGTATTTTGCAGGAACAGGAATAATCAGCATCATATTTTTTAATGTATTTTATTTTATCACAATTAATCAAACACCGCTTTCTCTTGCATCAATTTTATTGTATACGGCTCCATGCTTCGTTATGATTATGTCGGCAATTTTTTTTAAGGAAAAGATTACGAAGCAGAAATTGATTGCTCTGTGTCTTGCCTTTTCCGGATGTGTATTTACAACAGGCATAATTTCAAATAATGAACTAAACATATCAGGTATGGGCATTGCAACCGGAGTTGCATCCGGATTTTTCTATGCTCTTTACAGTATATTCGGAAGTGTTGCACTTAAAAAATATCATCCTATGACAGTTACAGTATATACATTTATTGTTGCATCTGTTGCAATTTTACCCTTTTGCAAAGTTGGTGCATTAACCGAAGCAGTAATGAACAACAGTGATTTATTATCAGATATATTGCAGATTGGAATTGTATCGACGCTTATACCGTTTTTAGCATATACAAAGGGATTGGAAAAATTAGAAGCAGGTAAAGCTGCCGTCATAGCTTTTGTGGAGCCGATGGTCGCAACTATGACCGGAATTATAGTTTTTAAAGAAGTTTTGACCGCTCAGAATGTTATTGGAATAATACTCATTTTTATTGCGATAGTTTTGTTAAATATGAAACGGTGAACGGAAGGCAGTAATTATATTAAAAATCAATTAAAAAACAATTAAAAAACGTATAAACCTATTGTGCTCACATAAATATATATGGTATAATCGCGCTGGAAATTTGTTGTAACTAATCTATCTTTTGGCGGTGTTTTGTGAGCATTATCGTTAAATTTTTATCGAAAAGTATTGTTGAAAAAAAGTTCAGATCATTTATTATTATATTTTCTGTTACCATATCTGCAGCTCTCTTTTTTGCATCAAGCGGTTTAGCCGGAACAATGAGCAGTATGTATGAAGCCCTGATCAAGATGCAGACAGGTAAGGCAGACCTTATTATCTTTCCTGACAGAAATTCCCCATCCAATACATTTAAAATAAGAAATGAAAAAATCGACGGAGTTTCCTATGCAGTCGGAGATTTATCTGTGGGCGGAGTTTATAAATTGTCCGAAGAAGAAAGTAAGATATCAGGAACGAAAACAGAAAAACTCTATATAAAAGGATTCGATTTAGAAGAGCTGGAAAAGCTTAATCCTGTAAATTACAGCCAGAAGGCGGCCGGCAAAGATTTTATAGATAATTGCATTATTCTAAGTAAATTATTTGCTGATAAGTATGGTTACAAGGTAGGGGACAGGATTGAAATAGAAATAGGCGGTATCAATAAAATATTGACTGTCTGGGGAATTTCAAGACCAACCGGTATATTTCAGCATTCTCCCCAATCCGACAGTATGATGTCGGTAATGCCCTTGGACACTCTTGCTTCAATGCTTAACATGAGGGGAAAGGTGCATAATGCATATGTGGTGCTTGAAGAAGGAGCCGATATCCAAAACGTAAAAAATGAACTCAGTGATTTATATACAAGGTATACTGTCAGAGAGCCGTTTACCGTTGAAGAAATCAGAGAATATATGCAGTTTATTGTTGTGCCCCTATATCTGATGACGGTTATGGTTCTTTTTATAAGCATATTTATTATTTATTCTACATTCAAGGTTATAACAACAGAGCGGCTTCCGGTTATAGGTACATTCAGGAGTATCGGTGCTACAAAGCGTATGACTGATATTGTACTTATCGGAGAAAGTTTTGCATACGGAATTATAGGAGGTATTCTGGGGATATTTACAGGAATTGCGGTTTTATACCTTATAACAATGATTATGGCTTCGGATCCATACAACGGACAATTAGAGGTATCAATTAAATTTGGATTTATACAAGTAATAACAACCTTTCTTTTAGCATTATCAGTTGCAATAGTCAGCTCATGGATTCCTATAAGTAAAGCATCCAAAATTCCGATAAAGGATTTAGTGTTGAATCAAACTGAAATAAAAACAATCAGAAAAAGCAAAAAAGCCGTTATTGTAGCATTAATGCTGGCTTTATCCTTTGCTTTGCCCCTTGTTACACCAAAATCAGTATCAATTGTTATCAATGTTTTATCTTTGCTTGTGACATTTGCGGCTGTAATAATATGTGTTCCTTTCATTACAACATATATTTTGAAGATATTTGAAAACATTTATAGCTTTATGTTTGGAAACATCGGTTATCTTGCAGTTAAAAATTTAAAGGATAATAAAAATATATTAAATAATATATCACTATTGGCGATTGGAATTTCGGTGATTCTCATGATTAATACAATCAGCTACAGTGTGGGTATTGAAGTGTTAAATGGATATAAGGACTGGAAATTTGATATAATGGTCAGCTTAAACGGAGACAGGAATGCAGAACAAGTACTTCGAAGCATTGATGGTGTGGAAGGTACATACGGAGCTTATGAAAGCTGGCAGGGTATCAGGGTTTCGGATACTGATTACAGCATAGGATATCTGCAGGGGATTGATATAAGTAAGTACAGAGATTACGTAGCTTTTCGTCTGGACGGCAAAGGCAATCATGACGAAATATTTAAAAAGCTTGATGAAGGCAGAAATATTCTGATTGCCATGATGGCCAGAGAAAGCTTAGATGTGGAAATCGGCGATGAACTGATATTGGAAATGAATGCAGGCAAAAAAACATACAAGGTAATAGGCTTTTTTGACTCAATAATGCAAAACGGAAGCAATGCACTAATTTCTCAAAAATATTTTAAGTCCGATATGAACCAGCCGTATTATAACAGATTTTTCGTAAAAACATCTGAAGATCCCGACCTTGTTCTCGCATCTGTAAAGGAAAAATTTATGAGACGAGATGTATGGGGAAATACAATCAGAAACATGGAAAGAATGAATTATGAATCAAACAATCAATTTATGATTATTCTGAAAGCATTTTCGGTCTTAGCTATGCTGATAGGTGTTTTTGGAGTTTTTAACAACTACATGATAAGTTTTATTGAACGAAAGCGCACCATAGCGATACAGCGTTCGGTAGGGCTCAGCAAAAAACAAACTCTGAAAATGATATTCATTGAGGCATTGACGGGAGGATGCATAGGTGCAATAGTTGGGATTATGGGAGCCTTGCCGATGCTTTGGACAGTACCTAAAATTATGCTGGCAATAAGGGTTCCGTTATCCATACATTATAAATTTGATTTGTTCGTTATATCCTTAATCGGCGGAATAATAATTTCTGTAATTGCTTCTATAAGTCCAGCATTAAAAACGTCTAAATTTGATATTATTGAGGCGATTAAATATGAATAGGGAGGATGCTATGGAGAAGATAATAGAGGTTGCAGAGCTTTATAAAACATATATGCTGGGAACCGTACCGGTAGAGATATTGAAGGAAATAAATCTTTCTGTTGACAAAGGTGATTTTATTACGATAATGGGTCCATCCGGATCAGGAAAAAGTACATTGTTGTATTTGATCGGAGGCTTGGATAAACCTACATCAGGCAAAATATCGATAAAGGGACATGATATTTCTGTTTTATCAGACGAAGAACAAAGTATAATGAGGCGCAGAGAGGTTGGGTTTGTATTTCAGTTTTATAATTTGGTACCTAATTTGACGGTGGAGGATAATATAATGCTTCCCATATTGCTGGACGGCAAAAAAATAAAAAACTACCGAAGCAGGTTAGATGAAATACTTGAAGTGGTTGAGCTGTCAGACAGAAAAAGTCATACACCCAGAGAATTGTCAGGCGGGCAGCAGCAACGGGTTGCAATAGCCCGAGCATTAATTAACGAGCCGGATATAATTCTGGCTGATGAACCAACGGGAAATCTTGACAGTAAGACATCTGATGAGGTTATGAAATTACTCCAACGCATAAATAAAGATAAAGGAAAAACAATTTTGCAGGTCAGCCATTCGCATGAAACGGCTAAATACGGCAACAGGATAATTAATGTAAGAGATGGAAGGGTGTGGGAATAAATGATATTTAAAAAATCTATTTTAATATTTTTGATTATATTATTAAGCTTAAGTATGTACGGGTGTACTCCCAAGGAAACGGCAGCGCCTGTTGAAGAAATTGATTTATCACAGGAAAAGAAAGTAATTGAAAGCTTTGGCGTTGTAAAAGCGGAGGATTCAATGGATATTATCATTGATTTTACATCTGTTGTCACAGATATATTGGTAAGTAACGGTCAGCATATCAAGCTTGATGAACCGATTTTGACCTTGGATATGTCTCAGTATGAAGTGCAGGTTTCTGATATTAAAAGCCAGCTTAACATAGCAGAATTAGAGTATGAACAAATTAAGCTGAACAGTAAAGACAATCAGCAGACAGAAATGGATAAGCTTAAAAGTAACTTAGAATTTGCAGAACAGGTATATTCAACGGCAGTCAGTGAATTTAACAATAACGAAAGACTGTATAAAGAGGGAGCAATTACAGAGGATACCTACAATCAATCTAAGATGAATCTAAATGAAAGTAAAAACAAAGTGGATAATATTAAATTTGAAATTCGTAATATTTTAGATTCAATAAATAAAAAGGCTGAATCTGAAATTATTGAGAAAGCTGTTCAAATGGAAAACATCATGCAATTAAAAAGCAAAATGGAAGCTTTGGAAAACAAACTGAATAAACAGTATATCAGAGAAAATCAAATTGTTTCACATTACAATAATGCAGCAATTTATGATATGCAATATGAGACGGGGCATATTACCGACATCTCAAAAAAAGCATTCAGCATTGCTGATCTTGACAGCTTAATAATTGAAGCTGAGGTTGCAGAAGAATTTATTAAAGATATACAGGTAGGAGCAAGGGTAAGAATTGTTCCCGTGGCTGACAGAATGCGTGAATATGAAGGCAGCGTCAAATATATTTCTCAAATGGCATTTAAAAATAACGGTGAAACTATAGTTCCCATTAAGATATCAATAGATAATAATGATTCATTTTTATTGCCTAACTATAATGTAGATGTGTATATCGAAGTTAAATAAAGCATAATCAGAC
>DCYG01000044.1:176990-220083 GCA_002331025.1 Firmicutes bacterium UBA2116 | reverse complement strand
GTCTGATTATGCTTTATTTAAAGGTTTTCTTCTTGCTCTGCAATTTCTATTGTTTCATGTACCGTGCCGTGGGGGTGATTAGGCGGTGCATATACTGAATACAGCTTTAAAGGTTCGTTGCCCATATTGATTAAGTTGTGCCATTTCCCGGCAGGGATTATGAATACAAAATCATCGTAAACCATCTCCTGAAAATCTAAATTATCTTCGGCATCTCCCATCAATACAAGTCCTCGACCGTCTTCAATCTTGATGAATTGATCGGTATCCGGATGCATTTCCAGACCTATTTCTTCTCCTATGGGAATATTCATTAACGTAAGCTGCAGATTATCTCCTGTCCATAATGCAGTACGAAAATTATTGTTTTGTTCAGTTGCCTCATCGATATTTATTACAAATGGATTAGGCCCGTAGTCTGTCAGTTCAAGCACCCTGTTGTTTTGTGTATGAACGATGTAGTCATTAATTTTAGTAATTGTCGGCATATAAGGAAAAACATATTCATTCATAAAATACGGATTATATATGGGCGGATTATACCTGTGGAAATTGCTGTAATATGGGTATTGATAAGCTTTGTTATACAAATTTATTCATTCCTTTCTTTTCATATATCATAATATCTTATGTTATATAAATCCAAAAGGTGAGATAAACTTTCATATTATTTTAATTCATTTAATATATCATCGATGTCATCTGTTTTTTTGTACTTTTTCCCTTCCAATTCCATAAAATCATTTAATTCCATATGCTGAACAGCATCAGCTCTTATTTGATCCATAGGCTGCTTTGCTTCTGTCAATAGTATTTCATTAAATTTCTTCATTGATTACCTCGTTGTTTTTATTTTTATTTTTTCATTTATCAGAACAAATTAACCGTGGTATAAATTGGACTTCGAAATTAGCGGTTCATCTTTTAATTACGTAACTATTTTTTTAATTTTCCATACTATATTATATATTGAAAATTGGAGGATAGCATGTACAACAATTATAAATGCAATTTTTTAAAAAATGATATTATGGCTGATAGTATTAATAAGCAACGCAGAGCGGCAACATTTATATCCGGAGGACCGTTAGCACCGGATATAGAGGGGATTGCAGTATTTACAGATGTTCCGGGAGGTACAGAGGTTTCCGTAGAAGTATACGGTCTCCCGCCATATAGCCCGGCTACAAACGGAAATAGCCCGATAGGACCTCTTGGTTTCCATATTCATGAAAACGGGACGTGTGATGCAGGAAATGCTGCGGAACCCTTTACAGCGGCAGGAGAACACTGGAACCCGGACAATCAGCCTCACGGAAATCATGCGGGGGATTTTCCCAATTTATTTTCTAATGACGGTTACTCAAGGATGGTATTTTTTACGGACAGGTTTAGTGTATCAGATATAATCGGAAAATCAATCATCATTCACCAGAACCCTGATGATTCAAGGACACAGCCGTCAGGAAATTCAGGAAAGAGACTGGCCTGCGGAGTTATAAGGGAGATAGTATTGCAGTGAATATAGGGGGATAAACCCCCTATATCAGCAGGATGGGTACCATCCTATCGTTTTGTATGGAATTGTAAATACCACTATTCCCGTTGAATAAGGAGCTATATCGTAGTGCTGATAATATATGGACAATCCATCCGGTGAAAGGAAGTAATTATCTTCATCAAAATTTTTAATGATTAATGATTCGTAATCATCGAAGAAAATACCGGGCTCTTCCTTTAATCTTTCGTCTGCCTGTTTAATAATTTCAAATATAAGCTTACGCCTGTAATTTAAGCCTTTTTTAAAAAAGCAGTACAGCGGAATTATAGTACCTCTGCACAGCTCGAATGTATTCGAGCTTCTCAGAGTCATACCGTGAGCTCCTCCGGTATACTCGTATTTGTCATAATAATAGCTTAAAAAGCAATTGTCGTTGTAGGTAATTACATATTCCATATACGCTTCATAGCCGTGGAACGGGTAGTTATTTTCTTGTGCTTCTCTATAGTCGTTTACTGCCTGGTTGTATAAAAAATCAGAAACATGTCGGTGGTATTCGTTTACCTCAATAGCTATCTGGTTATTTATCATTGCTTGTGCATCGGGGTTGTTCTGAAGCTTTACCACCGGATATTTGATGGTGAGCTTCATGACATCAACATTGCCGTATCTAAATGTTTCCTCGAAATTTTGCATTCTAATTTCAGCTTTTTTTGACTTATTCATTTAAATCCCTCCTGCATTATACTATGCGGATAATTAATAAAGGTACGAATTAAATAAATTACATATTGTGGTAGAAAATTTTCTGAAACTAAAGTATAATGTTACTGTATTAGTAAATAAAATTGGGGGATATCATGAGTAGAAGAATTTTAGCGTTACTTTTGTGTATCATTTTAATAATAACAGCATGTACTAAGAAGGATAATACTGAGGTTAATCAGCCTGCAGAGGTTGAAAAGGAATATGATGAGGATAAATTTGAGCTTACCGCATTGAAATCGGATAAGCAGGGAATTGATAATTCTACAAGCTTTCAGCTGGTTAGTAAGGATAACATAAGTAAAAGTTATGTTAAGAAAAACCTTCAGATAGTTCCGGAAAAAGAATTTAAAATCGAAGAAATATCCAACACTGTTTTTAATATCATTCCGTTAAACAGCTTAGAGAATGATAAAATTTATCAGGTCAAGTTAAATGATGAGCCTTACGAATATTCATGGGCGTTTCAAACGAAGAAAGAATTTAAGGTTGAAAGCACGATTCCCGGAAATGACAGCAATTATGTTCCCGTTCATTCCGGTATAGAAATGTATTTTTCCCTCGGAAATCTCAAGGATATAGATGAATGTTTTGAAATTGTACCTGAAGTAGAGGGCAGATTTATAAAAAATGAAAGCTCTGTTATTTTTGCGCCTGAAAAATTAGAGAACAATACAAAATATACCGTAACAATTAAAAAAGGCTTTGGATTGGATGACGGCTCCGAGGAACTGAAAGAGGATTATGTTTTAAGTTTTAAGACTGAGCCTGATGAACTTGCTAAAATTTACTTCGAAAACCCTCTGATTAATATAGCCGAAGGCAATGTAAAGGCAATCGGTGCAAATATAAACAATCAATACAATGATGAGGAGTTTACAATAAACATATATCAGTACAAGAGTGATGATGAATTTGCCAACGATATCAATAAATATGCCGCAACGGGCAAGTTTCCTGAGGATGTCAAAAACGGCAGCATATTAACCAATATAAATACGATAAGTCAAAAGCCCTTTGTGGATACAGAATTTTCTTATAGCTCCAAAGCATTGTTTGAATTACCCGGCGAACTGAAAAAAGGTTATTATTTATTAGAGTTCAGCGTAGAAGGTACTAGCTCCTATTTGTTCATGCAGATAAACGATATGATGCTGTACAACGCAATTTTTGGAGAGCAGATTTTAGTGTATGCAATAGACAGCATTACCAGCAAGGGTATTAAAAATGCCGGTGTATTTCTAAATGGTGAAAAGATAGGCGTGACTGACGAAAACGGAGCATTGGCAATAAACAAAAAAGCTGAGGATTATAAAACGATATTTATGAGGCTTGAAGCTGATGGCTACAATAATTTTATTTATGCTGACGGTGAATTGTTTAAATACTATTATTACAGAGACATGAACTATGCGGCAGAATATTTCAGGTATATAGATACGGACAGACCCGTATACATGCCTACAGACACCGTCAACGTGTGGGGATTTGCGAGACGCAGGCACGAGGGTGCCGTAAATAAGGTCAGAATAGATCTTGTGGAGACGTATACGGGAATGGCTGTAGACAGCAAGGAAGCTGACTTAACGGATATCGGCACATATGAAACTAAATTTGAATTAAAAAATGCGGCATCAGGCGGGCTGCGTATTGATGTATACGACAATGATTTCCAGATATCTTCACAATATGTTGAAGTAAGAAAGTACACTAAGCCCTTGTACACAATGAGCGGCGAGTTGAGCAAAAAAGTTATGTACAGCGGTGATGATTTAACGTATAAAATTAATGCTGACTTCTTTGACGGGAATCCCGTTCCTGATTTAAAAGTGAGAGTGAATACATATGGTTATGGCGGATACGGATTTATAGATTACAGCAATAAAGAAGAAGAAGTAATATTAAGTGAAAACGGAGAAAAAACCTTCAATATAAATACTGTGGTTAGCAGCATGAGCTGGAGGCCCGTAACTGTAAATATCAGCAGCTACAACAAGGAAGCGGAGGATATGGCGGTAAACCTGTATGACAGCTTCAGTGTTTTCCCAAAACATAAAATGCTTGAGGTAGATAGAAACACTGATAATCCAACGACGATAGACATTATGCTGCATGATTTGGTAATCAAGGATTACAATGAAGATAACATTGATTTAAGCTCCCTCAGAGGCAATCCCTTAGATGGTGAAGTCAACGTAATGATAACGGAATATTATTATGAAAAAGAAAAAATCGGAGAGCATTATGACTTTATAAATAAGGTTAATCAGGTAATTTATGATTACAAAAGGGTTCAAAATACAGTCTACTGGGAAAATATAAATGTTGTTGCCGGAATTGCTAATGTACAGATACCGAATTTTGATAAGGACAGAAGCTATAAAATAATTGCATCATATTACGGTGATGTAAACGGAACTATTGAAGAGGAAGTGAATATTGACGGAAGATTCAGACCATACAATAGATTATCCTACAGCTTAGAAAAAAATGACGATAAGGAATACTACAGATTAAACGAAAATGTCGGCATGGAGTTATTATATGATAATGCTGCCGTAAATGACATTGATAACGACAATCTCATATTGCTGTTTGCACGTAACGGCCTGGTTGACTACATTAATTTTGACAGTACAAAAATACAATTCCCTTTCAAGGAGGATTATATTTCAAGAGTATCAATACAAGGAATATACATCAAGAACGGATATATGTATCCTGTTGATAATTATATAGCATATGATGTGACAGAAAGACAAATGTATTTTGATGTTGCAACCGATAAGGAGGAATACAAGCCGGGGGAGGAAGCGACCTTTAGTATACATGCATTTGATGAGAACAAAAGACCATGCGTAGCGGATATAAATATAAGTGTCGTAGATGAAGCGTATTTTGCCGTATTTGAAAAGAATGTAAATACCTTAAATGATTTATATTTTGGTCCATACAGATATGCGTGGTATCCCGGGGTTATTAAATCATATCTTTCTAATGTTGATCCGTACACCGACGGTCCCGGCATGGCAGAAATGGGAGGCGGCGGAGGTAATGACAATGCGTTCAGAGATGATTTTGACGACACGACTGCTTTCACATCTGTGACCACCGATAAGGACGGTAAGGCAACTGTAAAATTTAAGCTGCCTGACAATCTGACATCATGGAGGATAACGTACCAGGGGATATCAGATAAGCTTTACGTAGGCAGTGGCAAGAAAAACATAACTGTCGGATTGCCGTTTTTTGTGGATTTAATAATGGGTGAGGAATATCTTAAGGACGATAATATCAATGTATCCTTAAGAACCTTTGGAATATCTGCTGTTGCAGGTGAAGAGGTGGAGTACAGTGTAAGCGTTGTAAATAAGGAAACAGGCAAAAAAACGGATGTAAATACAAAAGGGGTAATAGGTGATTATACCAATGCTTTGCTAGGCAAGCTGGATGAAGGAATTTACGAAATATATGTGACAGCAGGCAGTAAAAACAATAAGGATGCTATAAAGGAAGAATTCTCAGTCGTGGAATCTTACGTTTATTTTAATAATACGGATTACTATAAGCTTACCGAACAAACGGTATTGGATGAGGTATATTCTAATCCTGTTATAACATTGTTTAATGAAAGCCGTTCCGATTTTTATAACAGCTTGGATTTGATTTCCTCAGGCGGAGGGCGAAGAATTGATCAGACAGTTTGTTCATTGATTGCTAAAAAATATATAAATGATTACTTTAAAACGAATATAGACTTTTCTGAGGAGGAGCTCAGGGCTAAAATAAGCGAATATGAATCATCGGATAATCAGGGATACATGGGATATAAGCTGTTGCCGTATTCTGAAGAGGATATTGAGATAACGGTCAAATTAGCCAATTTAGTTGATGACGAATACTTAAATACTAAATTCAAAGTTTGCTTTGAAAATACGTTGAAAAGAACTGAGGATTATAATACCGATGTTTCCGCAGCGCTATGGGGACTCAGCAAATATAAGGAACCTGTGCTGCTTAAAATTTATGATTTGCTGGATAATAACGAATCCGGCTTGGAGAACAGAGATAAGATATATCTTTCATTGGCTTTGGCAGAGCTGGGAGATAAGAAAACGGCAAACAAGTATTATAAAGAATTTATAAACGGTTCATCAAAATCAGGTGATTATCTGTATTATGACAACAAACAGAATGATGCGGACAATTATGAAATAACCGCACTTTTATCGGTGCTGGGTGTAAAGCTCAATAACTTTGATACCGGGGATAAGCTGTTCAGATATATATATAACAATCCATCTAAAATGACATTGAGCAACTTTGAACAATTAATTTACATTATGAACAGGGACATCATGAAATTAGACGAAATCAAGGACTTGTCCGGAGAAGTGACGGTAACAGCAGACGGTACCAAGAAAACATATAAATTGAAGCTGTTTGACAGAGAGAGCTTTGCAATCGCTAAGGATAAAATAAAGGATATTAAATTCAGCGGTATCAAAGGAAGTATTGCGTGTAAAGTTGATGCATTGGGAAACAAGGATGATTTGGATAAAAACAAATCCGATGAAATGTCCATTAACATAAGCTATGAGCTTAGTGGTACGGCATCGGAACAAAAAGAATACAATCAGTCAGACCTTGTAACAGTGACCATAACTCCAAGCATTGCTCCTGCTGTTGAATACGGAAGCTACGAAATAACCTATGTAGTTCCGTCAGGTTTCAGATATGTCAGAGCAGGCATTGAGGATTACATGGCTTATGTTGACGGTCAAAAGCTTACATTTTATTATCATTACGACAAGGATCAGCCTGTAAGACCGATCGAATTCTATATGCAGGCAGCACAAAAGGGAGAATATACCGTTGATTACGCCGTAATAAAGGAAAGTCTGGAAGCTAAATTGAATTATGTTGATAAAACAAGTTTAACCATAAATT
The DNA here is from genome assembly GCA_002331025.1 of Firmicutes bacterium UBA2116. Lineage (GTDB taxonomy): Bacteria > Bacillota > Clostridia > Tissierellales > Sedimentibacteraceae > Sedimentibacter. Next base: position 212,867 of record DCYG01000044.1, on the reverse strand, counting down.
AATAAGGCTGATGAACTTTTTCAACAGCCTGTAGAATAGAGGAAAGCATTGAAGAAAATATTTTTAGTAGTTTTTTTAATAACAGCAGCATTCATAATAACCGATTTAAAGCCTTCTCAGCAGCCGGAAAGCTATGACGGTAATTATTATAGTGAAAATAATATAGAATGCCTATATTATGATCCTGTTTATTTCGTCAATATAAAACAATTTGAATTATATAATCACGGAGCCGCCATACGCGGTTCCATCCTTCCTCATCACCTGCTTGCAAGTGACCTGATACATGAGGTTTTTCAGAATGTAAAAAAGCATCAATATGAAACGGTGGTTTTAATAGGTCCCGACCATGAAAGTATTTTAATGGGAAAGGTTTTTACAACTCTGAAGGATTGGCAAACACCTACGGGCGTCCTTAAAACGGAAAAAGATATAACAAGAAAGCTTTTACAAAATGATTTTCTGATAGAGGACGATGACAAAATGACAAGGGAGCATTCTGTTTCAAGTATTGTTCCCTTCGTAAAATATTATCTGAATGATGCAAAAATAGTGGGGTTGGCAATGTCTAAGCAGACAAAGCCGGAGGATATAGAAAAGTTGGTTGGTGACCTGAGTGATATGGTGGACATTGAAAAAACGCTGTTTATTGCATCGGTGGATTTTTCGCATTACCTCGATTTAGAACATGCGAACCAAATGGATTTAATAAGCATGGAAGCAATCCAAAATAAGGACATTAATAAAATTATGTCCTTCACCAATGACAATCTGGATTCACCTGTAAGCATTGTAACAATACTCGAATTGATGGACAAATTGTATGAATCCGATATACATATGTTAAACCACAGTAATTCGGAGCTTATTGTTCAACAGAGGATGGATGAAACAACAAGCTACATTACTTATATTTTTACTGAAAATTAAGCTGTAATTAATGGTCTGACTTGAGTCCTGCTCCGCACATCGGTATTAAGGAATCAGGTGTCTTTCCGTATAATTCACAATATTTTAAATATGCAGCATAGGTTGCTGCTGTCGTATGCTCACAGTAAATACCTTTTGCCGCAAGGGCAGCTCGCGCATTTAAAATTTGATTTTCGGGTGCGGTAATCATTTCTATATTATATTTATAGATATATTCTAAAATTTCTTCACCCCTCATGGGAATACCTATTGCAATTCCTTCAGCCATGGTTGGTCGAGGTGTTATTAAAGCAGGATGTTTTTCCTTGTTTTCAAAAGCTTTTACGAAAGGATCACAGTTTTCGCCTTGTACGGCAATAATGTTCGGCATTTTTTTGATGATATTACTTTCGATCAATTCCTCCAGCCCCTTAATTATTCCAATAAACAACGTGCCGTTTCCCAGCGGAACAAATATATTTTGAGGTATTCTGTCGAGCTGTTCATATATCTCGTATACATATGTCTTTGTTCCTTCGTAGAAAAACGGATTGTATACGTGATTGGCATAATATTTCCCTTCGGTTTCAACCTTTGATCTGCATACATCCGCACAATTATCTCTTGAACCGGGAATTACATTTACACGTGCATTATGAGATTTAATCATATCTATTTTTTTAGGAGATGTTCCTTCAGGAACAAAAATTTCACAGCCAATATTTGCTTTGGCACAATAGGCAGCTACGCTGTTTCCCGCATTGCCGCTTGAGTCCTGCACCACGGACTCGACACCTATTGATTTACAATGAGATATTAAAACGGCTGCACCTCTGTCCTTGAAAGACAGTGTGGGCATGAAGTAATCCATTTTTAGAATTACATCATCATCAAACTTAATAGTTGGAGTCATACCTTCACCAAGTGAAATATTTCTCCACTGTTCATCCATTAAAGCCATAAAATTACGATAACGGAAAATGCTCCATGTGTTCCTGTCAATTAGTGACAAATCAAAATTAGGAGGCTTATAATCAAGCTTAAACAAACCTCCGCAATCACATTTTGCTTTATAAGTTGTAATTTCTTCTTCAGCATTGCATTTCGAACAAATATATTTCATTATTTTTCTCCTTGCATTATTTTAACAAATGCTATCTTGAACCATACATACAATATAATTCCTTTAAAAATTGATGTTACGCTTATGCTCCACCATACTCCCGAAAGTCCGATTGCAGAGCCGAGTAATATTGCTGAAGGAATTCTTAATGCATTTAAGATAATGCCGTTAATGGTCGGGGGAACTGTCCTGCCCAAGCCGTTAAATGCACCTGTGGTTCCTATTTCTATGCTCATAAAAAATTGCGAAAGTCCTAAAATTTTCAAATAAGTTATACCTTCTTTAATTGCTGCGGGGTCATGTGGGACAAATAAAGTAAACAATGCTTCGGCTCCGAAAATTAAAAGCAGCGTAGATATAATTCCCAAACCTCCCAACACCTGAATGCCCTTATGATAGCCGTCTTTTATACGTTGCAGCTTACCTGCTCCGTAGTTTTGGCCTGTGAAGGCCGATATGGCGGCAGAAAAACCTTCTGCGGTCATCCATGTTATAGATTCTATTTGCGAACCGATGCTTTGAACAGCAACGGCTACGGGTCCGAATCCTGCAATAATTTTAGTTATAAGCATACTTATAACAGCGTGCAATCCCATTTGCATAGCAGGCGGTATGCCTATTTTTACAATGTTTCTTATTATGCTTATTTCAGGCTTTGCAAATAAATTTACATTAGAATAAACAGTGCTATTCAATTTTCCGATTATAAAAAATAGTAATGATACAAAAAATTGCGACAATATAGTTGCTAATGCAGCCCCCTTTATACCTAATGCAGGTACGGGACCAAGCCCGAATATTAATAGGGGATCTATTATTATATTGGCAATCATTCCGATTGTATTAATTTTAAAAGGTGTTATACTGTTGCCCGAGCTGTTTAAAATAGTTGAAAATATCGGATTTAAAAAATGAAATATTATTCCTATGGAGATTATAGTCAAATATTCAACTGACATTTTTATCACTTCAGCATCCTGCAAATTAAAAAACCCTATTATATTGTGCCTGAAGGTAAATAGAAATAAAGAGTACAAAAGTGCTATTGTAATATCTAACTGAAAACCGTTAAAAATATATTTTTTTGCGCCATCTAAATCATTTCTTCCGTAGCTTTGTGCTACATTTACCCCAACTCCGATTTGCGTAATCATAACTAAAGCTGAACCGAACCATAAAAAGAATCCGGCAGCTCCGGCAGCGGCAACAGCATTTGTGCTGAGTCGTCCAAGCCATATGATGTCGGTCAGGTTGTACGCCATCTGTATAAAAGAGGTGCCCATTATAGGAAGTGCCAATTTAACCAACGTGCTCAGTATTTTGCCTTCTGTTAAATTCGTATTATTGCTCATTTGTTTTCCTTTTCTTAAAAAATATATTATTTAGTTTAACTGATATGCCTTATTTATACAAGCCTGTATTTGTTGATAATAATAAAATTACTCCGCACTCTTATAAAGCTTATCATAATTCTAAAATATAAAATGGCATATTTTTGCACAGTTGTCATAAATTTATGACAACTGTGCAAAAATGTTGTACAATATATTTCAGGTCAATAATATTTTGCGGGAATTCAAGCCACCTTGAATTGGCAAGGAAATTGCATATATATAATTGATTAAATTATTTGGAGAGAAAATGAATACAGTTGCTATATTTAACATTCAGAAGTTTTCAATACATGATGGTCCGGGTATAAGGACAACGGTATTTCTAAAAGGATGTCCTTTAAAATGCTTATGGTGTCATAATCCGGAAAGTCAAGAATATGAAAAGCAAATATTATATGATGCTGAAAAATGTGTTCTGTGCGGAACATGTGTAAAAGTATGTCCCAAAAATGCCATTAAAATTGAAGACAATATACTTACAACCGATATGTATAAGTGTGATTTCTGCGGCCTTTGCGAAATATACTGTATTCAGGAGGCAAGGCAGGTTGTCGGAAAGCACTATAGTGTAGAAGAAGTATTAAAAGAAGTACTGAAGGACAGGATTTTTTATGAAAAATCCGGAGGAGGAGTTACCGTTTCAGGCGGCGAGCCATTAATGTTCATAGATTTTGTTGAGGAACTGCTCAAAAAATTAAAGGAAGAGAATATACATACTGCTGTCGATACAAGCGGGGCGGTTAATTTCGAAAGCTTAGAAAGAATTGCTGAATATACGGATTTATTTTTGTATGATATTAAGCTTATGGATGATGAAATGCACAAGAAATATATTAAAGCTTCCAATAAAACAATTTTAGAAAATCTGAAAAAACTATCAAAAATTCATAACAACATAAATATCAGATTGCCAATTATTGAGGGCGTAAATGCTGACACTGATCACATTGAACGAATAATTGATTTTATAAAGGATCTGAATATCAAAAAAGTTAATTTGCTTCCATATCATGACATAGCAAAGCACAAATATAAAAAATTAGACATGGATTATGAAGAAGAAAAAATGTCTAAGCCGTCAGAAGAAAAAATGCAACGTTTTATGTCTATGTTTGAAAGCAAGGGTTATGAAGTAAAAATAGGAGGTTAATATGAGAGGTTATACTGAAAGAACAAAAATGCTAAGACAAGTAAGCGTATCTACACAGCCGAGTGTTTCTCTTGAAAGGGCTTTATTAGAAACGGAATTTTATAATAAGTATTATGGTACTGTAGAAACACCTGTTCTTCGCGCTATGAATTTTAAGTACTACATGGAAAACAGAAATCTTTATATCGGAGAGGGTGAATTAATTGTAGGTGAGAAAAGTGAAGGACCTCAGATTGTTCCTACTTTCCCCGAGCTTTGTGCGCACACCGTAGAAGATATGACGGTTATGAATGACAGAGAATATATAAATTTCAAGGTGAAGGAAGAAGACAAAGAAATTCAGGCAGAAAAGATACTTCCTTATTGGCAGGGTAAATCAACGAGAGATAAAATATTATCATCCATGACACAGGAGTGGAAGGACTGTTATGCGGCAGGAATGTTCACTGAATTTATGGAACAAAGAGCTCCGGGCCATACTGTTGCGGATGATAAATTTTACAACAAGGGATTTTTGGAATTAAAAAAAGAAATAGAAGAAGAAATAGAAAAGCTGGATTTTTTAAATAATCACGATGCTTATGATAAAAAGGCTCAGCTTCAGGCAATGGCAATATCCTGCGACGCAGTCATAGTTTACGGTAAAAGATATGCTGCCTATGCGAGAGAATTAGCAGAAAAAGAAACAAATACCGAAAGAAAAGAAGAGCTTTTATGGATTGCATCTAACTGTGATGTTGTTCCTGCTCATAAGCCGGAAACCTATGCTCAGGCAATTCAGATGTATTGGTTCGTACACATCGGTGTAACGACGGAAGTTAATACATGGGATGCTTTTTCGCCGGGTAAATTTGACCAATATCTGTATCCATTCTACAAAAGAGAGGTTGAAGAAGGAACTCTTGACTATGATAAAGCAAGAGAATTGATGGAATGCCTGTGGATTAAATTCAACAATCAGCCTGCACCTCCAAAGGTTGGTATTACGTTAAAAGAAAGCGGAACATACACTGACTTTGCAAATCTTAATACAGGAGGTATAAATCCTTATACAGGAGAGGATGGAGTAAACGACGTTTCATACATCATTCTTGACGCAATGGATGAAATGAGATTGTTACAGCCAAGCTCCAACGTTCAGATAAGTGAAAAAACTCCTGAAGAATTTTTAAGAAGAGCAATTGAGATATCAAGGAAGGGCTGGGGTCAACCCGCGTTCTACAATACTGAAGAGTTGATTCAGGAACTGTTAAATTCAGGGAAGACATTAGAGGATGCGAGATTCGGCGGTTCCAGCGGATGCGTTGAAACGGGCTGTCATGGAAGAGAGGCGTACGTTTTAACGGGATACTTGAATGTTCCTAAAATATTTGAGCTTACGATGAACAATGGTTTTGATAACTACACAAACAAGCAAATAAGTATAAAAACCGGAAATCCTGAGGATTTTACCTCTTATGAACAGCTTAGAGATGCATTTTACAAACAGCTGCAGCATATAATCGACGTAAAAATTACAGGAAACAATGTAATAGAAAAAATATTCGCCGAACACATGCCTACGCCGTTTATGTCTGTTCTTACAACGGGATGCAAGGAAAGCGGCAAGGATTACAATGCCGGCGGATCCAAGTATAATACCAGATACATTCAGGTAGTAGGCATAGGTACTATTACAGACTGTCTTGCATCCGTGAAATATAACGTATATGAGCAAAAACGATTTACAATGAAGGATTTATTGTCTGCATTGGAATCTGATTTTGCAGGATATGAAATGATACACAATCTAGTATTAAACCATACTCCTAAATACGGAAATGATGATGATTATGCCGATGAAATAATGATTGATGTATTTGTGAACGTAAGAGACAGAATAAGAGGCAGAAAATCAGTATGCGGTGCTACGTATCAGATAGATATGCTTCCTACCACATGTCACGTATATTTCGGTTCGGTTATGACAGCTTCGGCTAACGGAAGGTTAAAAGAAAAGCCTGTTACTGACGGTATTTCACCTGAAAAAGGAGCAGATAGGAATGGTCCTACGGCAGTAATTAAATCCTGTGCAAAAATGGACCATACCTCTACGGGAGGAACACTTTTAAATCAGAAGTTTACACCTTCGTCAATCGCGGGAGAAGAAGGAATATCAAACGTATCAGCTTTAATCAGAGCTTACTTCCAGATGATGGGACATCATATCCAATTTAACGTTGTAGATAGAAGTACATTGATTGATGCTCAAAAAAATCCTGATGAGTATAAGGATTTAATAGTGAGAGTAGCCGGCTATTCAGATCATTTTAACAATCTTGAAAAGGCATTGCAGGATGAAATAATTGATAGAACAGAGCAAAGCTTCTGTTGATTGTAAAGGCGTTGGAAAATTTCAACGCCTTAATTTTTTATAACTAACCCCACAGACCTGTCTATTTTTTCCATGCTTCTATTAAGAAATCTGCCACCCCATCATAATATTGAACAAATTGCAACATCAGTTCACATTCAACTCCATCAATGGTAACATCCTTAAATGCCATGTCACCGCTTTCGCGCCAGCCGTTATCCGAGTGCCCTGATATATATTCATAGCAATCTTCCTCTGTTAAATCAATCAATGAAAAGCTTGCACTGTAATAATGACCGGAGTTTTTTTCGTCATCATCTATTACCATAATATATGGTTCATCGTACATAATTCCTTTTTCAGGATTCAGTACATCTCCCAAGAATCCAGACCATTCTGAAGTTCCTGCATCATATACGACCATCTGCAGTGTTTCCTTTGTATTGAACTGAAAACGAATATTTAATGTACCCAATCTTGCTTCATTATCACCTGAAACGATGTATTCCTTATCATCAAGAAGCGATAAATATTCAGCTAACTCATCGACATTTGTAGGTGATATTAATATAAAATACTCGCCATCACCTCCGTCACCTGAATTGGTTACCTCACCGTAAGGGTATTCGGGTACATCATCAGAAATTTTGCCCTTTGGCCATCCGGGAGTTGCCAGTAATGACAATGCTTCACCCAAATCGTCCATAGCCTCTTCTAATTCTTTATCTGCCTCTTCAATTTTTTGGGGTTCCTGAACACTTTTTTGCTCTGCGTTTCCTTCACAACCGGTCATGCTGAACAACAGTAAAAATAAACATAGAGCCAATGTAATAATCTTTTTCATATATACCTCCAAAAGTAAATATTTTCTTGATAATAGCATTTTATTATAAAAAAAATATTCTGTAATCACCCTTAGGGTGATTTTGATTGATAAAATCAAGATATTGATATAAAATAAGTTAAAAGACGGAGATAAGCAGAATTAGGAGTGGAGGCAAAAATGTATAATATACTGATCGTAGAGGATGATTTAACAATAGCGAACACATTAAAGGCTCATCTTTTGAAATGGGGCTACAATGTGGAGTATGTTAAGGATTTTAAGAATGTTACAGAGAAATTTAATGAGCATAAACCGCATATTGTTTTATTAGATGTGATGCTGCCTTTTTTCAATGGGTTTCATTGGTGCAATGAAATCAGGAAAATATCAAAGGTGCCTATAATGTTTGTTTCCTCGGCTTCTGACAATATGAACATCGTAATGGCTATGAATATGGGAGGTGATGATTTTATTGTAAAGCCCTTCGACCTAAACGTTTTAACTGCAAAAATAGGAGCATTATTGAGAAGAGCCTATTCACTTCAGGAATATATTCATGAAATAGAATATAATGGTGTTTTGTTGAATTTAAACGACACAACCCTTACATACAACGATACAAAGATTGAACTGACAAAAAATGATTACAGGATAATGCAGCTTCTTATGGACAATATAGGGAAAGTTGTTTCGAGAGAAGAAATAATGCAGCATCTTTGGGAAAGCGACCAATTCATTGATGATAATACATTGACTGTAAATATAACACGACTGAGAAAAAAGCTTTCAGAAATAGGACTTGATAATTTTATCAAAACCAAAAAAGGTATGGGATATATGGTGGGTTAAATGAGAGAGTTTTTTAAAGTTTTGTTTCAATATTTTGCAGGAAAAACTGTTGCAATCATATCTGCGGTTATATTTGTCACTGTTTTTATCATTATTTTTTCGCTTTATTCATTGCCTGTAGAACCGGTATTGTATGCAATGCTGCTCGCTGTAATGTTTATTTTAATTGTTGTACTATTGGATTTTATAAGGTTTTATAAAAAACATAAGGAGCTTTTAAGATTAAAAAACAATGTTACGGAAGTAAACATTAAAATTAATGACTCACTTAATCTGATCGAAAAGGATTATCAGGATTTAATCAAAATAATACATGATAACAGCGTAGAAAATATTAATGAAAAGAATAAATCTTACACAGATATGATGGATTATTATACCGTGTGGTCACATCAGATAAAAACACCTATTTCTGCGATGAGGTTAATACTTCAATCAGAAAAATCCGAAATAAACAACGAGCTCTTAGAGCAGCTTTTCAAGGTTGAGCAATACGTTGAAATGGCTTTGCAATATATTCGTCTCGACAGCCTCAACTCGGATTTGCTGTTCAAAAAATATTCCCTTGATGATATTGTAAAACAAGCAATAAGGAAATATTCCAAATTATTTATACGTAAAAAAATAGTATTGGTCTATGATGAGTTGAACCACACTGTTTTGACAGATGAAAAGTGGGTGCTTTTTGTTGTAGAACAAATATTATCAAATGCTTTGAAATATACGCATCACGGTGAAATCAGAATTTACATGGACCCGAAATTATCAGACACCTTAGTCATAGAAGACACCGGCATAGGAATTGAACAGGAGGATCTACCGAGAGTATTTGAAAAAGGATTTACGGGGTATAACGGCAGAGAAGATAAAAAATCTACAGGTATAGGGCTGTATTTATGCAAGCAAATACTGAATAAGCTTTCGCATACAATTACCATCGAATCGGATACAAAAAAGGGCACAAAGGTTAAAATAGGACTTGATGTTTTAGATATAGATATAGAATAACCTCAGGCGGCTGAAAAAGCCCCGCTGCGTCGTTGCTGTTCAGCCGGCGCCTTGCAGTATGAGTTTTTTTAACAGCCTGTAAACTTACATATATGTAAGAATAATAATAAAAATGTAAGCCAAAGTTATGGCAGGATGCATTAATGTTTTGATAATATGAGCAGGAAGAAAATTATCGGAGGTAAATATGTCACTTTTACAAGTTAAAAATTTGAAAAAAATATATACAACCCGTTTTGGGGGTAATCCTGTTCAGGCACTGTCAAATGTTTCCTTTTCTGTAGAAAAAGGTGAATACGTAGCAATTATGGGTGAATCCGGTTCCGGAAAAACAACCTTATTAAATATTCTTGCTTCACTGGACAAACCAACGAATGGAGAAATATTATTAAACGGAAAAAATATTGTAACAATCAACGAAAAGGATATTTCCGGATTCAGAAGAGATAACCTTGGCTTTGTATTTCAAGATTTCAACCTGCTGGACACATTTTCGGTTAAGGATAATATATTCTTACCCTTGGTTTTAGCGGGAAAATCTTATAATGAGATGGATGAAAAATTAAAACCTATATCAAAGCAGTTAGAGATTTCTGATATATTAAACAAATATCCGTATGAAATATCCGGAGGTCAAAAACAAAGAACAGCTATAGCAAGAGCACTTATAACTAATCCAAAGATGATACTGGCGGATGAACCGACCGGCTCTCTTGATTCAAGGGCTTCTGACGGTGTTTTAAAATTATTTAATGAAATTAATAATGACGGACAGACAATAATTATGGTTACGCATAGCGTTAAAGCCGCAAGCCACGCAAAAAGAGTATTGTTTATAAAGGACGGGCAGCTCTATCATCAGCTTTATAAAGCTTCTATGTCAAATGAAGATCTTTATCAGAAAATTTCAGACACACTTACTATGATAGCTACAGGCGGTGATAGAAATGAATAAATTTTTCTATCCTAAGCTTGCCGTAAACAACATCAAAAAGAACTCTAAAACGTATATTCCATATATGTTAACCTGCATAGGTACTATCATGATGTTTTATAATATTTGCTTTTTGGTTGTGGCGAAAGATATAGAAATTGTACAGGACAGCGGGTCCTTAAGACAGGTAATGTTATTAGGTGCCATGGTAATCGGAATATTTTCGCTTATATTTTTGTTTTACACCAACAGCTTCCTTATTAAAAAGCGTAAAAAGGAGTTCGGTCTTTTTAACATACTTGGTATGGAAAAAAAGCATATATCCAAAATAATATTTTTCGAAACATTGATTACTTCGGCAATTACACTTACCGTAGGTATATTGTCCGGTATTTTATTAAGCAAGTTAATAATTTTATTTCTTTTTAAAATACTATCCTTCGATGCAACTTTTGGATTTGAAATATCACCAACAGCAATATTCGCTTCACTGTGCCTTTTCGGCTCAATCAATGTAATAAACTTTATATTCAATATTACACAGGTTCATTTGTCTAAACCCGTTGAGTTATTAAAAGGCGGAAATGTAGGTGAAAGGGAACCAAAGACAAAGTGGTTGTTAACAATAGTCGGAGCATTGTGCCTTGGCACAGGATATTATATAGCGGTTGTTACCGAATCTCCATTAGCTGCTTTAAATTTATTTTTTGTAGCTGTTATGTTAGTTATAGTAGGGACATATTGCTTGTTTACGGCAGGCAGCATAGCAGTACTAAAGCGTTTAAGAAAAAACAAAAAATATTACTATAAAGCTAATCACTTTATTTCCGTTTCAGGCATGATATACCGTATGAAACAAAATGCTGCAGGTCTTGCCAATATCTGTATTTTATCAACTATGGTTATTGTTATGATTTCCTCAACCATATCATTATACGTGGGTATGGAGGATATTCTGAAAACACAGTATCCCAAAGATATAATTGTCAGTGCTTATGAAATTTCAGATGAAGAAGCAAAAACGTTAAATGAAATTATAAATCAGCAAACATCTGACGCATACATTGAACAAAAAGATGTAATTTACTATCGCTCTACGGAACTTCTTGCTATTCAGGAAGGAACATATTTTAAGCCGGTAGAAAATCGCTTTGATACAATGGACAGTATTTCAACGATAGGAATTATTACACTTGAGGAATTCAATAGAATGGAAAACAAAGCCGTTGAGCTGAAGGATGATGAATGCTTATTGTATTCACAAAGAGGCAGCATAACAGCAAATGAATTAAATTTAAACGGATACAATATAACAATAAAAGAAAAATTAACGTCTTTAAGCTCATTGGACAGAGGGGCTATGGCGAGCATAACAAATTCCTATGTTATTGTGGTCAATAGCTTAGATACGGTAAATCGAATATCTGCTTCCATGAATATAACTGAAAGAGTTGATATTCGTTCGTATTATTATGGGTTTAATATTGATGAAGACAGCGAAGTTCATGTAAACCTCATTAATAATATAAATAGCTCTATCAGAGAAAGTGATACTTACGGCAGAGCAGATGGTCCGGAACTTTCAAGAGAAAGCTTTTATACAATGTACGGAGGGCTGTTTTTTCTAGGTATATTTTTAGGGATACTGTTTATAATGGCAACTGTCTTAATAATTTATTATAAGCAAATTGCAGAGGGTTACGATGATAAGGAACGATTTGATATTATGCAAAAGGTCGGAATGAGCCGCAGTGAAATAAAAAAAGCGATTAAAAGCCAGGTGCTGACCGTGTTTTTTTTACCGCTTATAACCACAGTTGTACACATCGTATTTGCATTTAAGGTAATTACTAAATTGCTTTTAATATTTGGTATGACAAATGTACCATTATTCGCTATGTGCACGGTAGCAACTATAGCTGTGTTTGCCTTATTCTATCTGATGGTATATTATTTAACTGCAAGAGTTTACTATCAAATAGTGAGTTAATAATATCAGGGACTTATGCTTCATTGAAAGCTGGAGTCCTTTTTTTATTGCCATTAAATTTATATGGAATGTTTATTACGTAATATTAAGGTCATAATATGATTGTAAAATAATATAACAACATGGAGGAACTATGATTAAAGTTGGCGAACAGGCTCCTGTATTCAGTGCGCAGGCATTTTACAACGGACAATTCACTAATGTGAATTTACAGGATTATAATGGTAAGTGGATTTATTTATTCTTTTACGGCGGAGACTTTACATTTGTCTGAACTTCTGAAGTTGCGGCAGTTGCTGCTATGCATAAAGAATTTCAGGGATTGGATGTGCAGGTGTTATCCTGCAGTGTTGATTCGGTTTATACGCACAAAGTCTGGAATGATCATGAGCTGTCAAAAGCAGCAGGAAATATACCGTTTCCGATGCTTTCTGATCAAAACGGCGAAATAGGAAAAATGTACGGGGTTTATGACGAACAAAGCGGAGTGAGTTTAAGAGGAACATTTATTATCGATCCTGATGGATATTTACAAGCTATGGAAATTTTATCGATGCCCGTAGGCAGAAATGTGAATGAGGGTATAAGGCAGATAAAGGCTAACCAGTTAGTAAGAAAAACCAAGGCAAAGGAAGTAACTCCGGCTGTATGGGAACCGGGTAAAAAAACCCTTAAGCCGGGAATAGAGCTTGTAGGGAACGTATGGCAGGAGTGGACCGTTAAAGATATGTAACTGTTCAGATTCTTATTTTTTATGGTTTTTTAAAAAACTTGGCTTATAAATCAAATATTTTAACAATATAGCATATGGCAGAATGAATCCCACAAATGCCTGTATCATTGATACTGCTTTGGAAAGTCCTAAAGGTGTCATATCTCCGTATCCTACGGCAAACAATGTTATATAGCTGAAATACAGAGAGCGGCTGATTAAATCTATAAGCTGGTTTTGATGTGCGGCTGAAGCATAATGGTCTACTATGTAACCAAGCTTAAGTATCGTTAAAGCTATGTAAACTATAGAAAAGCATACCGCTATAAAAAAATATAAGTTAAATAAAATTATAATATTATAAATTACTATATTTTTGCGATTCACAAAATTACCCCCGATTATATATAAATTATATGTTAAATTAAAAATTATAGCATTTTAATTTTTAATGATGTATAATTTCTATAGGTTAAAGGGGGTTTAATTATGACCAAGCAAATAAAAGCTGATATGATGCTTTTGTTGGTTACCTTATGCTGGGGAGTATCGTATTTGCTGGTAGATATAAGTTTAGAAGACATGGGCTCATTTACACTAAATGCAAACAGATTTCTGATTGCTTTTGCAGTTGCGTACTCTTTATCTTATCGTAAACTAAGAAATGTTTCGAAGGAAACCTTAAAATACAGTGTTATTTTGGGAGTTCTTCTGGTATTTGTATACATAGGTGCTACCTTTGGTATTCAATACACAACATTGTCAAACACAGGTTTTTTATGTGGGCTGTCGGTTGTTTTCACTCCTGTTTTATCAAGTGTGATATACAGAAAAGCTCCTGAAAAGAAACTCGTTCTGGTAATAATAATGAGCGTTACCGGAATTGCACTATTAACGTTAAAAGATAATTTTTCTATTAATTATGATAATTTGCTTGGCGATTTGCTGTCGATTATGTGTGCATTCGTGTACGCAATTGACCTTTTGGTCACTGAGAGAGCTGTTCAAAAGGAAGAGGTTAATCCCTTCCAGCTCGGAGTTTTTCAGTTGGGAGTTACGGGAATACTTAACTTATTTCTTGCATTCATATTTGAAAAACCGCACTTTCCCACAACACCGAATATATGGGCTTCGGTATTATTTTTATCTATAATATGCACGGGAGCTGCATTTATAGTTCAGACAATAGCTCAGCAATATACAAGCGCATCTCACGTGGGAGTTATATTTTCTCTTGAAACGGTGTTTGCGGGTATAGTTGCTTATATATTTGCTCATGAGGTTCTGACATTAAAGTCATATATAGGTGCATGTCTAATGATTGTAAGCTTATTTATAATGGAATTAGATCATAGGGTCTTATTAAAAAAATTAAAGATAAAATCAATTAAAATAAGCGACTGACACCAAATCTTTGATTTGTGTCAGTCGCTTAAGCTGTAAATGAAAGAAGCTGAGGATGATGCTTATTTATTTTCCTAAGTTTTCCCAATGCTCGTAAGCCTCTGAAAGTTCCATCATAGCACCTGCCTTATCCTTTGCCAATATAGCTCCTCTAAGCCGTGCGACACTCTTGTCAAAATCATTGATTTCATTTCTTTCAGCGCTGAATTGAACTCTTTTAACTATTTTCATCCATGCATTATTTAAATCATCAATCTTGATATTTGCTTCATCCCAGTTTTCCATATTTACATCATTCATAATCAGCTCTATGGATTTTACGACATTATCGTTTTCGCTGTAGGAATGTTTTAAATAATTATCGCTTACCATAATTAAAATAAAAAGTATAATGGATGCAACAGGTATAGCTCTGACTAAAAACTTTCTCATAAATTCTCCTTCTGACGGGGACATTCCTCCTATCCCACAGAGACTTGCCCTGTGAAAGAGGTGTGTCGCCCTTCCTTAATATGGTCCTTTGTAATCGCCTATATCCAATATTTTTTTTATATGATCCTTATATTTATCTACATATAAAGAACCTCCGGGATTTAAGGTTGCAAGAAAAACTTCAGATACATCTTTAATACCTTGTGATTTTAACTGGGTAATCAACCACTTCTTATCTTTATTAAGCGGTTTTAAATTTTCCTCTATTAATATACCATCGTAAATCAGCTCCGTACTAATACCGGATTTCTTCTTGTTTATATTTAAATCCTTGCAGGTTACATTTTCATATTCCGGTTTTTTAAGAACAGATAATTGCCCGTTAGATTCAATAATTGCAAAGTCAACCTCTGTTAAGTCAAATACATCTTTATTCCTTAATTGTTCCATGATATCGCTGACATTGTATTTCATTTTTCTTAGCGCATTCTCCATGATTTTACCGTTCATTATTATTATTGTAGGCTCACCTTCTATGTATTTAGCTGCATATCTCCATTTCATCGTTATAAATTCCATAGTAAAACCTAACAGTGCCCAACTTAATAAGCCAATCCAATGAGGCCATGCCCTGCTTGACAAATCTACAGTCAATTCTGCGGCGATTGAACCGATGGTAATACCAAGAGTATAATCAAAGAAATTCAGCTGGCTTATTTGCTGCTTTCCTAATAATCTTGTAAAAATAAGCAATGAAAAAAATGCTATTATAGCGCGTACAGCTACAACCAAACCTTCACTCAAATTTATTGCCTCCCTTTGGTTGAATTTATAAATCCTTGAATCTCAAGCAATCCCTTACTGAATATTATTCAGCAAAAGTTAAATATTATTCCATATAAAAAAGCAGAGTCAGCAAATTGACTCTGTAAAGTATTGTTTATTACAATTAATATTTTATATTCCTTATTTCATGTATATCTCTTATAAAATCGTTCGGTTGGTTGCAGCTTTCTGTTAAAAAGGCAGTTACAACACCGATAAAGTATTCTGATTCTCTTCTTATATGGTTTATTACGATACCTGCTGTCGGATTACTTTTTACCGCATCGCTGTCCCTTAATAGCAAGCTTAAAAATTCTATAAAAACCTGACTTTGTCTTACAGCTAAATTAATCAAGCTTATCATATTTTGATAGATTTCCGGAGACAATGAATTGTGACAATTAACGGCAGTTTCCATTAATTGAACTATTCTTGCATGTGTTGAATCAAAAATTTCCTTATATTCATCTAATCTGTTTACATATTCTTCTTCTAAATCAGGAACGATTTCTTGTATAACATCTATGTGTTCACTCTCTTGTCTCTTCCAGAAATCAGCTTCTTCCAATGCCCTTAATACATTTTTTTCGCCATAAAAGAATCTCATTACATATCCTCCAAATTATTATTTGTTTTATAATACGCAAGAGATTTATTATTGTTATGATTTTAATTATAGAGCAAGTTTGTTATTTTTATTTTAAAGTATAATTTGTTACATTTTATACTATAAAAGCGTTTTTTATAATTTATAAATTGTTAATAAAAAGTTAAGATTAGCGTATGCGTTATATTTACAACGGTTATTGACAAATGACACAAATAGTGCTTGAACAAAAATAAGACAAGTAGTATAATATAAACATGTAAAAGTTTTTCTTAATTACATAAATTTATATTAAGGAGATTAGATATGTCAGAAAACAAACAAATTTCAAGAAAGGATTTTCTCAAAGGAATGGGTTATACTGCGGCAAGTGTAGCAGTAGTAGGTTCATTAGGCGGATTGCTGACAGGATGTTCTCAACCGGCACCAGCAGCTGTTGATACATCACAAGAACCACAACATCCGTTTCCATACAAGAAAATTGACCCTGCTAAAGCAGAGGCAGCAGCTTATAAAGGATATAAAGAAAAGGGTGGCTGAGGCAGCGGCGTTGCTGAAGGGTTCTTCAGAATATTAGCAGAAGAAGTTGGATATCCGTATAACCAATATCCGACAGCTGTGTTTGTAAATGCAGGCGCAGGATATCAACAAGCGGCATTGTGCGGCTCATTAGGAGTTGCGGCAGTATGTATTGGAGCAGTTTGTGACCCTGATACATCAAAAAAGGTATTGGTTGAATTAGAAAATTGGTATAGAGGAGCCGAACTTCCTATTTATCAACCGGATATGACATTGGATACGACTGTTGCCGATTCGATTTTATGCGCAGATTCAGTCGGTAAATTTATGGAAAAAACAGGCTTTGCAATGGGAAGTGACGAAAGAAAAACACGTTGTGCAGGTGTAGCAGCAGACGTAACTAAAAAGATGGTTGAACTTTTAAATGCTGAATTAGCATAAGAATAAACAAACAGGGGAGAAATCCCCTGTCAGCCTGCTGTCTTGATGATAAATTTATGTTAAACGGAGGTAATAACATGGGAAGACTTGGTCCTATGGAGCTTGTTTTAATTTTAGCCATTGCATTAGTTATCTTTGGCCCAGCTAAACTTCCTGAAATAGGCAAGTCCTTGGGAGATGCCTTTGGAAATTTTAAAAAACAAGCAAATAAGGTTACGGAAGAAATGAAAATAGATACGAGTGACAATGACGAAGAAAAAAAATCTTAAATACAATAAAAAATACTTAAAGTTCATTTAGGTATTTTTTATTGTGCTTATTTTTTCCTTGAAATAAAACTGCTGTTCATATAAAATAAGTCAATATAACTAATTAGGGGGAATTTAAAGTTGACAGAAAAGAAAAAAGCATTGTTAGAGGCATTTCCTCACACCATTCCAATTATGACAGGATACATATTTTTGGGTGCCGCTTACGGCATAATAATGAACAGTAAGGGCTATGGAGTAATATGGGCATTGCTTATGAGTTTAATAGTTTATGCCGGATCAGCGCAATATGTTGCGATTACATTTCTTACATCTGTATTTAATCCGATATATGCTTTATTTTTAACCTTGATGGTAAACGCAAGACATATATTTTACGGTTTATCCTTAATGAATAAGATAAAGGATACAGGCAAGTTAAAACCATTTATAATATATTGGCTGAGTGATGAAACTTTTTCTGTATTGTGTGCCGCAGAGCCAAAAGAAGGTGTAGATAAAGGTTATTTTATGTTCTTCATAGCTTTGCTGAATTATTTATATTGGGCTTTAGGAACGGCAATGGGCAGCCTGCTTGGAAATATGATGACGTTCAATACGAAGGGTCTGGATTTTGCCTTGACGGCGTTATTTGTAGTAATATTTATCAGTCAATGGAAAAGTCAAAAGAAGCATAATCCCGCTATCATTGGAGTACTGAGCTCAATTGTTTGTTTAATTATTTTCGGTCCGAATAATTTTATAATTCCTTCAATGATTGTAATCTTGATATTGTTAACAATTATGAAAAATAAAATAGAAGGAGATGAGGCTGAATGACAACATATCAAGCTTTTGCTATATTGGTGGTAGTGGCTTTAGCAACTGCATCTACAAGATTTTTACCGTTTTTTTTATTTTCCCGTAAAAGTGAAGGTCCATATATAAGCTATTTGGGAAAAGTATTGCCTTATGCGGCGATTGGAATATTGGTGGTTTATTGCTTAAAGGAAGTAAATTTAAACTCATCACCTTATGGTATACCGGAGGGAATATCCATTTTGATAATTGCTGCCTTGCATTTGTGGAAGGAAAATACTCTGTTGAGTATTGGTGCGGGAACCGTGGTGTATATGGTTTTGGTACAACATATTTTCATATAGCAGGACGCTGAAAATAAAACAGAAAAAGTGGTTTAGCTCACCGGCTAAACCACTTTTGTATTTACTGTGCCTGATACATACCTTTGCTTGCCATATATTTATATAATGTCTCACCGTGCTGTTGCTCTTCTTTTTGAATGTGATTCAAAATATTTCTAACCTGCGGATCTCTGAATTCGAAGATAGCAGTATCGTACGCTCCTGAAACGTATTTTTCAGTCATGAGCAAATCCGTGCATAAATCTTTATCGGATGTATTGTATCCTGAAGATTGATTTTGCGGTATAAAGCTTGATTGATATTGCATAGATTGTGCTTGATTTTGACTGCCGCTTTGCTGTGAACCGCCTTGACCGGAACCCTGTGTCTGAGAACCGGATTGTTGGCTGCCGCTGCTTTGTCCGCCGCTTGATTGCTGCATTTGAGGCATTTGTCCGTTTAACAGCTGCTCAATGGTATTATAGTGCTGCTGTTCGGTTTGACCAAGTTGTTTAAAAATGCTTTTAAGCTGTGGATCTGTTGTTAAGTCGGCATAATTGGAATATTTTAGGATACAGATTTTTTCGTGATTTTTTTGATCCTCTAGTAAAGTTCTTTCTTTATTCGTAAAATTCATATGAAACACCTCCGATATTATTATTTTCAATTTGTAAAAAAATATCCTGGCTAAATAATTTAAATAAAGGTAATTGCTTGATTATGGTATTATTGGTATAATATTTTTTAAAAGATAAACGAGGAGTGGTAAAATGAAATATACAATTGACAAATCAATATTTAATTTAAAGCCGAATATTAAATTCGGGATAATAGTAGGACATAATATTATTAATTCAGAAACCTCTGACGAGGACGAGCAAAGATTAAGAGATGCAGAAAACAAAATGAGAAATGAAATAAGTCAGGAACAATTAAGGGAATTGCACAATGTGAAGAATTACAGAGAGGTTATGACGGAGACGGGAATTAATCCAAATAAGTATCCTCCGTCAGTGGAAGCTATGTTTAAAAGAATTATCAAGGGCGGCCGGCTGCCTGTTATTAATGCTCTTGTTGACCTTTGCAATGCAATTTCTATAGAGCAGGGTATATCTCTGGGAGGGCACGATTTGAAGGATATACATGAGGATTTAGAGGTTCGTTACAGTAGAAATGGAGATATATTTTTACCTTTTGGCTGTGAAGAGTATGAAGATGTACAGGAAAATGAATTAGTTTTTACAAGCGGCAATGTTGTTCAAACTTTAAAATGGGTTTGGAGACAAAGTGAATTGGGAAAAATTACGCTTGACAGCTCTGATGTGTTTTTTCAGCTTGTCGGATTCGAATGTGAGAAGGATTCATCTTTATACAATGCTATGGAAGACATTGAATCTCTAATCATCAATAGATTTAAAGGAAATTGCAAAAAATACCTAGTTGATATTCATAATAATTCCATAGAATTTTAATTATACCCCCAAAACCTCCGATATTGCTTCGAAATATATTATGTAAAATGTTGCGACAGCAAAATATATAATGGAGGGAATTTATGAATAAAAAGCGCATTATTAGGATTTCGGCTTTAGTGCTTGCATTTTGTATGATATTTACAACAGCAGTATTTGCAGCGCCAAAGCATAAGAAAATCGACAAGAAAATTACGGACTATGAAGGTGCACTCAAGTCCTTGATTCAGAAGGAAATTGTTAAGGGTTACGGTAATGGCGATTACGGCTTGAGCGGTAACGTAAAACGCGGCGATGTCATTGTTATGATCGTCAGAATGTTAGATCAATACGGAATAATCGATGAAAATGATTATGACGCTGAAAAGTTAAGTGAGAATTATTTGGAAATATTTGAAGATGTCGATTATAAGGATTATTTCTACGGTCACATAAGAATAGCTAAAAAGCTTGGCATAGCAAAAGGCGACGGGAAATACTTCAAACCTGAAAAGCCGGTAACTATTCAAGAAGTAATCTGGCTGATTGAACGTACCGGTGATTTGCTTGATATTAAATTTAATTCTGACCAAGTAGAAGAATTAGAAAAAATATATAAAGGAGATTTGAACGATTTTGCCAAAAGACGTGATGTTTTCTGGATGCTGTATTTAATTCTCGACGATTTAGATATAGACGAAGAAGATGATTATGACATTGCGGATATCAAACATACTATGGATGATGATGAGACGTTTAAATTTACTGATAAAATGTTTATCAAGGCTTTCGGTGATGACGATTTAGAGTATATCAAATTTACATTGCCTGATAACGGGGATTTGTACTATGATTACGATGCGGACGCATCAAAAAACAGCTTAGTATCAGGAAGTAAAAAATATTTTGTTTACAATGATGATTTAAGTGATGAACTGAGAGCTTCTAAAATTACATTTAAACCAAAAGATAATTTTACGGGTCAGGTAAAGATAGAATATAAAGCATACGATGAGGATAAAGTATACGACGGTTTAATAGTAATAACCGTAGAAAATAAAGGTTTTGATGATATAAAATACGTTGTCAAAGAAAACAGTAATTTGAAATTTGATTACAGAAGCTTTGACAATAGTATTGATGAGGTAGTATTTGCGTTGCTTGATAAAAAAATCGGAACATTATATTTTGATGATGATAATGACGGTAATCCGGAAGACGATGAGAAATTAGCAAAAAATGAGGCGATTTCACGTTCGGATTTAAGGTACGTTTATTTCGTGCCTTATCAGGACTATAAAGGTGAAGCAATCATCAGTTATATCGGATATGACGGAAAAGAAGAGTTTGACGGAAGAGTTATAGTAACAGTTGAATCGGTACAAGAAATATCTACGATGTCATTTGTCGGAAGATTAAACGATGGAGAAGCAGTAATAGATTTTGAGGATGATTTGTATAAATCCATTGGAAAGGATCTTTATAATAAATTAGATTATGTGAAATTTGTTCTGCCGGATAAAGGACAGTTAATGATAAAATACGATGAAGGTAAGTATAAAGCCGTAGTTAAGGATGCAGAATATGAAATAGGAAAAATCGATGAAATTAAATATATATTTGATGGAAGAGGTACCGCGGATATTAATTATACCGCATTTGATGAAGATACGCACATTGAAAATAAAGCATATGATGGTTTGGTTACCATTGAAGTAACGAAATAAAATTTATATAAAAAAGGTTGGAACTTTTTCTCCAACCTTTTTGCATCATTATATTATTTTTCTGAAAGTTTTTCTTTTGCAAAGAATTCTTTAGTAAGCTTGAATACTGTACCGCTTAAGAACACAACACCTATTAAGTTAGGAATTGCCATTAAGCCGTTTAATGTATCAGCTAAATCCCAAATAAATCCAAGACCTCCTATTGCACCTACTACCACGAAAGGTATCCATAAAACTCTATATATCATAATTATTTTAGGTCCGAATAAGTACTCAGCACATCTTTCGCCGTAGTATTCCCAACCAACTATTGTTGAGAAAGCAAACAATACGATACCGATAGAAACTATATATCCACCACCAGGTAAAGTTGCACCAAATGCTTCTGTAGTAAGAGCCGCACCTGTTGCGCCTGTTTGCCAAACACCTGAAGTTATAATTGCTAATGCAGTGATTGTACAAATAACAAGAGTATCCATAAACACTTCGAATACTGCCCAAAGTCCCTGACGTACCGGATGATCCGTAGTTGCTGCCGCATGAGCTATAGGAGAACTACCTAAACCTGCTTCGTTAGTAAATACTCCACGAGCAATACCGTATCTTATCGCTTGCCTTATACCTACACCGACAAATCCACCAACTGCCGCCTGACCTGTAAATGCGCTTGAGAATATTAATCCAAATGCCGCCGGAATTTTAGCTATATTAATAACTAAAATTGCCAATCCGCCAAGAATGTAAACTGCAGCCATGAAAGGAACCAACTTTTCAGTGAAAGCACCGATTCTCTTTATACCGCCGATGATTACCAATGCGGTTAAAACTGCTAACACAACTCCTGTCATCCATGGAGCAATGCCGAAAGAAGTTTCTAAAGCATCTGCAACTGAGTTAGATTGAACCATGTTACCTATACCGAATGCCGCAAATCCTCCGAATATAGCAAACAATACTGCTAACCACTTCCATTTAAGTCCATTTTCTATATAGTACATAGGTCCGCCGACAAAACGTCCGTCTTCTGTCTTTTCTCTGAAGTTAACGGCTAAAACAACTTCAGCAAACTTTGTTGTCATACCAAGAATAGCTGCCAGCCACATCCAGAAAATAGCTCCGGGTCCTCCGGCTGCTATTGCTGTTGCAACACCGGCGATGTTACCTGTTCCAACTGTTGCAGCAAGTGCTGTTGCAACTGCTTGAAATGGTGTTACTTCACCCTCGCCTTCACTGCCTTTGGCAAACATCTTGAAAAGGGTGTTTTTTAAGATATAACCTAATTTGGTTATTGAGAAAAATCCTGTTTTTACAGATAAAAATAGTCCTGCTCCAACGATTAATACCAATATCGGTGGTCCCCACACAATACCGTTAATAAAACCGTTTACCGCCATAATTTGTTCCATGTTTCCTCCTTAGTAGTAAAAAAATTTTAGTAATTTAAAATAAATGCGTTATAACGTATAAAAAATGTTATTACGAAATATAACGTTTTCTAATTATAACATGATGAAAACATATGCACAACACAATTAAAATGAAAAAAAGTTCATAAGTATGATAAATAAAGTAACATTTTGAAATTTGTGCAAAAATATCCGACAATATTTTATGATTCTAAGTATTTTGACTCTCAAATATTACGAAATTTTAAATAACGGTTAATTATGTAACAAATTAGAGAATCCGACAATTTTTTTAATGCAATAATTTAGAATACATAACAATATTATATATTTATTAACAAAAGATTGATTTTTCAATTGTTGGTTAAGACAATATTTTTTAGCTGCAGCATATTTTTCACTTGCATTTTATTTTCTGCAATATAACAAAAAAAATACTATATAAAATTAAAAAAATATTTGTTAATTTTAATACTATGACAAAAAAATAAAAAATATTTAATTAAGACTTGGAAATCAAAGGTAAGTAATCCTAAAATAGTAAAGGTATATAAAAATGAGCGGTTATTTCCGCTCAAAAACTATTTCACCGTCAATCATTGTTAAATCTACTTTAATATTTTTTATATCATTGTGATCAATAGTGAAAATATCTTTATTCAGTACTATTAGATCCGCAGCATAACCTTTATACAATCTGCCCTTAAAGCTCTCCTTAAATTCATTATAAGCACTTCCGGCAGTATAAATGTCTATGGCATCTTCTACACTTAATCTTTCGGCAGGCAGATATCCTCCAGTGGGCGTACCGTCTAATCCTTGTCTTGTTACCGCGCAATAAATGTTGGGAAACGGATTACAATCCTCAACCGGAGAATCTGTTCCGAAGCTTATTGGAGCACACAGCTTATTTAACGTATTAAAGGCATAAGATGAAGAGGCCAATTCTTTTCCTATCCTTTGTTCGACTATTTTAACATCGCAGTCCAAAAATATCGGTTGATACATAACGCTAATATCTAATTCTGCGATTCTTTCGAGCTGATTTTTGTTGGTTATCTGGCAATGCACGATTCCGTGGCGAAGAGAATTATTTTTGTTGCACTTATCAATAGTTTTTTCATAAGCTTTAATAACACTTTCGATAGCACCATCACCTATGGCATGAGTTATCACCCTTGTATTACGGGATGCTGCTGCATAACACATTTCCTCCAATTGATCATCGCTTAGTGCAGCGACACCCTTAATTCCCGGTTTATCATGGTAGTCATTTAACATAAGTGCGGTTCTCCCGCCTAAAGATCCATCCTTGAAAAGCTTCAATGCGCCTTTAGACAGAAATTTACCGTCATAAGTTCCGGTTTTAAATTCTGTTTCAAGATATTCATTAAAATAATTGATATTTTGGAAGTTGAACTGTGTATCGTATCTTAGTTTCGTTTTCTTGTTATCATATATGTTATGAAGTATCCTGAATATATCTCTATGATTGCCATTGATTACGTCATTGGATTGAACAGATGTTAAACCAACGCTTACAGCATACTCGGCAGCTTTTAAAAATTCTTTTTCTCTGTCGGTATCTGTTTTTTCGGGAATAATTGCGTCAGTAAGTGAAATGGCATTTTCCGTTAATATACCGTTCGGCTTGCCGTCACTTCCGATAATAATTTCTCCTCCGTCGACGAATGTACTTTCGTCAATACCAAGCATTTTTAGTGCCTTACTGTTAACTGTCGCTACGTGTTCGCATATTCTTTTGAGAATTATGGGAATATCTGTTGATATTTTATCTAGGTCTAAACGGTTTAATATTCTTTTTTCACCTGCTGCAAAATTATCCTGATTCCATCCTCTTCCGACTACAATATTAAGATTCGTATTGTTTGTTAAAAACTGTTTGGATGTTTCTATAATATCATCAATTGACCTGCATTGTGTCAAGCTGCACAATGACATAGCTTCACCTGCTGCCAGAAGATGCATATGGCTGTCGTTTAACCCTGGAAGTACAGTTTTTCCGTTAAGATCAATTTCCTTATCAGCCCCAAATTTTGATATGTATTCATTAGTTCCGATTTCCTTTATTATTCCGTTATCTATAAGCATGCTTTCCTGGAAATTTTCTTTGTCCACATATATTTTAGCATTTTTTAAAATTGTTATCATTATAAACTCCTGTTTAATGTTTGTTGTACATATTGTACCATATTTATAAATCGGATATCAAAAAAATATGCTTTAAATAATAAAATGCGGGTATATTAAGTATAAATAATTTATCAATGGGAGGAATTTATGTTATATGATTTTATTGTAAAAGATGCAGAATATAAAGATATATCTTTATCAGATTATAAAGGAAAAGTATTATTGATAGTTAACGGAGCTACAGGATGCGGGTTCACTCCTCAGTATGACGGGTTACAAAACCTTTATGATAAATTTCAGCCTGAAGGGTTTGAAATATTAGATTTTCCAAGCAATCAATTTTTAGGCCAGGCACCTGGAACCAATGAGGAAATAGTAGGTTTTTGTAAATTAAGCTTCGGTGTTGCGTTTAAGCAGTTTTCTAAGATAGATGTAAACGGAGAAAATCAGGAACCGTTGTATAAATACTTAAAAACTCAGGCAGAAGAATATAGAAACCAAGAAACTGTAGAATTTTATGAAAAGGTAAAACAATTTACACCTGATTTAGAACAAAATGATATCAGATGGAATTTCACTAAGTTTTTAGTGGATAAAGGCGGTAATGTGGTGGCGAGGTTTGCTCCCAATATTACACCTGAAGAAATAGAACAGCATATCATTAAATTATTAAGAAATGATGAAGTTGAAATAATATGCCATTCGGATTTTTCGGATGGATGTATATAACGATAGTGAACGATAGCGACAATAGCACAACAATAGATAAAAACTAGGGATGCGAAGGCATCCCTTTAACAATTGCTATCCTATAGTTCACCCATCGTTCTCCTACCGTTCAGCTATTGTTATACTTCCTTCTGACAAAGTTATAATCTTATCAGCAATTTCATCCGCAAAAGCATTATCATGAGTTACTATTATTATTGCAATGCCCATTTTGGATAAATCTCTTATAATTTCAGATATCTGATCTCTTGTACTTTCATCCAATGCAGAGGTGGGTTCATCAAAGCAAAGGATGGATGGATTCAGCATACACGCTCTGGCAATAGCAACTCTTTGCTTTTGACCACCTGACAGCTGATATGGGTAAGAGGATTCCTTATCACTCAGCTCCAATTGATTCAATAATTCCTTCGCCCGTTGTACAATTGCATCCTTACTGAACTTTTTTAAAAAACAAGGTGCTTCAAGGAGGTTTTCCATAACGTTCATGTGAGGAAAAAGATTGAAGTTTTGAAAAACCAGTCCTATTTCCTGTCTTATAGTCAAGAGGTCATTTTTAGAAGCAAATTTAACGGTATTGCCTTCTTCCCTGCATAAATACATATCATTAATCTTTATTGAGCCCTTATCCGGCAGTTCTAAATTATTTATACATCTTAACAAGGTTGTTTTTCCTTCTCCGGATTTTCCTCGTATGCACGCTATTTCTCCCTTGCTGACAGAAAAGGAAATATTATCAAATACTATTTCATTGTTGAAACTCTTGCTTAAATTGTCTACTCTCAATACCATAATATCTCCTCTATCTGTAATAATCGAATTTCTTTTCAATCTTGTTCAACAACTTGGTCAGTACCGCTATCAGCAGTAAATATACTATCCCTATGTATATGTAGGGACTGAAGGAAGAATACACATTTGATACTGATCTGGCTGCCTTCAATATATCAGCTGCCCCCAATATATACACTAAGGATGTATCCTTTACCAGTGTAATAACTTCATTTCCTATAGAGGGCAACACATTTTTTATGACCTGCGGCAATATAATTTTAATAAATGTGTGTACCTTGCTTAATGCCAATACTTGTGCGGCTTCAAACTGTCCCACATCGATGGAATTAATTCCGCCCCTGAAAATTTCTGCGAAATATGCCGTATAATTCAGTATAAAGGCAGTATAGATCGCCTGGCTTCTGCTTAATGCAAATCCGATGTAAGGAACATAAAAGAAACCAAAGAATATAAACATAAGCTGCAATAAAAGCGGAGTTCCCCTCATTACATAAATGTAAGATCCTGTTAAGCCTGATATTAATTTATTATTGGATAATCTTAACCTTGCAACAATGACTGATAATGGAAGAGAAACCACCAGAGTTACAATAAATACTGTCAAGGTAGTTTTTAAACCGCTTAAGGTCATCGGTACAAGCATTTCTAAAACTTTAGATTCCATATTTCCTTACAGACCTTTCAATTAATTTTCAGAGAACCACTTTGCATATATTGATTCATAGGTTCCGTCGTTAATCATGTCTTCAAAAATCTTGTTCAAATTATTTAGCAAATCAGTGTCGGATTTTCTTATACCAACGGCATATTCTTCATCACCGAAATCTTCTTCAAGAACCTTATATTTTTCCTGGCCGTTTTGCTTCATATAGTATCTTGCCAGAACCTCATCCATCACAACAGCATCTGATCTGCCTGCTTCCACATCCATAAATGCTTCGTTGTTAGTTGAAAATTCAACTATTTCATTAACAGATGATACAAAATCAGGATCTGTGTTAATTGCGTCTAAGGCACTGGATTCTGCCTGGACCGCAATATTTTTTCCTGCTAAATCAGCCTTTGTGTTTACTTCCGAGCTTGAAAGGGTGACGATAATCTGGCTGTTTTCCAGATAAGCTTTTGAAAAATTTACCTTTTCTTTTCTTAAATCTGTTATGGTATATCCGTTCCAGATAAGGTCAATATTGCCTGAATTCAATTCTGTTTCTTTCATCATCCAATCTATTGGCTGGAATTCAATTGTTACATCCATTCTCTTTGCAACCTCGTTTGCTAAATCAATATCAAAACCGACGAGTTCACCTTTCTCGTTTCTGAATCCCATGGGCGCAAACGTATCATCTAGTCCCATAATTAATTTTGATTTTTCCGGTTGGTTCCCATTACCTGCTGCCGGTTCATTATTTGCACATCCTGAAGCTAAAGCTGTTATAAGTGCAATTAAGGTTATTAATCTGATTGCTTTAAATATTGTTTTCATTTTTTTCTCCTTTAAATTTTAAATTGTATAATTAAAAAACTCCCGTTCTCTAAGTTTCCTTAGAGGACGAGAGTATTAATCACGTGGTTCCACCTCTTTTTATTGATGCCTCACGACATCAAACTCATAAAGTACTGTCATACTTTTGCACTGTAACGGGTGCGAGAATCCGAATTAAACTACTTCCCTGCGGGGTTCATCAATCAGCTCAAAGACGTGTTCGATATAGATTTTTTATGCATTCTCACCAACCATGCACTCTCTGAAAAGAAATCATATACCTACTATTTCTTATCATAGCTTGTATTTGTTTTTAACTTTTACATAAGATAACACATATAAATGATTTTGTAAAGAGTTTTTTAAAATTTTGGGTCGTCTACTTTCGCATACAGCATAAGTGACCGACACCAAATCAAAGATTTGGGTCGTCTACTTTCGCATACAGCATAAGTGACCGACACCAAATCAAGATTTGGGTCGTCTACTTATATACATCTTCGAAATCCGGGTGTTTTTCAAACCAATCGACTGCATACGAGCAAGTTGCCGTTGCTTTTTTATTGTTTTTTCTTAAATCTAAAGCTAAAGCGGTCATAAGCTTATCAGCAACCCCCTGACCTCTCAGGGAACGGTCTACATATGTATGGTTTACATTAACCTTATCATTTGATACTTCGGGAAATGTAACCTCAGCTATACAATTGCCGTCTTCATTTTCCAGATAAATTCTGCTTTTCTCGTGTTTAAAATCCATAGTACCTCCGATTTCCAATATTTAAATTTAGCTTAACTAAACAATACATTAAATATAACATGATGTCAATAAAGCAATATCACAATATTTATATCGTTGAATGGCAGGCAATTATTGAATGTTTATGACTGTATTATCAGGGTATTAGAAAAATAGATATATAATAATCAAGCATTGTAACAAATGTTACAGAAATTACAAGGCATATGTTTTAATATAACTATAAAAGACAGACAAAATTAAAAAATATGATTAAAGTTTTGGAGGAAGATTAATGAAAAATGCAATGTTTTGTTATCAATGTCAGGAAACAGCTGGATGTGCCGGTTGTACTAAGGTAGGAGTATGCGGCAAATCGCCTGAAACATCAAATTTACAGGATTTATTGATTTATACATCTAAAGGATTATCGGAAGTTGCTTCAAAATTAAGAAAAGAAGGCAAAGAAATTTCATCAGATGTAGATCATTTAATAACTCTTAACTTATTTACAACCATAACAAATGCAAATTTTGACGACAGCGTGTTTAATGATAGAATTAAAATGACACTAAAAGTTAAAAACGACTTATTAAATAAATTAGATAACAGTGCAAATTTATCAGAAGCAGCTTTATGGACTGCAGATACAGAAGCTGAATTTGAAGTCAAAGCAAATTCAGATGAAGTAGGTGTACTGGCAACAGAAAATGAAGATGTAAGAAGCTTGAGAGAGCTTATAACTTACGGGTTGAAAGGTATGTCAGCATATATGAAGCATGCAAATGTGTTAGGATATGATGATTCAGAAGTAAATGCATTTATGCAGTCTGCACTGGCGAAGCTTTTAGACAACAGCTTAGATGTAAATGATTTAGTTGCTTTAACATTAGAAACAGGGAAAATCGGGGTATCTGCAATGGCATTGCTGGATAAAGCTAATACAAGCACATTCGGAAATCCGGAAATTACGAAAGTAAATATAGGAGTTGGTAAAAATCCGGGTATATTAATATCAGGACATGATTTGGGAGACTTAGAACAGCTGTTAAAGCAAACAGAAGGAACAGGAGTGGATGTTTATACTCACTCAGAAATGCTTCCTGCTCACTACTATCCACATCTTAAAAAATACAAGAATTTAGTTGGCAACTACGGTAATGCTTGGTGGAAGCAAAAAGAAGAATTTGAATCATTCAACGGACCTATTTTAATGACAACAAACTGTATAGTGCCTCCAAGAGACAGCTACAAGGACAGATTGTTTACAACAGGTTCTGCGGGATATCCGGGATGTAAGCATATAGCAGGTGCTACAGGTTCAGAGAAAGATTTTACGGAAATAATTGAGCTTGCAAAGAAATGCTCTGCACCTACAGAAATTGAAACAGGCGAAATAGTTGGCGGCTTTGCTCATGAACAGGTATTTGCTTTAGCAGATAAGGTTGTAGATGCAGTTAAATCGGGAGCAATTAAAAAAATCTTCGTAATGGCTGGATGTGACGGAAGAGCGAAATCAAGAAACTATTATACAGATTTTGCTAAAGCACTTCCAAATGATACAGTTATTTTAACGGCAGGATGCGCTAAATACAAATACAATAAGCTGGAATTGGGAGATATCGGAGGTATTCCCAGAGTTCTGGACGCAGGACAATGCAACGACTCATACTCTCTTGCTCTTATAGCATTAAAATTAAAAGAAGTGTTTGGATTAGAGGATATCAATGAATTACCGCTGGCATTCAACATTGCATGGTATGAACAAAAAGCTGTTATTGTATTACTTGCACTGTTGTATTTAGGAGTTAAAAATATTCATTTAGGACCGACATTGCCGGCATTCTTATCACCAAACGTAGCTGACGTATTGGTTAAAAACTTTGGAATAGCAGGGATAGGAACTGTAGAAGACGATTTAAAGATATTTCTGCAATAGATAAGCAATAGACAGGCAGTAGATTAGCTGTTGATATGCAATGGATGTTGATAGCTGATAATTGAGAATTTAATAAATAATACTAAATTATTGATAATTGGTAAGAATAAAGTCAAAATGCTTTAGTCAATTGATGGTCAATTGCTCAACAATAGCATATCAATTGCTAATCAATCGTAATAAGGAGGTCTTTATGGCAAAGGAAATTACAAAAGATATGTATATAGGTGAAATATTGCAAATCAATCCGGGATTTGCGCAAATACTGATGAGTGCAGGAATGCATTGCTTAGGATGCCCTTCATCTCAGATGGAATCAATCGAAGATGCTGCGATGGTACATGGATTTAACGTGGACGAATTACTTCAGAGATTGAATAATTTTCAGAATTCAGAACAATAAGCAGAGGACCCAAATCTTCGATTTGGTGTCAGTCGCTTATACTGTATGTGATGACACAATAGAGATGAGCATGAAATATTTCATGCTCATTGTTTTCACTTACAGTATATAGGAAATGGGACGCCCCTCTTTTAACAGGGAGAGCCTATGAGGATAGGAGGAAAAAATGAGTGCTTTTTTAGGACCAATACATTTTTGGTTATATAATAAAATAAAAATTCAAAATAATATAGTTGAAGATATATTAGCTTTAACGGATGACACAGATTTTAAAAAAATTTTGTGTGAAAAATACGGTGACGGAGATTTAAAGCCATTAGATGAGGTTATAGACGTGGGAAATATTCATGGATGGCTTCAAAATCAAATATCAAAGGTTGAAACAAAGCTTGCCTTTGCAGTGGCATTGCTTGACGAAACATCTGATTCGATTGAAAAAATCAAGAAAATTTTCTTTAAAAACGGAGAGAGTTACTCACCGCTAAACAGTAATTCTCAGATAGAGGAAGCATTTAAGGCCGTAAACGATACGCTATTGGACGGAATGCCCTGCGACCATGTAAATGCTGTTGTAAATCAAGATGAAAATGAAGTTGTTTGGAAAAGATATGAATGTGTACACAGTAAATACTGGAGTGAAGCAAAGGGCGACATAAAAATTTATTACATGCTTAGAGATGAATTCATTAAGGGATTATTAAATCCATCAAATATCAAGTATGAAAAAATAAGTGATGATACATATAAAATTTCAAGGAGAATAGTATGAACAGTGTGCAAATAATGGTAATGGAACATGATTATATACTTAGAATGCTGAATGTTGTGAGAAAAGCATGTTACAAAGTGATGAAGGGTGAGGATATAAACTACGATGATTTTTATAAAATGATTGAATTTATAAAAAATTATGCTGATGAACATCATCACGGGAAAGAAGAAAAATTCTTGTTTAAGGAAATGCAAACTAAGCTGGGAAAATTAGGTGAAAACTTAATAACTCACGGAATGCTTGTAGAGCACGATTTAGGAAGATTGTATATGAGTGATCTGAGAGATGCCTTGGAAAGAGTTAAAAACGGCGATGAGGAAAGTAAGCTTGACATAATAAGTAATGCGATAGGATATACTCATTTGTTGAAAAGACATATTGCTAAAGAAAATGATGCGGTTTATAAGTTTGGAGAAACAAATCTTCCTAAAGAGATTATTGATGAAATTAATTTAAAAACAGAAGAATTTGAGCTTGAAGCAGAAAAAAAAGGAACACAAAAATATTATGTGGATATTCTGGAGAACTTGGAAAAAAGATATCTGTAATGATTAAAATGTTGTAATAGTTAATCATTTGATATATATTTAAGATAAATAGAAATCGGGAGGTGCAAATATGTTTAAAATAACAGATACGGTAAGCTGGATAGGAAAAATTGATTGGGAACTGAACAGATTTCATGGAGATGAGTATTCAACACACAAAGGATCATCTTACAATTCGTACTTGATAAGGGATGAAAAAACTGTCTTAATTGATACCGTGTGGAAGCCGTTTTCAAAGGAATTTGTTGCAAATCTAAAAAAAGAAGTTGACTTAAACAAAATTGACTACATAATTATGAATCATAACGAAGTGGATCATTCCGGTGGATTGGTTGATTTAATGAGAGAAATACCTGATACACCTATTTATTGTACTAAAAACGGAGCTAAAATAATAAAGGGACATTATCATCAGGATTGGAATTTTGTTGAGGTAAAAACCGGTGATACTCTTGACATAGGTAAAAATAAATTAGTCTTTGTTGAAGCAAGAATGCTTCATTGGCCGGATTCCATGATGACATATATGTCAGGAGAAAATATACTTTTCAGCAACGATGCTTTTGGTCAGCATTATGCATCCGAACTGATGTACAATGATAAAGTAGATCAGGAAGAATTGTTTAATGAAGCTATTAAGTATTATGCAAATATACTTACTCCGTTCAGTAAATTTGTTGTAAGCAAAATCGAGGAAGTTGTCGCATTAAACATACCAATCAGTATGATTTGCCCAAGCCATGGAATTATATGGAGAGATAATCCTCTGCAAATAGTTAATAAATATGTTGAATGGGCAAAGAGTTATAAAGAAAATCAAATAACCATAATTTATGACACAATGTGGGACGGCACAAGAAGAATGGCTGAAGCAATAGCAGAAGGCATTAAAAGCAAGGATAAGGACGTAACTATTAAACTGTTTAACTGTGCGAAGAGAGATAAAAATGATATTATCACCGAAGTGTTTAAATCCAAAATGATACTAATCGGTTCATCCACAATCAACAATGGGATTTTATCATCTGTGGCAAGCTTGTTGGAAATGATAAAAGGACTGAAGTTCACAGATAAAAAAGCTGCAGCATTCGGATCTTATGGATGGAGCGGTGAATCAGTAAAAATAGTTACGGAAGAACTAAAGGAAAGTAAGTTTGAAGTAATATCAGAAGGAATAAAAGAGCTTTGGAATCCTGACGAAGATGCAATCAACAGATGCAAAGAATTCGGAGCTTCCTTAAACTAAAATTTTAATAAAAAGCAATAAAAGCTGCTTAGGATGAATAACTAAGCAGTTTTTTCTTTTCTGCCGGTAACATAATGTGTATTGAATTATTATTATAAAAGAGGTAACATATAATTGGAATTGAAATAAAGGAGAAAAAAATGACAAAATTTTCAGGACGTATTTATTCCAATAAATTTATGGTCAGACAAGACCAGATTGTTGGGGATATTCCTTCTGATAAAGAAGTATATAAAAATGCAATAGAGGTTGCGTGGCCGTCAGCGATAGAAGCTGTCCTGGTCCAGCTTATATCCTCTGCAGACTTGATAATGGTTGGCGCATTAGGAGCGGCTGCCATCTCAGCAGTCGGTATAACTACCCAACCGAGGCTGATACTTTTAGCAGTTATATTTTCTTTAAATATAGGAGTTACTGCTGTCGTCGCCAGAAGAAAAGGTGAAGACAACAGGGAGGATGCAAACAAAGCGTTAAGGCAATCATTAGTTATATGTGGTTTTTTATCATTAATATTATCAGTGCTGGGAATTATTTATGCAAGACCATTGATTGTATTTGCCGGAGCTCAAAAGGAAGTAGTAGAAATTGCGGTAACTTATTTCAGAATAATCTGTGTAGGTAATTTTTTTACTTCATTGAGCTTAACAATAAATGCTGCGCAAAGGGGTGCGGGCAATACAAAAATATCAATGAAAACAAACATAGCAGCAAATCTGGTGAATTTATTCTTTAATTTTTTGCTTATAAAAGGACATTTAGGATTTCCTGCACTTGGTGTTACAGGTGCAGCCATAGCTACTGCCATAGGCAATATTGTGGGTTTTTTACTTTCATTAAAATCCATTACATTTGCTCATGAGTTTTTAGAGCTTCGTAAAAAACAATCATGGAAATTAGAAAAGGAAATAATATCAAGCGTTTTAGGTATTAGCAGCAGTGCATTTGTTGAGCAGGTATTTATGCGTGTAGGTTTCTTCACTACAAATAAATTAGTCGCCGGCTTAGGAACAATAAGCTATGCGACTCATCAGATATGTGTGAATATTATGAGTATTTCATTTGCATTTGGTGATGGTTTGGGGATTGCGGCATCTGCATTGGTAGGTCAGAGCTTAGGTGCAAAAAGATCCGATTTGGCAACCATATACGGTAAATCTCTTCAGAGGATTGCTCTGACTGTCGGCTTAATATTTGTATTCATATTCTTGTTTGGTGGCTCTTTCCTTGTATCTCTGTTTACGGATGATGCAGCCGTGATAGCAGCAGGAGCGACAATTATGCTTACAATTGCAGCAACAGCACCAATACAATCATCAAACGTAGTTGTAGGCGGAATACTAAGAGGTGCGGGAGACACAAAATTTGTAGCTATAACATCATTTTTAAGTATTGGCTTAGTAAGACCGGGTGCTACGTGGCTGTTCTGTTACCCTTTAGGATTTGGATTGATTGGCGCCTGGTTTGCATTTGGCACTGATCAGGTATTAAGGTTATTTATAAATTATATGAGATTTTTAAAAGGCGGCTGGACAAAAATAAAAGTATAAAATAACAGTCTGAGAGTATCATCCGATACTATCATCTTGATGACAAAGTCATCAAGATGATAGGCTGTTGAAAAA
>DCYG01000044.1:169160-176841 GCA_002331025.1 Firmicutes bacterium UBA2116 | reverse complement strand
TGATAGGCTGTTGAAAAAGTTCATCTGATATTCTCTAATCTTTTAATGTCGGTAACTTCAATTATTCTCTGACCTTTAAGATTAATCCATCCGTTATCCTGAAAAAGCGAAAGCTTGCGGCTCAATGTTTCTTGAGTAGTACCGATAAGTGCTGCTAAATCTCCCTTGCTTACAGGCAGGGTTATTTCATATTTTCCATTATTGTTAATAATCTGGTTGTTTTCTATTTCAAGCAATAAATAATTGGCAATTCTTTGTTCTACATCTCTAAGTCCTATCTGTTCAATCAATTCCTCTGTTTCTTCAATTCTCTCCGTATACTTTTGAAGAAATTTAATTGACATTTCAGGGTTTTGAATTAAAAGCTGCCGTATTTTATTTCCCTGAATAATACATATTTCTGTATGCTCCAATGCCTCTGCGGTATTGTTTAATATTGATTTACTGAACAGCGCTAATTCACCCATAAAATCTCCCGGCTTAAGGATTCTCAAAATTTGTTCCTTTCCTAAGCTTGAGACCTTGGATATTTTAACCATGCCTTTATTAACAACAAACAAATCATCGAAAGAATCACCGGGAGTAAATATTATTTCTCCCTTTTTGAATCTTTTTTGATTTGATGAATTCATTATGCTTTCCTTTTCATCAGGAAGCAGATCTCGAAAAATAGGTACGTTATCAATACAATAATGATCTTCATGATTACAATGGTTGCAGGACTTCATATTTCCCCCTTAGATACAGTTTTTTTTATAATACCAATTTACTGTAGTTTAATCAACCTAAATTATACCTTGCTATAGAAGTATGTATAGTTTATAATGATAAACAAATTAGAAAAAGAAAGGTAGTGGTGTTAGGGTTGGAAAAAAAGCTGGCATTGTATGGATTTAATAATCTTACAAAATCGCTTAGTTTTAATATTTATGATGTTTGTTATGCAAAAAGCGAAAGAGAGCAAATGGAATATATAGAATATATTGATGAGCAGTATAATTCTGAACGTCTTACGCAGATTCTATGTGATGTAACCGATATAATCGGAGCACATATTCTTAATATTTCAAAACAGGATTACGATCCTCAGGGAGCATCGGTAAATATTTTAATAGCAGAGGGGGCATTAACTCCCGAAGAAATTGATGAATCATGCAATCTTGGCAAGGGTATTTGTAAAAAATCGCTTGAACACGAAACCATACACGCGCATTTAGATAAAAGTCATGTTACAGTACATTCATATCCGGAGCATCATCCGGAAAATGCAATTTCCACATTTCGTGTTGATATAGACGTTTCAACATGCGGGCAAATATCTCCTCTTAATGCATTGGATTATTTAATAAATAGTTTTGATTCGGATATCATAACTATAGATTATCGTGTCAGAGGATTTACAAGAGATATAAACGGCAAAAAATTCTTTATTGATCATGATATAAAATCAATACAAGATTATATAGATAGAGAAACATTGAAAAAATATGATGCTATTGATATAAATGTTTTTCAGGCAAATACATTTCATACAAAAATGCTTATTAAGGATATTGATTTGCAAAATTATTTATTTAATAAGGATGTGTTTGAACTTCAACCGAAAAAAAGATTGGAGATTTCTGACAGCCTGAGAAAAGAAATGATAGAAATATTCAGCGGCATGAATATTTTTCAGGAGGACAACTGATGGAATTATGGTTTACCGAAGAACATACGGATAATGTCAGGTTTTCAATAAGAATAGACAGACATATTGTAAGCGAACAAAGTGATTTTCAGAAGATTGATGTCTTTGAAACACCTGAGTTTGGCAAGGTATTGGTAATAGATGATTTTGTTATGCTTACAGAAAAGGATGAATTTATATACCATGAAATGATAACTCATGTTCCCATGGCTGTAAACCCAAATATAAAAAATATATTGGTTATAGGTGCGGGAGACGGCGGAACGGTAAGAGAGCTTACACGATACAGCTCGATAGAAAAGATAGAAATGGTAGAAATCGATAAAAAGGTTGTGGATATTTCTATAGAGCATTTACCGTTTACAGCTTCAAAATTGCACAGTGAAAAGGTTAAATTGTATTTTGAGGATGGTCTTAAATTTGTTAAAACCAAAATAAATGAATATGATTTAATTATTGTTGATTCTACAGATCCCGTAGGACCCGGTGAAGAACTTTTTACCAGGGAATTTTATGAAAATTGCTTCAAAGCCTTAAAAAAAGACGGAATATTGGTTAATCAGCACGAGAGCCCTTATTACAAAAGGGAGCAGGAAGCAATGCAAAAAGCTCACAAAAAAATAAAGGAAGTATTTCCAATAGCACGTGTATATCAAGCTCACATACCGACATACGGATCAGGGCATTGGTTGTTTGGATTCGCTTCTAAAAAATATGACCCTGTTAAGGATTTAAATGAGGAATGGCGGAATTCAATTAAAATTGATATGAGGTATTATAATACAGAGTTACATAAGGGCTGCTTTGCATTACCTAATTATGTAAAAAGTTTACTCGATAATGCCTGATTTGATTTTGTCATCGCTGTGAATAAACGCAAATCATCCGTTCTTGTCATTCCGAGCGACAGCGAGGAATCTCAGGTTTTAAAGTGCTGAGATCCCCAGTCTCATTCATCAATGTTTCAGCTCCCTTTGGTCGCAAACATTGAGAATTCGTTGCGAATGCCCTACCACCATTTCTCAGAAAAAACACTCTGACAAATGGGGTTAGGGCAAATTTCGCTACTGCTCAGGATAAACGACTGACACCAAATCAAAGATTTGGGTCATCTGCTTACTTCCGGCTTAATACTTCATAACCTAAATTTGTTACAACCTCGGATATATTGTCAGGATCGATTTTTTCTTCATCATATTCAATTCTTGCCTTGCTTGAGTTGAATAATACGCTCACTTCATTTACACCGTCCTGTTTTTTCAATGCTGTTTCGATTTTCTTTACGCAGCTTGGGCAGCCAAGCTCTTCTAACTGCAATGTTAATTTTTTCATAAACATACCTCCGTTTTTCTATTATACCCAATTATACACTATTTCAAATTATATTTATTTGATTTAAATCAAAAGTATGGTTATTTGCATTGCATAATATATTTAATTCCGTTATAATAGAATAGGTTTTGACGTCACCTATAGATGCATGTGACATTTAATTTAGTTATAATTTAACAAAGAGGTATGAAAATGAAGATAAAATCAGTTGCATTAATTGGAATGGGTGCTGTTGGCACGGTTTATGGAAATTTATTATACAACACATACGGTTCGGATTTTGCGGTTATTGCTGATAAGAGCAGAAAGGAAAAACTAAAAAAAGATGGGTTTACCCTGAACGGCAAAACATTTTATCCGGAAATTATTTCAAACGGTGATTTAAATAAAAAAATCGACTTGATAATATTCTGTGTAAAGAATTATCAACTATCACAAGCAATAGAGGATGTAAAAAATTTTGTCGGCAAGGAAACAATTTTAATTACACTTCTAAACGGAGTAACGGCAAGGTCAAGAATTCATGCTGCATATCCGGAAAACAAGGTTCTTTACGGATTGTCTATGAAAATCGATGCCCAGAGGACGGAAGAAGGAGTAACCAACACGGTTGACGGGGTAATACATTTTGGTGAAGCGGATAATACTACAATATCCGAAGATGTACAAGCTGTCTCTGATTGCTTTAACAAAGCCGGTATAGAGAATATTGTATTTCCTGACATGATACGCACAATCTGGAAGAAGTTCATGCTTAATGTTGGAGCTAATCAGGTAACGGCAGTAACGAGAGCTCCTTATGGAAAAATAACGAGCATAGATA
Organism: Firmicutes bacterium UBA2116; assembly: GCA_002331025.1. Lineage (GTDB taxonomy): Bacteria > Bacillota > Clostridia > Tissierellales > Sedimentibacteraceae > Sedimentibacter. The sequence continues at coordinate 172,996 of DCYG01000044.1, read as the reverse complement.
CTAATTTAACATTATACAAAGAAGCAATGATGGAAGTTCTTGCGATTGCAAAAGCATCTGACATTGATTTGAGAGAAGAAGACATAGAGGAATTTGTAACCTTGATGAGCGGATTTTCTCCGAACGGTAGGACTTCAATGCTTCAGGATGTTGAGGCGAAAAGAAAAACAGAGGTTGATTACTTTGCCGGAACGGTGATTGAAATGGGTAAAAAACTTAATATACCTACACCTGTAAATCATGTGTTGTATTGCATAATTAAATCAATAGAAGAATTATATTAATATAAAAGGTGATAATGATGCGTAAGAAACAGGAAAAGGATGATGCAAAAAGCTTAACCTTGGTGGAACATTTGACAGAGCTTAGAAAGCGGTTAATATATTCAAGTGTTGTTTTGATTGTTTCAATATTTGTGAGCTATAGTTTTTCTGAGATGATAGTCAAGTATATAATTGATATAGCTCCAAATATAAATTTTGTATTTATTGCTCCGGCGGAGCTTTTATTGTCATACGTTAAAATTGCCGTTATAAGCGGCTTTGTAGTATCTGCTCCATTTTTGATTTTGCAGATATGGATTTTTGTAAGTCCCGGTTTGAAAAAAAAAGAAAAAAGGACTATAGCTACTTCATTGTTTGTAGGGGGAATATTTTTCATAGCAGGAGTAGTGTTTGCATTTTTAGTAGTACTTCCGATAATGCTTCAATTCTTCATGGGCTTTCAGATTGAAGAAATCGAAGAGATGATAAGCTTCAGCAGTTATCTGACCTTTGTAATAAATACTCTTTTATCATTCGGAATTATATTCGAGCTTCCTATAATTATGGTTATATTGACAAGATTCCGTATCATAAGCGTAAGCTTCATAAAGAAAAACAGAAAATATACAATATTAATTATATTTATTGTAGCTGCAATACTTACTCCGCCTGAGGTTATAACGCAAATACTGCTTGCAGTACCTATGATTTTATTGTTTGAAGTCGGAGTACTGTTTGCTTCCATTGTTGAAAGAAAAGAAAAAAAGAAAAAAGCCGAATTGGATGACAACTAACTGTTTGACATTAAAAATCATTAGTTATATAATAATTTATAATAACAATTTAAACAGGACAATATTGTCCTGTTTTTTTAAAGGAGAAAAACATGAATAAAAAAGTTATGGTAGCTATGAGCGGCGGGGTAGACAGTTCTGTTGCGGCAGTATTGCTTAGAGACCAGGGCTATGATATATGCGGAGCAACATTGAAATTATTTGACAACGAGGATATTTTAACATCTTGCAGAACAAGAACATGCTGTTCCTTGGAGGACATAGAAGATGCAAGAAGCGTGTGCCATAAATTAGGGATAGAACATTTCGTGTTTAATTTTAAAGAAACTTTCAAGGATGAAGTAATCCGGAAATTTGCAAGAAGTTATGAAGCGGGAAATACTCCCAATCCGTGTATCGACTGCAACAGATACATTAAATTCAGCAAGCTTATTCAAAGGGCAATGTTGATGGAAAAGGATTATATTGCAACCGGTCATTATGCTCAAATAGAATTTGACAATGTGAGTAAAAGATATCTGTTAAAAAAGGCAGTTGATGAATCCAAGGATCAAAGCTATGTATTGTACGTATTGACTCAGCACGATTTATCAAGAACATTACTTCCGTTAGGCAGCATGTATAAATCCGAGGTTCGTAAAATAGCCGAAGAAAAAAATCTGATTAATGCAAGGAAACCGGACAGTCAGGATATATGCTTTGTTCAGGATGGAGATTATGCGGGATTCCTTGAGAATAAAATGAGCGTTGAATCTAAAAAAGGCAGCTTCATAGACACTCATGGCAAGCCGATAGGTGAGCATAAGGGTATTATTCATTACACCGTAGGTCAGAGAAAAGGGCTCGGTATTGCTCTTGGCAAGCCTGCGTATGTAATCGATAAGAATAAAGATACAAATACTGTTACATTGGGAAGTGAAGAAGAGCTTTATAAAAACAGACTTACAGCAGTCGATATTAATATGATTTCTGTTGAAAAGCTGACTCAAACAATGAAGGCAACCGTAAAAACCAGATACAGCCAAAAAGAAACGGAGGCATTATTGCACCCTGTTGACGATGAAAGAATATTGGTTGAATTTAATAATAAACAGCGTGCCGTAACTCCCGGTCAACACGTTGTATTTTATGACGGGGATATTGTTATCGGCGGCGGCACGATTATGTAACCTTTTTGCCTGATTCCTTAAGTATTTCAACATAAAGCAAAAGTTCATCCTTTGATTTTATGTTTAGCTTAGCATATATACGCTTAGTATGAGTTTTTATGGTATTAATACTTAAGAACAGTTTTTCCGCAATTTCCTTAGCCGTGTTATTTTCGGCATATAAATTAAATACCGCACGTTCTGAAGGGGAAAGTGTCCTTAGATTGCTCAAAAATTCATTTAGAATTAATGAGTCAGGGTCAGTTTCCTCTTTTGCTGATATGCATTCAATAAGGTCATCAAATTCAGGTATATTTGTTTTTGTACCTGTGCTTGGATTTTGTTTAATTATATTTATTGCATTATGTATAGGCTTAATATAATATTTACTGATTATAAAAGAAATCAGCACACCGGACGACATCAAAATGAAGCAAACAGCTAACAGTCTCAAATTTGTTTTTAATGCATAAGAATTAACATCATTTTCCGGAACCATTATGGATAAAATCCATTTATCTTTTGAAAATAAGGAATCTTCAGGATATAGCTTTATAAAGTCATGATATCCCAGAAAGCTTTTATCTCCATTTTTGTATAAATAGAGCTTTCTCTTGTTATCCGAAATATTTATATCCTCTTCGTTTAAAATGTTTCTTGCTGTATAGTCAGCTGCTATAAGGGCTTGCTCTGCTTTAATCATATTTCCGGATATAGGTGAAAGTATGCTGAATGTCCTTTCAAACATATCCTTATCAGGCATAAATGAAAGCTTAAACAGCATAGAACTTATATCCAGACCGCAAATTCCAAAAACATTTCCGTTCGAATCCTTTAGAGGAGCTGTACAGGTCATTATTTCTTCATATGTTCCCGGCAATGTAAAGCATGAACTCCAATAATACAGCTTTGGCGTTTTGATTTCATTTGATGAAAAGTTTAGCGGTATATTGTAATAGGGAGAATTTTTTATGTTAAACTCCATTTTCCAATTAGGGTGAAGGGGTATATTATTGTTATAAGCAATATTAGGATTGCCCATCAGCATATAAATAGTGGGGCTGGTCGAGTGAACAATATTGGGCTCTAAATTTTTCAAATAAATACCTGCCTTGGAGTTCTCTGAATCAGGCAGTTTATCATTTACGGTGGCATTCATTATTATAAAAGCTCCGCTGCTTTTAGATTTGTTAAGATATAATAAAACATGGTTAAGCTCATTAGATATTACATCCTCCAATAAATGGGGATTGTTAGTTAAATCATTTATATTAAGCTGTTTATCAGCCAGCTTGCTTTCAATATCCAGCGAAACAATTTTAGAGAAGCTTAAAACCTCCGCAGCAATATTTTCGTAGTACTTTTTCATTTTCTCGGAAACATCGGTATGGTTATTAAGTATAAATTCTTCACTGTCTTTCAAGCCTATGTTTATGTTACCCGTGATTAAAAATATAATAAATAAACCTGTAAGCATAGTAATAACAAGGACCAACAATAGAACAAACAATCTGATTCTCATAGAATACTTAATACGATTTTTTATCATGTATACCTCATTTAACTATTCAAAATTCATTAATTTCCTTAATAGTATTTATTATATCATGTCTGAGCCGAGCGCAGCGCAA
>DCYG01000044.1:150010-169019 GCA_002331025.1 Firmicutes bacterium UBA2116 | reverse complement strand
GTGCAGCGCAAGCTCGCTTGCATTGCCGAGGCGATGGTATGATATATGTATTATAACATATTTTATTTCATGTTCAATAAAGTTATAAAAAATTCGTCAAAAAATTAATATAACCCTATTTTTATACCCGTTATCCTAAAAATTCACCCTCAGGGTGATTACAGCCGGAGATGTTTATTGATATAATAAAGAAAATTATTTTAATCGGAGGTTAATATGTCACAGGAGTTTTTAGAAAATGATAACAACCAAGAAGAATTGGATTTACAGGACATCGAAAAAAACAAAACTATTGCCGGACTATCCTATATAATTTTCTTTTTGCCTCTAATCGCCTGCCCTGATTCAAAGTTTGGTAAGTTTCATGCCAATCAGGCATTAATGTTATTGCTGGCAGGGATAATCGGTAATATCATATTGGGGTTTATTCCCGTAATAGGATGGATATTACTGCCTATTTTTGCAGTGACAATATTAATATTAGGAATAATGGGCATCGTAAACGGACTCGGAGGAAAAGCAAAAAAATTGCCCATCATAGGGAATTATACATTAATTAAATAGAGGGGGATTACCATGAGGAAAGTCATATTTATTGTTTTATTAATAGTTATTGTATCTATGCCGGCAGGTTGTGGAGCTAGACAGAAGATGGAAGAAAAGGTTACCGAAAAATTTGTGGAAAGTGTCTTAGGGGGCAATGTAGATATTGACGGTGATGAGGTTACCATTAAAGGAGAAGAAGGGGACGTAACATTTGGTGGAAATGAATGGCCTGATTCGGAAATCGCAAAAAAGATTCCTGAATTTAAGGGTGGAAAAATATCAAGCTCTGTAAAAAGTGATAAGTATGTGCTCATTATAATAGAAGAAGCCGGTGAAAAAGATTTTAACACTTATTATGAAAAGGCTAAATCTGATTTCGGCAAGGATTCATATGATGCGAAATATGATGATTCAATATCTTATACGGGAAGCAACGATGATGGTATAACAATCATTATAACCTATAACATATCTGATAAGAATTTGAGTATCCAGGCATCGCAAGTTGAAAAAACCGAATAATTCAATTACTGATAAAGACTGTGAGCTTCAAAAGGGGGGAAGCTCACAGTCTTTTACAATTTATTCCGGTGAAAATTCGTCTTTACCAACTCCACACAACGGGCATACCCAATCTTCCGGAAGGTCATCAAAAGATGTTCCCGGAGCTATACCGTTATCAGGATCTCCCTCTGCAGGATCATATACATAACCACATGCATCACAAACGTATTTTTGCATATTGTTTCCTCCTCTTCTATATTATACTTACATAATATTGTAAATATAATAGTTTAAAATGTCAACAGAATACTGAAATTAAAATTATAGTTAGAAATTCAAATATTTGTGGACACATATATTTTTTATATATATAATGCATATATCATACCATCACCTCGGCAATGCAAGCGAGCTTGCGCTGCACTCGGCTCAGATATGATATAAAATAATAAAATTAATAAATTGAGGTTATTATGGCTATAAATAAAGTAGTAAGAGCAGCGTTAAAAGCTATATCCTACAGAGAGTTTGATATAAAGAAAAATTATTTACAATATAGGAATTTAGTTAATTTAGCTAATAAATCTTTAAAGCCCTTATACAATACATGGGATTGTGCCGTTGATTCCGGCAGACATGCGATTCCCGTAAGAATTTTTTCGCCTGAGGGAGAGGGCGATTTTCCTGTTCTGTTATTTTTCCATGGCGGCGGTTGGGTTGCAGGTAATATTGACAGCTATAGTAAAGTTTGTGCCAATATGGCCAAAATGACAAATCACAAGGTAGTGTCAGTAGATTACAGGCTTGCACCGGAGAATCCCTTTCCGGCAGGATTGGAGGATTGCTATCAGGTTGCAAAGCTTTTTATTACAAACAAAGAAATTAACAACGGAAAGGTTACACTGATAGGTGACAGTGCCGGAGGGAATTTATCTGCCTGTCTGTCGCTTTTAGCGAAGGAACGTAACGAATTTAAAATTGACAGCCAAATATTAATTTATCCGGCCACATTCAATGACCACAGCGAAACTTCACCGTTTCAATCGGTTCACGATTATGGAACGGATTATCTTCTTACTTCTAAAAGAATTAATGATTATATGGACTTATATATAAGCAAAAAAGAAGATTTGGAAAGTCCATATTTTGCACCTTTATTGGCAAAGGATTTATCAGAACAGCCTGCTACACTTATTATAACGGCAGAATATTGTCCGCTCAGGGATGAGGGGGAAGAGTACGGTAAAATGCTTAGAGAAGCAGGAAATTATGTTTCAATATACAGGGTTAAGGATGCACTTCACGGTTATTTTGCTCTACCCTTGAGATTTCCTCAGGTTAGGTTAAGCTATGAAATTATAAACAGTTTTCTCAACAGACAACGGGGTGAAACAATTGAAAAATAAAAAGGTAACAGATTGGAAAAAATTAGACAATGCAGCTAAAATCTTTCCGCCCAACAGCAAGAAAAGTGACACGAAGGTTTTCAGATTTGCATGTGAACTATATGATAGTGTCGATAAAAATGCGCTGCAGAATGCTTTAAATATAACGGTAGATGCATTTCCGTTATATAAATCAATAATTAAAAGCGGCTTGTTTTGGTATTATTTTGAAATGAGTCATTTTAAGCCGATGGTAATGGAGGAGAATCTTCCGCCATGCTCGCCTCTATATGATAAAAACAATAAAACATTGCTTTTCAGGGTTATGTATTATAAAAAAAGGATAAGCTTTGAGGTTTACCACGCTTTGTCTGACGGAGCAGGAGCTCTTCAATTTTTTAAGACTCTTATTTTTCATTACATAATCATAAAATACGAGTATAAATTTAAAGATAAAATTCCTCACTTGGATATAGAAGCGTCGGTAGCTCAGAAAATGGATGACAGCTTTCAAAAATATTATTCCTCCTCAGCCGTGGGTGTTAAAAAGAAAAGCGTCACAGCGTATAAGCTTCGTGGAATGAAAATTCCGGAATATAGAATAAGTGTAATTGAAGGACTTGTTCCTGTAGATTCTATAATACAAAAGGTAAAGGAATATAATACATCTCTGACAATTTTTTTAGCGGCAATTTTAATGTGCGCCATAAATGAAGAAATACCGATCAGACATAAAAAAAGATCGGTTGTTCTAAGTATTCCTGTTAATTTAAGAAATTATTTTTATTCGGAAACCGCAAGAAATTTTTTTGGAGTTATTAACGTAAGCTATAATTTTGCAGCCGGAAGCAGTGATTTAAGAGAAGTAATTGAGCATTTGAAAAAAGAATTTAAGGAAAATCTTACTGAGGAAATATTAGCTAAAAGAATAAACAACCTTTCATCCTTAGAGCACAATTTTTTGCTTAGAGCAATCCCCCTCGGCATAAAGGATATAGCCTTAAAGATAGCTAACAGCGTTGTGGACAGAAGCTATACATCAACATTGTCAAATGTGGGAAAGGTTGTAGTTCCGGATGAAATCAAGCAGTTTATATCGTCATTTGACATATTCGTCAGCACAAACAAACTGCAGGCATGTGTATGTTCTTATGAAAACAAATTGAGAATCAGCTTTACGTCGGCATTTGTGAGCACTGAAATACAGAGGCGTTTTTTCAAGCAGCTTACAAGCTTAAATCTACCGGTTATAATAGAATCAAATATAGTAAATGAAGAATAGGATGTGCTAAAGTGAAATATTGTAATAATTGTAAGGTTGAAGTTGTAGGCAACAGAAAGAATTGCCCGCTGTGTCAGGAAACACTTAAGGGAGACAAATCTCAGGACGAGGTTTTTCCCCAGATTATGTTTGTATACAAAGAACACAGCTTCTTTTTTAAAATATTGTTGTTAGTTTCAATTATAATAGCAAGCACGACGGTTGCTTTGAATATTCTTCTTAATGAGTGGGGAGCGTGGTCGCTATTTATATTGGGAGGGCTTGGATCTGTCTGGGCAAGTTTGATTACGGCAATCAATAAACGAAACAACATTCACAAAAACATAGTGTACCAGGTAATGATAATATCCGTAATAGCCATCGTTTGGGATCTTTTGACCGGATGGAGAAGCTGGTCCATAAGCTACGTAATACCATTTGTATGCTTTTTTGCAATGCTCTCAATGGCAGTTATTTCGAAGGTGTTAAAGCTTTACATTGAGGATTATATCGTATATATAATCATTGACGGATTATTCGGCATAATCCCCATAATATTCATATTTACCGGAGGGTTGAGCGTCTTGTATCCATCCCTCATATGTATCGTAACAAGTATAATCTCTCTATCGACAATCTTAATATTTGAAGACAGAAAGCTTTTAGCCGAAATTAAGCGAAGATTGCATATGTAACAGTGTGGATAAAAAATGTCCGCACTGATTATTTTTATCTGTTTATAACTATGATTCCTTTGCTATCCGCCAAATCCTTGAATCTGTCGTAATCTTTAATTTGAACGTATTGCAGGTTTATTTCTTTCAAGTCTTTAAGCTTAAATATATCATCAAAAGCATTTATATCAAGCTTATAAAAACTTAAGCTTTTAATATCGGGAAATATTTCGATACCCTTAAAGTTAGTTAACTCACAATCGCTGATATGCAAGGTTTCAAGATATTCAGGTCCCTTAAGAATACTTAAGTCGGTAAGTCTTACACCCTGAAGCTCCAAAGTTGTAATATTGGGGAAGTTTTCTAAATCATGAATCTCACCCTTTTTTGGGTATATTAACTCAAGATGCTTCAAAGAGTCTATGTGCTTTATTTGTTTCAATTTATTTAAATCCATATACCAGATTGTCAATTTTTCTAAATTACCCAAATTGCTTATCGGACTATAATCAATTATGGTATTTCCGTCAGAGAAATATAATCTTTTAAGATTTTTAAGAAGATGGATATCATTAAGCGATACAACATTGTCGTCATCGTGTATAATAAGCTTTTCTATATTAACAAGGTCTTCCTCGGTAATATTTTCTTCTATTTCAAATTCGTTTTTTATAAGGCTGTTGAGCCCTCTGTCCTTGATGATTCGATTAGAATATATATTGTAATTTACAACTAAAAAGCCTGTTAACAGCAATATAACTGCTGTTATTTCATATGATTTCCATTTGGAGGATGCTCTGCGTATAAAATGTATTATTAATCCGGCAAGAATGAAATATAACATCATCCTATTCGGTATGTAAATACCGATTCTATACAATATATAATTCACAATAAATGCTATAGGTAAAGCTAAGATTTCGAACGGTTTTTCTTTTCTTAAAAGAACACGTAAGATGCCACCGATAGCAAATCCTAACCACACATAGGGAAAACTACCGTCTCCAATAAAAAAGATATCTGTCAAATCAAGAGCCATCAATACAATCAATAAGAATATCAATATAATGACTTCCCATTTATTATTTGTTGCATTTGTCATTACAGCCACCCCCTTATTTATATATTATAATAAACATAGACATAAAACAATAGGATTTAGGAATTATTTAGTCTTTTTCCACAAGCTTTGTTGACATATATATATGGCTGTAATATAGTTTATATAAATAACAACCTAAATTTGATCAAGGCATAAATATGTGCAGAGATGCCGAGACATGAGGGAGGATAATTCATGTTCAACAATGCAGCTATCCAAGGCAATGCTTTTTATAGTATGAATTTTAATAAGATAAAATATGTTAGCAATGGTATATTTTGTGTAAACAACGAAGGTTATATAGATGAAGTTTACGAAGAAGACCATAAATTTAATTAGATTTAAATATTTAAAGAGTGGAAAATTAAGAATACTTTCTGATTCAGAAGTTATGCTTCCAGGATTTGTGGATTTACATATTCACGCTTCTCAATGGCCGCAAGCAGGTACCGCTTTAGACAGACCTCTTGAGACATGGCTGGGTGAATATACTTTTCCCTTGGAATCAAGGTTCAAGGATTTGGTATTTGCAAATGAAGTATATCTGGATGTGATTAACACAACACTGACACACGGCACAACCACAGCAATGTATTTTGCTACTGTAGACAGAGAATCGTCTATACTGCTAGCAGGCTTATGCGGAGAATCAGGACAACGCGGTTTGGTTGGAAAGGTTGTAATGGATGACCCAAGCAGTAATTCAGATTTTTATAGAGATGCTTCTCCGGAGGAAGCTGTTTACGAAACAGAAAAGTTTATAAACGAAGTCTTGAAAATACAAAATACATACAAACAGAAAATTTATCCTGTTGTAACGCCAAGATTTATTCCAAGCTGTACTCCCAAGGCTTTAGAGGGTTTAGGGATGTTAGCAAGGAAGTATGATGTTCATGTACAAACCCACTGCAGTGAAAGCGACTGGGCACATCAATTTGTTAAAGAAAAATACGGTGTAAATGATGCGAAGGCATTAGATAATTTTGGTTTAATCACCGAGAAGACGGTTATTGCACATGCACCATTTCTAGAACCTGATGATTTGAAGATTATAGCTGGTAAAAAGACGAGTATAGCACATAGCCCATTGTCGAATGCTTACTTTGCAAATTCTGTATTACCTCTTAAGGACTTTAGAAGTAAGGGTGTTAATGTAGGGATGGCAACAGATATATCAGGAGGATACAGCCCAAGCATGTATCAATCCATAAGACAAGCCGTAATATCTTCTAGAATGTTACAAGAGGGCGTCAATCCTTCGCTGCCGCGTGACGAAAGAGGAAGACCATGTTCTTCTATAACCATTAATAATGCTTTTTACTCTGCTACCGTAGCCGGTGGTATAGCGCTGAATTTGCCAATAGGAAAACTTGAAAAAGGCTATTCATTTGATGTGCAAATAATAAACATGGAAAATAATATACCGGGATTTTACAAAGAAAAAAACCCTGAGGACTTGCTTCATAAAATTTTACTGTTATCAGAATCGTCTAATATAAAGGAAGTGTGGGTTCAAGGATGTAGGGTGAAATGAGCCGTAGACCAAGATACAGCATAAAAAGATAATTGAAAATGTATTCAATTATCTTTTTTTAGTTATATTTTGTCACTGCGTTCTAACTGTTCACGATGTCCTATAATGTAGACTGTTCTATTATAGACTTCAAATTATATTTATTTATTTTGCGATAAACATTTGATAGATTGAGCTTTAGCAATTGTGCCACCTTTGATGGTGATTTATACTGTGCTAAAAGACTGCGCAGCAACTGCTCTTCGCATTCATCCATGTAAGATTTTAATGAAAATGTTTCGTTGGGCTTCATAGGGATACCATCAACTGATGGTAAATTTGGCTGTGTAACTGTGTTGGTTGCTTTCCCTGCATTTTGTACGATGATTTTCTGCGGAATGTCTGAAATTACCAGCTCCGTATCAGGGGATGTTATAATCAGACGTTCGATAAAATTTCGTAATTCCCTGACATTTCCGGGCCATTCGTAAGAAAGCATGGAATTCAACAGATCTTCATGGAACGCTTTTACACAGCTGTATTTATCGCAAAAATATTGCAAATAAAATAAAGCTAAGGGGATTATATCTTCCTTGCGCTCACTTAACGGAGGTATATATGCTGATATTACATTAATACGATAAAATAAATCTTCACGAAACAGCTTTTCATTAACAAGAGTTAAAAGATTCTCATTCGTTGCACATATCAAACGAAAGTCAATTTTTTTCGGCACTACAGAACCTAAACGAATAACCTGTTTAGTTTCAAGTACACGCAAAAGTTTTGCCTGAAGCTCAAGGGGCATGGAGTTGATTTCATCTAAAAACAAGGTTCCGCCGTTAGCTGTTTCTATCATCCCCTCTTTGCCGGAAGAAGATGCTCCGCTGAATGCACCTTTTTCATAACCAAACAGTTCGGATTCTATAAGATTTTCGTGAATTGCAGCACAATTTAATACAACAAATGGTCCCTTGCTGCGAAGGCTAGTTTGATGAACATATTTTGTTAAAACCTCTTTTCCGACTCCTGATGGTCCTGAGATTAGTATTGATGCATCTGTCTTCGATACTTGAGACAGCATTTCCAACAATTGCTTCATTTGGGGGCTTTCAGCTATAATATCAAATTGCTTATCTCTTGGATTAATCATATGATCTGTTATGACATGGCGGTTTAGCATACCGGTCTGAATACGTTTGCTTGTCTTTTCAATTGGTTCTTGTGTAAAAAAAATATACTTGATTGAGCCATCTGTATTAAAGGTCGGGGTAGCGGTAGTAAAAAAATGATATACCTTATGAAATATAAAATCATTAATTGTGACAATAGTGGTTACGGGCTCTTTTTTCTCCATGACCATCTCCCAGACACTGTAAGTCAGATATCCCTGCTCTTTAAATTTTGGAGCTGCAACAGCGGCTGGCTCTTCGACAATTACAATGACTTCTCTTCCGGGAACGCCTGCGCTTACAAACGTTGTCCCTACTGAATTTTTAGGGACGACATTAACCGCTGCCCCTATTTTTGGAATTATTGCTTCAATAGCATTTATTGTAATGACGTTATTTTATTTTAATTACAGTGAAAAAAAAGTAAGAGCTAATAACGAATGCTGGGTAAATCCTGAAGGTTTTGATATTGAAAAAAATGAAATTCAGAATCGAAGTATGCTGCCATCATCCATTAAAGCATTTTTACCGATAATAATACTGCTTTCTATTATTGTAGCAGGAAGCAGATTTGGGCTTAATTCAACTATGCTTGCTACGGGAGCTATGTTAGCCGGTACTGTGGTTGTATGTGTTCTTAACCTTGATAAATTCAAAGGAAAAAATATTAAAAAGATAATATCTTCCGGATTAGAAGGCGGTATCGGTGCTATTGGGGGATTTGCGGGAGTTGTTGCTTTTGGAGCCGTAGTATCAAACTCTCAGGCTTTTGCATCAATAGTTGACTGGGTATTAAGCTTGAAAATGAATCCATATACACAAGGTGTTGTTGCTACGAGCGTAGTATCTGCTATAACAGGATCATCATCAGGCGGATTAAGAATAATGTTCAGTGCATTTACTGACAGCTTTTTAGCATCAGGTGCAAATTTAGACCTGCTGCACCGCTTGGTGAGTATATCTGCCGGTGCATTAGATACTTTACCGCATTCACCGGGAATATTTCTGACACTTGCAGTACTCGGGCTTACTCACAAGAATGCATACAAACATATATTTGTGACAACTGTAGTGATACCAACTATTATTACGGTAGTATCTTTAGCGGTACTGGTTATGTTTTTCTAAAAACAAAGAAATTTTATAATAAATTTACTATTATATACTGCGATATGTGACAACATCGCACAAGAACATAAAATGGCAGTGTCTTACTGACACTGCCATTGAATTGAAGGAGAGACTATGAATATATGGAAAGATGTTTATAATCAAAAACTTTTAACAGCTGATGAAATAGCAAAACAAATCGGATCTAATACAATGTGTGCAACTGTTATTGGAGCAGGAGAGCCGGTTTCTATTCCGGAAGCCATTGCAAATCGTGCAATCAATGAAAATATAAATGGAATAATTCAAATAACCCTTTTATCTGTTTCAAATAATTCATTATGGGAAAATACCGATTTAAAGGGAAGATTTGATCATATATCTTTATTTATAGGATCTGATACTGTAAGAAAAGCAGTTTGGGATAATAAAATTGAATATATTCCCGCATATTATCACCAAATGCCTTCTTATTATGAGGATTACTTAAATCCTGATGTGTTTTATGCTGCAGTATCCCCAATGGATGAGCATGGGTATTTCAGTTTTGGAGTAAGTGGTGACTGCTCAATGACGTTAAAGAAAGCAGCTAAAAAGATATTTTTGGAAGTTAATGAAAATATGCCGAGAACTCATGGCAACTGTTTTATACACATTAATGAGGTTGATGAGGTTTGTGAGCATAACCGCTCATTACCGGAGCTTTCTTCTAAAAATATTTCAGATGTTGAACAAATTATTGGAAATAATATTGCTGAACTGGTGCCTGACGGAGCAACATTACAGCTTGGAATCGGAGGGATTCCAAATGCAGCGGCTGTTGCATTAAAAAACAAACGTGATTTAGGGATACATTCTGAACTTTTTACTGAAAGCATGGTTGATTTAATAGAGCAAGGCATTATAACAAACAGCAGAAAAACCATACATGAAGGTAAAAGTATAGTAACATTTGCATTAGGGTCTAAAAGAATGTATGACTTTATAAACGACAATATCGGAGTAGAATTTCATCCTGTAAATTATGTCAATGATCCTTATGTTATAGGTATNNATTCTATAAACTCATGCCTTGAGGTGGATTTGTTTGGTCAGGTAAGTTCAGAATCCTTAGGACCAAGACAATATACAGGTGTAGGAGGTCAAGTAGATTTTGTAAGAGGTGCGGCCAAATCTAAGGGAGGTAAATCTATAATTGCCATCCAATCAACCGCTAAAAATGAAACAATTACAAAAATAAAGCCCGTTTTAACAGCAGGATCGATAGTTACAACACCTCGTAACGAAGTTGATTATATAGTAACTGAATATGGAGTTGCGAAGTTAAAGTGTAAATCAATAAGAGAAAGAGTAAAAGAGTTAATAAATATTTCACATCCGAAATTCAGAGAGGAGCTTTCGTTCGAGGCAAAAAAAATGAATCTAATATAAAAAAATTCAGGATATTCCTGAATTTTTTCTCCTTAACTGATTATTAATCAATGGTTAGTTTTCATCTTTCACTGCTATAGAACAGCATTGTTATTCTATAGCAAATGTATTTCGTTTTTTCTGCACAATTCTATCATGTCCTCTGACCACACAGCTGATTGAACTTCTCCGATATGTGCTTTTTGTAAGAAGTACATGCACATTCTTGATTGTCCGATTCCGCCTCCGATAGTAAAAGGCACTTTTTCGTTTATTACATCCTGATGGAACGGAAAATCGGCCTTATGCATCTGATTTCTTTCTGTTAATTGTCTAAGCAAAGCTTCCTTATCAACTCTGATACCCATTGACGACAGCTCTAATGCAATATCCAATGTTGAAAAATAAAATAATATATCTCCGTTTAAATTCCAGTCATCATAGTCTGCCGCGCGGCCGTCATGGATTGAGCCGTCAGATAACTTTTTACCTACTTCAGTCAAAAATACCGCTTTTTTATCCTTTGTAATCAAATATTCTCTTTCCTTAGGAGCTTTATCGGGATATAACTGTAAAAGCTCTTCGGTTGTAATAAAATAAATATCCTCAGGAAGCTCATTTCTTAAAAATGGATACAGGCTTTCCAGATACTTTTCCGTAGATTTGAATGCATTATAAATTTGTTTTACTATTTGCATCAGGGTATCTTTATTTCTGTCTTCTTTTTTAATTATTTTTTCCCAGTCCCACTGGTCAACATAAATAGAATGTATGTTATCCAAATCCTCATCTCTTCTGATAGCGTTCATATCCGTATAAAGTCCTGTATACGTATCAAATCTGTAACTTCCAAGGGCCATTCTCTTCCATTTAGCCAATGATTGAACTATTTCAACATCATACTTAGTCTCCAGCATGTCAAAACGGACTGCTCTTTCAATACCGTTCAAATCATCGTTAAGACCTGATTCGGGTCTTACCATAAGTGGAGCAGATACTCTTATGAGTGATAAGTTTCTTGACAGTTCAGATTCAAAAAAGTCCTTTATTTTTTTTATTGCAATTTGAGTTTCTAAGAGTGAAAGCTTGCTTACATAACCCTCAGGTATTATTAATTTTTCTATTGACATTTAATCCTCCAATTTATGTATTGAATTTTCTTTTTTTTCTTTTAGTATTATTAATATCAGCATAATTACACAGCATATCAGAGCAATCGGAGCGGTATAAAAAGCTCGGTATGTTCCTAAAATATCATTTAATGCTCCCACAATGTTAAACATTATTACATTCAGTATATTGCTTATCGTTACGATAAAGCCGATTGCATAGGATGCATTTTGATTAAATACGGAGCTTATAATAACCATCATTGTAGGAAAGGTTATGGATACAAACAATCCTGATGCTGCTATTAATATTAGCCCGCTGCTTTTTATCTGTAAGCCGACAATGATAAAAGCTGAGCTTATAGCTAAAGACATTGCCAGACCCTTTATGTTGCTTGTTTTGTTCAGTACAAATCCTCCGAACAGCCTTCCCAATGCAAACAATAAAAAATAAATAGATGCATATTTTGCTGCACCTGCAGGATCAAGTCCGTAGGTTCCTCTCATATAGCTTATAAACCATGTATGCATTACAGTTTCAGAGATTAGTCCAAATGTCAGAGCTATGATAAGCATGTAGACGTAAGGATTTTTATAAAAATCCTCCTTCTTATACGTTTTTTCGCTTTTGATATGTATATTAGGTGTTTTTATAACCAAAGACATTATTATTGCTATGACGAAAAAAATAAGAAGGTAAATATAAATGTTTCTCCAGGTATTTCCTTGAGAAAGCAACACTCCTATGGCACTTTGTCCCGCAAAATTTCCCATTCCGTACATGAAATGAGTTATGTTCATAAGTATTGACTCAAAGCCTACGGAAAGCACCGGCACCATGGAATCAACGCCTATGGCTATAAAGGATCTTCCCAATCCGAAGATAAAATTGAACAGTCCCAAACTGAATACATTGTTAGTAAATGGAGCAATCAATACTGCAATTGTTGAAATCACCGAGCCGATTATATATACAAACTTGTGACCCTTAGTTTCACACATATGTCCTGCCAGAAAGCTTCCGATTATAGCTCCCACCGTATTTATGCTGAGGATTAAGCTTATAGTACTGTTGTTTATATTAAACTCTTCCATAAAAAAAGGAATAAAGTTACCTTTTGTGCTTTCAAAGAGCGCGATAGTAATGTATAAATAAAACAAAGTAAATATTAGAAATATTTTATTGTTTTTAACCAAAAAGCTCATCCTTTCATACGTTAACCTTTCAATATTTTAATATACTATCATAAAAAAAATATATAGTAAAGCAAAATAGTTGACTTATATTTATGAGGCATATAGAATTAAAAAGACGACAATAAGGAGTAAAATATGTTCAGACAAACAAGATACGATTCAGACAGATTATATCTGCGGATTTTTAAACCAAAAAATGCAGCCGAAGTGTTAGATTACTATAAAAGAAACCATAGCTTTTTGAATGAATGGGAGCCAAGGCGTACAAGGGATTTCTATACTTTATCATATCAAAAAAGACAGCTTTTTACGGAATATAACATGTTTAAGGATAAAAGCCTGGTGAGGTTCTGGATTATTAAAAAGAATGACAACAAGCTGATAGGCAATGTATGCTACAGCAATATAATTATGGGAAACTTCAAATCATGTTTTTTAGGATATAAATTAGATAAAGATGAAATAAATAACGGATATATGACAGAGGCAATAGAAAGAACGGTTCAAATAATGTTTGACGATTTCGGACTTCACAGGATAGAAGCAAATGTGGTTCCCCGAAATTTAAGATCTCTTAAGGTAATGGAAAAGCTTAATTTTGAGAGAGAAGGTTTCTCAAAGCGCTACCTGGAGATTAACGGAAAGTGGGAAGACCACATTCATTTTGCTGTTTACAATGATTGATTATTCCAATATTTAAATGTAGATTTCAGATAATAGATTATGGTAGGTACGGAAATTAAAAATGCTGCAATCTCTGAAATAGTAAATGAGTACCAAAATAAGTCCAAACCTCCTATTTTTGATAGGGCATAAGCAGCAGGCAGTAATACTACCAGCTGTCTGGCGAATGATATTATTAAGCTTAAAATTCCCTTTCCAAATGCCTGAAAGGTAGAGCTTATGGTTATACCCACGGCAGCCGGAGCAAATGTCCAGCTTATGATTCTAAGTGCATTGATACCTATTTTCATCATTTCTTCATTGCTGTCAAACAAATTGAGCATAGGCTCCGTAAGGAATTGAAAAATAAGGGTTCCTAAAACCATAATAATTAAAGAAAATATCAGTGTTGTTTTTAACGAACCTAATACTCGTTCTTTGTTTTTTGCACCGAAATTGTATCCTATAATTGCTCTATGTGCCTGCATCATACCAAATACAGGCATAAATACGAAGGACTGAAGCTTGAAGTATATCCCCAAGACAGATACTGCAGCTTCACTGAAGGATATCAAAATTATATTTAATCCGCTTATCATGACAGAAGCTAAGGATTGCATTACAATTGCAGGTAACGAAACAGAAAATATATCCTTTAAAATCACTTTGTCAAATTTAAATCCCCTGAGCTTTATTTCTATAGATTTATCCTTTTTAAATACGTAAAAAATTATGATTAGCGATATAAGCTGTCCTATAACTGTTGCATATGCTGCTCCTCTTACACCCATTGCGGGAAATCCCAAAAGACCGAAAATCATTATCGGGTCCAATATAATATTGGCTATGGCTCCTATTAGCTGAGCGAGCATGGGAGTCAGGGTATTTCCGGTAGATTGCAATATTGACATACCTGCATGATAGATGAAGTTGCTGAATGAAAAAATCAATATTATCCTTAAATACTGTGAAGTTAAAGATTGTAAATATGGATCCTCAGTAAAGAGCGAAACAAAAAAGTCTGTGAAAAATAGTCCGAGAAATACCATTATAAAAGAATAAAGGATGCTTATTACGATGCTATGGCTTGCGGCTTTATTTGCTGTTTTCATATCTCCTGAACCAAGGCGCCTTGCAATAATTGATGATGTGCCTGCTCCGGTTCCCACAAACAAGGCGACTAAAATTTGCTGCATCGGAAATGCAAGAGATACTGCCGTCAATGCCTCCATACCTATTTTTGATACAAATATGCTGTCAACTACATTGTACATTGCCTGTATAAACATTGAAAATATAGGAGGAAGAGACATACCTATCACAAGCTTTGTCATGGATTCAGTTCCCATTTTATTTTGTCTTAAGTCACTCATATTCTGCTCCTTTGTATAAAACTATTATCTATGTTAATCAATTTGATATAAATTGTCAATTTAATATATTGTAATATGGTAGGTTTTTGATATATACTATAGTGAATAAATAGTTATAATTAAAACAGGAGATGAAAATGGGCGATTTAATAAAAGGTAAGGATGTTGCTAACGTTATCACGCAGGAAGTTAAGGAAGCAGCAGAAAAAATCAAACAAAAAGGTATAAACCCGAAGCTTATGATCGTAAGGGTCGGTGAAAGAGAAGATGATCTGGCTTATGAAAGAGCTGCATTAAAGAGGATGGAATCATGCAATATATCGTGTGAGGTTTTAAAATTACCTATAGATATCAGTCAGGAAAATTTTATTTTGGAGTTGAAAAAGGTTAATGATGATGAATCAGTCCACGGCATACTGTTATTCAGACCTCTGCCAAAGCAAATTAATGAGGATGATGTTAAATTTATTATCAGGCCTGAAAAAGATATTGATTGTTTTAACCCTATAAATGCCGCAAAGGTCTATGAAGGAGATGAAACAGGGTTTCCTCCATGTACGCCTTTAGCAGCCATGGAAATATTAAAATATAATAAGGTTAACTTAAAAGGAAGCAACTCTGTTGTGCTTGGAAGGTCTATGGTTGTAGGTAAACCGATGGCTATGCTTTTATTGAAAGAGGATGCAACGGTAACTGTTTGTCATTCCAGAACTAAGAATTTAAGTGATGTTACGAGAAATGCGGATATTTTAATTGCTGCGGTGGGGAAATCACATATGGTAAACGGTGATTTTGTAAAAGACGGCGCAGTAGTAATAGATGTGGGAATAAATGTGGACGAAGAAGGAACAATGACAGGTGATGTCAAAACAGATGAATGTATAGATAAAGTAAGTATGATTACCCCTGTTCCGGGAGGAGTTGGATCTGTTACAACTGCCATACTTGCAAAACATGTTATAAAAGCATGCAAACTTTTAAATAAACAGGAAGGTGTATTATGAAATTTATAGATTTAAGAAGTGATACTGTTACAATGCCTACGGATGAAATGAGACAAGCAATTGCTAACGCCGAGGTTGGTGACGATGTTTACGGTGATGACCCGACTATTAACAAGCTGGAAAAATTAGCTGCGGAAAAGGTTGGAAAGGAAGCTGCTTTGTTTGTTCCCAGCGGTACTTTTGGAAATCAATTAGCCCTTTTGACACATACAAACAGAGGACAGGAAGTAATAATAGGCAAAAATAATCATATAGTTGTCCATGAAGTAGGCGGCTCAGCAGTTATAGCCGGAGTGCAGCTAAGGACGTTAGAAACGGTAAACGGAATAATGAAACCAATCGACGTGGAGAATGCAATTCGTGTGGACGACATCCATGAGCCTGAAACAGGACTTATTTGCGTTGAAGAAGATCACGGCTGCGGTACAGTTGTTCCGTTAAGCATTTTGAAGGAGATTAAGGATATAGCGGAAAAGCACTCCATACCTGTTCACATGGACGGTGCGAGATTGTTTAATGCGGCAGTGTCTCTAGGAGTAGGTCCGAAGGAAATTACCGTAAACTGTGATTCGGTAATGTTTTGTTTATCTAAAGGTCTTGCCGCACCGGCAGGCTCTATGATTGCAGGAAGTAAAAGCTTTATAGACAAAGCAAGAAAATATAGAAAGCTGATGGGCGGCGGAATGAGACAGGTAGGGATTATTGCGGCTGCAGGCATCATTGCTTTGGAAAAAATGACGGACAGGCTGCATGAGGACCATGAAAATGCTAAATATATGGCACAAAGATTGGCGGAGCTTCCCGGCGTTGAGGTTGTAAAAGACAGGTTAGATATAGATATGGTTTTCTTCAGAATGGCAGAAGACGTCATACCCGAAAAAACATTGATAGAAAAGTTGTATGAAAAAAACATAAAAATAAACGGCGTAGAAGCAGGCGAATACAGATTCGTGTGCCACATAGACGTTACAAAAGAAAATATAGATTATGTTATTGATACAATGAAGTCATTAATATCATAGGTATAACAAAAAATCATCTAAGCGTTTAAGTTTATACTTGTCATCCTGAGCGACAGCGGGAGATCTCAGAACTTCAAAAACCTGAGATTCCCCAATCTCATTCACAAAAATATTACTCCATTTGGTAGTATATTTTTGGAATTCGCTACCGCTCGGAATGACGCAGGCAAAATCTTAGATGACTTTTTTCTATTCTTCTTCAAAATATCCGTATAACTGTTCCATTTGCTCATATGTGAGCATACCTACATAACCGCCTATTGCTTCACCTTTTTTATTTACGGCAATAGTAGTGGGATACGAACGAACACCGTAATTATTATTAACCTTCATTTCCTCATCAAGAACTACCGTAAGGCTTAAATTATTTTCTTCTACAAATTTTTGCACTTTTTCCTTAGTTTCACCGACATTTACGGTAAGCACCAACAAATCATCGGCATGAGCTTCCTGTAATTTTTCTAAATCGGGCATTTCAACTACACAGAAGCCGCACCAGGTTGCCCAGAAATTTAAAATAACATTCTTATCCTTTATTACTTCGCTTAATTTTATAGTGCTGCCATCAAGTGATTCAAGCTCAAAGTCAGGAGCCATTATTGCTTCCTTTTCGATGTTTTCAGATTCACTAGGATTTTCGTTATTTCCAGATTCACTAGGATTTTCGTTATTTACATTGTCCGGAATAATTGGATTTGAACATCCAACCAGCAATATTGCCATTATTAATATTAGAATTTTTTTCATAGTGTCCCTCGCATTTATTTTATAAAATTGTTGATACCCAAATGTTTTTAACATTAATCAAATATTTCGACACCGAATGTATTTGTCCTTGTCCTGTATACTTGATGATAAATATCCTTAAATGCATCATATGCGGAATTTAAGCTTTTCATATCAGAGAACAATCCGTATATTACCGAGCCGCTTCCTGTCATTAAAGAACTTACTGCACCCTTTTGGAGCATAATGTTTTTTATATCATTTATTTCAGGATGAAATTTTTCCACTACCTTTTCCAAAGTATTTGCTGTTGATTTTGCAGTGCTAAGATAATCATCATGCTTTATATAATGAATAATTTTATTATCCGTATATAAATTATAGTTATCTGTGGTCAAATTATTGTACACAAAAGCAGTTGACATTGAAAATTCGGGCTTAACCAACAGTATACAGTCCCATTTAAAGTCGTTTAATTTTGTAAGTTTTTCACCAATGCCCTCTGCCATATACGTTCCTCCGTTTATGCAAAAAGGAACATCGGCACCTATATTAACTCCTATGGACAAAAGTTCTTCAACTGACAAATTTAATTTCCAAAGCCTGTTTAGACCTTTTATCACTGCCGCAGAATTGCTGCTTCCTCCTGCAAGCCCTGCTTCAGGAGGTATTACCTTATTTATTTTTATGATGACACCGGTATTTATATGATACTTTTCTTTAATATGAGAAGCAGCTTTATAGCATGTGTTTTTTTCATTTAGAGGTATGGACGGGCAATTGCAATCGATTAAAATTTTGTTATCTTCTGCGGGTATCAGCTGAATTTCATCATACAAATCTATTGACTGCATAACAGTGCGTATTGTGTGATAGCCGTTTTCAAGTTTACCTTTAACATCTAAGAATAAATTAATTTTTCCGTAGGAATATAGCTTAATCATTTTTTACCCCTTTTACAGACCTTGATTAATTATATACCAATCAGCATTTTTTAACAAGCCAAAATATAAATGAATAAACACAAAAAATATACAGAATTATGATTAAAAAATTTTTTATTGGGTATATAATAAATACAACATAAGTTTTATTGAATATACCGGATAAAATAAAGAAAATTTAAATTTTATTAAAGGAAACTTACTATATTCAGTAAAATGAATGTTTTACATATACGGAAGAGGTGATTCCCCCAAAAGCAGAATGTGAATTTCAAAATGAATAGCACCCGGTTT
>DCYG01000044.1:74091-149870 GCA_002331025.1 Firmicutes bacterium UBA2116 | reverse complement strand
AAACCGGGTGCTATTCATTTTTTGATTAAAATAAATTCTTTTTAGCTAATACAAATCCTACAATTCCTGATGTCAATACTGAAATCCCCAATACTATCCAAAAACCATAGGGAGAAGCTGCAAACGGAAGATTCATTACATTCATACCGTAGAAGCTTGAAAACATAGTTGGTATTGCCATCAATATAGTAATCGAAGTCAAAAGCTTCATCACTATGTTTAAATTGTTTGATATTACAGAAGCAAATGCATCCATCGTTCCACTTAGGATCCCGCTGTATATGGTTGCCATTTCAATTGCCTGCTTGTTTTCAATTATAACGTCCTCTAGCAAATCCTCATCTTCAGAATACTTTTTAATAATATTAATTCTCAGTATTTTCTCTAAAACAACCTGATTTGCCTTTAATGCTGTTGTTATATAAACCAAGGATTTTTCTAAGTCCATAAGCTGTATAAGCTCTTTATTTTTCATGGATTCATGAAGCTGTTTTTCAACATAATTGCTCATTCTGTCTATTTGTCTTAAATATAAGAGATATCTTTGAGCATTCTTGTAAAGTATTTGATATAAAAATCTATATTTTTTATAAGTGTAAAAAGTTCTGATGCTGTTTTTTTCAAATTGGTCCAATACGATTGAATTTTTTAAGCAAACCGTAATAATGTTTTTGTCTGTAATTATAATTCCTAACGGTAAAGTTTCATAAATAATATGCTCATCAGTTTTTTCTACATAAGGTGTATCAACCAATATTAATACCTGGTCATTTTCCGTGTCTAAACGAGCAGATTCCTCTTCATCAAGTGCTGCTCTTAAAAAATCTCTATCAACCGAAAGCTTATCTTCAATAAAATCCAATTCGTCAGGCGTTGGATCAACTAAATTAATCCATGCACCTTCCTCGATTTCTTCCAGTGTGAAAAGAGTGTCATCGATAGTTTTGAATATATCAAGCATTTCTCACCTCAATTTAATAATAGATTTTCTCTATTACCAAATTGAAAGACATAGTAATAGAGAAGTATTCAGTTTTGTTAAGTGTTTCCGTTTGACCGTAGGGACCTCGTCCATTACTTTCACTCCTTTTGAATTTTTATCGGCTTATTTATAATATTCTATTTGGGCACTATTTGCAAGACAAAAATAGAGCAAAATTAAGAAACAGTACATATTTTTTATTATTTTGGCAATGCTGTTACTAAATGAATAATATTTCCTCACTTTTCATTTAATATTGATTAGAAGGTGATTTTTTGACAATTAGTTCAGTTACGAGAGTCAAGGGATTAGTCGAAGGTTGTGTCGGAAAAAAGGTAAAATTTAAGGTAAAAAAAGGAAAAAGCAGATCACCTGTCAGAGAAGGTGTAATCGCTGACACTTATCCGTCCATTTTTACTGTACATGTTGAAAATAATGGATTAAGAAGAGTAGTATCATTTAACTATATTGACATTTTAACCAACTACGTTGAGTTTTACATATGTGATGAAGAAGAACGACAAATCGTGTAAATATGAGCTAAAAAATAAAGCTGCGGACAAATATTTGTCCGCACTTTTAAATTAAACAGTATAACTTGAAATTATGAAAATCAAACAACAAGTTTAGCTTTATTTTTTTGTATTGTTTTGATATACTCAAAATTAATCTTGTCAGGGAGCAGTTTAAGTGAAAAAAATAATCAGCTTTATATTCACAATTATATTCATAATTTTTTTAACTTTTATATATGCTTGGCTTGTAGAGCCAAATTTGTTAACAGTACGATATGAAAATATAAACAGTAATCTGTTAAATGAAAATGCGGGCAAATTAAAAATACTTCAGTTTTCTGATACGCATATTTCAGGTCACTTTAACGAAAATGACCTGAAGAGAGCTGTTGACAGGATAAATGAAGAAACCCCGCACATAGTTGTTTTCACAGGAGATTTAATAGATGAATATAACAATTATGAAAATAAGGACAACATAAATGAAATATGGGAAATACTGAATTCTATCGAAGCACCTTTAGGAAAGTACGCCGTATACGGTAATCATGATTATGGCGGAGGTGCAGAAAGAGTTTATGAGGAAATAATGAAAAACAGCGGTTTTATACTTTTTAAAAATGAAAAAATATATTTAAAAGATTTCAATATAAATATTATAGGCATGGATGATTCAATATTTGGAGACTATGACAGAGAAACAATAATAGGAATGCTTGATGAAGACAGGTACAATATAGTTTTGAGTCATGAGCCGGATGTAATAGATTTCTTGTTGGAATATGATATTGATTTATTTTTATCCGGACACAGTCACGGAGGACAGGTAAATTTACCGTTTGTAGATTCATTGCCGTTATTGGCAAAAAAATATACAAGAGGACTTTACAGCTTTAACAATTACAGACAGACAAATCTATATGTAAACATTGGTCTCGGAACATCCCAGATACCAATGAGATTTATGGCGCCACCTGAGCTAACTGTGCTTATACTTAACAAGGGAGAATAGGCAAACTTGTATGAGCTTGCCTATTTTCAATGTTAATGCTGGAATTTAATTACCGCACTTTCCCTGAAGATATGCAGTAATTAAGTTGCAAAAAGAAGAAAAAGGCGCTTTTGCACCTTTTTCCAATTGATACTCAATTTCTAACATACAGCAAATTAATTGTCATTTAATCGTTATTTAGAGGGTATTTTCAAAGTCTGGCTAGGAAGGATTAAGTGCGGATTAGCTAAGTTGTTATAGTTCGCTAATTCTTCCCATGTAGTGCTGTATTGTTCGGCGATTTTCCATAAAACATCACCAGGAACTACTATGTAAATTACCTCTGCAGGAACTGGCTCAACAGGCTCAACAGGTGCAGGTTCAACAGGTGCAGGTTCAACGGGCTCAACAGGAACGGGGTCTTCAACAACTGTTTCCTTTACCGTAATTCTTCCTGAAACTTCACTTCCCTTTGTTCCGTTAGTATTTAAGTATTCTGCAAACACTTCTTCGTAAGTACCAACTTCACCGTATATCGGATACTTTTCAAACATAGTGAATCCGTCTCCGCCAATACCTAAGAAGTCATTGATTGCTACAGTATATTCAGTGCCCTTATTTAACGGGCTATCTCCTACGGTAACTTCAATAACTCTTGAGCCCGCTTCCATAGAAGGATCAAACTCAAAAGACATTCCGCTTACGTGTAAGAAACCGCCCTGAGCAGCAGGATATCCGCTAACAGAATGCTCCAAAACCTTTATTAAATCTTCACCTGTAATTTTCTTAACCTGGACAGTATTTCCGAACGGGAACAATTCCGCTAATTGTCCAAAGGTTATATCTCCGACTTCAAGAGAAATCCTTATATTTCCACCGTTCACAAAACCAATGTCTGAGTCTGCAGCAGCTCTTACCGCATCGGCGGATAAGTTACCAAGATTTGTTTCTTTGGTTCTTACATTTTCTCTTACACCGTCTAAGAATATGTCAGTTGAAGCTACAACTTTGCTGAAAGTTTCCTTATTTGATTCATTGATTTCTTCAAGTAATTCAACTATCTCAGGATCTTCCGCAGTTTCTCTGACTGCTTGAGCCGAAACCAATTCAGCTGTTTTACTTGCGATCTGACCGTTTTGCAAATCTATATTTACAAAGCCTAAACTTTTACCGTGTTCTCCTGCTTGTGTAATAAGAGTATTGTTTACAAGTAAACCTTCATCTAAAACGGTATGGCTGTGTCCGTCTATAATTATGTCAATTCCTTCAACGCTTTCGGCAATTTGCTGGGACGTTATTACTGAGCTTTCATCTAAGCCGATATGTGCAAGTGCAATAATTATATCAGTTTGGTCTTTTAATTCTTCAACCATTTTTTTAGATATTTCAATCGAATCGGCAAATGTTAAGCCAACAACGTTGCTTGGACTTGTTTTATAAGCTGTTTCAGGAGTGGTCAATCCAAATATTCCAATCTTTACTCCACCTATCTCTTTGATAGCATAAGGTGTAAATAAGCTTTCTCCATTTTCGTTAAGAACATTGGCGCTTAACATTTCAACTTCCGACATGCCCTTTAATTCTAATAATCTTTCTTGTCCATAATTAAAATCATGATTTCCAATTGTCATATAATCATACCCGGCTGCTGACAAAACCTTCAATGCATTTTCGCCCTTACTTATGTTAACAATAGGCATACCGTGCAGGGTATCTCCGGCATCAAGGACCAGCGTATTAGGATTTATTTCCTTTGTCTCTTTAATGATAGTGGCAATTTTAGCAAATCCTATTTCATTATCTGTGCCCATCAATCTTGCGTGCGTGTCATTAGTGTGGATAATAGTGATTCTTGTAGTTTCGATGTTGTCAGTTGCAAATGCGAAGCTGAAACTGCTTAGAATTAATAATGCTGCTAAAACTAAGCTTAAAACTTTTTTCTTCATACTTATTACCTCCCGGTTAATTTTTGAACTCATTACTTCTATATTTTTAATATGAAGCACACTTTAAAATATACCCCTGTCCAAGTTTTTGAATCTATTAATTTATGCAATTATTGTAACATTCATGTATGTATGATTGTTAAATAAATCAATTTCCTCACCTGTAGTATTGTCAGGGTTTAATATTCTGATAATCGGTCTTAAATTATTTTCAAGGTTATTTTTTATTACGACACCATTCATTTTATTGCTTAGCTTTACATATGTTCCCACCGGAAAAGCAACTACATTTTTCAAAAATATATTCAGTATATCGTAATCGAAGTGTTTTTCTGCATTACCCATTAAGCACTCTATAACTTCCGGAGGGAAACAAGGCCTTCTATATGGACGGTTGGATGTCAGTGCATGGTACACATCGCAAATTGCCAATATCTTACCATATAAGCTGATGTTTTCTCCTTTCTTACCGTAGGGGTAACCTGTGCCGTCAAATTTTTCATGATGAGATATAATTCCTTCAAGAATTTCTTTAGATACAAGACCCTTCAACATATTAACCGCAGCGAACGGATGCTTTTTCATTAATTTAAATTCATTTTCTGTAAGCTTGCCTGTTTTGTTAATAATTTCTTTTGGAATGACAACCTTACCTATATCATGGAGGAATCCCGCCATACCTAAATCATGAAGCATTTCATTTTTCAATCCCAAAGATATGCCGGTAGAAATACTTAGATTTGCCACGCTTAGACAATGTTGATACGTATATTCATCATGATTTCTGAAAATCATAATATTATTTGTAAGCTCTTTTTTATACAATAATTCTGCTATCAATTCATCTACTACTTCTGAAAATATGGAGATGGATTCATTTGTTACCTTGCTGTTATCGTTTTCCAGTTTGTTATAAAAATTTTTAATTTCCGACAGTGCTTTTATCTCTAATTCTTTATCTAATTCCGGATCAAGGCATAAATCATTAAAAGCTTCACCGATAACATAAGCTCCATCGAAATTATATGTTGAAATTTTTTTAATATGAAATTTATTTAATACTTGTCCCTGAACCAGAAGAACATCATTATTTTCACCGTCATTTACAATAAGGTCTGCTGCCAAAATCATGCCTGGTTTAAGATTGTTTTTATCTACAAACATATCAGCTCTCCTTTTGTATACTTATATAATAGCATTATTTCAGTAAAATTCAAGACATTATTTGGATTAATTTTACAAATCGAAAAAATAATACTTAAAAAATATTCATTTTTATAGAAGGTAAGAGTTGACAAAAATAAAATTAATAATATAATATATATAAATTTAATATAAACTGTGATAAGAAATAGTATTTATGCATGGTCCAAAGAGAGAAAGCGACAGGTGAGAGCTTTTGTCCCTCTGTATAAAGAACCCGTCTTTGAGTTTTTACCGAAATGAGATACTGCATTGCAGTAAATAGAGTGGTACCGCGGAAATCCGCCTCTATAATATATGATATAGAGGCGGTTTATTTTTTACTTACAGCATAAGCGGCTGACACCAAATTAAAATTTGGGTTGTCTGCTTATATAAAGGAGGATATTATGGCTAAAAAAGAAAAAGATTTCGTAAAAGAAATAACACCCATGGAAGAAGACTTTAGCAGATGGTATACAGATGTAATATTAAAAAATGAATTGGTTGATTATTCACCCGTAAAAGGTTTTATGGTTATAAGACCTTACGGTTATGCATTATGGGAAAAAATACAGGAATTTGCAGATGAAAAATTCAAAGCGACCGGACACAAGAACATGTATTTTCCGTTGTTGATTCCGGAAAGTTTATTAACTAAGGAAAAGGAACACGTGGAGGGCTTTGCTCCTGAGGTTGCATGGGTTACACACGGAGGCAATCAGGAATTGGCGGAAAGGTTGGTTGTAAGACCTACTTCCGAAACAATTATCTGTCATATGTACGCTAAATGGTTGAATTCATACAGAGATTTACCATATTTGTATAATCAATGGTGCAGTGTGGTAAGATGGGAAAAATCAACGAGACCGTTTTTAAGAACCTCGGAATTTTTGTGGCAGGAAGGTCATACTCTTCATGAAACTGAAGAAGAAGCACAGCAGGAAACACTTCAGATGCTTGATATTTACAGACAGGTAGCTGAGGATTTAATGGCAATACCTGTCGTTACAGGACAAAAAAGTGAAAAGGAAAAATTTGCAGGAGCTTATTCGACTTATACGATGGAAGCGTTGATGCATGACGGTCAGGCGTTGCAGGCAGGTACATCCCATAATTTAGGTCAGCATTTTACAAAGGCGTTTGAAATTAAATTCCAGGGAAGAAACGGTCAGGAGCAGTATCCATACCATACTTCATGGGGAATTTCTACCAGATTAATAGGTGGTCTTATAATGGTTCATTCAGATAACAGAGGCCTTGTGCTTCCGCCCAAAATGGCTCCTGTTCAGGTAGTAATTATACCTATAGCTCAAAATAAAGCAGGAGTTTTGGAAAAAGCAAATGAGCTGTTTGATTTATTAAAAGCTAAAGGGGTTAGAGTTGAGCTTGATGACAGTACGGAAAATTCACCGGGATGGAAATTCAACCAATATGAAATGAAAGGCTATCCTATACGTATTGAAATAGGACCGAGAGACATAGAAAATAATCATGCAGTTGCAGTAAGAAGAGATAAATTGGAAAAAGAAGTTATATCGCTTGATAATATCGACGATACAGTTTCGCAAATGCTTGTTACTATGCAAAATGATATGTTTGAAAAAGCGAAAGCTCACAGAGAAGCAAACACATACGTTGTTGAAGATTATGAACAATATAAAAAAGAAATTTCTAACCGTCCGGGATTTGCAAAGATAATGTGGTGCGGAGAAAGAGAATGTGAGGATAAATTGAAAGAAGAAACAGGCGCTACAATCAGATGCATTCCTTTTGAACAGGAAAAATTAGGTGACAAGTGCCACATTTGCGGTAAGCCGGCAAAGCATATGATTTACGCGGCAAGAGCATATTAGCGATGGATTTGCAATTGATAGACAATTGATTGGCTATTGATTAGCAACGGAATAAAAGATGAGATCCTTCGGGTAAAACTCTCAGGATGACAAAGCTGTTATGTCATCCCGAGAAGTGACAGCGAGGGATCTCGTTTTTTATATTTATGCCTTAAACTTTATGAGTCTCATCGCGTTTAATATGACTAAAAGGATGCTTGCTTCGTGGATAAACATTCCTGATGCAAGGTGAACACCTCCGGTCAGAACACCTGCCAACAGTACAAACACGATCGCAACTGCTATAAAAATGTTTTGCTTCATATTTTTTATGGTTGCCTTCGAGAGTGAATAAGCATGTGAGAATTGCAGAAGCTTATCTGCCATCAAAACAACATCTGCTGTTTCCATCGAAACATCCGTTCCGCCTTCTCCCATTGCTAAACCTATATCTGCCGTAGCTATTGCCGGCGCATCGTTTATTCCGTCTCCGGCCATTGCAACCATTCTGCCTTCGCCCTTTAACCTTTTAACATGTTCTACCTTATTTTGAGGGAGAAGCTCAGCATAAAATTCATCAAGCTCTAAATTCTTGGCTACAAGTTCGGCGGTATGCCTATTATCTCCGGTAAGCATTATAATCTTCTTGATTCCGTTTCTCCTCATTTGAGAAAGAGCTGTTTTAGCATCATCTCGTACTTGGTCAGCTATGGAGAAAATTCCTGCTATTTCACCGTCGACAGCTGCAAATATTGCCGTGTTTCCTTTCTTTTCACGGTCTGTTGCATATTCTGATATTTCATTTGGTATAGTTATATTTTCTGATATTTCATTTGGTATAGTTATATTTTCTGCATCCATTAATTTTCGGTTTCCTATAACCAATGTCTTGCCTTCGACTTCAGCAATTATTCCGCTGCCCTTAATAACCTGACTGTTTTCAGGTTCATTATCAATGCCTATTTTTCTTGAAATTGCTTCCTTAACTATTGTCTGCCCTAAGTGGTGCTCTGAAATTGTTTCCGCCTCAGCTACCAATTTTAAGAGTTCATTTTCTTCTATATTATTAAATACCTTTATATCGGTAACTTCCGGTTTGCCCTTTGTTAAAGTACCGGTCTTATCAAATACTAAGGTATCAACCTTAGAAAATCTGTCCATTACATCTCCGCCTTTTATCAATACACCGTTTTTTGCACCGTTTCCTATGCCTGCAACATTAGATACCGGAGCACCTATAACCAATGCTCCCG
Source organism: Firmicutes bacterium UBA2116 (assembly GCA_002331025.1). Taxonomy (GTDB): domain Bacteria; phylum Bacillota; class Clostridia; order Tissierellales; family Sedimentibacteraceae; genus Sedimentibacter. The sequence goes on along the minus strand of DCYG01000044.1, from coordinate 141,166 downwards.
GACATGCTATTACAAGGAATGTGATAGACAAATGAAGATTTCTTGTAAACAGATAAACTATTATTGACATTACAACTATCGCAGGAGTATAAATGTTGGCAAATTTGTCTAAAAATCTTTGCGCTTTAGATTTCGCTTCCTGAGCTTCTTCAACCAATTCTATTATTTTAGCGAAAGTAGTGTCATCACCGACCTTTTCAGCTATCATCTCAATATATCCGTTATCTACAATCGTTCCGCTGAACACCCTGTCATTTTCTTTTTTAGAAGCCGGAATCGATTCACCGGTTATAGCTGCTTCATTGATTGTAGCCTTGCCTGATATTATCATACCGTCAACCGCAATTTTACCGCCTGAACGAATAATAATTCTGTCACCGACTTCAACTTCATCTACAGGAACATTGACTTCCTTATCATTTCTCAGAACTGTTGCCTCCTGCGGAGCCATTTCAATTAAGCTTTTTAACGAAGAACGAGTTTTTTCCAAGGTACGGGCTTCCAGGTATGCACCAAAGAGGAATAGAAACGTAACTACGGATGATTCGGTGTATTCTCTCAGATACAAAGCACCCACTACGGCAATAGTCACTAAAAGCTCAATGCTGAAGGCCCTCATACGTAGTGCCTGCCATGCCCTTACTGCGATGGGTATTCCGGCTGCAATTGATGCAATTATAAGCAATATATCCCTTAAATTTGTCATTCCTGCCATTTTCACAATGTATCCCAATACAATCAACACACCTGAAAAGGCAGTAATTTGATTTTTATGTTTGTTCATTGTTTTTATCATACCAATGTCTCCTAAGTATATTATGACCTGATTATAGTATATAAAAACAATTAAATCATTGATTGAAATCAAAATTAAAAAGATATTATAAAAAAATAAATTTATTTATATTGAAGGTGAAATATTTAATTATAATTTTTTTATTCATTCCCTGATTAAAATCAAAGTTTTTAAGGAATGGGAAAAATAGTTTTTCTGATGTTAATATTAAATTTTGGAATATTACATTTATATTACAAGGTGAAGGAAAAACTGGTTTACATTTGCTCCGGTTTGTAAGAACACCTTACAAACACCTATTCATTGACTATTGAATTAGTTATACAAAAAAGCTAAATTTAATACACGGTGAACAATGACCTATGGTTTATCACTGAACTTAAATAATTATATAGGAGGATAAGATGAAAAAAGTTTTATCATTAATTTTAGCAATGGCAATGATACTTTCAAGCTTTAGCTTTGCCTTTGCTTTACCGTCTGATGTAGAAGGTACTGAATACGAAAATGCAGTAGCAAGACTTGCAGCATTAGACATAATTGTAGGGTATGAAGACGGAACCTTCAGACCCGGGAATTCAATTACAAGAGCGGAATTTGCAGCCATTGCAATACGTATGTTAGGTATGGAAGATATTGCTAACGGCTCAGTTGCCAACACTAAATTCCCGGACGTGAGAGTGACTCACTGGGCAAGCGGATATATTAATTTAGCATCTGCACGAGGAATAATTGTTGGTTATTCTGACGGAACCTTTAAACCCGAGGAGCAAGTAACATATTCCGAAGCAATTACCATGTTAATACGCTTATTAGGTTATGAACCTGCTTTAAACAGCAATGAATGGCCATCAAATTATTTAACAAAGGCTTCTGAAATCGGCTTAACATTAGGTGTTAAATTTAATTACAATGATCCGGCTAAAAGAGGTGTTGTATCAATATTATCTAACAAAGCATTAGACATTGATTTAATGGATTTAGCTGAAGTAACATCAGGTGATCAAACATGGAAAATTACTGACTATACACTTCTGACAAAATATTTAAATGTATTTGAATTAGAGGATGCATATGTAGTTGAAACAGCATCACATTCATTGACTAAATTGGATGCTGACGAAGTTAAAATCAGAACTGAAGAAGGAAAGACATTCACATTCAAAATGATTGAATCAATTGATGCAGATGCGTTACTTGGACATGAAGTTACTGTATTTGTCAGAGATACAGATACTGATGGGAAAATTGAAGACGATGAATTGGTAATATCTATTCAGGATACTACAGATCCAAGAGATGTTATAGCTTATGACTACATTGTTGATATTACTAAAAGTGATGAGGACAATTACAAAATTAAAGATGGTGGAATAGAAATTGCTTTAGATGAAACAGATGATGAATTTGATTTGGCAGAAGATGCAATTGTATTCTACAATTATGAAAGAGTTACAGATCTTACGAAAATGGCTTCTAATAAAGTTGGAGAGGGCTATGGCGAATTAGGTGAAGTAGCAGGTAAAATTATATTAAATGATGATGAAGAAATCATATACATGAACATGGTTAACTATGATTTACCAAGAGTAATTACAGATGTTAATTTAAAAGATGAAAAAGTTAAGTATTTCACTTACAGTGATAGTGAAAGTACAATAAAACTTGACGGCGAAAAATACACTGTAATGAAAAATGGACAAATAGCTGAACTTAAAGATTTAGCTAAAGAAGACGTTCTTTACTTCTGGGAAGTAGGGGGAACATATGTACTTGAAGCTTATGATTATAAGATTGAAGGTATATTGGATTCTGTAGATTCGGACAACAACATGTACTGGGATTACACACTTGTAGTCGATGGTAAGAATATACCCGTTGGACCTGCATTTACAATAAGCACGGATGAAAATGATACTATCAATTCATTGGCAGCTAACCCAAGTGCTTATGAATGGACAGCGGACGATGACAGATTATCTGATATAGAAGATATGGTTGGTGAATATGTAGTAGTTTATATAGGTAAATACTATGAAGAAACAGAAGGATGGAACTATGGAAGACACATTACTACAGATGTTAATACCGGTAGTGACGATTATTTTGTAGTAACTGAAGATCCATGGGCATCAAGAACAGCAGGATATAAATATTATGTAGAGTTACTAAATCAATTTGATGATGAAACAACTTATGAATTCACAGAAGATGACACAGAATTCAACGGTAAATTACTAGATTTATCTATAAGCAAGTCAATTAATGGCGATGTAAAAGGAAGACCTGAAAGCGGCAGCGATGTTGATGTAACTAACTTATTTAAAGCTGGAACATTAGTTGAGGTAGACTTCAACGGTGACGGAACAATATCATCAATCAATGTTATTGAAGCAGGAAATAAGAATGTAATAGCTCAAAACAATACTAACGGCGGTATTGTGGATGATGATTATGACAGAATCAAAATTAACAATAAGGTATATTACGTGAGTGATGAAACAGTTTACTTTGGAGTTAATACTACTACAGGAGAAGCAGAGGCATATACTTGGGGAGCAGTATCTGATCTTGATTCTGGAGATGATTTCAGTAAAGTAATTGCCAAAGTTGACGACAGTGAAATAGAGGTAATTGTATTCTACCATGACGGTTCAGTTCAAATTGGCGAAGATGATTACGGTTATATACTAAAACGTGAAATCAGAAAAGATGGATTGTGGGTATTTATGGCAGTAGAGGATGAAATAGTTGAATACTATGCCGGTGATTTATCAAGAGCTGTCCAGAATTCATTACAAGAAAAAGTATTAGTTGACTTCACTGTATCAGGAACTACCCTTGATACCGTAAGGCTGGTGCCAAGAACAAAATTATATGCTGATGCAAATGAAATGACAAACAATATGTTCAAGGTTGTTGCAGGAGTTGAAGTTACCTCTGGAACAAGCATTAAAGCTGCAACAGTTTCTAAGAATGATATTAAGTTAGATGATGTTGTAATCGCAACATGGAATACAACAGATGAAAAACTCGATAATATAGCAGCAGGATATAGTTCTTCAGATTTCAGTTTTGCATTTGATAAGTTCGAAATTGTAAGCGGTGGAATTGATACAAGAAATGGTATCATCGAAGTAATGGCTGCAGGTACCGATGAAGATGAAGATATGACTTGGTTTGTTCATATTGATAAATATGGCAATGATTCATTCTTCTATGATGTAGATACATCTCACAGAAACCTTGAAAACAAGATACTTTCTCTTGGAGATTTAGCAGATGGAGATATGATACACATCTATGATGTTTCAGACAGCGCAGTTGCTGAATACATCGCAATTTACGACAGATAAACAAATAAAAAAAATCTGCCGATTAAAAATCGGCAGATTTTTTTAAAATATATGTAAGCAAGTGCTTACAAGCATAATAAGAGGTGATTAAATTGTTAAAAAAGATTATGTTATTGTTGACAGCAATGATTATATTAACATTTGGCATGACTTACGCTGAAGAACAGTCCCAAAATAAAATATACAATTTTTCTATGGAGGAAGCTGTTGAATTTGGTTTGAAAAATAATGAGGTTGTGAAAATTGCTCAGTTAGATATAGAAAAAAATCAGGTTATTTCAAAGAAAGCTGTATCACTATGGTCAAAGGCTCCTGAAAATTCCATGATTGAAACCAAACTTTTGTCAGACGGATATTATAAAAGACAAAGTGAGATGGCAGTTAAACTTTCAAGAAAAAGCAAGGAATTAATAGAACGAAAAATAGGGTTAGGAATTAAAAACAGTTATTATGAAATCAGCCGAAGTATAAAAGACATTGAAGTAAAAGAAGAAAATGTCTCGCGTGTTTTAGAACAGCAAAGAATTGCAGAATCAAAGCTTAAAATCGGCACAGGTATAAAACAGGAAGTTTTAACGGCACAGGCAGCTGTAGAAGAAGCTAACCTATTATTAGCAAATGCAAAGGATGATTTGAAGTACAAGGAAATGGAATTCAACAAGCTTTTAGGTCTTCCCTTCAATGCAACAGTAAATTTAACTGATGATGTTATAAGCAATACAAGCTTGCAAACACCGGAAAATATTGATTTACACGTTAAAGTTACTGAGGCACAAAAAAATAGAATAGAGGTTATCCAAGCTCAAGAAAATGTAGAAGTTTCTAAACTTTATTTTGATATTGTTTCAAGTTACAGCGCAGTAAACACCTATGATTACAGAGAAGCTAATTACGAAAAAGAAAAAGCTGATAACGAATTGAATAATGCAATGCAGAATGTGGAGCTAAGTGTAAACAATGCTTATTTAAATATGCAGAAAGCTGCAAGAGCTGTAAGTGTTTATGAGAAAAATATTACAAGCTTAGAAGAGGCATACAGATTGTCACAACTATCCTACGAAGCAGGAGTTGGAATTCAAATGGATGTGCTAAATGCTCAAAATATGCTTTACAACGCAGAATTATCGTATGTTCAGTCTTTACACAACTACAACCTTGCTAAGCTTAAATTTGAAGCATCCTATGGAATTGGCTACTAAAATATGAGGGTGTCAATGAAAGAGGAAGATACAAGAGAAAGAATTTTGAATGCAGCTAAAGAAGTGTTTTCTAAAAAGGGATATTCAGGGTCAACCACAAGAGAAATATCCCTTGTTGCTGATGTTGCAGAAGTTACATTATTCAGGCATTTTGAGACGAAGAATAACTTGTTTTATGAGACTATTTCTACGTTCATTGTAAAACCAATGTTAAACTTTAACACATCAAAAGAAAATGAAAATTCAGAGCAGTTTATTCAGAAAATTATTGGAGAAAGAACATACACATTGAGAAAAAACAGAGAGTTGTTTATTTGCACCATATACGAATCTCAATATAATGATGAAATTAAAGAAATGCTCAAAAGCATATTTTCAAAAGTATTTGATGAAATTATGTATTTTATGAAAGGCAGGCAAATAGATTCCGAAAAAGAATCATTTGGATACTTGTCTCAAGTTATATTATCGACCATAGTCGGTTTAATTATATTTGAATCCTTAACAAACAGTGATGCCTTTAGAGATTCAAGAAAATTATATGAAACAATAAAAACATTAATATAGTAAGATTGGAGAAATCATTTATGAATAAGAAAAAGCTTATTTTGATTGTTATAGTTTCATTAGTTGTTTTGGCTGTAATTGTTAAAATCATTAATTCATTCTCTGGCAGCAAAAAAAGTTCTGCAAAAGAATCGGACCTTGGTATTCCTATAGAACTTGAAGCAGTTGTCAAGGGTGATTTAACAGAAACTATAAATTATATAGGCACTATTGAACCTAAAAGATCTGCAACCTTATCACCTACTATAGCAGGGCAAATAGTCCATGTTTTTGTTGAAGAAGGAAGCATCGTAAAATATGGTGATGTGTTGGTGAAAATTGATGATAGTCTGCTTAATGCAAGTATTGATACAGCACAAAAGAAACTTGATACCTTAGCTGCTAAATACATATATTTAGAAAATGAAGTAACCGATTTTTATACATCAAATCCACTTATTAAACAACTTGAAACAGCTCAATCAAATTATGATTTTTTAAAGAGTGAATGTTCCAATTACAAAGATTTATATGAAGAAGGAGCAATTCCAAAAACAACTTTTGATAAAATAGAGCAGGAACTAAACAACGCATATTTGAAAACAGAAGAATTAAAAGCAAGTACACAAAAATCCTATGACAATTTAGTACATGAAAAAAACATATCAGCAAAACAAATTGAAGAATTAAACTCATCAATCAATGAGCTTAATGTAAAAATTGAAGATACGATTATTAAAGCACCTATAGGCGGTGTTGTTAAAATGATACAAGGTAATGTGGGAGATCTGGCTGTAGTAGGAAAACCCTTGGTTGCTATCGATGACATTAAAGAATGGATTATAAAAGTTAATGTATCCGAAAATGACATTAACAAAATATATGTTGACAGCAAAGCTGTATTGAAAACAAATGGTTTAGAAGGTGAAATAAGCACAAATGTAAGCAAAATTGTTCCTAGCGTCAATTCCAACACAAGAATAGGTTTAATAGAATTAGGTCCTATCAAAAATGAAAAATCATCCATGTTGTTTTCAGGCAACAGTGCAGAAGTTAAAATTATAACAAATGAAGCACAAGACAAATTAATTATACCTAAAAACTCCATTAAAAACTTAAATAATAAAGATATAGTTTATTTGTATATTGACGGTATAGTTAAAGAGACTGAAATAATGACAGGCATTACTGTAGGCGATAGCACTGAAGTAATTAATGGGCTAAAAGAAGGAGATAAAATAGCAGCTTCAAATTTATCAAAGATATATGACAATGCATCAGTATATGTTTTTAGAGGAGATGAATAATGAATATAGGTGAATTTTCAATTAAAAACAAATATTTTATACTATCTGTGGCAATTGCAATTGTTATATTTGGCATTTATTCAAGAGTGACTTTGAAAACACAGATGTCTCCTGATACGAATGCTCCAATGGTTACGGTTGTTACACAATATCCCGGGGCTTCCTCTCAAGATGTTGTTAAAGATTTAGTAGAGCCTATGGAAGATGAATTCGGTAAATTAGAGGGTATTAGCAGTGTTAAGTCCACAAGTCAGGACAATATGGCTATAATATCATTGGAATTTAGTTATTCATCAAATACAAATGAAGCGGCAATTGATGTTCAAAATTCTATCAGCAGAATCAGAAACAGACTGCCTGTTAATATAATTGAGCCGAAAGTATTAAAATTCAGCACATCAGATAAACCGGTTATAACATTAAGTTTAAACAGTGATTCGGTTGACTTAAGGACAGTAAGACAAATATCTGAAAATGAAATAGGTTACAGTTTACAGCTGCTAGATGGTGTTGCTTCTGTTGATATATTCGGAGGATACAAATCATTGGTCAAGGTTAATGTTGATAAAAATCGACTGACTTCATACGGACTTACTTTAGAACAAGTTTCTTCCATACTTGCTCAAAATAATATTAAGGCACCGGGCGGAAAATTAACTGATGCTAATAAGGAAGTATTAATTAGAATTGAAGAAGACTTAAAAACTGTAAGTGATATAGAAAACATTAGAATACCATTGAAAGATAACAATGTCATTTATCTTAAGAATATTGCAGAAGTAGAATTTACTACGGAAGATTTGGAAAGCAGCTACAGGTATAACGGAAATGAAGGTATTGCGCTATTGGTGTCAAAAAGAAGTGATTCTAATACAGTGGAAGTTGTTGAAGACATTATAAAAGAAGTTGAAGTATTAAAAGATAAATACCCTTTTATTCAATTTGAAATAGCACAGGATGATTCGATTTTCACTAACCAGATGGTTGATAATATGTCATCCAGCGTATTAATGTCAATGGTTTTTACAATAATACTTATAATGCTTTTTATATCAAATGTGAGTCAGTCATTAGTTGTTTCAATGTCAATGCCTTTAGTTTTTTTGACTACATTATCACTTATTAAGTTTTTTGATATGAAGCTTGATATGGTTACATTATCAGCTTTGATACTTAGTATAGGCTTTGTAGTAGATGCATCCATAGTTATAGTAGAAAATATTGTAACTCACAGAAATCAAAATAAAGATATAACTAAAGCAGCCATTGACGGAACTAACGAAATAGCAATGGCAAATATTGCAGGGGCAACTACCACATTGGTTGTTTTAATACCTCTTTTGTTTATAGAAGGTTTTGTAGGAGAAATGTTCAGACCTCTTTCATTAACAGTGATATTTGCCATAGGTTCCTCTATATTAATTGCTTTGTTAATTATACCTTTGTTTACGGTAATGCTCAGTAAAATCAAATTTACTAAAGCTGAAAAAATAATCAATAAAATTTCATCACCATGGAATGAAATGATGAATAAATTAGGCGAATTTTATATAAGAATATTGAAATTAGCTTTGAATAACAAGTTAAAGACCATACTAATTGCCTTAGTTCTTCTTGTTTTAAGCGGGAGATTTTTAGCTAATAAAGGAATGGAAATGTTACCTCAATTTGACAGTGGGAAAACTTTCGTATCTGTTGAAATGGATCCGGGAACAAAAATAGGAGAAACAAGCAGGGCAGTAAAGTATATTGAAAATTTTTTAGCAAAAGAAGAAATTGTTATAAATTATGATGCACAAATTGGCTATGAAAGAGATAGCAATATGCTCAGTGATTTTGGAGTAAGGGGTACAAATCAGGCGTTGCTCACTATTAATTTAACAACAAGAATTGAAAGAAATGAAACTATATGGGAGTTTCAAGAAAGATTGAGAGATGAAATAAAAAAAATCCCGGGCATAAAAAGATATTCTGTTAAAGAACAGGGCGGAACGGCAACAGCCAGTGCTGCAGCACCTATTGATATAAAAATAAGCGGTTCTGATCAAGAAATACTGTATGGCATTGCTGACAATCTACAAGAAGAAATCGCCAAAGTTAAAGGAACAACTAACTTATATAAGAGTTTCAACATGGATAACTTGCAAATGAACATTATAATGAATGAAACCCGCGTCCAGGAGCTTGGGCTAACAAATGCTCAGGTTGCTTATCAAATATACAGCTCAATGGAAGGAATTATAGGAACTGATTTAGACATTGGCGAAACGGAAAATGTTGGGATTTCAGTCGAATATATGGATGAGCACAAGAAGTCAGCAGACAGTTTATTAGAAACTTATATAAATACTCCTTTGGGTGTGAAAATTCCTTTGAGAGAATTAGCGGATATTGAGTTAAATGAGAGAGCAAATATTATTACAAGAGAGGACTTAGAATATACTATAGACATATTGGGATATACTCATTCAAGAGCCTTTAGCCATATAACAAGGGATATAAATAATATAATTGATGATTATCCATTGCCAAGCGGTTATTTAATAGAGTTGACAGGAGAACAAAAAAGTATGTCCGATTCAGCTAAGGATATGATGTTCCTTTTATCACTGTCCGTAATATTGGTTTATTTAATACTTGTGCCACAGTTTAAATCATTTTTGCATCCAGTTACTGTTATGGTATCAATACCTTTGGTGGTAATCGGTATAGCTCCTGCCTTGGGGTTAACAGGAAAATATATTTCAATGCCGGTTCTTCTGGGATTTATACTTTTGGTTGGTACAGTTGTAAATAATGCTATACTTTTGGTTGAATTTATTAATGAAAGAAAAAAGGAAGGTATGGAGCTTAATGAAGCTATAACTCATGCAGTAAAGCAAAGATTCAGACCTATAATGATGACTGCTTTATCTGACATAACAGGTATGATTCCTTTGGCGGCTCAGTTGGCTCTTGGCTCAGAGCGTTTCTCTCCTTTAGCTGTTGCAGTAATAGGGGGTATGACAGCAGCAACATTCTTAACGATGGTCATAATTCCGGTGGTGTACGCTTCCTTTGAAAGCATAAAACAAAAGTTTATTGATAGCAATTTACAATCTGAAACATTATAATTAAATTATCTGAAATCATTAAATGACGGGCAAAGCCCTTATTGAATAAAAAACCCTCTAATTGTTCTGTTCTCGTTCAAAGGGACAGATTGTGAACCGGGGTTCATATGCAAGGCGGATGGCGCAAGCTGCCCGCCTTGTGCTGTTTCACGCTATATTTTCCTGCTTGTCATTTTCCGTAACTTCTGTGGAAACCGGCTCTACACTGTCCATAATGCCTACATCCCGATAGACAATTCTGATTGCCTGTTCAGCGGTGCGTGAATATTTGGTACTCTTCTCCCCTACCTCAATCCTTGAAATAAAGTGTCTCAGGATTTCAGGAGTCAGCTCCGTTATCTTCGTATACCGCCTAGCCTTTTCGATGAAAGCATCCACATTAGAGGCAGAATCCATCAGCTTCTGCAATCGGCTTTCCTTCACAGGAATGGAAGCTTTTACTTCCTTCTGTTCAGCATTGTAATCAGCTGACAGCATACGAAACTGCTCATTGGTTACCCGCCCAAGAACATTATCCTCATAGAGACGCTTAAACAATGCAGTCAGTTCTACCTCCCTGCGTTTTGTCGTATCCAATTCCCTTTGCAGACTGTTGATCTCTTTTCTCAGTTCAATAGAGTTTTTACGGTTGATGTATTCTGCAAAGAGGCTTTCCCTTTGTCTTGCAAAGTGGGTCACTCTGCGAAGGTCATCAAGGATGATATGGGTTAAATCCTGCTCTCTGATGTAATGGGAGGAGCAGACTTCCTTGCCCTTTTTCTTGTAGGTATAGCACATAAAGTTGTTCTTCACAGCAGCCATGGTATGTGCTCGGTGCAGAACAAGGGGCTTTTCACAGTCCATGCAGAACACCAGTCCAGAAAATAAATTAGGTTCATCCATCTGCTTTGGTGTACGCTTTTTCCGCTGACGAAGCTCCTGCACCATGTCCCACTGCTCTTGTGTAATCAATGCCTCATGGGTGTTCTTTACCAGGATCTGCTCAGAGGCATCATGGTAAACAGCTTTCTTGTTCTTGTAGGATATTGTGGTTGTTCTCAGCCCCGGCATATGTCCCAGATAGGTTCTGTTATTCAAAATAGCCGTCACTGTACTGGAAGTCCACCGATAAGGCATGGTGGTATCCAGTGCTCTGTGCTTTGCTCCTGTTCTGCGGTAATAGTAATTGGTGGGATTGAGTATCTGATCCTTTGTGAGAATTCGGGCAATCTGGTTAGGCCCTTTCCCTCCTGCACACAGGCTGAAAATCCGTTGTACGACAGGAGCGGTATCCTCATCGGGAGCCATTCCCTTGCGGACGGTTTCATCCTTGCGGTAACCGTAGGGCGGTCTGCCGCCAAGGATTTCGCCCCGCTCCGCCTGTATTCTCTTGACTGCACGCACCTTCTTACTGGAATCCTTAGCATGAAGCTCGTTAAACCAGTTCCTCATAGGGGTGAAGTCATTGCTGCTTTCATACAGAGAATCCACACCATCATTGACCGCAATAAAGCGGATGCCCTTCTGAGGAAAGAAAATTTCCGTATAATATCCCACCTGTAAATATTCTCTGCCCAGCCTTGATAAGTCCTTTACAATCAAGGTTTCCACTTGGTCATTTTCAATCAGTGCCAGCAGTTCATTCCATGAAGGACGATTGAAATTGGTGCCGGAGTAACCGTCATCATAGAGGAATTTCACATTGATGAAGCCATTTTCTTTTGTATATTTTTCAAGGAGCAGACGCTGATTTTGAATGCTGTTGGAGTCCCCTTTCAGGTCATCCTCCTGACTGAGCCTGCCGTATAAAATTGTATATTTTTCTTGGTTTGCCATGATCAAATTCTCCTTTCTTGCGGCAAACCGGTACGGTATCACACATCATACCGCAACAGCTGCCGCAAGTCTACTGAAAGCAAGCTGTTTTAAAGCTCATTTTTTAGATTAGTATCAATCAATTCCAGCAGCCTGTCCGTAGGCGTACATTCAGCCTGAGACGGAAACACAGAGCAGATGAAAAAACGGCGGCCTTCTATGACCATCCTTCGCTGTGCAGTGATTTGAGCTCTGTCAAAGAACAGCAAAGCATCCTCAAAGCAGGGTGCATACTTCCCCTTTTGTGATTCTTCAAAGACAACTTCATCGGCTTCATAGGCACCGAGGATGCCTGTCTGTAAATAATGCTTTCTGATTTTTTCTTCTCTGTCCATAGAATATCTCTCCTTTTTTTGTATTCCCCCGACTATGCATCGAGATATGTACTGCCGCTGGAGAATTGACGGCATTTCGGAAGAAAATATGTGCAATAAGCTCATGTGCACCTGCAAGAGCACCTTGAAAAGGGCTTAACACCGGAGTTTTCGGGATGCTACAGCACCGACGACAGCACAAAAGCCCATTTACAGCACCCTGTTCCATTCCCGGAAACGCCTGCACTGCGGGCGTTTGTGAGAGGAAGGGGCCCGTTTAGGGCACCTTCCTTTATCCTGCTCTTTTTTCAACCTTGAAGAATGCAACCTATTCCTATGCTTTTTCAAAATACCATTGTTCCGGTCTTTCGGCACAAAGCCCCTGTGTCGGCACAGATGTTTTCTTTGATGGTTACAAGCCCTGTCCTATGGTAATCTTCCCGCACAGGGGCAGACAGAGGGCAGCATCGGGCAAAACTTCTGCTTAGTGCCGACAGGGTCAACAGGGTCGATATTTTTCATAACGGATCGGTGTCCTGTTTATCGGCACGGTCGTCACTATCGGCACGGTCGGATATCTTGTGCAAATGAATCATCCGCTTTCCATTGCTCCTGCGGACTTCAAAACGGATACCGCAGTCTATCAGTTCCTCGGTATGCTGCAGGAGCAGCCGGGAAACCATGCGGTCACTGATTCTTTTTTCTTTTCTGCTGATTAACTCTGCCAACTCACCGGGAGTTCCGCTGTATTCAGTTTTGTCCTTCATAAAGTCAGAAACAAGAACAACAATATCAGGAAGAAAAAGTTCCGGACTTTCCCTGCTGTCTGCAACCAATTCCCACACATTGTTTTCATTGCGCTGAAGCTCAAGCTCCCGATACTCAATGTCCCTCCCGATACAAAAAAGCGTAGCCTTACCACTGCCCCGATGCTTTTCCACCAAGGTAAAGCTGGCATCTACTGCTCCCGATAAGCCTGTGGTGCCAGAAATACGGTTGAAGGGGTCATCGTCTTTTTGCTTTCTGAGATGATGAATCAGAAGAATGGCAATCTCATTTTTATCGGCTATTCTTTTCAGAGCAGTCAGGTCTGTATAATCATTGGCATAGGAATTATCCATAGCTGGTCTGCGGACCATCTGCAGGGTGTCAATGATAATGAGCACAGTGTCGAGATGCTCAAGAACAAACTGTTCAATGCGTTCTTCTAAGCCTTCTGCCAAACGGCAGCTTTCCTCACAGAAATGCACATTGGGCGGTGCATCCTCGGTGATATCAAAAAGTCTGTTTTGGATACGCAGCCTGCTGTCCTCAAAGCAGAGATATAAGGTAGTTCCTTGCTGTACTTGGTTGCCCCAGACATCCTCTCCCTTAGCAACAGTCACCGCCAGCCATAAAGCCAGCCAGCTCTTTCCCGACTTAGGAGCACCGGCTAACAGCTGCAGTCCATTTGAGAATAGACCGTCTACTGCAAAGCGGATTGGCTTTAATGGCTGATCCATCAGGGTTTCACCATTAATGGTGCAAAAGCGTTTTGTCATGTGTGTTGACCTCCTTTGATTTATTTTTGTGATTTGATTAAAAAAGTTCTCTTACTATTAATCCAATCTCAGACAGGGGTTGAGCCATTAAATTTTGAAAAATTAAAAAGCCCCTCACTATATATCCGATTTCAGAACCTTGCTGCACCGATAAATTTTCAGTCAGAAAAATATCCCCCTACTATTAATCCGATTTCAGAGAACAGTTGGACCAAATTATTTTTGAAACACAAAACTCTCCTTACTACTAATCCGGTTTTACAAGGGTATCTACAAAAACAAAATGCAGAAATGCCGGTTATTTTTCACAGGCAGCATTTCTGCATAGACTCAGGACATAAAAAAACGGATGGGATTCTTATGCTCGAATCACACCCAATTCCTGTAGCAGGAAGACACAGTCCTTTACTCCCTGCAAGTACAGGTATTCAATTTGGTGGCTGAAGAGAATATCCATCGTGCTGTGGTATTCCTCCAAGATGTCCTGTGTTTCTTTGCTGAGGCAAGAGGTACACTCCTGCATCTTCCGGCTGAGTTCAATCCTTCTGCAGGTCAACTCGTCAACCTCAGGATTTTCTCTGCGAAGCTGTTTAAGATATTGCTCCATCAGTTCTGTAATAGCTGTTTCTAATATTTCATCGTATTGCATAACCGACTCCTTCTGCTTGATTTGAGAAACTGCGGTTCTCAGCAACACAACATACCACAACATTGAGGGGAAAGCTATTGTTAAATATATATGATTGCAGCTTTTAAGCAAATGTCGCTACATCTTTGCGTGTAGTTGTTCCAATTTCAAAACTTGAGATATTACGTCAATCAAATCATAATCAATTTCAAATAAAAAATGCGAGAAAATCAAATTTTTATTGAAAATTATGAAGGAATTTTGCTATAATATGTTATAGTTTGACAAGTTTGAACGGAGGTGCGCCGATGACCGTTAGTTATAATAAGTTATGGAAATTACTTATTGATAAAAAGATGAATAAAACAGATTTGAGACTTGCTGCAAATATCAGCACTACAGCAATAGCAAAACTTACCAAGGGTCAAAACATTACAACAGATGTGTTGCTGAAAATTTGCAAAGCTCTTGACTGTGATTTTGCCGATATAATGGAAATTGACAAAGGCCAAACCAAATCGAAAGAACAGGAGGGTGATCATAGTGAATAAATCTAATGACCCAACCAACTCCAAATCAACGGGTGAGATAGATCCCAACCTTTATCAAGGAGTTCGCAATACTCTTATAAAAGCACGTTCAAAAGCCTATTCTGCTGTCAATTCCGCTATGATAGAAGCTTATTGGGACATTGGGCAACAGATTGACGAAGCAGTTGGTCAGCGTGCTGAATATGGGAAAGGAATGCTAAAATCTTTAGCTGAACAGTTAACCACAGAGTTCGGTAAAGGTTTCAATGAAAGCAGTTTACGCCGAATGCGTCAATTTTTCAAAATGTTTCCGAATCGTGCCACGCTGTGGCACGAATTGAGTTGGTCACATTATCGATTGCTTATGAAGCTTAAGGATAAATCTCGTCGTGAGTTTTATGGGCGGGAATGTGCAGAATCAGCTTGGAGTGTTCGTCAATTAGAGAGACAAATTAATTCGTTTTTTTATGAACGCTTGCTTGCAACACAAAAAAGCGGGATAGCAAGTGTAAAAAATGAAATTCAATCAACTGAACCAAAAAGTTCACCCGATTATGTTCTGAAAGATCCCTACATTTTAGAATTTCTGGATTTAAAAGAAAACCGCGATTATCACGAGAGCGATTTAGAGCAGGCTTTAATTGGCAAGCTACAGGATTTCCTGCTTGAACTTGGCAAAGGCTTTTCCTTTGTAGCCCGTCAAAAACGGATAACCATTGAGGGCGATCATTATTATGTTGACCTTGTTTTTTACAACTATATTTTAAAGTGTTTTGTGGTCATAGACCTTAAAGCAGGAAAGCTGACTTATCAAGATGTCGGACAAATTGATTTTTATGTGCGGTACTTTGAGGATAAGGTGAAATTGCCAGAGGATAATCCAACTATCGGTATTGTTCTATGCACGGACAAGAATGATACGATGGCAAAATACTCGGTGCTGTCTGATAATGAAAATCTGTTTGCCTCAAAATATATGCTGTACCTTCCTACCGAGGAAGAATTAACACACGAACTGAAACGTGAGCGGGAGATTATCGAACGCAAGAAAGAGTTGGATGAGGGGGCAGACAGATGAATGCAATAAAACACTCTCGCATTATGGAGATATTAGAACGTGAAACTGGAGGTCACAGCTATAAATCTCACAAGTATAGCCTTGATGATTCAGAACGCTCTCCTGTTGAATATGGAGAAGCAAGTAAGTCAATACAGTGGAAGAGGCGTGGAGAAACTAAAGATATCAGGACGCATGTTTCTTTGGTCGAATTGAGTCATCAAGTTCGCGGAGGAGAACAGTTATTCACTTACTTTCTGGATGGCTCCCGCCATGTTTACAAGGTTGATGATATGGGATTTGAAAAGTCTGGAAACCGCACTGCTATCTACCCAATCATTGCGGGTCAAATTGGCATTGGATGCTGTCGCCGTGAGAACAAACGAATGTATTGCGAGAAATTTGAACGTGAAATTGTTGTTGCAATGCCAGATATTGCACAATCAAGTGGAAAAAAACAAGGCTTTTTAACTGCTACTGCTCAAAAGTTGAATGCAGGTACTGAGCTTGCTCGAATAAGTAGTAGTGGATGGAAGTTTTCCACTATCCTTTCTTATAAATCTGCAAAAGAAGAAAGAGAATATAATGATAAAGGTACAGCGCAGATTCAGAGTCGCATGATGGAAAACGAGCAAAAAATGGTAGCAAATCTTGTAAGCGAAAAAAAACTAAACAACACAAATTTTCTTGTCAAAGACGGTTCACTGGAATACCGCCCCAGTAAGGCTATGCGCAATAATGAACGTGAATATCAAAAATTTAAAAATAATTATGACTATGTAATCGGTGTGTCAAAGAAATTTAATCCTGAAGTATGTCTTGTGTTAGGTGATAAGCCGAACCCAGGATTTATCGCTAAGCTCCCACCTTATCATAGGACTCCGGTGGCATACTTCACTGATCCAGATTTCTTGGGGGATATCGGATTTGCGGTGTGGTATATCCGTGTACGTGATCAAGCACGGACACGGACACCCTTTGATGGTATCGTCAAAGTTGAAAAGATTCTTGTGACAAATAATGAAGTGGCTAATGGTATGGATAGTGACCTTGTTGATTTGATTTCCGCTCATATTATTAACGAGCGAAATCCTGTATGCTATGGCTCAGATATGCGGTGGGCAAACCATTTGTATCCAATCTATTTGACGGAGAAATATGTAAAATCTCATTATCTAAGCACTGAAAGCTTTCTACATTTATTTTAAGGAGGAGATGCTAATGAATAGACTTATAGGGCGTGTGCTCGCTACTGAAAAAAATCCGACAACAATGGATAAATTTTGTTTTTGGACAGAACAGAATGAAAAGCTAAATGCTTTTGATATAGTTAAGGTCAAGCACCTTGACGGTTCATTTACATTCGGTGTAATTGAGAATATCTCACATATTACAGATGCTACGAGCTTTCTTACTAATTTTATATCAAGTGATTTCGGAGATGTAAGCGTTGAAGAACAGACTTTCCGTGTAGGCATGAATTATGCGGAGGCAAAGGTATCTTTTAATGATTGTTATTTGTATACACCCGTACATAATAACGCAGAAGTTTATCTTGCTACAAAAGAAGAGGTAACTTTTGCATTGGGACTAAAAGATGTTGACAATCCTCTTGTTTGCGGTTCATTAAAGATGTATGAGGGGACTCCAGATGAGATTAACCTACCGGTTCATCTTAACTCAAAATTCCTTCTTGGTCCGGAAGGTGCACACCTTAATATATCTGGTATATCGGGACTTGCATCAAAAACCTCCTATGCGATGTTTCTTATGAAAGCAATACAAGATCAGTATTTGTCAAGCTCCCATACTGATGACAGTGTTGCATTTGTAATATTTAATGTTAAGGGTAGGGATCTGATGGCAATACATAAACCCAATGAGTTTGATGGGAACACCGAGTTGTATGATAAAACTCTTGCTGATTATGCCGAGATGGGATTAACTACTGAGCCATTTAAGAAGGTTCGATATTTTATTCCGTTTTCAGAAGCAACCTCAGCGAAGCGAAGCACTTACCTTGACCCCGACGACGTAGATGATTATATTAATACCGATATATTACGCAAATTCAAGTATGTATATGAGGATGACAAAGAAAGCATTGAGATGATGTTTGCAAATACTGATGATCCTCAACAAACCATGGAGTCAATTATCAGCAAGATTATTGATGATGATGATCCTGATTTTCGAAATCTTGCAACTTGGACGGATTGCATGGAGAAGGTAGCCGAAAAATCTCAGAAGGGCTCTGGAGGCAAGGGAGAAGATATCTCTGTATTAAGTTGGAGAAAATTTAAGCGTGTGTTCCGCAAAGCTATTCAGGATGACATGTTTGCAAACCGGGCTGACAGTCAAAAGCACGAATGTCGATTAGGTGATGCATTAAAAACTATTAAGCCTAATGAAGTTTGTGTGATTGATATTGCAAAGCTGCCAGAGGATAAGCAAGCATTTGTATTTGGAGATACGATGAGAACGCTGTATAATTTAAAGCTTGGTGAATATGACGGTGAAGATAGTGTTGCCCCACCATCAAGACTCATAATTTTTATTGATGAGTTGAATAAATATGCTTCAAAGGATATCCCAAAAGGCTCGCCGATATTAAGGCAAATCCTTGAAGTAACTGAGCGTGGACGTTCGCTTGGCATCGTATTGTTTGCTGCAGAGCAATTTCGGTCGAATATTGTTGATCGTGTGACAGGCAATTGTTCAACGCATGCCTATGGGCGTACAAACTCTATAGAGACTGCAACAAAAGACTACAGTAGTCTGCCGGGAACATATAAGAATATGCTAACGAGGCTGGAACAAGGCGATTATTTGATTCAGAACCCTATATTTCGCTCATTGCTTAAAATTCATTTCCCGCGCCCAATATATAAGCAATTTAAATAGTTAGGAGAGAATTAGAATGCAAGATAATGTGATTATTGGGGTCAATATACTCGAGATACTTACTACAGGTATGTACCGTGATTCAAGAGTTATCTTTCGTGAGTACATTCAAAACTCGTGCGACCAAATAGATATTGCTGTCAAGAACGGTCTACTCACCGAAAACGAAGGGCAGGTAGAATTGTGGATTGATGATATCAATCGCTCTGTCTGTATTGAGGATAATGCCACTGGTATTAGTGCGTCTATTTTTAGAAAAACATTGTATAGTATTGGTGAATCATCCAAAACACTTGGTGAAGATAAAGGATTCCGTGGAATAGGTCATTGGTGTGGATTAGGTTATTGCAAAACTCTTGTTTTCACATCAAAAGCTGAAGGTGAAAATGTGGAGTCTGTTATGACATGCAATGCTGAAAAAATGCGACAAATGATGGACGAGCATAACTCTCATAAAGCGCATTATACAGTTGATGAGGTACTTACAGAAACAGTGAAATTCACTCAGAATAAAACAAAAGCTATCGATAAGCACTATTTCAAAGTTGAATTGTTCGAAATTCGTGATGTCCATACTGAACTGTGTTCATTACAGCAAGTTAAAGACTACTTGTCCTTTGTGGCTCCTGTTGGGTATTCAACCGCCTTCCGATTTAGGAGCACCATACATAAACACGCAGAAGTTGTAGAACAACCTATTCAAGAGTACAATGTGTCTGTCAACGGAGAGCACATTTTGAAGAAATATACACCGTCTTTTACAACGAGCAAGGGCGAGGACAGTATTACTGATGTTGATTTTAAAGATTTTAGAGATGATGATGGAAATCTTATAGCTTGGCTGTGGTTTGGAATATCACGGTTTCAAGGAGTACTAAAAAAAGACAATCAAATGCGCGGAATACGTCTGCGTACTCAGAATATTCAAATTGGCAATGATGATTCGCTCCAAAAACTGTTTAAGGAGGATAGAGGACAAAATTATTTTATAGGTGAAGTATTTGCTATTGCCAAAGATCTCATCCCCAATTCTCAACGCGATTATTTCAATGAGAATAAGGCTCGATTGACATTTGAACGTTTATTGTCGAGTTTTTTCAACGATGATTTAAGCCGTATTTACAAGGCTGGGTCAAATATAAACAGCAAATATGATAAAATTGAAAAAGCTAAACAAATAAAAGCTGAAATTTCTACAATATTGGCTTCTGGTGGAGATGCTTCTGATGAGCAGAAAGCTAAGTTGAAACGTGCAGAAAGGGAGGCAGATAATGCTACACAGGAGTTAGCAAAAATTCGTGAAAAAACTGAATCAAAGCTTGATGCGAATGAATTTGGAACGGTAGAGGTTGTTGTCAGCGAAATTATTAAAGCTAATGATGAAAAGCGCGCAAAGCAACCTAAACAGGTTACATTGCCTAAAACAACCTACACGCCCCCCAAAACACTTCCGAAAGTTGTATCTACATCAACGGTAGCTGAATCTCCTTCAACATCCAGTGAAAAAGAGGAAAAACTTGTATCAGTGAGTGAAATATGTAAAATTATCAAGCGCATTGCCGATGCTCCTACTGCTCAAGCAATTATTACGATGATCGAGGAGGAGCTTCTATAATGCCACGTAAAGTGCTACTGATTGAACCTAATTATAAAAATAAATATCCCCCTATGGGACTAATGAAGCTTGCAACATACTTTCGTAGCCGTGGTGATGAAGTGCGTTTTTTCAAAGGGGATATGCGCGATTTAGCGGTCGAGTTATTATTTGAAGAATTTTGGGTAGAAGCTTACGATATTACTCTTGGTGAGTATACTAACCTAATGCGTCAACATATTAAGACTGGAAAGCTTGCCCCCTTGAGGGCCATTCCTGAGTTTGTAGGAGAGCAAGGTCTCCGTAATGCAAGAGCGAGGTATAAGGCGGGAGATTACCCTAAATTTGATATAGTAGGCATTACTACACTTTTCACATTTTATTGGAAAGAAACTGTTGATACAATAAATGCTGCAAAAAAATTTGTTTTCGAAGACGGAAGAATTCTTATTGGAGGCATTGCTTCGACTATACTGCCTAACGAAATAGAAAAGGCGACAGGCATAGAGCCGTATATCAATGACAGAGGTGGTGCGCTGCTTGACAGACCCGGACAGATAGACTTAGACAGCGAAGTCATAATTGACGAATTGCCGCTGGATTACTCTATACTTGAAGAAATTGATTATAAGTATCCCGCAAGTAATGCCTATTTCGGTTATATGACACGAGGCTGTGTTAATCGCTGCTCTTTTTGTGCTGTTCCAAGACTTGAACCAAAATACTGCCAGCGTATTAGCATCGAAGGACAAATTGAACAAACCATCCAAAGATTCGGGGCGCAGAAAGATTTGCTACTGCTCGACAATAATGTATTCGCATCACGTTCATTTAATCAAATTATTGACGAAATAAAGGAACTGGGATTTGGCATGGGCGCAATGTATAATCCCCCCAACGAATATACAATAGCCATTGAAAATATTTGCAACAATTACAATGCAAAGGCTTATGTCCGAAAAGCAATAAAATTCTATGACAGTGTATCAGAGAAGCTATCTGAAACTGAACAAGGCGAGTTTTATAACTCTCGTGAGGCATTAGGGCTTCTCTATGCCGACACAGCGACAGCAACATCTGTCTTAGAGTTTGATCGAACATTTGAAGCATTATATGAAAAACATATTTTTAGCAAGCTAAGTACAAGTCGTGGCCGTGCTCGCTACATTGATTTCAATCAAGGTGTTGATGCCCGACTGATGACAGATGAAAAAATGAAGAAAATTGCCGAGGTGAATATTCGTCCGTTGCGTATTGCATTCGACCATTGGGGTGTTGACCCACAGAAACCAAACAGTAGGCCAATGAGGGAAGTCTATGAGGACGCTGTTAAACTTGCAGCAAAATATGGCATACGGAATTTGTCTAATTACCTGCTTTACAACACAGACGATGATACCCCGGATGAGTTATACCTGCGCTTACAGATGAACATAAAACTCTGTGAGGATTTGAAGGTCAATATTTACTCGTTTCCGATGAAATATCATCCGATTGATGACCCTGATTATTTTGACAATCGGAACTTCACAGGAACGGCGTGGAATAGAAAATTTATTCGTGCGATACAAGCTGTACTAAACTCTACACATGGAAAAATAGGACGTGGTAAAAACTTTTTTGAGGCAGCATTTGGAAAAACTCTCGAACAGTTTCATGAAATACTTCTTATGCCAGAGGCGTTTATCATTGAGAGATACAAGTTTGACCGTAAAGCCTACGAAGCCTATTTAGCAAATGGTGGAACAAAAAAACTTAAGGCAGAGGATGTTGATCGTTATGGTGATATGACTGATGAATGGCGTAGAAAGTTCAGGGCGTTAACCCCAGAACAAAAAAAGCAGGCTGAGAGGATAATTTATGACAACATATTTACCGAAGAAAGGATTTCTACCAATGATTCAGATATCAATGAAGTCCTCCAATATTACCGTATAAAGCGATACGAGCAAAGCCTCTAACTGTTCACTAGCGATTAAACTTGTATTTGCATTCACATCAAGATACAGATTTGGATAAATATTGTGATGACTTAATAATATGGCCGGACAGGAATTTCTCCTGTCCGGCTATGCTTTTCCGTACCTGTTTGCCATAGGGGTTCACATTATATCCCTATGAAGATTGACTCTTAATATTAGGGGGTTTAACAATTAGAGGATTCAGATTCGTATTCTTGAAGAATATTCGACATTGCTGAGTTTAAAGTCATGTCCAGCATTTGAACAATTTCATCAATGTTTTCTTTCATACCGTTATTTGCCCATTGGATTATAACAGATAATAACGTGATAGTTTGTAAATTAGCTAAAAAGTGAATTTTATCTAAAGGAATTTCTAATTCCGAAGAAGCTTTATAAATTTTATTTTTACTGAATTCATATAAGTTAGGATAAACAGCTTGTTCAAAATGCTCACGTCCAACGGATTGAATAGTATATGTGAACATTGATTTGTTATCTTTAATATAGCTTAATATGCCTTTAATAACTATGTCCCAACTACTATTATTAGCATCTTCTAAAATATGACCTATTTCATTTTTATATGTCCAATCAAGCAATTCAAAAATATCCTGAAAGTGATAATAAAAAGTTTGTCTTGTTAATTTGCAGTCACTGACAATATCCTTTACAGTTATTTTGTTTAATGGTTTCTTACTTAATAATTTTTTTAAAGATTTAGAGAGTATTAATTTAGTCATTTCTGTCATTATTGAGTGTGCCACGTTTTATCCTCCTTACTAATGTAAGATTATTAAATGTCTGTTAACATATATCCTTTGCCTCTTATAGTCTTTAAATATTTATTGTCCGGGTCTACTTTGTTACGCAATCTTTTAATAGCGACCCTCAGCATTCCTGCATTAGCATAGGCTATACCCCACACACAGTTAATTATTTGTTCATTTGTTAAAATCTTTCCTTTATTATCAATAAAAAGATGAAACATTTTATATTCTTTTGGGGACAAGTCGATTTTTACATTATCTCTGTATACTTCGGAACTGTCAGTATTTATAGTTAATAATCCATAATTAATTACATTTTTGTTTTTTTGTGATTTTAATTCGATATTATTTAATTTTTCTAAGAAATCTTCAATGGAAATTTGTTTATATGAATTATCATTGCTGTTAATTTGTAAAATTACAAAATTATCAAGCTTTTCATCTATATTCTGTATATTTTCAAAAATTGCACTTTCCACACAAATCCCCTCACAATCAAATGTAAGTCTTTTAAATTACAATAGCGAGCATATGTTCTAAGCTAAGCTTTTAAATATGCTCGCTATTACATCCCCTTAAACAATTTCATAGGAGTTTGGGGGAATAAAGAATTTAAAATACTAAAAGTATTCTTAATTTAAATTATATATTTTTATCGTATTAACACAATAGACAATATAATGGAATTGACAATAATTCTTACAAATTCGACAATTTGTAAATCAACTAACTTTCTATATGCAGCTCATTCAATAATTCTACATCTTTTATGATTATATATTTATTATTGAAATCAATAAGATTATCTTTCTGCATTTTATTTAATTCTCTTGAAAGGGAAGTTCGCTGAACACCGATTTTGTCAGCTAGTTCTTTTTTTGTCATATTCAGTTTGATTTTATTGGTTTTTTGTACGTTATACTCAAATAATAAAAATTCAATTATGCATTGCCGTAATGTTTTCATTGTTAAAGAGGCGATTTTATTTGACAAAAACAATGCTTTTCCGGACAAGGACCGCAAGAAATTGATTAAAAAGCATTCATTGGTTTGGCATAATTGAAGTATAAGCTTTTTATCAATATGCAATATTTTAACATTGCTTTTTGCTAATACAGTATTTGGATACTTATTGTCTATAGAAAAAAGCAAATTTTCTCCGATAACATCCCCATTTGTGAAATCATTAATAGATAGAACATTACCATCAGCATCTATTTTTTGTATAGTGATTGCTCCTTCTAAAATTATATCTAAACTTTTACACTTTTCATTTTGCATATAAATTATAGAATTTTTTGTATAATATTTTGCACTGTAGTTGTTTATAAAAATATTTTTCAAATCATCGACAGTAAAACATTTAAACATATCTATGCTTTTGAGCAGATTTATAAAATCTTCCATAGTGAGCCCCTTTTCATTATATTTAAATATATTTTTAAAATTAGTTACCATGGTAACGGTTTTAATTATTGTTTTATATTATATTTTTAAAGTGACTTATTTACAATACTTAATGGAGGAATTTATGAGAAAAGTATTAAATTTATTAAATGAAAAAGGGAAATACATTGTTATGCCGGCTGTTATTTTTTTTGTTCTTATAGCAATATACATTTTTAACAGCGCACAGAAAAACGACTCCGCGATTGTTTATGCTGATGACGGAACTTATATTGAAGCTTCAGGGGTTGTAAAGAGCAGCTCTGTAGCTTTAAGCAGCGAAGTTACCGGAACAGTATCGGAAAATATGGCAAAGGAAGGCGAAAGCCTTAAAAAAGGTGACGTTATAGCAGTTATAGAAAACACAACCTTAAAAAATCAATATGATCAAGCCCTGATAAATTTCCGTATAACAGAAAAAAATATAGAAGCACTTGAAAACAGTATCGGCAGTTTATCTTTGCAAAATACTGACGTTGTGCAGCAAGCTCAAAATGCGTACTTGGCATCAGAGGCAGAATTTAAAAAAGTAATGGATGGGGCAAGTGCAGATGAAATCAAACAAGCTGAAGAGGCAGTAAATCAATCGAAAACAAATTTAGACTTTATGAAGACTAATTTAGACAGAAACACTGAACTGTTTGAGCAGCAGATAATTTCTCAAAGCAAGTACGAAGAGGCATTAAAAAGCTACAATATCAGTGAAGCACAACATAATGCCGCTGTTGCACAATTGAATTTAGTCAAATCCGGTCCAACAGAAAATACTGTCAAAGCTGCAGAAAACAAAATGCTGCAGGCAAAAGCCGGATATGAGCTTGCTATTTCCAACGGCAATACTCAACTCAGCCAGCTGCAAGGTCAGCTTGAGGTAGCAAAGGTACAATTGGAACAATCAAAGAATATTATTGATCAAACGAAAAAGGAATTAGATAAATTGATTATAAAATCACCTGCTGACGGAATTGTTAATTCCTTGTTAATAAAAAACGGTGAATTTGTTTCAATGGGTAAGCTGATTGCTGAAATATACAATCCTGAAAATGCGGAAATAAAGGCATATGTATCCGAAGCAAACATTGGATATATAGTAGTGGGACAAGAAGCAAGCATATTTATTGACTCCCATAATGACAAAGTTTATACAGGAAAGGTAACAAGAATAAACAATAATGCAGAATTTACTCCAAAGAATATTCAAACTAAAGAAGAAAGAGTAAATACAGTGTTTGAGGTTACTGTTGAAGCCTCAGGCTCTGAAGGAGCTATAAAACCGGGCATGCCTGTTGATATAAACATAAAGATCAATTAACAGAGGAGTGAAATGATGGAATATGATATTCAAATATTTTCTCTCACAAAAAAATTTGGAAATATTACTGCCGTAGATAATTTAGAAATACAGGTTAAGAAAAACACGATTTTCGGATTGGTTGGTCCTGACGGAGCCGGAAAGACAACAACAATGAGGATGCTTTGTTCTCTTTTGGTTCCTGACAGTGGAACAGCTCAAATAGGCAACTATAATATTCTGAAGGAAAGTGAAAAAATAAAACAGGATATTGGATATATGCCTCAAAAATTTAGTTTGTACGGTGATCTTACTGTTTTAGAAAATCTTGAATTTTACGCAGAAGTTTATCAAATATCAAAGCAGGAAAGAAAAGAGAAAATTGAATCGTTATTGGAATTCAGCAATCTGACTAAGCATTCATATAAATTAGCAGATCAACTTTCAGGCGGGATGAAACAAAAATTGGCATTGTCATGCAACTTGATTCATACTCCCAAGTACTTGCTTCTTGATGAACCTACTATTGGAGTTGACCCTGTGGCGAGAAGGGAATTTTGGAAAATACTTTTTGAATTGAGAGAACAAGGTACAACAATATTTGTCAGCACTCCTTACATGGATGAAGCTGAAAGATGTGATGAAGTAGGTCTTATGGATAAAGGCAGAATAGTTAAGAAGGATATTCCTTCTAACATTATCAATAATTTTGACAAGCATATTTTATGTGTTTACTCTGATGAAAATCACATTGCAAGAAATTTAGCTCTTGAAGAAAAATATGTAATGGATGCGTATATGTTGGGAGAAGGGCTTCATATTGTGGTGGATGACCTTGATTATGCCTCTGAAAAATTAAAAGAAAAGTTCAACAATAAAATTATAGTAAGTTCTATAAAGGAAACAGTTCCATCTTTGGAAGATGTTTTTGTCAATATTATTAAAAGTGAGAAGAGATGAGAAAGTTATGGAAAATGCTATTGAAATAAACAATTTAACTAAAAGATTTTGTGATTTTACAGCTGTCAACAGTGTGAGCTTCAATGTAAAAAAGGGAGATGTGTATGGATTTTTAGGACCTAACGGCTCCGGAAAAACAACTGTAATAAGAATGATTATGGGATTAATAACGCCTACTTCGGGAACAGGTAAGGTTTTAGGCTTTGATATTTCAACAGAAAATGAAAAAATCAGGTCGCATATCGGTTATATGTCTCAAAAGTTCAGTCTCTACGAAGATTTAACCGTGGAAGAAAATCTTGATTTTTATGCCGGAGTATACAATGTGTCTAAAAATAAAATAAAAGATAAGAAAAAAGAAATTTTGGAAATGGCTGATTTGGTAGGAAAAGAACATATGATTACATCAAATCTGTCAGGAGGATGGAAGCAAAGACTTGCGCTTGGATGTTCTATCATCCATGAACCGGATATTTTGTTGTTAGATGAGCCCACAGGCGGGGTTGATCCCATAGCCAGAAGACAGTTCTGGGACATAATTTATGACTTGTCTAAAAAAGGGGTAACCATTTTAGTTACTACTCATTATATGGACGAAGCGGAGCACTGCAATTTTATAGGTTTTTTATACTATGGAAACATACTGTCATTGGATACTCCCAATGCCATGAAAGAGAAAGTAATTGATGGAGAAATAGTAGAAATTAAGGTTGATGATACATTAAAATCAATAGAATTGTTAAAGACAATGGAAAAGGTCAGAGATGCCTCGGTCTATGGAGCAGGAATTCATGTTCTGACTGAACCCAATATGGATTTAAATGAATTGAAAGTTTTTTTACTGAAAAATAATGTTGAGATTTACAATATAAAAAAAGTAAAGCCGACATTAGAAGATGTATTTGTTTTCCTTGTGGAAAAGGAAAACAGCAAATAATTTAATGTGGAAGTGAGAATATGAATTTAAAAAGAATTTTTTCTATAATAAGAAAAGAATTTTTTCAAATAAAAAGAGATAAAAGAACCATAGCAATAATAATTATGATGCCGATTATGGAATTGCTGTTGTTTGGTTATGCAGCATCCACAAGCGTTGATCACATACCAACGGCAGTGTATAACAATGATATAGGCATTGAAAGCAGGGACCTGCTTGACAGCTTTGTTAACTCACAGTATTTTGATCTGGATTATAATGCAATGAGTATGCAGGAGATTGAAGAATATATTGATAACGGAAATGCCAAAGCGGGCATTGTAATTCCTCCTGAATATTCGAAAGATTTAAAAAATGGCAAGACAGCACAAATACAGCTTATAGTTGATGGTTCAGATCCGACAACCGCACAGACTATTTTATCAAGTGCCGGCGGAGTGGTTCAATCAATGTCTGTTGAAATAATCAAAGAAACAAGAGGTATAGAAATGCCGCAGGTATTGGACTTAAGAAGCAGGGTTTGGTATAATCCGAATATGAGCAGTATTAACTTTAATATTCCCGGGCTGATAGGAGTAATACTGCAAACTGTAACCCTTATGCTTACATCATTTTCAATAGTAAGAGAAAGAGAAAGAGGTACAATGGAGCAGCTTATTGTAACGCCTATAACAAAAATGGAGTTAATGGTTGGGAAAATTGTGCCTTATGTAATAATAGGATTTGTGGATATAGTTTTGGCGCTTGCACTAAGTGTTTTCTGGTTCAGGGTACCTATAGCAGGAAGCATAACTTTACTGTTATTATTCTCGGTTATATTTTTATTTGGATCACTTGGTGTAGGTCTTGTTATATCTACAGTATCAAAAAGCCAGCTTCAAGCAATGCAACTGTCAATGTTTATGATAATGCCAAACATATTGCTTTCAGGATACATGTTCCCCATAGAGGCGATGCCTGATATTGTAGGTAAAATAAGCACAGTATTGCCATTGACATATTTTATTGAAGTTTTAAGAGGTATTATATTAAAAGGAAACGGATTTACACAGCTATATCAGGAATTTATAATACTAACCTCATTTGGTTTAGGATTTTTAATGCTTGCAACTGTCAAATTTAAAAAGAAAATAGAATAATGGGAGGGTTTTATGTCATCAACAATAATATTTTATTTATTAGCATCAACCGCATTAATTGTATCATTTGTGAAAGATAAGAATAATACAAAAATGGCACTGAAAAAGGCATGGAAGTCATTTGAAAATATTTTGCCTCAGTTTCTCTCTATATTGATCTTGATTGGAATAATATTGGCAATATTGACCCCCGAACAAATATCAAACATTATAGGACAGGAATCAGGATGGATGGGAGTAATTCTTGCCTCCATGGTGGGCGCTATAACGCTGATACCGGGTTTCATAGCATTTCCGCTAGCAGCAGCTTTGTTAAAAAGTGGTGCCGGTTACATGCAGATAGCTGCATTCATTTCTACTTTGATGATGGTGGGAATTGTTACAATTCCTTTAGAAATGAAGTTTTTCGGAAAAAAAGCAGCATTAATCAGGAATGCTGAAGCTTTTATTTTTTCTTTAATTGTAGCTTTTGTAATGGGGGTGTTTTTATAATGGAAAAATTAATAGCTGTTATTAAAAGATATAAAGTATTTATTTTACTTGCAGCAGTAAATGTCTTTATTGTTATTTTATATCCTGAAACCGGAATGAAATCAATTGAAATTACAAAGAGCAGTACTTTGGAAATGCTGTCAATATTACCTCCGATATTTATTCTTTTAGGATTATTGGATGTTTGGGTAAAAAAAGAAACTATGATGAAATATATGGGTGAAAAATCCGGATTTATAGGAGTGCTTATAGCATTTTTATTGGGATCTGCAGCAGCCGGTCCTTTATATGCCGCATTTCCCGTGGCGATGGTTCTGCTTAAAAAAGGAAGCAGGTTTTCTTATGTATTGATACTGATTGGCGCCTGGTCTACTACAAAGATTCCGCTTTTGTTGTTTGAAGTTTCGTCAATGGGGATAAAATTTACAGCTTTAAGATTTGCTCTCAACCTGATAGGTATAGGTGTAATTGCTTATACAACGGAAAAACTATTGTCTAAAGATGACAAGGACAAAATTTATAAAAGAGCTTCCCTGATGGAGTGATTCAATAATTAATAAATCATTTTCTCCTTAAATTATTAATCTAAATTTAATCTAAATTTAACCTTAAATTTACTATAAATATACTAATGTTTAATTGACTATATAAAATAATAGTGGTAAAATTAATTTAATACTGACTGGTCGGTCGGAAAAAGGAGGAAACTTTGAAGAAATTTTTGACATTATTATTAATTATTGCAATCGTATTAACAGGCTGCAGTCAAAATGCGGCTATAATCGAAGAAGAAGCGTACACTGCGGTAGAGGTGGAAACTTTAAAATCAATGGAATTATTTATTGAAAACATAATGACGGCTAAGGTTTTTGCAGACAAGGACGTGTTTGTAATTCCCTTAATGTCTGGAAAGGTTGAAAAGATAAATGTAAAAGTGGGCGACAAGGTACAAAAAGATGATGTATTGTTTGTTATGGATAAGGATGATATAAGTAAGCAGGTTAAACAGGCATATACTGCATATGAAGCAGCAAAAGCCGGTTATGATGTAAATGAATCTCAAATCCAAAGTGCAAAGGATAACTTTGAGAAAGTTAAAAAGCTATATGAGGAAGGAGCAATTCCTGAAACTCAATACGAGCAGGCAAAGCTTGCTGCTTCTGATGAAGCTCTCGAAGCGGCAAGAATGGGCGTGGAACAGGCAAGAGTCGCTTATGAAAATGCTGCATCCATGTTGGATAATGCGCAGGTTAAGGCACCAATATCGGGTGTGATTTCAAGCGTTAATATTGTAGAGGGTGAATATGCAACGTCAAGTAATCCACCTATAACTATTGTTGATTCGGACAGCATAACCATAGAATTTGGCGTACCCGGCAATTTAGTAAACAAAATAAATCAGAGTGATACTGTAACTGTTGAAATAAATGCAGCTGAATATAAGAAGGAAGCGGTCATAAACAGTGTCAGTTCATCTGCGGATTTGATGACTAATTTATACAATGTAAGTATAGTTTTAGAAAATGACGGTTTAATCAAGCCGGGTATGTTTGCCAAGGTTTACTTAAATACGGACAGAACAGAAAAAACTCTTGCTGTTAAAACCGAGGCGGTTAAGGAAAAGGATGATATTAAATACGTGTTTGTGGCAGAGGTCGATGCAGCAGTGGAAAAAGTGGTAACAACAGGACTTGATACCGGAATGTACACAGAAATTAAATCCGGTTTAACAGAAGGTGATAAGGTTATTGTGAAAGGTCAGGATTACATAACAAATGGCAGCAAAATAAAGGTTGTAAGGGGTGAATAAGCATGTTTGCGAAATTTTCGGTTAAAAAACCCGTTACAATTACAATGATGATTTTAATCGTTATTGTATTGGGCGCAGTGTCATTAAGTAAGCTGCAGATTGATTTACTTCCTCAGATGGAGCTGCCCTATGTAATGGTTCAGACGTCTTATTCAGGTGCGGGACCTGAAGAAATTGAAAATATGATTACAAAACCCCTCGAACAAACAGTGGCAACGGTTGAAAATATAGAAGGTATATTGTCGTACTCCAATGAAGGCAGCTCCATAGTGCTTATGCAATTTGCATTTGGCACTGATATGGATGACGTAATGCTTCAATTGAGGGAAAATATAGATATGATTGAGGGATTTTTGCCTGAAGGTACATCATCCCCGATAGTTGCCAAGCTTGACCCGAATGCAATGCCGATAATTCAGATGGCTGTTTCAAGTAAGGGGGATATACATACAACTCAGAAAATTGCAGAAGACGTTATCTCACCTCGTCTTGAACGTATAGAAGGAACTGCTTCGGCTAATGTATCAGGCGGGTTGACTCAGGAAGTTGAAATAATGCTGAAAGAAGAAGTCCTTAAAGGATATAGCCTGAGCTCATCGTATATAACCCAAATGCTTCAGGCAGCAAATATAAATCTTCCGGGCGGTACCGTAAGCAAAGGAAGCAATGAGCTGACAGTAAGAACTGTCGGAGAATTTAAATCATTAGACGAAATAAAAAATCTTAGTATACCTTTAACCAAGGGCGGAACTATACGTTTAATGGATATAGCAAATGTGAAGATAGCTGATAAGGAGCAATCATCCATAACTAAATTGGACGGCAGAGAGGTTGTTCAGGTGTCTGTCATGAAGCAATCGGACGGCAATACGGTAAATGTTTCAAAGCTTGTTAATAAGGAAATAGAAAAAATCAAGAGAGAATATCCCGATATAAGTATTGTTAATGTTTTTGATCAAGCGGAATTCATAAATTTTGCTATAAACAACTTGACAAAGACAGCATTGCAGGGTGGTATATTAGCTATAGTTATACTTTTGATATTTCTGAGAAGCTTTAAAACCACATTGGTTATAGCACTCTCAATTCCCACATCAATAATTACAACATTCGTTATTTTGTATTTTGCTGATATAACATTAAATATGATGACAATAGGCGGGTTGGCTCTTGGCATAGGTATGCTGGTTGATAACTCCATTGTTGTTCTTGAAAATATATACAGAAACAGAAGCCTGGGAATAGATAGAATTACGGCTTCGGTAGATGGTACGAATGAAGTGGCAATGGCTGTTACCGCTTCTACCTTAACAACGGTTGCTGTTTTTATACCAATAGTGTTTACAGGAGGATTAGCCGCAACTATTTTTAAGGATTTTGCTTTATCGATAGTTATTGCACTGTTCAGCTCCTTACTTATTGCCTTGACATTGGTTCCCATGTTATCTTCAAAGCTCATCTCCGTAAAAAATTTAGAGTCGGAAGAGCTGCAGGAACAAAAGCACGGATTTTTAGTTGCTTTTTACAAAAAAATACTTAAATTCAGTTTAAATCACAGATTTATAACTTTGACCATAAGTATTGCGTTGTTTGTGGTAAGCATAGTAATGGTTGCGTCTGTCGGGGCAGAATTTTTCCCTGCAACAGATGAAGGTATGATTAATGTAAGCGTAAGCCTGCCCGCGGGTTCCGAAACGAAAGAGGTTGACAATGTATTAAAAGAGGTTCACGAAGCAATTCAGGAAATACCTGAAGTTACTTCTGTATTTACGTCGGCCGGAAGCGGAGGAATTATGAGCATAGGAGGCGGAAGCACCGGATCTATGAATGTAATATTAAGTGAGCTTGATGAAAGAGACAGAAGCGTTAAAGAAATAAGCGATGAGATAAGAAAAATTGTTAAGGATATACCCGGTGCGGAAATAAGTGTATCCGAATCCTCCATGATGATGATGGGTATGAGCGGTGGGGCCATAAGCATCAGTATTAAAGGTGACGATATAGAAACGCTTAAAAGTATCGGAAATGATTTCAAGGCTTTAATAGAAAAGGTTGAAGGTACAAGAGAAGTATCTACAAGCTATGAAGACGGTATTCCTCAGGTGCAGATTGCTTTAGACAGGGGTATTGCATCTCAATATGGCCTTTCGACAGCACAGGTAGGGGCTGCGGTAAAAGATACTTTATCCGGTTCTAATGTGACTAAATTCAAGGTTGACGGCAATGAATTAGATGTTGTACTTAAAGGTGACAACATGTACGGACAAAGCATGTCATTGTTGGAAATGCTGCCTATACCTACACCTATGGGCAGCAATATTCCATTATCGGAAATAGCTGATATAAAGATTGAAGAAGGACCTGTCAGTATAATGAGAGAAAATCAGACAAGAGTTCTTACGGTTACAGGCAGTGTGGCAGGAAGAGATGTTCAGACAGTTTCTACAGAGATAGAAAAGCTTCTGAAGGAGTATGCAATGCCTTATGGTTACAGCTTCACATTTGGCGGTGAAACAGAGCAAATTGTTGAAACCTTTACTGATTTAGCAATGGTTCTGCTGGTTGCTATAGTATTGGTTTATATGATAATAGCTGCTCAGTTTGAATCACTCCTGCAGCCGCTGTCAATAATGTTTTCTGTACCCCTTGCATTATCAGGAGGATTCATCGGCTTGTTTGTAACGGGACTTCATTTAAATGTAATAGGAATAATCGGATTAATAATATTGGTCGGTATAGTTGTTAATAATGCAATCGTATTGGTTGACTACATTAACAACAGAAGGAACAGAGGAGAGGACAGAACGTCTGCAATTATGAAGGCAGGACCCATAAGAATACGACCTATTATGATGACTGCTTTGACCACCATATTGGGATTGGTGCCTATGGCATTAGGCATAGGAGAAGGTGCTGAATTAACTCAGTCAATGGGAGTGGTTGTAATAGGCGGATTAGCATTTTCGACCGTTTTGACACTTGTTGTAGTTCCTGTTATGTATACTATATTTGATGATATTGCGAATTTCTTTAAAAGAAAACTTACAAAACACAATAAAGTTACTCCGGAGAAAATATAATGGATGAAAAAAATATTAAGCGAAATGAAATTTTGGATTCGGCAAGATTTTTGTTTAAAGAAAATGGATTTCATAAAACCAAGATGGAGGACATAGCCTTAAGAGCAGGCGTGGGAAAAGGAACTCTATATGAATATTTCAGCAGTAAACAAGAAATTTTTGATGAAGCCTGTGTAGAATACGTTAAGTTTATTCACGATCATGTACAAAAAATAAGTGAGTTGGATATTTCGTTTAAAGATAAATTAATATCATTGTTTCAAGGAAAACAAAATGCTTTCGAGGAGGAATTTGAAAAAAACCCGGTTGATTATATAATGTCTTATAAAAATATTATATCAGAAAAGTTTGTTAAGACTTTGTTTGAATATGTTTCTGACATGAATAAAATTATCATAAATATAGTTGACCAAGGCAAGGAGGAGGGGATTGTAATAAAAGAAATACCCTCTGACATAATTGCCTGTTCCATAGTGGGAACCATGGGAGAATATTTTAAGCTTAAGATGCAAAAAAAAGATTATGCTCTAAAGGATGATGACATTATATTTAACTTGTTATATAATGGATTCAGTGTAAAAAAAGAAATATAAATTAAAAGGAGAACGTATGAAAAGAAAAATATCGTTATTGTTGATTATGATCTTAGTGCTCAGCACATTGACGAATGTTGTTGCGGCAGAGGATACAGCACAAATCGGTAATGTTTCAGCCGAAAATAAAATTTTAGAATTATCGATGAATGAAGCTGTTAAAATAGCAACTGAAAACAGCAGAGAAATGTGGAAGATAGATGATGGAATCAAGCAGATGCAGGATGCCAGAAGAAGTGGAAGTACTGCCAAACAGCAGGCGGAAGCTCTGATGAATATGTCATTAGAGATGATTACAGCAATGGAAATAGATATTACAAACAATTATGTTGAAACATTATTGGCTAAAAATGGTTACTACATAAAGGTTGCTGAATCCCAAATGAAACAACTGGAAAGAAGCAGAGAGGTATTAATCAAGGGCATTGAAATAGGAACAAAATCTGTGTATTACAACGTACTTGTTGCCGAAAAAACAATTGAAATTAATCAGGCTAAGCTTAACAAGGCAAACGAGCAGTTAAGAGTTGTCAATTTGAAATTCAATAACGGTTCTTCAACAAAGGCTGAAGTATTAAGCGCAGAAATGGCGATACAACAGGCAAAGACAGATTTGGATTCTGCAATAGATGACTTGAACATTGCTAAATTAAATTTATTGAATATGTTAGAGTTACCCTTTGATACGGAGTTTGTGCTGACGGATACCGAATTATCATATGTTCCTACAGATAAAATAAACTTAGATGAGAAAATTGAAAAGGCAAAGCAGGACAGAATTGAAATTTTAACGGCTGAAAATGATTTAGAAATTCAGAAAATAGAAACCCATGCTTATACAGCATATTATACTTCCAACTTAAGAGAGAACAAGTGGGCCAAGGAAAAATTAAAGGATGCTGAACTTAATGTGCCGCAGGCATACAAAGATGTTGAACTTGATGTAAGAAAGACATATCTAAACCTTATAAAAGCGGAAAGAAGCTTAGCTAATATGGATAAAACAGTTGAATTGGCTAAAGAAGCCGCAAGAATAAACAAACTGCTTTATGATAACGGAATGGCAACATCATTAGAGGTATTAGATGCTGATACAAAGCTAGCTGAGGTAGAAATAGGAAGATATCAGATGCTTGCTGCATACAATATAAATAAGCTGATGTTCGATTATTCAGATATCGGAACATTTAAATAGCTGATGACACACAAGCGGAGTTGTCAATAGCCTAAGAAGCCTTAGGGCTTCTTTTTTGTGCGTTTTTTGCAAAATTGTTCTAAGCAGGACCTTGGTTTATTGTTTATAACATTACCCGGTGTTTTTGCTAAAATACCTATGGGTTCATTTTTGGGGTACTGTTCTTTATATTTGTACTTTTCGCAGCAGTATCATCTTCGATTTCTTTATTAGAGGCGGCAGTAACATATGTTTGTGATGAGTTTAAAATCAAAAGAAAAAATGCTACAATCGGATTAGGTTTATTATCAACTAATAATGGAACAGTAAAATTTGGAATGGCTAAAATTTGGGCGATTTCAATAAAATATTTATCACCTATTGCAATAGGATATATATTAATTCAAAGTATAATGGGCTTATTTGCCTAAAATAATTTATTTCATAGCAGTTTAAGCAGATGACCCAAATCTCTGTCTTGGCTCGGTCGCTTATCCTGTATGCAATAAAAAGCTGTTTCTGTGCAGATAGAAGCAGCTTTTTTTAGTCCCGGACCTATTTGAGCAGCGATAGAGCAGCTCTTTCTAATTATCCTTATTTATCAGTTTAGATACAACCTTCAGTGCTGCTAATGACATTCCAATGTACACATTTATACCAAAAACAAATCCTCCAAAGCCGTAAATCATTAATCTTCTGAAATATTTTTCACCGAAGGAATTAAACATTTTATGTATTTTTTCCGGTTCCATTTTTTCGATTTCTTCTTTGGCAATTTTATCAAATTCAACAGCTTTTAATATTTCATCTAGGTTCCGTTTTAAGCTGTTAATTGTACTGTCAATAAAAATATTAAATAAATAATCTTTTGAATTGCTGCTTATGAAATTAAAGTTATTTGAAACAGCCGCATCCACCGTTTCAATGAATATATTTTTTAATATTTTCTCGTTTTCATTGCTTTCAATTAACCTGTTGATATAATTTTTTAACGACGTTATAAATTCATCCTTATTTAAAATTTGCACAATAATTTTATCTTTATTGTTATTTATAAAGCAGTTAATGAACTCATCCGTAATTTTTTCAATACTATTATTCTTGTTCAGCTGATTAACTAATTTGTCTGCTGAATTTTCAATGCTTTCATATTGTATATCTTTGAAAATGTCATTGTATGAAATTTTAGTAAACTCTGCCAAAAAACTAATTATATCATTCTTGTTTTCTTTAATATTTTCGGAAATTATTGATGCGAAAGCATCTAATTCAGCTCCGTATATATCATATGCAGTTTGTATATTATTCAAATGAAACAAACTCAATATACTTCCAATTTCTATATTCCCCAAAATATTAACTAAATTGCTTGTCTTGGTTTTTATTATATTTTCAATTTTTTCAGATTTATCAAGCACGTAGCTGTCGACTAATTCCTTAATCTTAAGCTTATTTACTATCGAAAATAATATTTCCGATTTTACTTTATATAGCTTTTCTTCCATTGTAATTGAAACAATATTATTTATTTCATATTTTTTGACCTCTAAGTATGCCGGAATCTTTGAAGTAATAATTTTTTTTAACAGCTTATCTATTATTTCATCTCCGCCCATGAGCGCATACATTCCTTTTTCAATGAATCCAAGATGATTTTTGATTTCTGATTGAACCATTAAGGTTACTTTTGTCTTGTTGCTTTGTATACTGTTATTTAACATATTGATTATACCTTCTGTTAAATCGGGAAGGTGTGAATCAATATAGTTTTTAATCTTTCCGTCAAAGATTTCCCCAATATCTTTGTCTTTGTCAATAGATTTATTTAACAATAAGGAAGCATTCTGAAATATTTTATCTCTTATATCTTGTGATAATATAATTGAACTGATTTTTCTCGATATAAATTCCTCGCTGTTTTTCAGCTGATTTCTATTTAAAATTTCATTTGTTTTTTTATTGTTAAATTTTTTATATTTTTCTTCAGATTCGTAAAGATTATTTTTAAAATTATTCTCGCTGAAATTATCTATAAAGCCGGACGTAAAATCATTGATGAAATTTCCTTTAATACTGCGTTTGGAATTTAAAAAACTATAAACACCTTTGCTTATATTTTTGGTATTTAAAAAGCTATGGTAATGATTTTTAAATAGTTTTACACTGTCAATTACAGAAGATAATTTTATTTTACTGATTTTATATAGAAAGCTGCATAAGCTATTTAAATTATTACTTATTTTATTTTTGGAGAACGAGAATACTTTATTGACAATATTAATTTTGTTGTTAGAAAGCAAATCTTTCAAAACTTTATAATCGTTGTCTGCGGCAGTTTTTATAAAGCTGCTCTTTATGTTTTCTTCATGCTTTTCAAACAGATTACCGATGCTTTTTTTATTTAACAGACTGCTGTCAATAAAGTGAGAGATTTTTTCCGCAAATATTTTTTGATTTTTTACAATGTATCCTAAGGAAAAATTTCTAAAAAAAGGTATTTTAGACATAAGTTTATTTTCCTTATAAGGCTTAAAAATCATATTGATAGCTATGACATTGGTTATAAAACCTACAAAGGCATATAAAATCATGTTGGCAAAGCTTATTTCCTGCGGATTCAGGGCTTTATTCTGAAAAGCAGCCAAAATAAGTCCTGCTATAATGCCTAAAGCACCACCGAAAAACATAATTGGCTTTAATTCTCTACCAATAAAATCATTGGCTAAATCAACAAGCTCGTCATCGTTTAACTTGTTCAGATTGTCGGTTACAACTAACTTTATTGAGTCCTTTAAAATAGTATCAGTGTTTTTTATTGCGTATGAACGCAAATAGTCAGAACTGTTATCAGCAATATTGTCAATGCTCTTTAATTTGTCTATTGCAAAAGACAGCTCGGTATTTCTTAAGTTCATTGAATAACCTTCATATTTTTTATACAGCTCTTCATTAAAAAAAGAAGTTGTTTCATTGCTTAGGTTTATATCCAAATTATTGGCTATGTTATTAATTTGTCTGCAAATCCATTTTATTATAATATCCTTATTGTGTTTTATCTCATGGACAATAAAGCTATTCAAATTTAAAGACAGGTTATTAATTTTTTCTTCTGATAAAAAATCCTCCAATTTTGCATATAAAAAATTATCTGTATATAAAGATAATTTTTCTGTAAAAAAATCCTGTACATTTTGCGACGAGCAAAGCTCCTTAAATTTAAATATTGTTTTATCAATAAGCTCACCATTTGATGATGAAAAAGGAAAAAGGCTGCTTATTTTAATATCCTTGATAAACAGAACCGATTGATTTAAAATTTTGGTAAAGTTATTATTTAAATAAACGATAATTAGTTCAGAGCATTTATGAGGAGTTAAACCGTTAGTTTCTGCCTCTTCGATAAATTCTCTGATAGTGATATTATTAATCACATCAACTATTTTAGAACTTAGATAAATACTTAGCTTTTCCGGCTCGGTATTGCTTTCTACATAAGCAACTATTTTGTCTACTATTGAATACTTTTTACTCAAATTACTCAAATAAGCATTTTTAATGGTTGAAAGAAGCGTAGCTTTTAGTCCGTCGGATTCCTTTATAACTTCATCAATGGAATCCTCCAATAACTTATCAATTGAATTGCTGTTTTCTTTAATCCAATTAACTATTTTTTCGGTTATACCGGGTATTGCTTCTATTAAATAATGCTTTAGATTTTCTTCAAAATTACTGTCTAACAGTTCAGATGTTGTTTTGTTGATTGATTTTCCGTAGTCAAACAGAGAAGTGCATAAATTGAATATAGAACGGTATCCCTTATCAGAATTTATATATGATAAAGATGTATTATCAATTTTAACTATAATTTCATTGCTTATATTTATGACTTCATGTATCTGCTTATCAAGCAATATATGTACAGATTCTTTAACAGCCTTTTCGATACCTGTTAAATAAAGTGCTTTTTTAATTTCAAGATCATCGCATTTTATAATATTATCCTTTAATGAATTAATGATATTTAAAACTATTTGTTGCGATAATTTTTTATCTATTATATTGTCGGGTGTTAATTTTAAATTGTCTTTATATATGGATAACAACACACTACCCGTAATGTTTTCACTGCTTTCAAATATTTCAAGCAGCGCATTATAAAAAAAACCGCTGATGGAGTATAGCTGATTGTCATTTAGAAATTGTTTTGCATCGAAATTTTTAATTAACAATTCAAATATTTTGGGAGAGTACTCAATTATTAAATTACGGACAAACTTATCGGTATCATCGGTTATTATTTTGTCCCAAGTATCACTGCCTACAGCATCGTCCATACAGTTGTTATAAAAATCAGCTGTAAGATTTTCAAATTTGATCTTAAAATTCTCATCACTCAATATTTCCTGAAGCTTATCCTTGTTTATTATGTCATTTTCCACCATGGAGCTTAGTCTTTCTATAAATTCTCCTCGTGTTTTCTTTATTACGCCGCCTATTTTTAATGGAGTATATTCCTTAAAGAGCATATTGATTGCATAGTCGTTTGTAATGTAACCGGAAGCTCCGCCTAATATTGCCTGAATTATGTAATTTAACACAATACCATTCATGATGTTTACCTTTCTGACGGGTACATTCCTATAAAGTCTATCTCCAATGAGTTTCCATCTTTAAAGGTGTGTCCCTCTTCCTATTTACTCCGCAGCATATAGCTTAGGGATATATTAATTAGTTATATCACTTTGCAGAATAAAATGCAAATAATGCCTCCATCTTGATGACTTTGTCATCAATCTGATGCAAATTTATTGTTTGCATAAATTGGACAAAAAAGTCACATAATTAAAATTATATTGATTTATACATATATTTAATGTAAAATATTATTAATTAGCTGAATTTAGTAGGAGGAATAAAGTAAATGAAAACGTATAACATTGACAAAATTAGAAACGTTGCATTAGTAGGCCATAGCAATTGCGGTAAAACCACATTAACAGAAGCGCTTTTATATGTTACAAAAGTTACAAACCGTATGGGAAAAGTTGAAGATGGAAATACAGTATCAGACTTCGATAAAGAAGAAAAAGATAGACAAGTTTCAATCGGTACATCAATTATACCTATAGAATATGAAAACACTAAAATAAATTTTCTTGACACTCCTGGTTATTTTGATTTCGTAGGTGAGGTTTACGGAGGACTGAGAGTTGCAAGCGGAGCGGTTGTAGTTGTAGACGCAAGCTCCGGAATTGAAGTCGGAACAGAAAAGGTTTGGAAATATCTGGAGCAAAGAAACCTGCCAAGAATTATCGTACTTAACAAGATGGATAAAGAAAATGTTAAGTTTGATGTACTGCTTGAGGAATTAAGAGAAAGATTCGGAAAAAAAGTAGTTCCTTTCGCGTTACCTATCGGAGAAGGAGAAAACTTCAAAGGATACGTGGATATAGTTGACCGTCAGGGACGTTTAATAGAAGAATTAGATAATGTTAAGATAGAAGTACCGGAAGATCTTGCTGATAAGGTTGAAGAACTGAGAGGCGTTCTGATGGAATCCGTTGCGGAAACAGATGAATTGCTTTTGGACAAATTTTTCAACGGAGAAGAATTTACATATGAAGAAGTAAGTACAGGTCTGAAAAATGCTGTATTGGCAGGAGAGGTAGTTCCTGTTATAGTAATGTGTGCCACAAAAGCAATGGGAATCAAGTGCATGATGCACATGATCAACGAATACCTTCCTAACTCAGCAGATACGGGCGAGGTAACGGGAATGGTGGACGGAAAAACAACGCAGAGAAAAGTAACCTCCACTCAACCGCTGTCTGCTTTTGTTTTCAAAACAATTGTGGACCCGTTTGTCGGCAAGATTACTCTGTTTAAGGTAATGTCCGGAGTTATGAAAAAGGATACGGAAGTTTATAATGATGCTAACAGAGAGACTGAAAGAATCGGAAATATATTCTACCTTAGAGGAAAGGATCAGATAGAGACTGCGGAGATTGTGGCGGGAGACATAGGAGCCACCGCTAAATTAATGAACTTTAAAACTGGAGACACAATTTCAGTAAAAGCAAGCCCGATTATATACAAGGGAATAGATTTCCCGAAACCGTCCTACTTTATGGCTGTAAGCGCCAAAACAAAGGACAGTGATGAAAAGGTAGGAGTTGGTCTGCACAGGCTGAACGAAGAGGATCCTACGTTTACAATAGAAAGAAATGTGGAAACAAAGGAGCTGGTTATAGGCGGTCACGGAAATATTCAGCTTGCTGTTCTTGCAAATAAATTGAAAAATAACTTCAAAGTTGAAGTAGAGCTGACTAATCCAAAGGTTGCTTACAGGGAAACCATCAGAGGAAGGGCAGACGTACAGGGTAAGCATAAAAAACAATCAGGAGGAGCGGGACAATACGGTGATGTTCGTATTCGCTTTGAGCCTTCAGATTCTGACTTTGAGTTTGTGGATGAGGTTGTCGGAGGAGCAGTTCCGAGAAACTATATACCTGCCGTTGAAAAAGGACTTAAAGAATGCCTGGATAAGGGAGTGCTTGCAGGCTGTAAGGTTGTTAACATAAAGGCTACGCTGTATGACGGCTCATATCACGACGTTGACTCCAACGAAACATCCTTTAAGATGGCTGCATCCATAGCATTCAAAAAAGGTATGCAGGAAGCTAAGCCGGTTATACTGGAGCCTGTTGCAAAGGTTGAAATATATATTCCTGACGAATATATGGGAGATATAATGGGTGATATGAACAAGAGAAGAGGAAAAATCCTCGGTATGGAGCAGCAGGAGGACGGTACTCAAAAAGTACTGGCTGAAGCTCCAATGGCTGAAATGTACACCTATGCAATTGATTTAAAATCAATGACTCAGGCAAGAGGAAGCTTCGAGATGGAATTCCTGAGATACGACGAAATGCCTTTCAACATGGCCGAAAAGGTTATAGCTGACTACAAAACAAAGAACGAAAATTAATATTGATCTAACTACACCTCTTGGTTATAACCAAGAGGTGTTTCTTATAGGGTCCGTTAGACACCTTCGATGTAAAAGTAACGGGTTTTATTATATCTTTTCAAGAATCTTTATTATGTCTTTTGATTTCAATACTTTTCCGAATGATGCCACTTTTTCATCAATCACAAGTGCAGGTGTTTGCATCACACCATAAGATACAATATTCTTCATATCCTGAACCTTTATTATTTCAGCTTCAATACCTGCTTCCTTTAATGCCGCTTCAGTATTTTCCTTTAAAGCATCACAATTTTTACATCCCGAACCTAAAATTTTAATTATCATAGCTTTTCTCCTCGTATAAAAATATTTATATTATATAAACAAATAACTAAATGAATTAAATATATAGCCTATAATAATAATTCCTGCGGTTACTACTCCTACAAAGGATATTAATAATTTAGATTTAACAACCTGCTTTAACATAATAATTGAAGGCAGTGATAATGCTGTTACTCCCATCATGAAAGAGAGAGCAGTTCCGAGTCCTACTCCTTTTGCGACCAATGCTTCTGCAATAGGCAATGTACCAAATATATCAGCATACATCGGAATACCAACTACAGTGGCTATTAAAACAGAGTACCATTTATCTTGTCCTAATATTGCAGTAATTGCAGTTTCCGGTATCCAATTATGTATTGCAGCTCCAATACCAACCCCTGTCAATATATACAGCCATACTCTTTTTATGATTGTCAGAACCTGTTCTGCAGAGTAATCAATTCTATCCTTTCTTGTCATGCTTTCTTGTTCTGTTTCAAGTGATTTGTTTCCATAAACAAATGGCTCAACATACCTTTCAAGCTTAAGCTTGCTGATCATTGTTCCGCCGGCTACAGCGAGTATAAGACCTACAACAACATAACTGATTGCAATCTTCCAGTTAAATATGCTCGCAAGCAGCAAAACCGAAGCTAAATCAACGAGAGGGGATGATATCAAGAATGAAAAGGTTACACCTAAAGGTAATCCTGCGCTTGTAAAACCGATAAACAACGGAATTGATGAACACGAACAAAAAGGTGTAACAGTCCCGAGTAATGCACCTAATATATTTC
The DNA here is from genome assembly GCA_002331025.1 of Firmicutes bacterium UBA2116. Lineage (GTDB taxonomy): Bacteria > Bacillota > Clostridia > Tissierellales > Sedimentibacteraceae > Sedimentibacter. The sequence goes on along the minus strand of DCYG01000044.1, from coordinate 96,680 downwards.
CTGTAATTCCATTAAATCTTCCTAATATTTTTTTAGTTCTTTCAGGAGGAAAGTAACTTTGTATATAAGAAATTATAAAAATCAGAACGGATAAAAGTATAAATATTTTTATAACATCATATATAAAAAAATGAATACTTCCGCCTATTCGTTCCTGAATGCTTAATCCAAATACATTTTCTACTAAAAGCTCAATTAAATTGTGAAGCCAATCCATTTTAAGCAACTGGCTATTTAGCCACTGAAAAATATTCATTTTATTCTCCTTCGAATCATTAAATCATTATTCCGATTTCATATTTAGGGCTATGTTATCAATAAAATTCTGAAGATTTTTAAAATTAATTTTGTCTATAGAATACTTAGTCCATATACCGTCTTTTCTGCCGTTTACCAAACCACTTTCGCATAATATCCTCATATGATATGAAAGAGTTGGTTGTGTTATGTTAAATTCCTCCAGAATTTTGCACGCGCATAATTCTTCATAAGAAGTCATTTCCAATATCTTTACTCTTGTTTCATCAGAAAGAGCCTTCATATATAGTGCAAAGTCAATATAATTTTTTGCCAAAATAATTACACCTCCCATTACATAGAGAATTATCTATATGTTTGATTTATTATATGCAATACATAGATAACTGTCAATATAGTTTTAATATAATTGCAAAATATATAATTCAGATAATTTTATATTAGATTTATTGAAAACATGATATAATCCTAATAGGAAGAGAAATAAAATTAATAAACAATTTATAAATTGGAATTTATGTGAAGGGGGATTTATGCATGGCAGTATCCAAAATAAAAGCCACATTTCAGAGTGATATTCAAAAAGTGTGGGAAACAGTTACTTCACTTGAAAAATATGCGTGGCGCAGCGATTTAAGTAAAATTGAAATTCTTAATGATAAACAATTTGTTGAATATACAAAAGAAGGATATGCAACAACTTTTACGATTACTGTTAATGAGCCATATAAGCGCTGGGAGTTTGATTTGGAAAACGACAACATCAAAGGTCGTTGGACCGGCATATTTACTCAGAAAGGCGAACAAACAGAAATTGATTTTACGGAAAATGTTATTGCGAAAAAAGTTTTTATTAAGCCATTTGTTAAAGCATATTTAAAAAGACAACAGGCACTATATGTTTCAGATTTAGAGAAGGCTTTGTTGTGATAAATAATAAGAACTTGTTGTTGATTAAAATTCGGAATATTCTCAGGCTGCTGCAATAATTTATTATTTCAGCAGCCTGATTAAGTTACTGTGAATCTTCTTCGGATGCAACCGCATCCGGTGTAACAGGAACAAGGTCGTTGTAGTCTTCGAAACAATAATACCATTGTAAACATGCCATATCCGAACTTGGAGGTGTTGAAGCTCTTTCTAAAAGCCCTTCATATGTATACGGAGGAGGCACAATAACCGGCTCTCCGGGCATCCAGTTTGCAGGCGTGGAAACCATGTACCTGTCGGTCGTTTGCAGGGCGTCAATCAATCTGAGCAGCTCATACATGTTCCTTCCATTAGTGGCTGGGTATGTAAGTATGGAACGTATTAAACGATTGGGGTCTATAATGAATACATCTCTTACGCTTGTTTCATATATTCTGTCAGGATTAACCATGCCGTACAGGCTTGAGATCTCAGCGTCTCTGTCGGCTATCAGAGGAAAGGGTATTTCCATTCCGGTAAATTGCTGTATATTGTACAACCATGCCAAGTGTGCCGGGTTGCTGTCTACGCTTATGCCGAGAAGCTGCACATTTCTGCTTTCAAATTCGGGGGAAAGCTCTGTAAATGCAATGAATTCGGACGTGCATACAGGTGTAAAATCTCCCGGATGTGAGAATAGCAATACCCATTTTCCGGCATATTGTGATAGTGTTATTACTCCACGGGTTGTTATTGCAGTAAAGTCAGGGGCTATCCGCCCTATGGAGAGGCATTCTCTGTTATTCGATATCATATAAAATCCTCCTGTATTTCTGATAACATTATATCATACCTGAGTCGAGTGCAGCGCAAGCTCGCTTGCATTGCCGAGGCGATGGTATGATATATGTATTATATAATATGAATACTGTATTTTATTGTGAAGAGAAGTAACAAAAAAGATTAATCAAATCATAAATCCTCGGGCTAAGCGAGGTCATTACGGAAAATTCAGCACAATTAATCATTTTTCACATAAAATATTTTTATTTAATTAAAAGTAGGAGGAAAACAGATGTGCGGAATTGCAGGATGGGTAAATGCAAATATTAGTTTTTCGGATGAAATAAATGTCATGGAAAAAATGACAGAAACACTTAAAGACAGAGGCCCTGATGATTTTGGATACTTTAAATCTGAAAATGTTTTGTTTGGCCACAGACGTTTAACTATTGTAGATCCTGAGGGCGGAAAACAGCCTATGGAACGTAAGGCCGGAGAAAGACACTATGTAATGGTATATAATGGTGAACTTTATAATACGGATGAGGTCAGAGATGAGCTTAAATTAAAAGGACATAAGTTTAATTCTTATTCAGATACAGAAGTTTTGTTAGTTTCATTTATTGAATGGGGTCCGGATTGTGTACATCATATAAATGGTATATATGCTTTTGGAGTTTGGGATGAAAATGAAAAAACATTATTTTTGGCGAGAGATCCTCTTGGAGTAAAGCCGTTATTTTACAGTATTAAAAATAATAATTTGATATTTGGATCTCAAATAAAAGCATTGTTGGCTAATCCGTTAGTAGAACCTGTAATAGACGAAGAGGGCATCATGGAAATATTCGGACTTGGACCTGCAAGAACTCTCGGTAATGGTGTATTCAAAGACATAAAAGAAATTGCTCCGGCACATTATTTAATTTACAAAGATAATACTCCAAGAATTCATGAATATTGGAGATTGGAAGCAAAACCCCATGAAGAAAATATCCGATCCACTATTGAGACTACAAGAAATTTACTTGTTGATGCTGTAGAAAGACAATTGGTATCTGATGTACATTTGTGCACATTTCTTTCAGGAGGATTAGACTCCAGTGCGATATCCGCAATTGCCTCAAATTATTATAAAAATAGAGGAAGAGAAACACTTGATACATTTTCAATAGATTATAAAGATAATGATAAATATTTTCAAACGAATCTTTTCCAGCCTGATTCAGACCAAGTCTGGGCAGAAAGGATGTCTGAATTTATAGGAAGCAATCATCATACAGTCATATTGGACAATATAAAATTAGTTGAAGCATTAAAAGATGCTGTTTTGGCAAATGATTTACCCGGAATGGCAGACATTGATTCGTCATTGCTTTTATTTTGCAAAGAAATCAGGAAAAATTCGACGGTAGCTTTATCCGGAGAATGTGCTGATGAGATATTCGGAGGTTATCCTTGGTTTACACGTCCCGAAGATATTAATGCTGATACTTTCCCGTGGTCTAAATCATCAAAAGAGCGCAATGAAATAATTAATAAAGAATTCATTAAATTACCATTAGAAGAATACGTGGCTCAAAGATACAATGATACAATCAAAAAGGTTCCAAAACTGACAGGCGAATCCAAAGAAGAAGCAAGGATGAGGGAGTTGTTTTATTTAAATATTAAATGGTTTATGATGACTTTGCTTAACAGGAAAGACAGAATGAGTATGTACAATAGTCTTGAGGTCAGGGTGCCTTTTGCGGATTATAGGATAGTAGAGTATTCTTATAATATTCCCAATAAATTTAAATTCTATAACGGAAGGGAAAAGGGAATATTGAGGGAAGCCCTCAGAGGTATATTACCTGATGATATAATTGAAAGGAAAAAAAGCCCGTATCCAAAAACTCATCATATGGATTATACAGAAGCTGTTCAAAAGTGGATGAAAGAAATTCTTTCTGATAAGAATTCTCCGATTCACCAGCTGATAAATGACAAGAAAGTTAATGAAATAGTAAATACCGGTGGTAAATCGTTTAAAAAACCATGGTATGGACAATTAATGACAGGACCGCAGCTGATTGCTTACTTTATACAGATTAATACATGGATGGATGAATATAAAGTTAAAATTGAACTTTAGAAAAGCTGCAGCATATTGCTGCAGCCCGATTTTTATAAGTTTATTTTATTGGTTCCAAATGTGCCTGGAAATGTCTCAATATAGGAGGTTCCCAGATGATCTTGTAACCGCGTTTAATTTCATGAGCTCTTTCCTTAATAGCAATCAGAGCATCGGCAATAACGTCCAGGTGTGCCTGAGTGTATACTCTTCTCGGAATTGCCAGACGTGTAAACTCGAATTCTGATTTTAGCTGTTCACCTGTATCAGGGTCGTTTCCAAGCATGTAAGAGCCTATATCACATGATCTTATGCCTGCTTCCTTGTATAGCTCCAAAGCTAATGTTTGAGCCGGAAATTCATTGTATGGTATGTGCGGAAGCATTTTCTTTGCATCTATAAACAGTCCGTGACCGCCTACAGGTGCCTGATATGCAATTCCTGCTTCATCCAGGAGTCCTGCAAGGTATTCCATCTGACCGATACGATATTTCAGATAATCTTCCTCAAGAGCTTCGTTTAAGCCTATTGCAAGCGCCTCTAAATCACGTCCGTTTAATCCGCCGTAAGAGGTAAATCCTTCAAAACTGATACAGTTTGCTTTTACTTTCAAGATAGTATCTTCGAATTTCTTATCATCCTTTATACCTATCATACCACCCATATTAACGATTCCGTCTTTTTTGGATGACATTGAGAACATGTCTGCATAAGAGAACATTTCACGAATTATTTCTCTTATAGATGTGTTTTCGTATCCTTCTTCGTCACGTTTAATAAAGTATGCATTTTCTGCGTATCTTGCAGCATCAATATCAAGAGGGATATTGTATTTTTTACAAATAGCAGAAACATCCTTCATGTTTTGCATTGATACAGGTTGTCCGCCTGCTGAATTGTTGGTTATCGTCATAACAATCAGACCAATATTTTCAGCGCCGTGCTCCTGAATTAATTCCTCTAATTTTACAACATCCATGTTTCCTTTAAATTTTGCGCGTTTCTCAGGGTTCTTTGCTTCTTCCACTACACAGTCTATGCAGCGTGCGCCTGCCAATTCAACGTGAGCGCGTGTAGTATCAAAAAACATGTTTGAAATAGCAAACTGTCCTTTGTGAAGAAATGTAGGGAATAAAACCTTTTCTGCAGCTCTACCTTGATGTACAGGTTGGATGTAGCTGTATTCAAATATCTCTTTTGCCGTTTCAAGAAGACGATAGTAGCTTTTTGCGCCTGCATAAGCTTCATCTCCGAGCATAATTCCTGCCCATTGCTCTGAACTCATGGCATTTGTGCCGGAATCTGTCAGAAGATCGATGTATACATCCTCTCCTCTGAGATTGAATACGTTGTAGTGCGCATCCTTGATTTTTTGTTCTCTTTCTTCGCGAGTTGTCATTTTAATTGTTTCTACCATTTTAATTCTAAATGGTTCAGGAACATATTTAACTCTCATTTTTTTCCTCCTAAAAACACCCCGGTCTTCTTTCGAATAGCGGTCCGTGCGCATAATAATTATACAATAAGAAATACGTTTGCACAAGCTTTTTTACAATTTACATTTAACAAATGAATTAACAAAATAATAAACAAAACATACAATCAAATGTATTTACAACAACTTTTCAGATAAAGAAACAGCAGAAATCTTTAAAATTCTGCTGTTGTTTGTTACAAAAAGTTATTTAGTTACCTAAGGTTTCTTTTACAACCCTTGGGCTTATCCAGCGCATAAGATTAATTTTTGAGCCGGCTTTGTCGTTGGTTCCTGATTGTCTTGCACCTCCGAAGGGCTGCTGTCCCACAACTGCACCTGTTGGCCTGTCATTGATGTAGAAGTTTCCGGCTGCATTGATTAATTTTTCTTCGGCTGCATTTATTGCGTATCTGTCTTTTGCAAATATTGCACCGGTCAAGCCGTAATTTGTTGTTCTGTCAACTAAATCAAGCGTTTCTTCAAATTTATCATCATCATAAACATAAATTGTCAACACAGGTCCGAAGATTTCCTCTTTCATAGTTTTAAAATGCGGATTTTTCGTTAATATTATTGTAGGATCTACAAAATAACCTTTACTGTCATCGTAACTTCCGCCAAATAAGATTTCTGCTTCATCGGAATTCTTTGCATAATCAATATAACTTTTTATATTGTTAAATGATTTTTGATCTATTACGGCACCCATAAATGTATCTATTTCTTCAACATCGCCTACTTTTATATCGGCGGCTTTTTCTATTATTATTTCTTTTATGCTTGGCCATATACTTTTTGCTACATATACACGAGAAGCAGCAGAGCATTTTTGTCCCTGATATTCAAATGCTCCATCAATAATTCCGCGTGAAGCAGAGTGTATATTGGCAGAATTGTGAACAACTATAAAATCTTTTCCCCCTGTTTCTCCAACTATTCTTGGAAAACTCCTATAATTTGATATATTATTACCGACTGCAGTCCACATATTATGGAATACTTTTGTTGAGCCTGTAAAATGTATTCCGCTTAAATGCTCATTTTTTAATACTACATCGCTGATTTCATCCGCATTGCCGGGTACAAAATTAATTACTCCGTCAGGTAGTCCTGCTTCCTTAAGCAATTGATAGATTATATAGGCTGTGTAGACGGCAACCGAAGCCGGCTTCCATACAACAACATTGCCTGTCATTGCCGGTGCACATGGCAAATTACCTGCTATTGCGGTAAAGTTAAAGGGAGTAACCGCATATACAAAACCTTCAAGAGGTCTGTATTCCATCTTGTTCCATACTTTATCAGGAGAAATTGGCTGCTCGGCATAAATTTGAGGTAAACAGGATGCATTATATCTGAAGAAATCGGCTAATTCACATGCCGAATCAATTTCTGCCTGCTTATATGTTTTACTTTGAATAAGCATGGTTGCAGCATTGAACTTTGCTCTCCAGGGACCTGATAATAGTTCAGCAGCTCTTAAAAAAATTGCCGCTCTCGACTGCCAGTCCATTTTCTCCCACCCTTTTTTAGCTTTTAAAGCTTCTTCAACCGCCATCCCAACTTCTTTTTTTGAAGCCTTGTGGAATTCTCCGATTACTACACTCTTATTGTGAGGGAGTATGCAGGCTCCCTTATTTCCTGTTCGTATTTCTTTTCCGCCTATTATGACAGGAATGTCTACAAAAGATGTTTTCATAGCTTTTAACTCTTTTTCAAGCTCAATTCTTTCCGGACTGCCTATATCATATTTCAACACAGGTTCATTAACAAAATTGATTTTATTAATTACACTATTATTCATTAGTTATACTCCTTTATTATATATATTGTTAATTACATAACGTTTAGTTATTATTATAAACTTAACACATACTATAATACATCAATTTATCGATTTAAGCAACTGTATAAATACATATTGTAAAAATACAAACTAAATGTAATTAAAAACTTTTGTTTTTGGCTAAATCTTTATTTTCGAAACTAAAAATGGAATTATAAATAAATATCGTTATGTTTTAGAAAAGATAACTCTATAGCTAGCGAAGCAAAATATGTCTTAAGTGTATAAAAAAGGCGGTTATTGAAAATATTTTTCAATAACCGCCTTAATATATCTTACCCTCCGCCTATTGGTGGAAATATAGATAAAGTATCACCATCTGCGGGCTCATTATCCATTTTGGTACTTATACCATTTTTCAGAAGAATTGCAACATCTTTTTCGTAAATGTTTAAATCTTTAATTATATCTCTAATTATTGTTCCTTCGTGATACTCTTTTTTTAATATTTTACCTCTGCCTGTACGAAGTGTTGCAAAAAGCTTTATTGTAACCTTCATTTGCACTCCTGACTATTTATATTCTTTTATACCTAAGGATTCAAGCTTTTCATAGGTAGGAAGGCCGTTTTCGGTCCATCCTCTCGCTTTATAATATAAAGGCAATGTTTCGTTCAATTTGTTTAACCAACCCTTCGAAGGACCGCTTGATATGGGATCTTCAAGTAACCTCTTAGGTAAAGTGTCTTGAGAAGGATCTATTCCTGCTTTTAAATTAAATAACCTTTCTAAGTTCCATACTCTTTCACCGTGCTCGATAAAATCATTTCCGCTTAGGGTTGTTCCGCATACGGCATTATATAAATCAGCATAGTCGTCTGCTCCTAATGCAAAAGAAGTAAACAGGCAAAGTCCGACTGAGTCAATTGCTGCAGTAAAATCCTGGAATATTTTTGTCCATTCTGCCTTTCCTTCCGTAGCAAATCTATCTAATGGCTGTGGAAGTCCTAATATTTCAGGTGAAATCATATAACCTCTTACGTGGCATCCACCCCTGTTGGAAGTAGCATAGTTTAATCCTATTCCTTGAATACCCCTTGGATCGTATGCAGGCATTTCTTGCTTCTTAACACTCATAGAAAGCTCGGGAACCCCATAGCTTTCGCATAGCCTATAAGAGCCCTCTGCCATTAAAGCTCCGAGACCATTTCCTTCTCCCATTCTTTTAGTCCATTCAATTATAGCATCTGCATTACCCCAGACTAATTCGGGACCGCCATCTAAATCTTCTTTTTTGATATATCCCTTCTGGTATAGCTCCATTGCCGCTGCAATAGTTGTAGAGGCAGATATAGTATCTAATCCGTATTCATTGCACCAATAGTTCGCCTTTATTATAGCGCCTAAGTCAGACACGCCACAGTTTGAGCCATAACCCCAGATTGTTTCATATTCCGGTCCCGCGCCCTTAGCATAATCAGCTTCGCAGTATCTTCCGCAGCCTATTGGACATCTGTAACATGGGTCTTTTTTCTTTAAGTATTTTTCAGCAAGAGTTTCGCCGCTTATTGCTTCAGCAAGATCAAAGTGCGACTCTTGGAAATTATTTGTAGGCAGAGCACCATGTTCGTTGATTATATTTACAAGTACGGCTGTTCCGTAAGCCGGTAATCCTTGACCGGTAACACCATTTTCTCTGATTTTAGTCATACTGCTTGAAAAAGCACCTTTTAACTTGTCGGGTTCTTTTATATTTACTTTATTGGTTCCGCGAACAACAATAGCTTTAAAGTTTTTAGAACCTAAAACCGCACCGACTCCTGATCTGCCTGCAGCACGGCCTCTTTCGTTCATAACGCCCGATATCCTTGATAGTTTTTCACCTGCAGGTCCGATAGTTGCAATTCTCGCCTTTTCTCCGTGGATATTTTCCAATGTAGTAGTAGTTTCATCTACTAATTTACCCCATATATCAGATGCGTCTTCAAGGGTTACAATATCATCAGCTATATTGAGATAAACAGGTTTTTCGGATTTCCCTTCGATTATTACGGCATCATATCCTGCAAGCTTTAGCTCAGCTCCCCAAAATCCTCCTGAGTTTGAAGATGCAACAGTACCTGTAAGAGGAGATTTTGTAATGACCATGTATCTGCCGCCTGTGGGAGTAGCTGTTCCGGATAGCGGACCTGTAGCGAATATAACCTTATTATCAATGCTTAGGGGATCAACCTTAGGATCTACTTCATCAAATAATATTTTAGTTCCTAAACCCCTTCCGCCGATAAACTTCATTCCATCTTCTAAATTAAGTGGTTCTTTACTTATCTTGCCGTCGCTTAAATTGACCCTGAGTATAACTCCCTGATATCCAAAATAATTGTTCATATGTACCTCCTTTAATTTAACTACATATATGCAAGATGCATTCCAATTAATTTTATTAAATAGAACACTTGGTATTAGTCGCATAACTATGTTCATCAAAATAGCCTTGTTCCAAATTGGAACAAGGCTATTGCGTTATGGTGTTCTGTTTTGAAACAGTGCACCTTTATGGAACGGTTATTTCGTATTCTTTCATCTTTCTATATAATGTATTTCTGCCAACAGCTAAAATATTTGCTGCTTGGGTTATGTTATTGTTTGTGGTTTTCAATACGTTAATAATATGTTGCTTTTCTAAATCCCTTAAGCTGCATAAATTAATTGATGATGGTCGTGTCATAATATCATCAATATTATCGTAATTGTTAATTTTCAGGTTGCTAATATCAGGTAATTCCTCTGTGTTTATTGCAAGCTCAATATAATTCTCCAGTTCTCTTATGTTGCCCGGCCAATCATATGAAGATAACTTTTCAATAGATTCACTTGAAAAAGGTACTTTTTTCTTGTCAAGCTTTTTGCTGATCTTGTCCATGAAATATTCTATAAGAAGGGTTATATCATTTTTTCTTTCTCTTAGACTGGGCAGTCTAAGAGGAAGTACATTCAACCTATAGAATAAATCCTTTCTGAACGTTCCGTTTTCAACCTCCTGTATCAGATTTTTATTGGTGGCTGCAATTATACGAACATCAACAACATTTACTTTTGAACTGCCGATTCTGCTGATTGTACCCTCCTCAATAACTCTCAATAATCTTGTTTGTAAATCAAGGGGCATTTCTCCAATTTCATCAAGAAATACGGTTCCTCCATCTGCTATTTCAAATTTTCCCGGATTTCCTTTTGCCTTAGCTCCTGTAAATGATCCTTCCTCATAGCCAAAAAGTTCAGCTTCTATAAGGTTTATCGGTATTGCACCGCAGTTTATAGCAATAAAAGGAGCTAATGCTCTATTGGAACTATTATGAATAGATTGTGCAAACAACTCTTTTCCTGTGCCGCTTTCGCCCATGATAAGTATATTAGAACGGCTGTTAGCTATTTTCTTGGCATAATTAATTACATTAAGGAAATTTTTATCTTGTCCTACGATTTTATCAAATGTGTAAATGGCATAGCCATTGTTTATTTTGTCAATCATTTTTCTTTTCTTTTGCAGTTTCTTTTCGTTTGACAACTCAACTTTATAATAATTTGCTATAAGTTCATTTTCTATTGCTTTCGCCCCGGCTACCACCATACCTAACGTGTGTGAGTGAACTGATTCACTATATCCTGTCAGATCAAGAATTCCTATTATGTTGCCATCCATATCTTTTATGGGACATGCAGAACATGTCCACCTATGATAAACATTAATGAAATGTTCACTTCCGGAAACCTGTATTGGGCTCCTTTCTTCTAATGCAGTTCCCATAGCATTGGTTCCGATACTTTTTTCGTCCATATATGCACCGGGTATCATTTTGAAAGAAAAGGCCTCAGTAAGTATATCTTCATCACCTATAACATTAAGGATACAGCCTTCATTATCTGTAAGGATAGAAAAGAAATTAGAGCCTTTAACAAAATTATATATTTCATTCATAATCGGTGCAGAGGCAAGAATAAGCTCTCTGCTATCTTCCATTTTAAGAAAGAGCTCCTTTTCGTTAAGTATTTTATTTGAATATGTTTGATTATAGCTAATTTCATACTTTTTGCATCTTTCGTGAGAAAGTGAAATACTTTTTTTACTCGGGCGAGCGTTCTTATCAGACATAAAAAACTCCTTCAACAAATACTTTTAAAAATTATACTATATTATAATGAAAAATAAAATACATTTATTCTAATATACTTACTTTTAGATATTATTGAATATAAACCAAAAAAAAATTAAAAATAACTATTGAAATCTAAAAAAAGAGTGGTATAATAAAAACAAAGGTCAAAGAAAGTCAAAGTTAAAGTCAAACAAAAGGAAGTGAATAAATGTCAAATCTAAGTGATATTATAGAAGGTTTTATAAAAGAATTAATAGAGGCAAATAATTTCAGAGCTGTTGATATTCAACGTAATTTTTTAGCACAGCAATTTGACTGTTCGCCCTCGCAGATTAATTATGTGCTTTCAACAAGATTCAATAATGACAGAGGCTATATAGTTGAAAGCAGGAGAGGTGGCGGTGGCTATATAAGAATATTCAGAGTCCAGTCATCGATTGATGAACTGAAGGAAATACTTAATGAAAGCATAGGAGACAATATTACACTGAACAAAGCACTTGATGTATTAAAGGCACTGAAGGAAAGAGATATAATAAGTAACAGAGAGCTTAAAATCATGCAGAGTATACTAAGTGACAGGGCTTTAAACAACGTACCTTATGATGACAGAAACACGATAAGAGCTTCGTTGTTAAAGGAAATGATATTGATATCGGTGGACGATGATTAATAAGTATACAGGAGGGTAAAAAAATGTTATGCAATGAATGCGGAAAAAATGAAGCAAGAGTTCATGTAACTCAGATTATAAACGGAAATAAAACGGAAAGTCATTTGTGTGAAGAATGTGCAAAGAAAAATCAATCCGTATTAAACTCTAATTTTTCTATGGAAAACTTGTTTTCGGCAATGCTTAACAATGCATATAATACTTCTGCTTATATCCCCACAATGACTTGTTCAAAGTGCGGTATGACGTATGAAGAATTCAGAAATACAGGCAAATTCGGATGCAACAACTGTATTGATACATTTAAACAGAGGGTAATGCCTGTTGTAAAAAACATACAGGGTTATGAAACACATATGGGTAAAATACCTAAAAGGGCGGGCGGAAGCTACAGGATACAAAAAGATATAGAAAAGTTGAAAATTGAATTAAAGTCTGCAATTGAAAAAGAAGAATATGAAAATGCAGCAAGAATAAGAGACAAAATTCGTGAGATGGAAGCTAATATTTAGGGGGTGAAGGTAATATGGATAATAGAGATATCGTTGTAACAAGCCGCATCAGATTAGCCAGAAACTTAAAAAATTATAAGTTCCCTGTAAAAATTACGACCGAGGAAGCAGAAAAGGTTATTTCTGAAGTAAATAGTGCAATCAACAGAATAAATTTAAATTATGAATTAACATATATGAAAAACTTAAATAATATTGAAAAAAGTGCATTAGTGGAAAATCATCTGATAAGTCCCGCATTGGCTGAAAAGGAAAGAGCAGCATTTTTGCTGAGCAAGGACAAAAAAGTTTCAATTATGCTAAATGAAGAAGACCATATCAGAATTCAAACTTTGAGTCCCGGTTTATCATTAAAGGAATGTTGGGATTTAAGCAATAAGATTGATGATGTAATAGAAGAATCTGTTGATTATGCATTTGATAATGAATTAGGTTATGTAACCTCATGCCCTACAAATATAGGAACCGGAATGCGTGCTTCCGTTATGGTTCATCTTCCGGCACTTTCTATTACGAATCAGATTGAAAAACTGTTGTACGGAGTGTCTCAATTAGGTGTGGCAGTAAGAGGAGTATACGGAGAAGGAACCAAATCTATCGGGCATCTTTATCAAATTTCCAATCAAGGTTCCTTGGGAACGGGAGAGGAAACATTGATTGAAAAAATAACTCATATAGTTAATCAGATAATCGAAAAGGAAGTAAAATTAAGAGAGCATCTTAAAAAGAACAATTTTGACGAAATAGAGGATGAGGTTTACAGAGCTTACGGTCTTCTGACGAATGCAAGAAGAATGACTGTGGAAGAATCAATGAAGCTTTTATCCATACTAAAGCTTGGCAAGGAGATGGATATTGTTAAACTATCCAAGGATATGGATATTTATCGTCTTATGACAATGATTCAGCCAAGTAATATTGCTTTGAAAACCGGAAACAATTTAAACCCGAAGGAAAGAGAAAAAAACAGAGCAGAAATATTAAGAAGCGAATTATTACAATAACTTTAAAATTTCAAATTAAGGAGATGAAATATATGATGAATGGATTAAATAAGTCGGCAAGGACAGCATTGGAATTTGCTCAAAAAGAAACAGCAAATTTTAGGCAGAACGTTCTCGGAACTGAACATATACTTATAGGGTTGATGCTTGAACAGGAAGGCATTGCAGGTAAAATTCTCAGAAATAAACTGGATGTTGACAGAATAAGAGAAATAATCAAAAATTCAATCGGTGTGGGAGATGAAATGCCCGAATACATTCAGGTCAGTCCCCGAAGCAAGTATATTATTGAGCTTGCTCGCCAGTATTCAGCACAAATGGGAGTTTCTTATGTTGGAACAGAGCATATACTGCTTGGGCTGATAGATGAGGGAGAAGGAATTGCCGCGCAGATAGTTAAATCGGTTGTAAGCTTAAAAGATTTGAAAAATGAGGTAATTGAGGCAATAAAGCAAAACAGCGGAGGAGCAGCGGGAGGCAATGCTAATTTCAGCGGCAATGCAGAGCAGGCGCAAAATAGCAGCACAAAAACAATTGACAAATACGGTACGGATTTAAATCAGCGTGCAAGAGAAGGAAAGCTTGACCCCGTTATCGGAAGAGAAAATGTTATAGAGAGGGTTATACAAATATTGTCAAGAAGAACAAAAAATAATCCTTGCTTAATAGGGGAGCCCGGAGTTGGTAAGACTGCCATAGCCGAAGGCTTAGCGCAGGAAATTGTAAATGGAAATGTACCTGAAACTCTAAAGGATAAAAGAGTTGTAACCCTTGATATGGCGGGAATGGTTGCAGGTGCTAAGTACAGGGGAGAATTTGAAGAAAGGCTAAAAAGTGCGGTAGAAGAAATAAAGGCAGCAGGAAATATTATTTTATTCATAGATGAACTTCACACCATAATAGGAGCCGGTGCTGCAGAAGGAGCAATTGATGCTTCCAATATATTAAAACCTACATTGGCAAGAGGAGAAATGCAGATAGTCGGTGCCACAACCCTGGATGAATACAAAAAACATATAGAAAAGGATGCGGCGCTTGAAAGAAGATTCCAGCCGATTACCGTTGATGAGCCTACAGTTGAGGATACAATCAAAATATTGAAAGGCTTAAGAGATAAATATGAAGCACACCACAAGGTTGCCATAACTGATGAGTCAATAGAAGCAGCAGCAAAGTTGTCACACAGATATATATCCGACAGATTTTTGCCTGATAAAGCAATAGACTTAATTGATGAAGCCGCATCGAGAACAAGGTTAAAATCCTCGACTCAACCTAAAGAATTCAAGGAAATTGAAGATAAAATAACCGAGCTAAACAATGAAAAGCAAGCGGCAATCAACAATCAGGATTACGAAAAGGCGGCATCCTTCAGAGATGAAGAAAAAAGATTGACTGATGAGCTTGATAAGCAAAAGAAATTATGGGCGGCACAAAATTCCAAAGATTCAAAAATCGGATACGAAGAAATAGCGGACGTTGTTTCTCAATGGACCGGAGTGCCGGTTAAGAAGCTTCAGGGTGATGAATCGGAAAGATTGTTAAATATGGAAGAAATACTCCACAAGAGAGTTATAGGTCAGGAGCAGGCGGTTGAAGCTTTGTCAAAAGCTATCAGAAGATCGAGAGTCGGATTGAAGGATCCTAAAAAGCCTATCGGTTCATTTATATTTTTGGGACCAACCGGAGTAGGTAAGACAGAGTTATCTAAAGCATTGGCAGAGTCGATGTTCGGCGACGAAAATGCAATAATACGTGTAGATATGTCTGAATTTATGGAAAAACATTCGGTTTCCAAGCTTATAGGTTCACCTCCGGGATACGTTGGATTTGACGAGGGAGGACAATTAACCGAAAAAATCAGAAGGAAACCATATTCGGCTATATTGTTTGATGAAATAGAAAAAGCACATCCGGACGTATTCAACATATTGCTTCAGCTGCTGGATGACGGCAGGCTGACAGATGCAAAGGGAAGGACGGTTGATTTTAAAAACACCGTTATAATTATGACCTCAAATGTTGGAGCAAGTACGATTAAAAAACAGAAAACCCTTGGCTTTGCTGCAAATTCATCTAATGAAGAAAAGGATGAATACGAAAAAATGAAGGAAAATGTATTGGGTGAATTGAAAAGATCATTCCGTCCTGAGTTTTTAAACCGTATAGATGAAATAATTGTATTCCACTCCTTGAATAAGGACCACATAAAGGAAATTGTTTCATTGATGATTGATAATTTATCAAAACGTCTTGAACAGTTGAATGTAAAAATAGAATTAGACGATAAGGCGAAAGAGCTGTTAGCAGATGAAGGATTCGACCCGATGTTCGGAGCAAGACCTCTGCAAAGAGAAATAAGAAGAAGAATCGAAGATAGATTGTCGGAAGAACTACTAAAAGGTACAATCAAAAAATCCGACACAATAAAAATCAGCGCTGAAGATAAAGAATTAGTTTTCAGTAATAAGTGAGACAATAAAGACGGTTCGCCGTCTTTATTTTTCTGTTGGCGATACCCGCTAAAATAATGGATTCCTGCTGAAATCAGCAGAGGCCCGTAATGCTGCAGTCATTCAAGACTCTGTGTTTGTCTTGTACTTATTAGAGAGGTTTTTTAAAGGCAAAAGTCAACCTGTGTTAATGAGAAAAATTTATTTTTATTTTTTCTTTTTCATTTATTTCGATTTTTGGCATTTCCACGAACCAGAATCCTCCAAGCCTACCTTGCAGCCTTTCAGTCTCTTCATTTGTTGAAAAGTATGAAACAATTAAATTCCCATTATTTTTATCATACTTTTGAGTAATCAAGCCATTAAATTTAATTTGTGAACCTTCTTTATCTACGGGTCTAAAAGCCCCATTAATAATACTCCTGTATTGCAATACTGCTCCATACGGCTTTAAAGTAATTTTTGTTTCTTCTCTGTTAAACTCGATGTTTTCAATTTTATATCCACCAATGTTGCTGATTTTTATATCAGTATCTTCTATGTTTTCTGAAAGCATAACTGTTTTTTCTTTAAAATCACCTTTTAGTAAAATTGGAATGAATTCCAATTCATTGATATCTTCAATCTCCGAACTATCTACAGTAAACTCAAAAATATTTGTTACAATATCTCCATTTTTCTTGTATGATACGGACTCATTAAACACAAAATGGTAATTACCAAGATTATCTTTTAACACAAAATCCCTGAAAATATCCTGTCCAGCCTCACTGATTTCTATTTTGCCACCAAGAGGAGATATCGAAACTTTATCAATTGTAATCTCGTGTTCGATTTCTCTTTCATACACTACAGATTTAATCGTTTTTGTTATGTTAGGAGTGATAGTTTTGCTTCTTGATTTTTCTTCACTTTTGTCTATATTAATATCAAAAGACCAATCTCCATTAACAAAAACCACTGCTTGAGCGCAATATATATGCAAATTGATAATATCAGGAATTTCCTCACCTATAACATATTTTTGGATACTCACTAGTTTGTATTCGTCCTTTAAATAACTTGAACTGTCTGATAATGAATAGTTAGTTTTTTCATCATTGACTTTAAATAAAAAATTCGGAGAAAAATAATTAAAATAATGTTCATGGTGGCTTAATCCTGTATCTTCTAGAAAGTCCTTGTAATAAGTTTTGTCTATTAAAATATCTCTTAATGGGGTTTGAGCTTCTACTGTAGAGGTTATTACAATGAAATTATCATCCATTGCTATATTATTAATAGTCAATTTGACTCCGTCAATTTCTTTTGTATATTCTATATAAGAATTACGTTTTTCTATTTCCTCCCGTTTTGATTCAAGATTTGGATCATTAATACCGGCAAATTCATTTAATAAATTCTTACCCAACTTAAATAATCTGGGAGCTGCAATTGCAGTTGTCATCATTAACACTGTTATTATTGCTGCAACTAAGAGCATTCTAGCTTTGGGTTTGCGTGTTTTGATGACATAAAGCCCTGTATCGTCTTCAGGCAAGCTATCAAGTGTTTTATCTATTTTTTCTATACATGTTTTTGGTGTGAACTCAGGTTCTTTGCTTATCAATAATTTTACTTTTTCATCAAAATCTTTATTCATTTATAGAACCTCCTGACTTGTTAATTCTATTTTCAATTTTTCTCTACCTCTTAAAAGTCTTGTCTTCGCAGTGTTCTGAGGTATACCTAAGATTTCACTAATATGTTTAATGCTAAAATCATCATAAATAATAAAGAACTATTGGGGCTCTGTATTTTTCATCCAATTTTTGCACAGCTCCCCAGACATCATAAGGAGTTTCGGACTCATGTATATCTTTAGTCGGTTCTATTACAGCATCCGTATAAACAACCTTCTTTTTGTTTCTAAGTATGGTATAAGCCTCATTTGATACAATTTTAAGTATCCAACTTTTAAAACTACTTATTTTTCTTATTGTATTCCTGCTTATATACGCTTTATATATAGCTGTGCAAACCGCATCTTCTGCATCATGCTGATTTAATAAAATACTTTGTGCAAGGCGATTTAGGCTTGATTGATACTCTTTTACAAGCCTGGAGAAATCTTCTATGCTCAGTTCTATTTGTTCTTGTTTATTAAGTTCTTCTGCCATTTAAATCCCCTAATTTATATTTTTTCAAAAAGTATACTCTAAAAGTGTATTAAAACTAGAGTATCAACTATTTTTACATGCATGTATGTTAATTTTAAATATAGGACTGCTCACAATGTAAAAAAGTTTCATTTTATATAAAAAAGTTTATAATTTCATAAGATTATCAAAACAAAATAGCAAATATATATTTCATGAGCAGTTATATGGTATAGACCCCTCAGAAATAATCAATAATCATAAAACAATAGATGATGATCTGTATTCTTTAAAGTATATATATGAACTTACTGATGTTTTAACTGAAAAAGAAAAGAATATAATTATTTATATATTTTTAAAGGGATATTCTGATGTTGAAATTGCAAAAACTATGAGAATAAGCAGGCAAGCTGTAGGAAAAACAAAAAAAAGAGCATTGCAGAAACTAAAATGTAAATTTTTTAAAGAAGAAACTATTTAAAATAAAAGCATATGGAAAAATGTCATTTATATAAAAAATCTTGCTTTTTATATAAAGTAAATTGTTTAAATGATTATCATATAGTATAATTTATTGAGTAAGGTGAAAGGAATGATTAAAATAATGGATAATACAATTTTTGTTGTTACATTCGTTTTAGTAATGATAACCATAACCATTATATTATATTTTTATACTAAGCATAAAAAAGGTAAGAATATAGCTAATAAGAAATTAGCTTTAGCCATAAGTTATATAATTTCTGTAGTTTTTATATATTTTGTTCTAAGAAAAGTTTTTGAAATTAATAATATAAATCCTCTCATGCCTATGGTGGTTGCAATTCCTTTTTATTATTTAAGTTACAAGCATTAGCGTGAGGAAAATCAATAAAAAAATTGTACGGATTTTTACGTTAATTCTCATATATAGATACAAAATATCATCCTTATAACAGCCTTGTGGAAATATCAAATGAACTTCATAATGATGTATGTTTATGAATAGCATAATCTAACTACAAGTTATTTATAGAAGAAAACATGCTTTCTATGTAAAGATGATATTGTCGGATATTAATATTTGATATAATGGGAGGTATTCCTTCCGTAAAAATGATTATCAAAAATGGTGTGATGGCTTTTTGCCAGTATTATTCAAGAAAATTAACCGATATCAAATCAGCCCCATCATATGATTCGGTTCCTGATGATTTGGAAATTACATAGTTATCTATTGTTATTTCACAGTTCTCTTCAAATGGTTCTGTTCCTGCTATATCTTTTGCACTTTCATAATCAAAGTGTATGGAACCTTGTTTTCTTATATCATCATCATGGATTGGAAGCTTTTTGATTCCTTCCTCGTCAGCAACAAAATATATCATATTGACGCCATATCCCTCATCGAAATAGGATATTAATTTCCCAGTTAATGTGGCTTCACCTGTAAATTCACACGTAATTCTGAATAATTCATCGGGAGCATCCTGAGTTGTGATGTATTGAATTCCAATGCTCTCAGCAGTCATACCCTTTATAGTATCACCTTCGAAAACTCTAACGAGTTCATCACCATCACGGAAATATCCATAGGTGTAATTTTTTCGTACAGAATCTTTTCCGTCCGAACTTTTGCCGTATCTGAAGCTTATGCTGTGTGGATTTTTAATATCAGTTATTAACTCGAATTCATTAGGATTATCGCCTGTATTTTCTTTTAATCCATAAGAAAATTCATCTGTTGTCAGCAGTTTTATTTTTGATAATTCATCGTATCCAAAAAAGTAATATGTTATGGGCGAGTTTTCATTTTCAAAATCATTTCTACTGTAGATAACCGCATATTTGTCCGTAAATCCGTTTTTGTACTTTATTTTCTCGTTTATTAACGGTCTTGTCATTGAGTTAACATCATAAGGGAAAATCCCCTTGTAGTCTTCATCCAAGGAAATTATTTCTGTGAGGGTTTCCTTAACGGGAACTCCGCCTCCGATATTGTATACTATGTCGTAGCCTATTGTTTTGAACCTTCCACGTCCGATTGCCGAATGCTCTGCAAGCTTTTTGTATAATTCATTGGTTTCAGCAAAATATACCGAAAAGTTATTGTTTACACCCACCCCCTTGTAGGATGGGAAGTTTTTAACCGATTCTCCGTCCGGAACTATTCTGCCTATATTTATATAATTGAAAAACTCTCCTCCCGGATAGACGTTATAAAAGCCCTCGCTTTCAATTTCACCTTCAAAATCAATCATTACACCGCCATCGTCATATTTTCTTACATTGCTCACTATAAGTCCGCACACTTTGTCTTTGGCAGTGACAGTTTCATCTAATTCATTGGTCGGATATGTCTTGCCTTCGTATTCGACGGTTCCTATTTCTTCAGTGAGTTTAATGAATTGCAGCTCTGAAATTATGCCTTCGGAACTGAAATCTGCTTCAACTTCAACCTTGTATACACCAAGATCCAATGGTAAGTCCTTAACTATATTGATATCAGGGTAATCTAAAGGAATACTCTCTCCCGCGTCGACAGGCAAAGGGTATTCGCTTTTAAGGAGCTCCCGGGTTTCCTTATCGGGAATGAAATAAATTCTGCCGGTCTTTCCGTAAAATCCGTCTGTGATAATTTCCCCCGTATATCTGACGGGCTCCGGCTCGTTGTCTTCTCCCTCTATGGACTCACTTACGGGTTCTTCTATCTCCGGTTCAACCGTGTTTGCAGGCTTCGAACATGAGGTTAATAATAAAATCATTGCGAATAATAACAGCTTTTTCATATTTCCCAGATCCCCTTTCATGCAATATTATTAGACGAAAAATCTATTTATTTGTTCCGTAAATTTATATATGGTATAATTATTATATCATAAGTGCAAGACACTTATCGTCTTGCTTCACACCGATACAATAAATACATAATCAGACAAAGACGTTAGTCTTTGTATCCTTAATTGTATTTATTATATCAGAAAACAAAATTACGTAGGTATAAATTTTATGGAGGAACGATGAAGACAAAAACTTTATTAAAAAACGGAAATGTCATAGATGAAAACGGAAAAGTAACGGAAAATATAAATGTATATATTTCAGATGGTAAAATTCACAAGCTTACAAATGAAATTTTAGATGAACTCACGGAAAGATATGAAGAAGTTGATTGTACCGGCAGCTATATTACTCCCGGCTTTGTAAACTTGCATACCCATTCTCCTATGAACATAATGAAGGGAATTGCGGAAGATATATCAATTGATAATTGGTTTAACGAAAAGATATTTCCATATGAAAGCAAGCTTACAGATGAAGATATTTATTGGGGAGCCATGGTTGCTTCTGCTGAAATGATCAATAACGGTGTCACGGCTTTTGCGGATCATTACTTTGCGCAGGAAGCGGTATACAAAGCGGTGGAGGATATGGGTATAAGGGCAGATATAGCTCCCACAATATTCGGATTGGCTGCGGATTACCGCAATCAGTTAAATGATGCGATAGATTTTATAGAGAAGTATCAGGGCAAAAACAGCAGAATTAATTTGCGCTTGGGACCCCATGCTCCTTATACATGTCCGGGGGATAAGCTTACCGAAATAATAGATGCTGCTAAAAAACTGAACGTCGGTCTACATATACACGTATCAGAAACTGAGGAGCAGGTTGTCGACAGCATTAAAAATACGGGCAAGACACCTGTGGAGGTTCTTTATGAAAGCGGAGGTTTTGATGTAGACGTTATAATTGCTCACGGTCTATGGACGAACAAAGAAGACTTAAGATTTATAAACGACAGGACGTATTTTGCATTCAGTCCTAAAACCTACATGAAGCTGAGTATGGGTGAAGGAAGCATATATAATTTAAAGGATGATATAAACTATTCCTTTGGTACAGATGGTGCCGCAAGCTCAAACACATTGAGCCCGCTGGAACAGGCAAGGCTGTTTGCTCTCAATGGTAAATTTATAAATAACAGTGCTGTCGATTTTAAAACCGCAGGTATATGGAAAGCTTTAATGAACGGTCACAATGCACTGAAATTTAGCACCGGAAAAATTCAAGAGGGCTGTGACGCTGATTTATTGATATGGGATTTAAATAAATTAAATACATTTCCTGTCTATGATCCTCTTACTTCGATTATTTACAGCTCTGATCCGGATAATATCAAGTGTACCATGGTAGAAGGAGAGTTTTTAAAATTTGACGGTAAATTAAAAGCAGATACAGATCATATATTAAAGCAAGTAAAGAAGATTCAAGGTAATATATTGAAAAGGGGAAAGGGAGAAAGGAAAGTAAATTATTGAAACAGGTCAGAAAAGGGACG
>DCYG01000044.1:0-73942 GCA_002331025.1 Firmicutes bacterium UBA2116 | reverse complement strand
CGTCCCTTTTCTGACCTGTTTTTGCATTTTTGATTATTCAACAATTGATTTGCTGACGCATATAATGTTACAGGAAAAGAAAGGAGAAAAAATATGATTATTCATGTAGTTCAACCGGGCGAAAATATTTTTTCCATTGCCGCACAGTATAATATTTCGCCGCAAAAAATCATTTCAGATAACGAGTTAGCAAATCCAAATGTTTTAGTGCCGGGTCAAACGTTGGTTATCCTGACTCCGGAGCAGGTTTATACCGTTAATCCCGGAGATACTCTTGAAAGCATTGCAAGACAGTTTAACACTACCGTAGTAGAATTATTGCAATACAATCCATCCATCACTCATGCTGATGCAATTTTTCCCGGGGATCAAATTACCATAGCTCCAAGCTCGGAAAAAAGAGGAACAATTTATACGGTCGGCTATGCATATCCGCATATTGACAGAACAGTTTTAATGAAGACATTACCATATTTAACTTATTTGACGTTGTTCACTTACGGTATAACTCCTGAGGGAGACCTTATAGAAATTGACGACGAAGAATTAATAAGGATAGCAAGAGATTATGGTGTAGCTCCATTGATGCTTATTTCTACTTTAACGGAAGAAGGAACTTTCAGTAATGAATTGGCACACCAGATATTAAATGATCCTGAAGCTACGAACAGATTAATTGATAATGTTGTTAACGCTATGAGAGAAAAAGGTTATGAAGGGCTTGATATAGATTTTGAATACGTCTTGCCCGAAGACAGGGAAAATTTTATTAATTTCGTAAGAGATATGACAAACAGGCTAAATGAGGAGGGGTATACGGTATTAACCGCATTGGCTCCAAAAGTTTCAGCAGACCAGCCGGGACTTTTATATGAGGCCCATGATTATCCGGCTCTCGGCGATGCTTCAAACAGAGTTTTATTAATGACCTATGAATGGGGTTACACCTACGGACCGGCAATGGCTGTTGCGCCCGTAAACAGAGTGAGAGAAGTTTTGGATTATGCGGTAACGGAAATACCGAGAGAAAAAATTTACATGGGCATTCCCAACTATGGCTATGACTTTACCCTGCCTTATGTTCAAGGAGTTTCAAGAGCAAATTCCTTATCCAACGTTCAGGCGGTGGAACTTGCTGCTGAAGTAGGTGCAAATATACAATATGATGAGGAAGCACAGTCGCCTTACTTCATATATTTTGATGACCAAGGGAGACAGCATGAGGTTTGGTTTGAGGATGCAAGAAGTATATTAGCAAAATTAGATTTGTTTTCCGAATACGGATTTGAAGGAGTAGGATATTGGAATGTAATGAGGTATTTCCCGCAAAATTGGCTCGTTACCAGTTCGTTGTACGATATTGCTAAGGTATTGTAATTTAGTGCTTGCCACAAAATTGTAATTATACGAAATAATTAGCATATATTTAGATAACGGGTATATTTTGTAGGAGGTTATACATGAACAATAAAAATTATAGAGTGATGAAATTTTTTGAGCAGGTAAACAAACCTAATAAGGCAAGGGGTTATGTTCGTCTTGATATAAGAGGCATGAGAGGCAATATAATTGTTTCGGCAGAGGGCTTGGGGGATGCTAAATCTTCAAGTGAAGTTTATTTGTATAAGGATAAAACAAATAAACTAAAATTAGGAGATATCAACAATAAAAAAGGTATGATTAAAAAAAGCTTAACCTTTGGCAGTGACAGTTCTGTTGAGGATTATAATACCTGCGCCGTCGTACAGGACAAAAAAATAGTGCTTTATACCAACTTGTTTAACTCTGTTGCCTTGGAGCAAATAAAAAAATTGGAGTACTCCGACGAAGACGATGCAGTCCTGATTGAAGCAGAAGATAAGACGTTACAGGAGTTGGTTGAAAAGGCTGAGCCAAAATCTGAAAATGAAGAGCTGGCTGAAAAAAAAGAAAGAGAAGAAGACGCACAATTAGATGATACGAAAGAAGAAAAATCAGCGAAAACAGAACCGATTGAAGAAAAAGCAGAAAACGTAGAAAAAGCAGAAAAAACAGAGGCGGCTGAAGAAAAACCAATAGAGCAAGCGGCTAAGGACATTAATGATAACAGAGTTAGAAAGGAATCGGTCTCGTCTGCGGTTAATTTGGATGCTGAACCGAATGTTGAAACTCAGGCACGTAAGTATAAAAATAAATTTGAAGAAAGCCTGTATAATGCTTTGAAGGAGTATAAAAAAATTGAACCGTTATCAGTTCAGATAAAAGATTTTAACTGGTGGTACATACCATATGACGAAACCGGTATAAAAAATGGATTTTTGCCTTATTACAACCAAATAATCAGTTCGTATTATCCATATCCTGTTTCTAATCGTGTAACCACATGCAGCGGTCTTATGAAAAAATACGGACATTACATTTTTGGTATTTTCAAGGAAAAGGGTGAAATTGTTAAGTTTATTTACGGAGTACCGGGAGAATTTACAAAGGAAGAACAGCCATACAAGGGTATTACAGGTTTTAAGAATTGGTCTTACAGCAATAAAGAGGACAAATCGGATTATGGTTATTGGCTGGCATTTGTAAATCCAAGAACAGGCGAAACTACTGAACCGCCTGAAATAGTATTGTCATAGCAGCTTAAATAGTACTGTACAAATAATATTTTATTTGATATAATAAGCAAGAACTATTTAAAAAGGAGTTAAAAAAACAAATGCCCTCAATAAGTACCAATATGCATTTTGGTAAATTATTCATAGAAAATTCGAAAGTAAAAATTGATGTTCCAAGTTTTGTCATTGGCATTGCTTCTCCTGAAACTATAGACGAGGATGATTTCGAGGACCTGCACACCCTTGATGAGGATGGCAATATTGATGTAAGAGAATTTTATGAGCAGTTTAATTTTAACGAACTCAGTTTAAAACAAAAATCCTTTATATTAGGATACTATTGTCATGTATGGTTTGACGAATACTATAAATTTAATGCAAGCAAGCTTAAAATCCGCAACAATGTGGATTTAACAGATGCAGAGCTTGGTAGAGCAGTTAAATCAATACTTAGATTTTATGACAACAAGGCAATTAATAACTTCTTCGAAAAATATAAAAATGAAATAAATTCATTTGATTTAGATTTAAATTTGACTGAAATAGAAGGTATAAGCATAAAGAAATCAAAAGAAAAAATAATGGAATTCTTTAAGGATTCGATACCGGATGTAGTATATCCAAACTTGATTGATGAACATGAATATATGAATCTTATAAAGAATGGATGCAGCAAAATAATGAAGTCACTTTAAAAACTCCTGTAATAGGAGTTTTTTTACGTGTTGACCGCCTTCCGGCGCCTTGCAGTGTGAACATTTTCAACAACAGCAAAAGCAGTAACGTAATTTTTCAAACAAAAAAATTGACTGCAAAAATAAAATATAATATAGTTGAAACATATTAATAAGTTGTGTTATTATTTATAGATAATAGCAAAGGATGGATTATGGTGAGATATAGGTATGTTTTATTTGATTTTGACGGAACGATTGCCGATACGGAAGAGGCGAATTTTGTCATATATCAGAAATTAGCTGAAAAATATAATTTAAGAAATATTACCATAGATGAGCTTGGACATATAAAAAAAATGAGCGCAAAGGAATTAATTGAATATATAGAATTAAAGAAAAGATATCTGCCGTTTATATTAAAAAGAGGCAAAAAGCTTTTAAATCAAGATATAAAAAACATAAGATTATGCAAGGGAGATATTTTAGAAACAGTTAAGATGTTGCGTGAAATGGGAATAAAAACGGCTATTCTTACAACTAATTCCAAAGATAATGTATTGACGTTTCTAAAAGCAAAAGATGCTGAATTTTTTGATTTTATTTTAAGTGCATCCATGTTTGGAAAAGAATCTAAAATGAGAAGAATTATTAAAAAGGAAAAATTGAACCTTAGTGAAGTGCTTTATGTTGGTGATGAAATAAGAGATATTCATGCAGCCAAAAATACCGGCATAGATATTGCTTCGGTGGGATGGGGATATAATACAGTAGAAAGTTTAAAAAAACATAAACCTGAATACCTGATTTTCGAACCATCGGAATTAATTGATATATGTAAATAATTAACAGGAGGAAATATGAACAACATGATTTATACAATAAAGCCAGAGCATCATGGCATACAAGATTTAACTCAAATACTTCAAGAGCATCCGGAAATTCAATTTGTATCATTCATGGGTGTTGATATTGGAGGTAATGGTACCGATGAAAAAATTCCAATAAAGCTTTTTATCAAAGATATGGCTGAAATGCTGAAGTTTGGAATCCAGACAGACGGTTCCAGCGTTGAGTTGCAAGGCATTGCAGATTTAAACAATGCGAGGGTGGACATATTACCTGATATTAACTGCAACTGGTTTATAGATTATAATTATGAAAATTACAATTCCATAAACTCCCTACCCGTAGGCACGTTAAAAATTCCTTCCTTTATCATACATGACGGCAAACAGGTTTGCTCAAGGTCCATACTTAAAAGAGCAATAATTAATTTCAAATCTGAATTAATGAATTTAATTGAGAAGAATCCAAGAATATCAGAATATTATGGTTTTAAATACGAAAATGTTGAAGAAATTCAGCTTACATGTGCCACAGAGCTTGAAATGTGGGTGAAAACTCCTGAACAAAGTGCAGATTTCGAGGAATTACATACCTCACAGATTCTGAAGGAACAGTATTGGAAAAGAACAATGGGAACTGTAAGGACTGTTATTGAAAAGATAATGAATATGCTTGAACTTTATGATTTGAAGCCGGAGATGGCACATAAAGAGGTTGGCGGCATAGCCAATAAAATTGATGCTAAGGGCAGAATAACTCACGTTATGGAGCAGCTTGAAATAGATTGGAGATTTTCAAGTGCAATACAGGCAGCAGACAATGAAATTCTTGTAAGGGAAATAATAGAAGATCAGTTCAGACATCACGGTTTAGAAGTGTTGTTTAAAGCAAAGCCTATTGAAGGTGTTGCAGGAAACGGAGAACATACTCATCTTGGAGTTGCTTTAAAATTAAAAGACGGAAAAAGAATCAACCTATTTACTCCTGATGACATACATAAGGATTATTTAAGCGAAATAGGATATGGCGCATTGATGGGACTCTTGAAAAATTATGAAGTAATAAACCCAATAGTTACGGCAACCAACGATGCGTTCAACAGATTAAAACCCGGATTTGAAGCACCGGTGTGCATAGTTACTTCATTGGGTGGTACTAAGGAAGCTCCGTCAAGGAATCGTTCCGTTCTGGTGGGGGTGATAAGGGACGTGGAAAATCCTAATGTTATAAGATTTGAACTAAGGTCTCCGAATCCATACTCCAATACTTATCTGGTTATTGCGGCATCGTATCAGGCAATGCTTGATGGGATAGCTAATGTCATTAACGCAGGATTATCGTGCGAGCAATTGGAAAAGGAAATCACGAAATCATACGGTGATGATGCTGTTTATTTGGAAAAATACAGAGAATACAGAAGTGAAGAGGATGTTTTTGAACGATTTACTGAAGATGAGAGAAGTAAGCTGTATGGGATAGCTCCTGCAACTGTTTGGGAAAATTTATCAAATCTTGAATCCAACAAACTAAAACAGCAGATATTAAAGTCAGGAGATGTTTTTACTGATGAACTTATAAATTCATTTAAGGAATCAACACTTCAAAAGTGGAAAAATGAACTTACAGGAAGGATAATCCATGACAATATAATGCTTTTAAAGACTTTTATAAAGCTTCATAACGAACAAGATCACGCAACAGATTTAGATGTGGTTAATTGGGAAAGGATAGTTTATTTAAAAACTAAGCTTATGAAGGACAGCATGACTAAAAAGTGTATTTTTACCAAGATAAAGACAGCAATACATGAAGGTCACTATGAAATAGCTTCTGATTTGCAAAAGCAAATGAACGAAAAAATGTCTGAAATCAGAAGATTGTATATTGAGTACAAAAATAATATTTTTTAAACTAAAATTATGAATATATGATGCAATAAAAATGTCATTCGTTTAAGGCCGAGAATCTCAACAGGAAAAATCGGCTTCACCCGGTATGACATTTTTTTATTTTTATTTTATGTAATATTATTTATATTATGATTATTTATAAAACTGTTAATAAATAGGTGTTTACAAAATATTTTAATTATGCTAAAATACATGTAAAACGTATTCATAAATGTACGTTTTAAAATATGTGTATTGTTTAATGATATAGGATTTTCATTAATGGGTTTTGTTTGGGCATTATAGTAGGGTTTATTTATTCATCCTTTACCATAATATCAATACACAAAATTAATTGGAGGAGAATTATGGGTAAAGTTCCAAAACAAAAAAAAGAACCATCTTTATTAATTTCTATCATCCCGGTTATTGTTACAGTATTAATAATAGGAATTGTCATTATTGGATATGACGGAGAGGTTCATATTCCTATTTTGCTTGGTGCAGTCACTGCTGCGGCAATAGCAATTTTCGGCTTAGGATTTACTTGGAAGGAAATCGAACAAGGTATAGTTGATTCAATCGGCAGCACCATGCAAGCGATTTTAATACTTGCAATAATAGGTGTTTTAATTGGTACATGGATTGCAGGCGGTATTGTTCCTACAATGATTTATTACGGATTACAAATACTGTCACCTACGTTTTTCCTGGCAGCCTCACTTATACTTTGCAGTATTGTTGCATTGGCTACAGGCAGCTCGTGGACAACGGCAGGTACGGTTGGTATCGCCTTGATAGGTATAGCTCAAGGACTTGGAGTTTCTGTTCCTCTGGCAGCAGGTGCAATTATATCCGGAGCATATTTCGGAGACAAAATATCACCTTTATCAGATACGACTAACCTTGCACCCGGAATGGCAGGCTCAACTTTATTTGATCATATTAAACACATGCTTTATACAACAAGCGTTTCATACGGTATAACTTTAGTGATATTCTTAGTAATAGGATTCCAATTTGCCGGACAAGAACTTGATACACATGAAATAAATGGTATATTACAAACTATTGAAAGCATTTATGTAATTAATCCTTTGTTATTGATGGTTCCTGTTATAGTTATAGTAATGGTTGCTATGAAAGTTCCCGCAATCCCGGGATTAGTAGTAGGGTGCTTACTTGGAGCAATTTGTGCAGTATTCCAGGGTCAGGATTTTGGTTCCTTAATGGATATTGCTAACAATGGTACTGTTGCAGAAACAGGTCATGCTGTTGTGGATGAACTATTAACAAACGGCGGCTTGCAAAGTATGATGTGGACAA
The DNA here is from genome assembly GCA_002331025.1 of Firmicutes bacterium UBA2116. Lineage (GTDB taxonomy): Bacteria > Bacillota > Clostridia > Tissierellales > Sedimentibacteraceae > Sedimentibacter. The sequence continues at coordinate 66,610 of DCYG01000044.1, read as the reverse complement.
TTTCATTGATTATGTGTGCATTAACATTCGGTGGAGTTCTTGAAAAAACAGGCATGATGGCAACTATTGCAAACAGATTGTTAGTGTTTGCAAAGAATACAGGTTCATTAATACTTGTAACGGCAGTTACCTGTCTTTTCGTAAACACACTTTGCGGAGACCAATACCTTGCCATTGCGTTACCGGGTAAAATGTACAAGGACACATTTGCTGAAAGAGGCTTGGCACCGAGAAACCTGTCACGTATCCTTGAGGATTCCGGTACGGTTACTTCAGCGCTTATACCATGGAATACATGCGGTGCTACAATGTCAGGATTCCTTGGAGTACCTACATTCGCGTATCTTCCGTACGCATTCTTCAACCTGTTGAGCCCAATCGTTTCGGTTATATATGCATACATGGGAATTTCTATTATGACATTGGAAGAAGACCCTTCTTCAGAACAATATGTAAGACCTATGAAGCTTAAAAAATCTCCAAAAGAATTGGAAGAATATATTGCTAACTATAAAAATAAACATGCAAATGCTTAATTCATAAACTTAGATTAAATAACCTTACAGAAAACTGTAAGGTTATTCTTTTTATGAATTGACTTTATATTAATTTCATTATAAAATATATATGGTAGTTGAAGACGTTACCATGTCAGAGGTGAAATTATGGATTTTCAGCAAAAATATGCGGATGAACTAAAGAAACTTAAAGAAAATGAAGATTATATAGAAGTTTTTCGTTTAATTATTTTTAAACATAGCCACGATAAAGATGTAATAGACGAGCTTATGAAGTTTTCTAAAGAAAACAATTTAAGCAAGGTAAGAGCCTGGGCATATTACTATTTGGGATGGTATCATTTTGAAAGATCTTATTATGAAAAAGCCGCCGAAAGCTTCTTAATTTCGAATGACATATTTAATTTGCTTGACTATAAGCCGGGGCTGATATATGCATGCAACGGACTTACTAATGTATATTGCCAGATGGGACAGTTCAACTTAGCGAACGAATGGGGACTTAAGGGTATTTCCTTATGCGAAGAAACCGACAATAAAAAGGCTATAGTTACTCTCTTAATAAACACCGGTATAAATTATATTCAAATGAAAAATTTCAAAAAGGGCAAAGATATCCTTAACAGTATTGAAATAATAGAATGCGTATTGACAAAAAGACAACAAATTTCTTTGAATCTAGCCCTTGCTGAAATAGAAATTAACATAGGAGACCCTTATTTAGCTCTTGTCCATATAGATGGTGTAATGAAAATGGAAGAGGAACTGAGAGTAACCTCTGAAATATGTGAAATACATAAATTAAAAGGTACGGCTTACGCAAAGCTGAATTTATATGATATTGCGGAACAAGAATTCAAAACATCATATGATTTCGCAAATGAGAATGATTTGATATATGAAAAATGTGCCGTGGCTCTGGAATGGGCGAAGCTATGTATTTTAGTCGGAAGAAAACAAAAGGCAACAGAAGAGTTGCTTGAGATAATAGAAAATTGTATAAATAAAAAAATAAAGGTATTGCTTAGAGAAGCATACCATATGTTGTACAAAATTCACAAGGACTCTGACAAGCCTTATGAAGCTCTTAAATGTTTAGAAGAATATATGCTTATTGATGATGAAATGTATGATTATGAGCAAAATCAGCTTATGGCTAAAATGAATTTCAAGCATACCAAGAGGGAAGCGGATCAATATAAATCACTTTATGACAGGACAGAGCTGCTGTCTAACATAGGTCAAAAAATATTATCTAATTTGAGTATCAATTCAATTGTTAAAATAATAGACGAAGAGATTAATAAGCTGATAAATACGGATTACTTTGGAATTGCGGTATATGATAAAAATTTAGATCAGGCAACATATTACTTTGTTGGGGAAAATACAAAAATTAAGGATGTAAAACATTTTGACGGTGAGGACATATCGTCGTTCGGCTCCTACTGCATCAGAAACAAAAAGGATATTATAATAGGTGATGTAAACAAAGAATATAAAAAATATATTGATAGATTGCCTTCAGGCTTCAAAGGAACAGAAGGAAAATCAGAAATGAAATCTGTGATATATACACCGTTGATAATTAATGACAAGGTCGTTGGTTTAATGTCTGTACAGAGCAGTGAAGAAAGTGCTTATGATCTCAATGATTTAAATACATTGAAGATATTGGCCAACTATTCGGCTATAGCAATCGAAAATGCTATAAACTACAAGAGAGTTGAAGATAAAGCAACTTATGATAATTTAACAAGCTTCTTAACTAAATTTGAAATAGTGAGATTAGGTGAAATTATTTATGAAAGGCACAAGATAAACAACCTGAAGTTTTCGGTTGCAATGATAGATTTGGATAACTTTAAAAATGTAAACGATTCATTCGGTCACGTCTACGGTGACAAGGCATTGAGTATGGTGGCAGATACAATTTCAAAATGCATAAGAAATACGGATTATATAGGACGGTACGGAGGAGATGAATTTCTTCTTATATGCCCGGGTTTGGGAGAGCCGGAGGTCATAGATGTGGCGGAAAGAATAAGAAAAACCATAGAAAATAAAATCTTTGATTTGGGAGATGGAATTTTGGTTTCCATAACCTTGAGCATAGGTGTGCATGAGTTTAAGGAAGTGGATAAATCCTTCCTAGATGTATTGAAAAAGGCAGATAAATGCTTATATTCTGCCAAGGGAAGCAGCAGAAATTTAGTTATATGCAATTAAATATCAATAAAATCAGAAAATATGTAAGGTTAAAAAACTTTACATATTTTTTACATTTTCAAGGTTTGTTTTTTACTATCAGTGTTTATATTAAGGACAAGATAAAAAACAGATTAAGGAGAAGATATAAAAATTATGAGAAATAGAAAATTGTTATTTATTATTGCAGCAGTATTAATGTTAACTTTGGTGTTTGTAGGGTGTACTAAGGAACAGCCTTCAGAACAACCGCAACCTCAGCCTCAGCAACCTGTAGAGCAACCTAAGCAACCTGCAAATAATTTTGATGCAGACAAAGATATAACTGTAGTAGCAAGAGATGCAGCTTCAGGTACAAGAGGAGCCTTTCATGAAATTATGGAAATAATACAAAAAGAAGGCGATGCAACAGTTGACAAGCTTGTAGTGGGAGCACTTGAATTTGATGGTACTGATAAAGTAATAACTGCCGTTGAACAAGATAAATACGGTATAGGATATATATCATTAGGGTCAGTTAGTGAAAGAATTAAGGCAATTGAGGTTAATAGTGTGGAACCGACAATTGACAATGTTAAAAGCGGAGCATATTCGGTTGCAAGACCATTTTTACTGGTAACTAAAGGAACTGAAAGTGACTTGGTTAAAGATTTCTTAAACTTTACCGAATCAATAGAAGGGCAAAAAATAGTTAATGACAGGAATTTTATAAGTGCAGTTGACAGTCCGGAAGAGTATACCGGTTCAGGGTTATCCGGAACTATTAAAGTTGCCGGTTCAACATCAGTAGCGCCTTTAATGGAAAAATTACAGGAAGAGTACAATAAATTAAATCCTGACGTAAAATTTGAAATGCAGGCAAATGGTTCATCTCAAGGTATCAATGCAGCTATAGACGGGTCATATGATATAGGAATGAGTTCAAGAGAATTAAAGGATGAAGAAGCAGCACAATTAAACAGACACGTTCTTGCAATTGATGGTATAGCAGTAATCGTGAACAATGAAAATCCGACAGACGATTTAGCGGCTGAAGATATTACAGCCATATACACCGGCGAAAAAACAGCTTGGTCTGAAATTGAGTAATGCAAAGTACTAAAGCGAATTATAGCGAAAAATTAATGCAGGCAGTGTTTTATCTGTCTGCACTTATTTCCCTTGTAGCAGTAATTGCCATCTGCCTCTTTCTGTTATTAAGAGGTATACCTGCTATAGGAGAAATAGGCATAATGGAATTTATTTTAAACGAAAAATGGAAACCTACGGACTATCCTCCTTCCTACGGCATTTTATCAATGATAGTGGGAAGCACATATGTTACGGCAGGAGCTATTGTGATAGGTGTACCCATCGGATTGATGTGCGCTGTTTTCTTGGCTGAATTTTGCCCTGATACAGTTTATAAGATTGTAAAGCCGGCAGTTAACCTGTTGGCAGGTATACCTTCAATTGTTTATGGTTTTTTTGGAATGGAGGTAATAGTTCCGTTTGTAAGGGAAAATTTTGGAGGCAACGGCTTCAGTATTTTATCATCCTCAATAATATTAGGTATAATGATTTTGCCTACAATTATATCAATAAGCGAAAGCTCAATAAGAGCAGTTCCGCTAAGTTATGAGGAAGGTTCGTTAGGGCTTGGAGCTACAAAAGAAGAAACGGTTTTCAAAGTAGTTTTGCCTGCTGCCAAGTCAGGTATTTTTACATCAATAATTTTAGGTATAGGCAGAGCTGTGGGAGAAACAATGGCTGTCGTAATGGTAGCAGGTAATGCTGTAATGCCGTTGAATAAAATTAAATTATTGAAACCGATCAGAACCCTGACTACCAATATAGTTACTGAAATGAGTTATGCTTCCGGACTGCACGAAGAATCGTTAATAGCAACCGGTGTTGTACTTTTTGTATTCATAATAATTCTCAACACAGCATTAAGCTTAATTAAAACAAGGGATGCAAAGAATTAGGAGGCACTATGGATGTTTTAAGAAAAAGAAAGATAATATCCTTAATATTAAAATTAACCGTATGGTTTTGTGGAATATTGACTGTTGGAATATTAATATATATACTATTGTTTATACTTTTAAGAGGAGTTCCTAAAATAAATATGGAATTTCTATTTGGAGAATACAATTCAGATACCCTGTCGGCATTTTCTTCAGTCGTGACGACAATTGAAATGATTGTAATTTCTTTATTTGTTTCTGTGCCAATAGGTGTATTTTGTGCGATTTATCTTACAGAATATGCAAAAAGGGGAAATAAAACAGTCAAAGTAATACGATTGGCTGTAGATACCTTGGCAGGTATACCTTCAATTGTATTCGGATTGTTCGGAATGATATTATTTGTAAAGTTGTTGGGTTTAAGAGCATCGGTTCTTTCAGGTATATGCACATTGTCAATAATGATACTTCCTTTAATTATCAGTTCATCAGAAGAAGCAATAAAATCAGTGCCCGATATGTACAGAGAAGGAAGTTTAGGTCTTGGTGCAGGAAGATTAAGGACAGTTTTTAGAATAGTGCTGCCGACAGCAATGCCCGGTATTTTATCCGGCATAATATTGGCAATAGGTCGTATTGTTGGTGAAACAGCTGCTTTAATATTTACAAGCGGAACAAATGTATTAAAAAATCCTTCATTAGACTTAATGGCTTCTCAAAGAACACTTGCTATTCATATGTATATGCTTGCAAGCGAGGGTTTGCCGCATTCGAAGGAAATGGCATTTGCAACAGGGTCAATATTAATAATAATAGTTTTTTTAGTAAACTATACCACAACGAAGCTTGCGGGACGAATTGGGAGGCTAAGTGATGAGTAAAATTAAAATAGAAGATGTCAGCTTATATTATGGAGAGTTTCAAGCTCTCAAAAATATAAATATGGATATAAAAGAAAATGAAATAACTGCCTTTATCGGCCCGTCGGGATGCGGGAAATCTACATTATTGAAGTCCCTAAACAGGATGAACGATTTAATAGAGGGAGTCAAAATAAATGGAAGAATGCTGTTGGACGATGTGGATATTTATAAGGATATAGATGCATCTGTCTTAAGAAAAAGGGTTGGAATGGTATTTCAAAAACCTAATCCTTTTCCCATGAGCATATATGAAAATGTAGCTTACGGTCCAAAGACACACGGCATAAAACAAAGATCAAAGCTTGATGATATAGTAGAACAAAGCTTGCGTGCTGCGGCTATGTGGGATGAGGTAAAGGATAGGTTAAAGAAAAGTGCATTAGGATTGTCAGGCGGTCAGCAACAAAGATTGTGTATTGCCAGAGCCTTTTCCGTAAACCCGGAGGTAATACTTTTAGATGAGCCGACTTCTGCACTGGACCCTATATCAACGATGAAAATAGAAGATTTACTTGTTGATATAAAAAAGAACTACACAATTGTAATTGTTACTCACAACATGCAGCAGGCAACGAGGATTTCTGATAAAACCGGCTTTTTTCTCCATGGAGAGGTTGTTGAATTTGATGATACTGAAAAGTTGTTTTCAATGCCTGAAAACAAAAAAACTGAAGATTATATAACCGGAAGATTCGGCTAAAACGGAGGGTATAATGAGGAATAGATTTGATAAGGAGTTAGAAATTTTAAATCTTGAATTAATTAAAATGGGAGGACTTATAGAGGAATCAATTGAAACAAGCGCAAAGGCGCTTATCAATAAAGATTTAGAAATGGCTAAAAAAGTAAATGAATTAGAAATTGAAATAGATGAAATGGAAAAAACTATAGAAAATCATTGCTTGAAGCTGCTTTTACAGCAGCAGCCGGTTGCCTCCGATTTGAGGATAATCAGCACCGCACTAAAAATGATTACCGATATGGAGAGAATAGGAGATAATGCAGAGGATATTGCCGAAATTTCAAAATTTTTGGCAAACCAGAAGTTTATTAAGGATCTTGTTCACATACCTCAAATGGCAGAAGCAACCATCAGCATGGTAAAAAGAAGTGTTGATGCATTTGTAAATAAGGATAAGGAATTGGCACTTAAGGTTTGCAAGGATGACGATGTGGTAGATAATCTGTTTCAAATAATAAAAACAGAATTAATAGAAAAAATTCAGGAAGACACTGAAAACGGAGAACAGGCTATTGACCTCTTGATGATTGCAAAATATCTTGAAAGAATAGGTGATCATGCAGAAAACATTGCGGAATGGGTTATATTTTCTATTACAGGAGAACACAGAACAAGAGGAGAAAAAATATGAAGCTCATATATTGTGTAGAAGATGATGCGGGTATAAGAGAATTAATAACTTTAGCTCTATCAACAGCAGATTTTGAGGTTATGGGATTTGAAGAAGCCGGAAGCTTTTATAATGCATTGAGAAAGAGAATACCGGATTTGATACTCCTTGATTTAATGCTTCCTAAAATCGATGGAATGTCAATAATGAAAACAATTAAAAACGATTTGCTTTATGCAGAAGTTCCCATAATTATTTTAACTGCAAAATCTATGGAATTAGATAAGGTTAAAGGACTTGAATCCGGGGCCGATGACTTTATCACAAAGCCATTCGGTGTATTGGAATTAATGGCGAGAGTAAAAGCAGTTTTAAGGCGCTCAGGCAAAAAAGAAATTCTTGAGGACATTATAGAATATAAAGACCTGACCTTGGATTACAATAAACGTACTTTGTTATATAAGGATATACCCGTTGTGCTTACCTATAAAGAATTTGAACTCTTATATTATTTAATGCTTAATAAGGGAATAGTTTTATCGAGAGATAAAATTCTTCAGGAAATCTGGGGATACGATTATGAAGGAGAAACCAGGACGGTGGATATGCATATTAAAACCATAAGGCAAAAATTAGATGCTGCAGGCTGTCCCAACTATGTTGTTACGGTAAGGAGTGCCGGCTATAAGCTAGAGGAGCAGCAATAATGAAAAGGAGATTGTTTTTGATTATTTTACTCATATCCTTTCTTTCATCATCAGCAGTCAGTATTGTAACATCAAAGGTCTATTATGATTTATATGCGGCAGATGCTAAAAATCAAATACAGACAATATTAAAGCTGACAAAAGAAGAAAGCAATTGGGAAGATAATCAGGCTATAAATTTATCTGTCAATGAAATATTAAGCACCGTAAATTACAGTATTCGCTTTACTATTGTTGATGTTGACGGGAGTGTAGTTTATGATAACCGCGCTAAAAATGAAGTATTGGAAAATCATAAAGACAGACCCGAAATTAAATCTGCCTTTCAAAATGGCAGAGGTGAATATATCAGACGTTCAGACACCATATCGACGGATATGTACTATTATGCCGAAAAAATAAATGAAAATGAAGTTCTCAGGTTGTCAAGAGAAATAAGCAGTATAAATCAGGTGTTTATAAATATATTACCTTTGATTGCATTTATTTTTGTCGCGCTTTTTGTTGTTGTCTATATATGTGCTAATATATTCATAAAAAAAATATTGAAGCCAATTAACCTGTTGGCAGGCTCCATTAATGAAATTACTGATGATAAGGAGCCTAAAGATGCATATATATATGAGGAGCTTGAACCGATTTCCCGTAGGTTCAGAGAACAAAAAATAAAAATAAATCAATATATTAAAGAATTAAAGTATGAAAGAGATACAATAAATATAATAACCGATAATATGAGGGAAGGATTTATTCTGTTAAATAAGGATAAAAATGTTCTGTCTATAAATAAAAGCGGTAAAGAAATGATCGGTAATGATAAATTTGACTTACAAAATGAAAGAAACATCATTGAACTGACGAGAAATAAAAATATATTATCAAAAATAGACTTATCCTTTGAAGAAAACAAGCATATTGTTTATGATTCAGAAAACGACGGCAATTACTTCAGATACTATTTAAGTCCGGTCACAGACCAAGAAAATGTAACAGGGATGCTTATACTTATAGAAGATATCACAATTACTAAAAATGCGGAAATTATCAGAAGTGAATTTTCGGCAAATGTATCCCACGAATTAAAAACGCCGCTGACGACTATAATCGGATTTGCCGAACTGATTAAAGAAGGGTTCATAACAGATATGGACAGTATTAAAAAGTACAGCAGCATGATTAATAATGAAGGACTGAGATTGATTTCATTAATTGAAGATATTATGAGATTGTCAAAGATAGAAGAAAATACTGATAAAAATGAAGATACGATAATTAATTTAAAGGATGTATTAAATAAAGTAGTATCTCTGTTAGAAGCAAAAGCTGAGGATTTAAATATAAAATTATCCTTTGAAGCAACTGATATATATATGAAAGCAAATTATAATTATATCAGCGAGCTGTTTTATAACCTTATTGACAATGCAATAAAATACAATAAAGAAAATGGAAGCGTGATTGCTAAAATATATAAAAAGGATGGTTTTATCATAACCTCTGTAAAGGATACGGGAGTTGGAATAGCAAAGGAACATCAGCACAGAATATTTGAGAGGTTTTACAGAGTGGATAAAAGCAGATCCAAGGATACCGGCGGAACCGGACTTGGATTATCCATAGTCAAGCATATAGCTGAGCTGTATAGAGGTAAGATTGAAGTTGAAAGCATTGAGGGTAATGGAACAGAAATAATCGTAAAATTTCCGCAATAAAACTTGATAACTTATAAGAATTTTGGTAGCATTAATGTAGTTGGTGCTGCCATGTTTTTTTCACTTACAGTATAAGCGACTGACACTAAGGCAGAGATTTGTTTAAGCTTTAGTTTAGCTTGACTTGATAAAATAGCAGTTAACAGTAGAGAGAAGGTTAATATATTATGTATATAATCGATAATACCGAACTTATAAAAATAAGGCGTGAATTCCATCAAAATCCTGAGCTGGGCGGGAATGAATATAAAACGATGGATAGAATATGCCGCTGCTTGGATTCCTGGAATATAGAATATGAAAAAGGCGTTGCAGAAACAGGTGTAGTGGCAATTATACGGGGAAAGAATAAAGAACCGGGCTCAAAATGTATAGCAGTAAGAGCCGATATAGACGCTCTTCCGATTAAGGAAGAAGCAGATTTTGGCTATAAATCCCTAAACGAAGGTATAATGCATGCCTGTGGTCATGATGCCCATACAGCAATTGCCTTAATGACCGCTAAAATTATAAAATCATTGGAAGATGAAATAAACGGCGATGTTAAATTCTTTTTTCAGCCTGCTGAAGAAACAACCGGCGGTGCCGAAAGAATGATAGAGCATGGCTGTTTAAAGAATCCTGATGTAGAATTTGTATTTGGACTTCATGTAAGTACCACTCTTGAAACAGGGATAATCGGTATAAAGTACGGTAAAATGATGGCGGCATCTGATGAAATAAGCATCAGTGTCAGAGGGAAGTCTTGCCACGGAGCGCAGCCACATAACGGGGCAGACCCGATTGTTGCTGCAAGCGGCATTGTATTGGCGCTTCAGTCTATAATAAGCAGAAATATATCACCATTGAATTCTGCGGTAGTAACCATGGGAAGAATTCAGGGAGGAACACAGACCAACATCATACCTGACAATGTTTATTTAGACGGTACAATGAGAACATTAGATCCTGAAACGCGAGAGTTTATGAAGAAAAGAATTTCAGATGTTGTTGAAAATGTATCCGAAGCATATGGAACAGAAGGGACGGTAAGCTTCAGAGAAAGCTACGGTCCGCTGATTAATAATGACCGGGCAGTTGACTTGTTAAGAGAAACTGCTGTCGATGTTTTAGGAAATGATAATGTAAAAATACTTGAATATCCGGACATGGGAACCGAGGATTTTTCGTATTTTTGTTTATATACAAAGAGCTGCTTTTTTAATTTAGGGTGCAGAAGTACAGGGGCAAAAGAGGTATACCCGTTGCATTCAAGTAAATTCGTGCTTGATGAGGAATGTCTTCAAATCGGTGTTAAAGTACAGGTTGAAAACATTTTAAATATTTTAAGATAAAATAAGGAAAATAAGAAAATTAAGAAAATTAAGAAAACAGAAATGAGTGAAATATTTGTTTGGATATGTTACAATAAACAAATCGGAATTAAAGTTTAAAGAGTACTACAGCTACAAGGGCTATTATTGCGGATTGTGTAAGACTCTTAAATTAAAATACAGCAACAAATCTAGAATGACATTGAATTATGACATGACATTTCTTATATTGCTTTTAAGCTCACTCTATGAGCCTGAAAATAAAATATATAATGAAAGATGCATAGTACACCCAAGTAAGAAGCAATTGATTATACAAAACGAAGTATCCGAGTATGCCGCATCCTTAAATATAATTTTGTCATATTACAATTTGCTTGATAACTGGAATGACGACAGAGATTATAAATCATTATTGCTTTTAAAGTCACTGTCTAAAGAGTACAACAAAGCTGAAAAGAAGCTTTCTGAAAAAACAAAAATCATAAGGGAGAAGCTTCATAATATTTCTGAACTTGAAAAAAGCAATACGGATGATATCGATAAGGTATCCAATGAATTTGGTTATTTGATGGAAGAAATATTTTTATATAGAAAAGACAACTGGGAAAAAACTTTAAGGAAAATCGGTTTTTATTTAGGTAAATTTATATATTTACTTGATGCTTACGAGGATATGGAAAAGGACGAGGAAAATAACTCATACAACCCTTTTAACCTTTTGCATACAGACAATAAAGAGCAATATGCCAAAGAATTATTAATGCTTAATTTATCGTTTTTAAGTGAAGAAATAGAAAAGCTTCCGCTAATGCAAGATAAAGCTGTAATTGATAATATTATTTATTCGGGAATACTAAATAAATTAGATAAAAAGGAGCAAAACGTATGAAAGACCCCTATGAAGTGCTTGGCTTATCAAGAGGTGCATCCAAAGAAGAAGTAAAAAGTGTCTATAGAAAATTAGCTAAAAAATATCATCCTGATATGAACGAAAATAATCCGTTGCAGGATCTTGCAGAAGAAAAGTTTAAGGAAATACAATGGGCTTACGACGAAATAATGAACGTCAGCTCATCGGGTTCATATTCGAGTTCTTACAGCTATAGCGATAACTCAAATCAAAACAGTTCGAGCAGTTTATTTAATATCAGACAGCTTATTCAGACCGGAAGGTTTAATGAAGCGGTCAGAGTACTAAACGGCGTGAAGATAAGAAATGCCGAATGGAATTATCTTATGGGTGTTTGCTATGTAAATATGGGCTCAATCGGACAAGGTATGCAATTCGTCCAGAATGCAGTAAGAATGGAGCCGAATAACTTTGAATATAAGAATTTTCTAAGTCAGATTTTAAATATGCAGCAAACGTATCAAAACAGGGCATACAATTATAATAGGAGTTCTTCAAGTGTGGATTGCTGTACACAGCTTATTTGTGCGGATTGCTTGTGTGAATGCCTGGGAGGGGATCTTATTTCATGCTGTTAAAGAGCAAAATAGCATATCTGGGAGTGTTGTTGGGGTTAAATCAGCTTTTTATAATACTTTCGTCAATAATTGAAACTAATACAATTATATTATTCGCCGGAGCTGCTTTGTTAGTTGGAGTTGTAATAGTTGAATTTGGCGGAAAAAGCGGCTTGTTATTTTATGCTGCATCCTGTTTATTAGGGTTTTTCCTATCCTTCAATAAATTTGAGTTTATAACATACGTAGCATTTTTTGGATTGTACAGCTACATTAAGCACTTGCTGGAGATTAAGGTAAAAAATAAAAATACATTATTTTTGACAAAGATAATATTCTTTAATTTTGCTTTAATTATAATGTACTTAGTAATCAGGTTGTTTATTACAATTAAGTTAACATGGTGGATGATTCTTGCAGGACAAATATTATTTATAGTTTACGATTATGCATTTTCAATTTTTATAAACTACTACATAACCACAATTAAACCCAAAATAAGCAGATGACCCAAACCTTTGATTTGGAATATACGACCATAGGGAGTAAATATTTTTGTGAATGAGACCGGGAATCTCGTACCACAAAAGATGAGACCCTTCGCTGCGTTCAGGATGACAACGTCATTCGTCATTCCGAGCATCAGCGAGTAATCCCATCTTATCTATTTCTTATCTATTGCTACTCCAGTGTCAGATAGCTTTCTCTTTCTGCTCCGACAGAAACATACTTAATTTTACTTCCTACTTTTTCCTCTATATATTTTATATATTCATAACATTCTTTAGGTAAATCAGCTTCCTTTCGGCAGCTTCCTATATCGCAATTCCATCCCTTTAAGTACTCTATAACAGGTTTTGCTGCGTTTAAATCCATACCCATAGGGAAATCGTCTGTTGTTTTTCCGTTGATTTCATAGCCTGTAACTACAGGAATTTTATCTAAATATGATAATATATCAAGCTTTGTCAAGGCCAGTATATCAGCACCTTGAACCTGAACACCGTATCTTGAAGCAACTACATCAAAAGGTCCCACTCTTCTGGGACGTCCCGTAGCAGCTCCGTATTCGCCTCCTGCTTCTCTTAAAGCTTTTGCTTCTTCTCCGAACATTTCTGCGGTAAAAGGTCCCTCGCCTACACATGACGAATATGCTTTCATTATTCCGATTGTATTGTCAAGCTTTTGTCCCGGAATTCCCGAGCCGATAGGTGCATATGCGGCAATTGTAGAGGATGAAGAGGTATATGGGTATATACCGAAATCTATGTCTCTTAAAGCACCTAACTGTGCTTCAAACATTATTTTCTTTCCTTTGCTTATTGCATCATTCAGGTACAAGCCGACATCGCATATGTATTCTTTTAATTCCTTTGAATAATTCATAAGCCAGTTATACATATCCTCAGGGTAAAATTCTATGGATTTATATCCACCCGCAATCATTAAGTTTTTCCACTCAACAACTTGGTTTAAATGTTCTTTTAACGCTTCTTCATTAAACAAATCTCCCATTCGGATTCCCTTTTTCAGATACTTATCACCGTATACGGGGGCTATTCCTCGTTTTGTGGAACCAAATTTCAAATCTTTAAGACGCTCTTCTTCTAAAACATCCTGCTTAACGTGATATGGCAGGCATATAATCGCTTTGTCGCTGATTTTTAAGTTATCCGGAGTAATTTTTATACCGGATTCCCTTAAACTGTTTATTTCTTTATGTAGGTGTTCGATATCAATCACCATTCCATTGCCCATAATATTCACTACATCCGGTCTTAGTATGCCGGACGGAAGAAGATTGAGTATATATTTGCCCGATTCATTTACTACAGTATGACCCGCATTATTTCCGCCTTGGTAGCGGCATACTATATCATAGTCAGCAGATAACAAATCGACCATTCTGCCTTTACCTTCATCACCCCAGTTTATTCCTACAATTGCAGTTAACATATGTAACCTCCCATTTTTTGATAAATAATTATATTATTTCAAAAAATATCTGTCAAGGTAAAAGATAAATATTTTGTTAAAAATTACATTGTCGAAAATAGAAAAAACCTGTAATGTTTATTGCCTATAAAATTTAAATATGATATTATTAATCATAAACTATGATTACGATTTAATAACATAATAGTAAGGGTATGGTTATTCCAGTATCTACATAACATTTTAAGGAGGATTTATGTTTAAAAAATCGAGAAAAGCAATAATATTATTACTAATTTCATCTATGCTGGCCGGCTGTACAGGTCAGGTCAGTGCAAATACACCCATACCCAATGAAGAAAATGAAGATCCTGTTGCAGTAGTTCCTTCCGAACCATCCGAACCGGAGTTATCCGAAGAAGAAAGGCAAAAACAAGAATTAGAAAAAAAGCTTCAGGAAAGAATTGAAGTTGAAGCGAAACGAAAGGAAGAATTAAAAGAATTTTATGTTCCTTTAATTCCCGTGGGAGAAGAAAGAGAAAAGAAAACAGTTGAAGTAAAAGCATTGTATGCTACGGGTCACACAGCAGGCAATGAATTGAATAAAGAAAATATAGATGCATACGGTGCATATGTGAAAGCTCTTGCCGATAAGGATACTGCAAAAGCAAAGGAACTTTCTGCAAGTGCGGAAAAAGCCAACAGATTTGAAAGAATCATAGGTATAGCTGTAGGTACGGAAATCAACAGTTTAGTAATAAACGTAAAAGATGATAACGGACTTATAACATACAAAAGTGATATAGAAATCGTACAAAAGATGAATGAAGCAACTGCAATTCCTATAAAAGATGCAAACAATATGCTTAAAGTTCTTAAAGAATATGATATATATACAATAGGAAGAATAGTTGCATTTAAGGATAAGAATTTTGCGGTTAAGAGTCCCGAACATTCAATACAGTTAAAATCGGGAGGAACATGGTTAGATCCAAACAGCGGTAACATCCCTTGGATTAACCCCTTTGATAAATATGTATGGGATTACAATATAGCCATTGCTAAGGAAGCATCGCTTTTGGGTTTCGATGAAATTCAATTTGATTATGTCAGATTTCCTGACGGAGCAAAAAAGTATAACCCTATAACCGAATTTCCGGGCAGAAACGATAGGGATAAAGATGAGGCAATAGCAGAATTCCTGCAATATGCAAGAGAAGAATTAGAGCCTTACAATGTGAACTTAGGCGCGGATGTCTTTGGTATAACAACAAGAACATGGGATGATTATCCGGAAGATATAGGTCAGACATGGATTTTAATCGGTGAACATGTAGACAATATTGCACCGATGGTTTACCCAAGCCACTATTCAACAGGCTGGTATAACTTAGAAAATCCTAATGCACATCCTTACCTTGTTGTCAAAGGTTCTATGGAAGAAGCAATTGAGAAAAATTCCTCTATGGTTACCCCTCCGATAATCAGACCGTGGCTGCAGGATTTTGATTGGGCCGGCATAGAGTATGGTTATGATAAGGTCAGAACACAAATAGTTGCGGCAAAAGAGCTTGGAATTTACGAATATATGATTTGGAATCCAAGTAACGTTTATGACCCGAGAGCATATATTGCAACAGATGAAGAATCAAAAACAACGTACCCATTGGATAAAGGTGAGCTTGATTACAGAGAAAAATCACCTGCCGACGGAGCCGATAAATATTTATCCGGTATGAAGACAGGAAGGTACAGCTACATGTATTTGATGGAGCCGGTTAAAGACAGAGAAAAAGATTTCGATAAGTATGCTGAAAAAGCAGAAAGCTCAAACATAAAACTGTTAAGCTACAAGATTAACGGTTATGAAATGGATGCAACAAATAAAGATGCTGCAATTGTTAATTTGTATTACAAAATAGAAATAGACGGTGAAACAAAAGAAGTAATAGAAAAAGACAATGTTCAGTGGAATGCTATAAGAGAAAATGGTATTTGGAAGATAAGACCGGATTTCAATAATCTAT
Organism: Firmicutes bacterium UBA2116; assembly: GCA_002331025.1. Taxonomy (GTDB): domain Bacteria; phylum Bacillota; class Clostridia; order Tissierellales; family Sedimentibacteraceae; genus Sedimentibacter. The sequence continues at coordinate 50,496 of DCYG01000044.1, read as the reverse complement.
AGTGGTTCATTAATCCGGGGAAGATTTTATATCTTCCCTTTTTTGTTCGTAAAAGAAATAACTATGTAATGCAATTGCAAACAAAAACTTGACATATCAGAAATTGTTGCTATAATAAATTTTATATATTTAAAAGAAGATGTAAATTTTTATAAATTTTTATTGGAAGAAGGAATGAATATGAAAAAAGTAAATATTGCAATTTTAGGAGCAACCGGAGCGGTTGGACAGGAAATGCTCAAGGTTATCGGAGAAAGAAATTTTCCTTTTAATGAATTGAAATTGTTGGCAAGCAAAAAAAGCGCAGGAGAAGAAGTTGAATTCCAAGGGAAAAAATATATTATCGAAGAAGCGACCGAAGATTCCTTCAAAGATATGGATATAGTGCTTTGTGCGGCAGAGAATCATATAAGTGAAGCTCTTTCGCCTGCTGCGGTAAAAGCAGGTGCAGTTGTAGTAGATAACAGCTCTGCCTTCAGGCTAAACGAAGATGTGCCTCTGATAGTTCCGGAAGTAAACGGTGAAGATGTAAAAAATCACAAGGGTATAATAGCAAATCCTAACTGTTCAACGATTATAGCTATGACTGCCTTAAATGAATTGAATAAATATGCTAAAATCAACAGAATGATTGTTTCAACATACCAGGCGGTATCAGGCGCAGGTGTAAATGGAATTAATGAGCTGAATCAGCAGATTGAAAACCTCAGCAAGGGAAATCCTGTTGAAGCAAAAACCTTTCAATACCAGATTGCTTACAACTTGATACCTCAAATAGGAGATTTTGATGATGAAGGATATTCTCAAGAGGAAATGAAAATGCAAAACGAAGGAAGAAGAATATTTCATAATCCTGATTTAAAAGTAAATTGTACCTGTGTAAGGGTACCTGTTTACAGAAGTCATTCAGAATCAATTACTATTGAAACAGAAAAAGAAATAACACCGGAAAAAGCTAAAGAATTGTTAGCAAAAGCGGAGGGAGTTAAATTAATTGATGATTTAGCTAACAAAAAATATCCAATGCCGCTGGATACAACAGATCAGGACTTAATATATGTAGGCAGGATCAGAAAGGATATTACTAATGACAACTCATTGTCGTTATGGTGCTGCGGTGATCAGGTAAGAAAAGGAGCAGCAACAAATGCTGTACAAATAGCAGAACTTTTAATAAAATAAGCAGATGACCCAAATTTTAATTTGGTGTCAGTCGCTTATGCTGGAAGTGAAAGCAGATGACCCAAATTTTAATTTGGTGTCAGTCGCTTATGCTGGAAGTGAGAGAATCTTGATGACTTTGTCATCAATCTGAGACTGACCAATTGTGTCAGTCTTTTTATGATTTCTTCATTTGATATTAGTCATAGCAGCACTTCCATTAAAAAATTCGTCCTATAAGGGTTGACTTTACTGAGATAAACAAATAGAATAATAAAAGTGTAAATTAATTATTCGGAGGTGAAAAGAATGGAGTCGGGTAATAGTAGTATGGACTATAGTGGAAAATATTTAAATTGTGAAGAAAAACTCATATATTATATCAAACTTTATTCTTTTTATACAAAGATTACTTTAGAATAAATCATTTATACGTATTTTTCTTTTCAACAATTTCAATTCACATCTATGTCCTTTCCCATTACCAAATAATTTCATAAAAAAATTTAATAATAATATAGAACTATCTATAGATAGTTCTCAGGCTGCTGAAAAAGTCCCCCTGCGTCGTTGCCGTTCATCCGGTCAATCCTCACGTATGTCTAATACGCTGCGGTTGCCCGTCTTCCGGCGCCTTGCAGGATGAACTTTTTCAACAGCCTATCATCTTGATGACTTTGTCATCAATCTAAGAACTATCTATAGATGGTTCTATTAATGGAGGGCAGAAATGAAAGAAATTATTTTAAATCTTCTTGAACAAGGTAAATATGCCGATGCAAAAATCGAAATTATTAAAATGAATGTTGTGGATATTGCACAGCTTTTTGAAGAATTAGAACAACAAAAGCTTTTGGTTATATTCAGAATTTTACCTAAGGAAATTGCATCCGGAGTTTTCTCTTATATTTCAAATGAGCTTCAAAGATATATCATTGAATCAATTACAGACAAAGAAATAAAAAATATTTTAGACGAGTTGTTTTTTGATGATACAATCGACTTCTTAGAAGAAATGCCGTCAAATATCGTTAAAAAGGTTCTTAAAAACACGGATGAAAGCACAAGAAATCTCATTAATCAATTCCTGAATTATCCGGAATATTCTGCCGGCAGCATAATGACTATAGAGTATGCTGACTTAAAAAAAGAAATGACGATAGAACAAGCAATTAAACATATTAAGCATACAGGTGTAGATAAAGAAACTATTCATACCTGTTATGTTATAGATGAATTCAGAAAGCTTGAAGGTGTTATATCTTTAAGAAAGATTATATTAAGTGAAGACGATTTGCTTGTTAAAGATATTATGAAATCTGATGTAATTTATGTAAATACTCACGACGACCAAGAAAAGATTGCGGCTCTGTTTAAAAAATATGATTTGCTTTCAATGCCTGTAGTGGATAATGAAAGAAGGCTGGTCGGTATAGTTACAATAGATGACATTATTGATATCATTGATCAGGAAAATACGGAAGATTTTGAAAAAATGGCAGCAATGCAGCCGTCTGAAGAAGAATACTTAAAAACAAATGCTTTTGTTTTAGCAAAAAATAGATTGACTTGGTTAATAATTTTAATGATTTCAGCGACCTTTACAGGCAATATTATACGTAATTTTGATGCAGTATTACAATCTGTGGTAATACTCACAGCATTTATCCCAATGCTTATGGATACCGGAGGTAATGCCGGCTCGCAATCATCAACACTTATAATCAGGGGACTCGCTTTAGGAGAAATAAATCTGAAGGATGTTTTTAAGGTATTATGGAAGGAGTTTCAGGTAAGCTTATTAGTGGGAGTAGCGTTGTCAGCATTGAATTTTATCAGAATTTATTATTTTGAAAAGGTTGATTTGCTTGTATCTGTGACAGTATGTATTACGTTGCTTTTCACTGTGGTTTTAGCAAAAATTGTTGGGGGGATGCTCCCTATTTTAGCAAAAAAGATAAAGCTTGACCCTGCACTTATGGCAGGTCCGCTGATAACAACAATTGTTGATGCCGTAACATTAATAGTATACTTCTCCATGGCAAAATGGCTTTTAGGCATATAAGCTATAATGAAAGTTTTATAATCTTTAAAAGTCCAATGAATAAAATTTGCTTTATTTATAGAGAAATTTCTTATATAATACAGTAAACTTATTATTAAGACGGAGACCAACTATGAAAATAAGTAAAGAAAAACAAGAATATATTTCCATAAGATATTTTTTTAGTACTATTTTTGTTTGCTTTATTTCCACTCTGCTTTCGATAGCTATGAACGAAGCAGGAATCAGTAAAGAAAACACACTTATGGTGTTTATAGTTGGTGTACTGACTGTTACAATCATAACAAGAGGATATATATACAGTGCTGCCGCTGCAATAATAAATGTCCTTATGTTTAATTTTTTGTTTACTGAGCCGGTACATAGTTTTGAAATCAGTAATACGCAAGACATAATTTTGATTATCTTTTTCTTAACTGCTTCTTTGATTTCAAGTACAATGACCACAAAATTGCAGCTTCAAACTGAAATATCAAAACGAAATGAAAGAACAGCTAAAATTCTGTATGAAATAACAAAGGATTTTATTAATGTAACCGGAAATGAAAATACAATCTTAAAAGGTATAAACTATATAAAGGATTATTTAGGATATGATTGTTACGTACTTTTGGACAGTGATGATAAAATTTACAAAGCAGAAGGTATTACTGATAATGAAGTAAATAACAAAGAAAATACAATCTCAATTCCAATTAAAGGTATCGGAAAACAAAGGGGTACAGTTCAAATAATTAATGTTATTTCTCCTTTATCAAATGAGAATTATATGATTGTTAAAACAATAGTTTATCAAATGGCTATTATTTTAGACAGAGAATTTATGTATGATGAGAGACAAAAAATTAAGGTTGATGTTGAGAGAGAGAGATTAAAAAGCACATTGCTCAGAAGCATATCTCATGACATAAGAACACCTCTCACAAGTATCAAGGGTGCAAGTGAGCTTATATTAGACAGCTATGAAAATTTAGATGAAAATTCTATAAAAAAGTTGACATCAGATATTCATGCTGAATCTGCCTGGTTGATTAAAACTGTACAAAATATCCTTGATATGACACGTATCAGTGAAGGCGGATTGACAATTGTAAAGAGCTACGAGGCAGTTGACGATATAATTAATCAGGCATTGACGTTTGTACAGCATTTTAATACCGACGGAAGAATTAAAGTATCTGTTCCTGAAGAAATAATACTTGTTCCCGTAGATGGAAGATTGATTGTTCAGGTTTTAGTTAATCTTTTGGATAATGCCTGTAAGCATGCGGGCGAAGAAGCACAAATTTTTCTAAAGGTATATGCTGAAGATAAATATGTTATTTTTGAAGTATCAGATAATGGAAAGGGAATTTATCCGTTAATTATTGACAACATATTTGATGGATTTGTATCCTATCATAAAAATGATATTGTGGATGGGAGCATGGGAGTTGGTATCGGTCTTACAATCTGTAAGGAAATTGTGAAAGCTCATGAAGGCACAATTACAGCATCCAACTCAGATAAAGGAGGAGCGAAATTTACTGTTGTTCTTCCTCTGGAGGTTGATTGTAATGAGTAAAATATTAATCATTGAAGATGACAATAGGATTACTAATTTTATGACTATGGCATTAAAGTCTAAAGGATATTCAATAATATCGGCAAGGAACGGTAATGACGGCATATTATATTTTTGTACTGAAAATCCGGATATTATACTATTGGATTTAGGTCTCCCGGATATGGATGGAGTTGATATAATTAAACAGATACGAAATGTATCGGATATTCCAATAATAATTGTTTCAGCCAGAGAACAGGACAATGATAAAATTGCGGCTTTAGATTCAGGTGCAAATGATTATGTTACAAAACCATTTTCAATGGGAGAATTGCTTGCACGAATCAGGGTTATGGAGAGATTAATAGAAAGAGAAATCGGATATGCGCCCGAAAGTGTTTATAAATCCGATTATCTTACCGTAGACAGAGAAAAACACAGAGTGTATGTTGATGACAATGAAGTACACCTGACACCAATTGAATTTAAACTGCTTCTGTTACTAATTGCTAACCGGGGCAAAGTTATAACCCACAGTCATATTTCCAAAGAAGTCTGGGGATATGGTGAGACAGGTGATGCTAAAAGCATAAGGGTTTTTATGGCAAGCCTGAGAAGGAAAATTGAAAAAGACAGTTCTAATCCAAGATTTATATTAACAGAAATAGGTGTGGGTTATCGATTTTCAGATATATAAAAGATGCCTCAAAGCATCTTTTATACATTTTCGGTAATTTTCAGAACATCCTCTGGTTTTCCTATTACTATAACGTGGTCATCCTCCTTAAAAATATAATCCGCTTTTGGCAGCGTCATAATGCTGTCACCGTTTTTTATAAGCAGTATATTAATGTGAAACCTTTTTCTTACATTTACTTCCTCAATGCTGAAACCTACCCAATTATGCTTAACAGGTGTTTCGTATAAGGAATATTCACTGTTAACAGAAAAAAAGTCAAGAACGTTGTTTGAACTGCAACGCACCGCTAACTTCTCCGCCATATCTTTATCAGGATAAACAACCTCATCAGCGCCGTTTTTTAACAGAAATTTTGCCTGTATATCTCTGCTTGCTTTGGAAATAACATATTTTGCGCCTAAGTCTTTTAACAGAGAGGTGATTTCCAAAGAGGACTGAAAAGTATCCCCTATAGTTACAAAGCATATATCAAAATTATTTACACCTAAAGCTCTGAGCACATCTTCCTTTGTACAGTCCCCTATCTGAGCATCGGTAATCATAGAAGACATTTCATCAATAATGGCCGCATCCTTATCAACTATCATAACATCATTATTAAGATTAGACATTTTAAGTGCTAAGTGACGTCCGAAAGCCCCCATTCCAATTATTAAAAAAGATTTCATTTAAAATTCTCCTATCCTATTATTATTTTTTCATGTGGTCTGCTGAGCAGAGAAGGTTCCTTTTTTTCAGCAACTACAGCTGCAATTGACAGAACCCCTACCTTGCCACCATACATCAGTAAAGTTATTATTATTTTTGACAAAGCATTAAGCGAAGGCGTTATACCTAAACTTAGTCCAACTGTTCCAAGTGCGGAAAAAACCTCAAACATTATTTCCTTCAAAGGAAATTCTTGTATAGTGCTAATTAAAATTATCGCGATAAGTGCTATTGACATATAAATTACAGTTATGGCACTTGCTTTTTTTAAAGTATCGGTTTCAAGTCTGCGTTTGAAAATTGATATATCTGAACTTTGACCGGCTGATGCCCATGCTCCTGCAAGAAGTGTAATAAAAGTTGTAGTTTTTATGCCTCCGGCTGTTGAACCGGGGCTTCCGCCTATTATCATCAATATAATGGTCAATAAGTTTCCCCCTTCAGACATTTCATTCATATTAATCGTATTGAAGCCTGCAGTTCGTGGAGTTACAGACTGAAATACGGATGCCAATATTCTTTCCCCAATGCTCATATCTGCCATGCTATGATCGGCTTCAATTACAAAAAATAACAATGAGCTTGCTAAAATCAATGCAGTGGTTGTAACAAGTACTATTTTTGTGTGAAGTTGAAACTTCCTGAAACAAGCATGACTGCTGATTATGTCATCCCATACAACAAATCCAATTCCGCCTGAAACTATAAGGGTCATCACGGTTGCATTTACAACAAAGTTATTTGAGAAGGCTGTTAAGGAGGAAAATTGCCCATACTTACCCATCAAATCAAAGCCGGCATTACAAAATGCGGATACAGAGTGAAATATTCCATAAAATAATCCCTCCTTAAATCCCATTTCCGGATAGAAGTTTAAAGTAAGTATTAATGCTCCCATGCTCTCAAACAGAAAAGTACCTATGATAATTTTTTTTACAAGCATTACAATGCCGCCTATTTTTAAAGTGTTTGCCGATTCCATCAACAGTCGTCTTTCCTTTAATCCGATTTTTCTCCTTAAAAACATTGAAAATAAAGTTATAACTGTCATAAAACCAAGACCGCCTGTCTGAATCAGCAAAAGAATTATTAATTGACCGAACAAAGACCAATGAGTAAATGTATCATAAGCTATAAGCCCTGTAACACAGAAAGCAGAGGCCGATGTAAATAACGAATCAATAAACGGGGTGACAATGCCGGATTTAGATGATATAGGCAAACTTAAGAGCAGCGCTCCCGACAAAATTATTACCAAAGTACCAAATACAATTATTTCCGTATAACTTATTTTAATTTTTTTTATTATTAGCATATTAACTCCTGTTATTGCAAATATTTAACAATTTATATACGATGTCAGAGGCTGTCAAATTGTTTCTGAATAAATAAGGAATATTATTTTCTTCGTAAATTCTTTTATTGTATTGTTGATTACAAATAGAAATTACATTATTTATTCCAAATATTTTCATTCCAATTGAGCAAATTGTTAGGTTGTCTAAGTCTGAACTATGCACAACTATCAAATAATCATATGGATATGGATGACAAAGCTGTACTTTGTCATTCGATATTATTGAAGATACATTATGGTGCTCCAGTAGTTCTGATAATTCATGGCAAATGTCAATATCTCCGCATATAAGAGCTGTTCTCATGTTGTTAAATGATTTAGTCTGACAAATGTCAACTGTGTTTTCAGCAGGAAGTTCAACAATCTTAAAAATTTCATCAATAAAATAAAAATTGATGAAAAATACAGCTATAATAGATGCAATAATAATAAAATTCATTTAAACCTCCTGATTTTTAGTAGGCTTATTGTAGCATAGTACATATAAAAATGATGTAAAGGTTTATTTATATTCGTTAAGATTTCATTAATATTGGATAATAACTTTTGGTTAAAATTAAGTGGACAAATGTTCGATTTTGGTATAGTATTAAATTGGAGGGAGATGGACATGGAGATTATAATAATAGCTTTGCTTTTAATTTTAGTTGTTTTATGTATTGTAATTTTACTGAAATTATCAAATAGAGGACTTGAAGATCGTATTCTGTCTGAATTAAAAATTAATCTGAGTCAGAATAATTTATATTTAGCAGATCAGATATCTAAAAAGATTTCTGATTCCGAACAAAAGCAGCTTAGAGAAATTCTTACTAACAAGCTTGAAACAGTTGAGAAAATGGAGAAGAATACAAATAAAATGACTGAAGCATTCATGGGTTTCAGCAGTGAAACATCTAAATCATTAAATGAAAACTTCACTTCATTGAATGACAGGATAAGTAAAGATCTTGATAAAATTAATATGCGTGTAGAAGAAAGATTAAATGAAGGATTTGAAAAAACGAATAAAACATTTGTAAATATTTTGGAGCGTCTTTCGAAAATTGACGAAGCACAGAAGAAAATTGAAAGCTTATCAACCGATATAGTTTCATTACAGGATATTCTGACCGATAAAAAAAGCAGAGGTACATTTGGAGAAGTTCAGCTGAATCATATTTTAACATCAATATTTGGGGAGAATAACGACAAAATATATGAAATACAAAAGAAGCTTCCTAATGATACCGTAGCGGATGCCGTATTATACATACCGGAGCCTGTGGGGATGATTTGCGTCGATTCCAAGTTTCCTCTCGAAAACTATCAACGAATGATAGATAAGAATATCACCGAACCGGAAAGAAAACAGCATGAACGTGATTTCAAAGCTAATGTTAAAAAACATATAAATGATATTTCATCAAAGTATATAATATATGGAGAGACATCCGAGCAAGCAATTATGTTTTTGCCTGCGGAAGCCATCTTTGCGGAAATAAATGCATACCATCAGGATTTGATAGATTATGCAAGCGCAAAAAGAGTGTGGATATCATCACCTACAACGCTGCTGTCCGTGCTCTCAACAGTGCAGATAGTTTTAAGAAATATTGAAAGAGAAAAATATGCAAGCATAATTCATGACGAGCTGAACAAATTAGGCAAAGAATTCAAGCTGTATAAGGACAGATGGGATTCTCTTGCAAAGGATATAAAAAAGGTTTCTGATGATGTTGACAAAATTCATATAACCTCAAACAAAATAGAGAAAAAGTTTGACAAAATATCCAAGGTTGATATGGGTGATTATGAAGAAGAGGATAAAATAGAAACAGCTTTGTCGTAAAATTCAAAACATATAAAGAAAGTAAATATTACCAATTACATCAGTAAAGAAAATATAAAAAATCACTTGCTTTTTATTATTAGATATGCTAATATTTTAAAGTGGTTAAGCCGTAGTGATGGAATGGCAGACGTGACGGACTCAAAATCCGTTGGTGGCAACACCGTGGGGGTTCAAGTCCCTTCTACGGCATAAAATTTCAACAAAAAAGAGACTTTGAAAATAAGTCTCTTTTACATTTTTTGAAAAACAAAAAATCCGTAGGAAAAGATACGTATATTATCTTATAAATCAGGAGTTCAATATATTACTTGATATAATATTAGCTGCATGCACCTGATCCTCTTTAAACAAATGAGTATATATGTCAAGCGTAGTTGATATATTGCTATGCCCAAGACGTTCTTGTATGACCTTAGCTTGTACACCATTCTTATATAATATTGTTGCATGTATATGTCGCAAATCATGAAACCGAACCTTTGGAAGCTTACGACTATCCCGGCTATATGTATACAATCTTGAAAAGCTTGCCGGATTATACATCTGACCTCTCATGTTTGACACAACATAAGAACTTAAAGATAATTTATAAATTTCTTTCAGAAATTCAACCATATCATCAGAAAGAATTATAATTCTTTCATCATCAGTCTTTGTAGTATCAAGCTTAACTCCATTCTTGCCATTAACAACAGACTTATTTATATAAATAGACTTTTCAGTAAAATTAATATCATCAAAAGTCAATGCTAAAAGCTCACCACGTCGGAGACCGAGAAGCAGGGCAAGCACAACAGCGTTATATATATGCAAGCCTTCAAAGGCTTTTATAAACTGCCGGAGCTCATCACCAAGCAAAATGTTATACTTAAACTTTTTCTTCTTAGGAATATCAATAAAATCTGCCGGATTAGATTTTATTATATTAAGCTTAACAGCATTTGAAAAAGCTTTATGCAATATCCTTTGTGTTTGTATAACAGTCTTAGGATTAAGCTGCTTATTATCTCCACGTTGCCGACCATTTTCAAGGACATCATACAAAAAATTTTGAAGCTGCAGAGGAGTTAATTCATCTATTTCAATATTACCAATCCGAGGATTTATATATTGTATAATATGCCTTTGATACTCCTTAAAAGTAGTATCTCGCAAATTATGCTTACCATATGTATTTAACCAATTGTTTAAAAAATCTTGTACTAACATTAAGCACCTCATATAAAAATTAAAGCTAAAGTTTCTAAAATTATCATGACGAATATCATAATAAAAAACTCCGGTTCTTTTATCATCCAATCTTTATAAAATCGAACTTCTTTTTGTAACATTTGTAACATCATGCACCCCTCAACAACTGATATACCTTCTCCTTAAATTCATCATTAGGCTTATTATAATCATACAAAAACGGAGAATCTAAGGAAGGCACAAAGCTTATAACCTTCTCATCTGTCTTAATATAAATATTTGTATCTTTCCAGCTTATACCGCATGATATCAAATCCTTACGCAACCGATAAAAAGTAGCTTTTTGATATAGTGTTTTTACGTATAATTCACCTCTTGTACTAAGTAAAGTCCAAAACGTATACAAACTACTTACCTTACGATTGCTATAATTTTCTTTTAATTTTTCCAATACCAAATTATCTTTATTAACTAAAACTTTATTTGTATCATCCTTAACCACTTTCAGAACCTCACTTTCCCAAAGTTTTATTATTTTATCAATTCTGAAATCCTTTAATGTTACTTTATTCTTTTTAAATTGCTTATCAAAAGCTTGTACAACAGGATTTTTAAAACCATATTCATTTATTAATTTTTTGTACTCCTTAAACATCTGTTTGCGATATATAGTTTTTGGAAAAAGCTGCTTAATCTTCCGGCTATATATAGAAACTTCAACCCGTAAAAGTCCTTGGGACAAATCAATTAGATTTTCAGCTTTTTCAATACCTGCAACCTGTTTAATTTTTCTGTAATCATGCTTTATAAATTCACGCTGCTTATTATAAAACTTAATTACAGTAGTAGATCCATTAAGCCATATACCCTGATTATCTTTTCCATCTGTTTCTCTGCGTGCATATGATGCAGTCATCCGCAAGCTATTAATATAGCTTTCTACATTCTCCTGATTTTTTAAATTGAATGTTAAAGTATAATCTATACGAAGCAAATCCCAGAGCATTACATCAGGAAGCTTAACTTCCAATGTTTTATACAATATCTTTTTTAAACAATTAGCCAACAAAATCAAATTGTCAGAACCGTATGCAATGTTATAACCTAATATTATTTTGTGAATACTACAAGTTATTTTAATCGTATTATCTATATTAATTTTTAAATTTATACTACTGTCATAACTTCCGGGTATAACCCCGGTAGAGAATGAATATAATATTTCTCCTGATTCACAATCTGTACATTCATACAGCTTTAATTTTAATTTTATTTTTCTAATATAAATTTCCGGAATTTTAGGTGTTAAAAAACATACTGTATCAATCAATTTTTCACCCCTATTTTTTATGCTTTTTTATCAAAAAGTCTCATCTATGAGACTGTCGTCGGGTAATACTATGTACCCGACGCCGATCAGAATCAAAATATTTCATATTATTACTCTTTAAAATTCCATTGTGAAGCCATAGCATATGCAATACCTTCAAATGTTCTTGACCTAATTCTTTGCCTATCATTACCACCTTTATTATAAAAAATACTATATCTTGTAGACACAACATAATCTTTTCTAATTACATCGGTTGCCATAAGACCGGGTAAATTAATTAACCATAACAAAGTACGTTTTGATAATGGATGTCCAAAATCATACGGTTGAATTACCTGACTATACATAGGTAATTCAAATATTTTTAAAGGTGTTGGATTTTCAATACACTTATATTTGATAGGTGCATTATACAATGTCATAAAAAACTCCTTGGCTGCTAAACCCTTCCTATAACGTTCCTCATTTAGTACACCATTTTTAAATAAAGAATTTGATGAAGCTTTAGTTAAATATATACAAGGAGGATGAGCTATAAGCATATCCCAATTAAAATTTAAAATTTTCAATACATCATCTTTAATATGCCACTCAGGATGACCACCAGAACAATCTTGTATATCACATGAATAAGCTTCATGACCTTTAGCTCTAAAAGCTTTAGTAACTATTTGACTTTCTTCACAAGCAACTAATACTTTCATAACATCACCTATATAACATTCTCAAAAAAATTAACCTTATCTGGCAATTTGCCTTCAGCATAAAATAAATAGATTTCATTAATTAATTTATCAGTAGATTTAATTTTTAAAGATTGAAGTTCCTTATAAACATACTGAATCATATCACTTTTTAATTTTATATTTTTATTAATATTATTTATTTGTTCTTCCAAATTTGCAACTTGAACTTGCAAATCAGATTTTTCATTTAAAACTCTTAAATATTCTTTCTTATAAAAATCTTCTGAAGATAAAGGTGATTCATCAGAAACAGCATCAGAATTAACTTCAACATCTGATTTAACATCAATTGTTATTGTCTTATTTTCCTTCTGCTGCTTCGGAAGCTCAGAAACTATAATAGTAGTTACTTTTTCTGCCGGATTATCTTCCTGCTTTTCTGTTTTATCCAAGAAAACACCTTTAATAATATTATTTTCGTTTTTTTGATTTGTTGAATTTTCAACACTGTTGCCCGGTACGCGCGTACCAAGATTCAATTTTATATCTTTTATTTCCCTTACTGACATATCAGGACTACATTTTTTCAATTGCTGATCTGTCATTTCACACATATAACGAAGCTGAGTTATTGAATAATCACTATATTTATTATTTAATGATTTACCTTTATAAGTTACACTACTTTTAGTATATTCAATATCATCATTAAAAAATCTTAAAAATATAGCAATTAAATATCTTACCTTAGAAGCTTCATAACCGAATTCATGTAAGGCTAAATCATATATATTTTTATAACCTTTAAAATCGGTTCGCTCTATATAATTTGATTCTTTTAATTCATACAAACGTCTTGCGATAAAAACATATGTCTTGCTTATATCCTTATCATATCGCTTGATTGCGGATATATCGGAATTAATACAATCAATTAATTTATTAGAATTATCATTCATAAATACACCTCCTAATTAACTAAAATACTTCTTATTTTCATTAAGCTTGATATAATTATCAATATCAAATCTGAATGTTAAAGGTATTTCAGAAGTATCATAATTTGTATAACTAAACAAATCAGCATCTTTTTTAAAACTCAAAAGCTTTTGGGTTTGACCCTGTACATCAAATATTTTATAATGCAGATTATTATTATCTGATTTACAGAGAACAAAATAATTTAATTGTATACGCAAATTTTTATCTATCATATCCGGATGGATACACGTGCCTAGCAAGAATATATTTCTTTTACAAATAGTATTAAGAAAATATATGAAATCTGCTTGACTTTTAAAATTCCGGCTATTAAGATAAAAATGCAACTCATCAAGCAATAATATTTTTGGTGCTTTATTTACAGGCAACTGAGACAAAAATGATATTTTAATAAAATCTTCAACATCCATATTTGTATAAACCGGGATGTTGAATTTTTTATTATAATAAGTAGCTATTACAGTAGCTAAAAATGTTTTACCTGAACGCTGCATTCCACTAAATAAACAAATTGAACCAGCCATATTAATACACCACGAAATCATCATCATATTCACAATCAAAACAAGCATATATATATTCCGAAGAAATATAATACAAATCACCGCCACATAAAGGACACATTCCAAATTTAATATCATCTAATTCAACAACCTTATTTTTCTTTTCCTCTTTCTCTTTCCAAGGATGTCCAAATTCCATTAACAAAGAACTTCTTTTCATCTTACTTCTCCTCCCGCTGCATATTTTGACTTGCAATTTTCACACCTTTCAAATGCTCAGCAAGTGAATAGCTTTCTAATGTTTTTCTAAAAGACAACATATTGGCAAATGTCATATTTTTATTGCTGCGCTTATGCTTCAAATATGTTTGTAAAAACATTTTAATTTGAATTACATTATACTTATTCGCCATATAATCTAACTGCAAAAATATCTTTATTTGTTCATCTGACAAGTCAGGAAACAAATTATATATAGCAGTCACTGGATCAGCATTATTATTGCTGACTATAAAATCATTAAATTCTTTTTCAAAATCAATCATCTTTTAACCTCAATTCGATAAACAAAATTATTAAAGAAAAAAAGAAAAATACAAAACTAACTATAGCTAAATAAACTTGAAATCTTTCTTGTGGCATAACTAAGCACCTGCTTTTAAGTATTCAGCTATTTGAGCCATCATTCCGGACATACCGCTAACACTTGTTAAGGTTATAAGAAGCATAATTAAAATAATTACATAAAAACCGTAATTAATTAAATTTGATGCATCTTTACGATAGAGCTTAGATACAAAAACCTTATCAAGTTCATGAACATCGCGCTTATAATCTAAATCATCATCAGATACATTCAATATATAATCCGAATTGTATCTTTTAAATTCATCTTGCTTAAAATCTGTTTTAAGCTTTTTATTTAATTCTTTCAGATTTCTTTTATATGTTATTTTTTCATTATTGATTACAATAAACATATCAATCTCCTTTTACCGGACGAATTTTACCAAAATTAAATTTAGTATTAATTAAGCTTTCCGAGAACCTTAATATTTTACGAGTTACGAAAAATGCTAAATCAGTAAAGCATAAACTCACAGTAGTGTAAAATATAAACTTTCCAATCAATTCAATTTCCATAGTTTATCAATCCTTTATTTTAAATTTTTCGAGCATAAAATATAAATTAAATGCTGTGTAAACCATACAAACCCATGCGGTCACTATGTTTAAATTAATTTCCATTCTGCGCACCTCTTACTAATACAAATAATGTTGCTATCTGAAAGCCTATAATTACAAATAAAAGTATTTCTGTATTCATTTTTACACCTCTTTTCTTATTTTCTAATATTTTTGTTAAAAGAAAAGGGAGCGTACTCCCTTTTGTATTCATTATCTAAACGCATATTTCAAAGCATTTATAATAATGAATGCCAAGCTTATACCTAAAGTTATGTAAAGCACTGGCATAAGTGCGGATAACATTACATTTGTCCAACTAAACATTTCAGCCGGATCAAAATTAAATGTCAAGGTTGGTTCTGATGCAAAGGCTTGTACATTTGTTGCTGCTGCTAATGCTACAGTGCTTAAAGCTACTTTCTTAGCATTAATTGTTTTTTTGATTTTTCTTAACATAAAGTCCTCCTTATTTTTTGATTTATTTAAAGACCCAAGAAGCTTTTAATAAGCTGCGTAGGTTTCTTTATCAAATTAGAATTTGTAATCATATGTACTAACTGATATGCTGCTTTTGCTATACCAATAAATATTCCTATTTGTGCAAGTCGTATAGTCATAGTAAATATTTTTTCCCCGGCAACATAACGTATAGTACCTATATATGGATTAATTATTGTAAGATAATCCATAGTTTGAACATCACTTACAACTTGTTGTAATACATTTTTTGTAACCGTGAAACTATTTAAAATATTTCCTAAAACACCTAATATTTGATTAAATATTTCCATCAAATCAAAAGTCATATCATACCAACTTTCCTATTTATTTTCTTCACGATATATTTTTGCTTCTTGTCGTTCCATTTCTCTAATAGATTGTCTTTCAATTGTTGTAAAACTATGATAAAGTTTTTGAAGTGTAGTAACTATATACAAGAAGAAAAATACAGTAAACATATATTCAAATATTTGTTGCAATGTAATATTAAAACCACCAATTTTTAAATTCTTCAAATAATTTAAACCTGCAAGCATTGTAGGATATTGATCAAACAATGCAGTGTTTGCCGGAATATCTAAAATTGTTACTATTACACCGAAAAATTTTATAAGCATTATAATTGCAAGAATTATAAGGTAATAGAATATATAAAAAACATCAAAAAAACCTTTGAAATTACCCCAATCAACAGAATTTCCTTCTGATAATGTATTAAAAATATTAGTTAAAAGCGTTATGATTGTTAATAAAAATCCCCAAAGCTTTTCCCATAAAGCTTTTAGTAAATCCCAAAACCCTTTTAACCAACCAAGTATACCTGATGTATCATCGGGATTCCCTACATCACCACCCTCTTCGGGAAAAGACGGATTGCCTGTATCAACATCCGGCACATCTAAATCAGTAGACGGACTAAGAACAACATCAGTAACATAAGGAATATCTTCATTAGTGTCAGGGTCATCATTTGCTCTAGTATTAGTACCGACATCAACATCCCATGTAGCAGAAGAAATGCCTATAGCTCCGGTTACTCTTTCGGCAGGTGTTTCGGAAACATCTTCACCCCAAAAGCCAGAATCAAGAGCAGGAATATTAAGGGGAATACTCAAAGTGCCAGCAGGATTTAAAACAAACTCCCCTTGATACAAAAAATTCATCAAATCATTTATAAAATAACTGTCAGAATAAAAAAACAAAGAACTTAAATCTTTACCTGTAAAAATAAACAAATCATCTAAAAAAGACTTTGCAGTTATAGAATCAAGAAACAAAGAAGATGATGATATATATTGTTTCAAAATAGTCCAAGTAGAATTTTCTAAATATTCTATAAAAATATAATCTTCCTGATAAGAACGACTACTTAAAAATTCAAAATTATCAATGACACCTGCATCATCGGCAACACTATAATCAGAATTAGAAGTAGGCCATACAACTTCAGAACCTACATGAAACCTAATTCTATATAAACCAAACTGAATAATTTGATTGCTTACAAAAGATTTATCAGGTCTAACACCACTAGTAAAATAACCCGTAAGTAAAACAGGACCTAAAGAATTTAAAAACTCATAATTAAAATAATGCTGCTTAGTCCTGAACTCATAAGAACCAACTACAACATTACGATAAGACTCACCTAAATAATCATAAACAGGAATACCAAGAGATTTATCAAAAGCATTATTACTCAACAACTTAACAGAACTTGCAAAAATATGGGCGATACCTAAATCGTATATATTTTTATATGTACTACCTAAAGTTCCTGATTGTCTTTGAGACCTGACTTCTGCAGATAAAGAATCAAGTTCTAAATCTGTATAAGTAGTACCAAGAGCAGTATTTATCTGCTCTGTTGTCATATCAGTAAAGACCTTTGCTATTATAGCTTTTGACTGTTTAGGTATAGAACGCATAAGAGCAGCGGAGTTTGCGGACAATTCATCTATTTTTTGCTGAACTGCGTTTATAGTAACTGTTGCAGTATTTCCTAATCCTTCTAACTCATGTTGCATACGCAATAACATATATGCTGCCACAGGAAGAACGTACTTTGAAGTAGCATCATCTATTACAGCTTCAAAAGCATATGCAACACTTTGCTTTGAGTTATAATAAGAACCAATTGGAGATATTAATATAAATAAAATTGCAAATACTAAACTTATTATTTTATATATTTTTTTCTTCATAATTTCACCTCAACATTTTCTATTTTCAATGATATAATAAATAATTGTTGATATTGCTATTGTTGTAATTACTAAAAATAATACATAATAAAAGATTAAAACTATTGCAATTTGTGAATTCATATTGATTACTCCTAACTTATTTTTTGCTTTTTATAAAAAAGACATTTAGATAAGTTTTCTATATCCTTAGCGGTTGGATTTTCCATCTGATGATAATACTTTTTAAGCTTACAAAATGATTTGTCTTGACAAGTCAGACATTTGAAATTCAATAAATAATCTATTGTGTATTTTATATAATTCATTTTTGTACCTCTGATCATTAAAGAGGAACTCTTTTTGTATTTATTCCCGATGCCTTTCCTCTTTTTATCTCCTACACCATTAAAAAGGCTTTCGCCTTTTGCAAATTCCCTTACACCCACCCGTACATTTGCATAGTCCTTTTGCACAGTCCCGAAGTCTATCGTTATGAACTAACAATTAATAGCTCACGAACTCGTATTTAATTTGTATTTAACTTTTTGCACGAATTTATATCAATACATCAACAACGTATTTTAATCGTTATACGGACGGTGTTTTTTACTTCTAGAGTGGTACGCTTTGTTATCACGAATCTAAGATTATTCGTGTATCATACTATCTTTTTGTTGTAAGTTTAATCTCCATCGCGCTCTTCTTTAATTGTTATGTTTTTTATCTACACCGCTCATTCGCAAAGCTCTTTCGCTTTTTAAGTATTGAGCCGGATTATACGAAGTTTTTGCTACGCTCCGCTATATGGGTACGATATTTTTTTTATATCTGACAATACTGAACCCATACCCAAGATATATTTTTTCTCCGCTTTACTATATTTTGATTTCTTTTGATAAGGATAACGAACTACCGATAGTGACCACAAATAAGTTGGGTGTTCTATGCCCCTGCCTGCTGAAGCAGGCAAGGGGCTTGCATAGTGTGTGTTACTGGTCGCCTCTGTGTCTGGTGACCCATTGAGCCTAACCTCGTACCTTGTAACTTATAACATATACTTGGTTATTACGTAGTCTTAGCTATTAATTGTTATTTCTTAACGTATAGCTCGGGTACTGTGCTTACATATCTTATGTCTAATAACTTTTGTACTGCTTGTCCTTTTGCGTTTACACGAGTAATAAAGGCTGCTTCGTATACTCCCGGGACTTGCTGCAAATTTGGTTCTTTGTCTAGTGTTAATGTTCCCTCGGCTACCTGATAGCCTTTTTCGTTTGCATCTACAACTACAGGAGCAAAATCATCGTTAAAAATATATGATATTTTTATTCCGTTGATTTTTTTGTTTGTTTTTTCATCTGTAAAATCATATTTGCGACTGTTTATTACTGTTATATTCATGGTTTTTTCTCCCTTCTTTTTTCCGGTTTTTTGGATTCCGGCAAACCTATTTTTATATGAAAACTTAGTATTTCTAAGTTATTCAAACTTAAATTACTATAATACAATCTTCATCATGAAGATATTTTATAATGTCTTCATCTTCTGAATCTTCATCATAAAAATCAAATGAATTTATATCATCTTCTACTATTTCTAAATCTTCCATGAAGTTTTGATATATATAACAATTTTCACATTCTGTATTTTCCATAATGCAAATTTCCTCTTCTATGGGACAAATCTGTTTAATCATGTAATTTCTCCTTATTTCAATAAGTCTTGAAATTTACTGATTTTTAATTTAAATTCGTTAAGCAGCTGTTCTTTTTCTTGTATTTGTGCTTCTAACTTATTTAAATATTCTAAATACTGCTTATGATGTATTACATAAAAATCTAACATATTGTTTACTTTGTCATTCCAGGTACTTCCTTCGTATTTCTGTATTTCATCATGAAGCTCCTGAGTTATCCGGATACTTTTTAGTACGTTTCGCGGTTGTTTCATAACCTGTAATCCTTTGTTTTATTTTTTTTACAAGGCTGTGTTGTACTATCCTTTACACATTTAAGCTCCGCAGGCTTACTCACTTGTTTTCTCATCGCACCTTGTATTTTTAATCAATCGCAACAACTCATGCGCTCCCAACATATGTAGCGCTTACCGTTTTCAGCAGTTATACGGGGATTTATACACATATATCCGGTTGGGTGATATCCTGCTGATATTGCTGTTTCACATGCATAATCTGTTATGTTTTTATGTCGAAGCTGCAATATTGTAAATTGAAGTCTTGAAATTTCATGCTTTTCGGTTATTATATAAGACATGGTTTTACCTCATGTTTAAATAATAATAAATACCATCTTGTTGTTTAACTCTTAGCTTATGTTTAAACTCATCTTCATATAAAGAAAAAACAAGATGACCACATAAAGAAAAATGGATTCTTTTACTACTTTTGTGAAAATAAATAGTATCAAAATTAATTCCAATCCCATTTGCACCAAAATTCAAATAAATAAATTTGTTTTTCATTTGATCACCTCATATAAAATAGGTTTTTATTATATATATAAAACCTAATATTGTACCAAGAACTAATGAAAATACAAAGCAAAAAATTGAAATAGAAAGCATAAAATCATAATAATTTGTTTCATCTAATAACCATTGAAAAAAACCGACTTGTATTTCTTCCATTACATATTTTTCAGGATTTTCTATATCTCTAACTAACATAACTTTTTTAAATTTCATTGGTTTTCTCTCCCTTTTTTTTGCGGTTTTTAGGGATTACCGCAAACCCTGACGCGTCTTTATTAGTTTTAAGCCTTATCTACGGCATAACTATCAATTACGTATTATGATAACCTGTTGGCTCTTGTCCTCGATTAAGTAACTCAACTTTCAAAGCATATACAGATACACAACCCGGAATAGGTTGACCTTGTGAAACAGCCATCCAAATCCAATTTTTAATTTTATTTGTACTCCAACTTTTAATTTTTTCTAATTCCCATTTTTCAGCTTTTAAATTTTCACTCATTTGGTTTTCTCTCCCTTTCGATTTTTTTATTTCTAATTTCCTTATTTTGTGTTATAATTATGTACGTATAAGCTTTTTATTTTGTCGATTTTGTATTACATTTTAATTATAGTACACAAATTAAAACTTGTCAAGCGTTTATGTTTTAAAATTAAAACTTTCTTAGGGGGTATAAATTGAAAATAATAGACAGAATTTTCAATGTAATGGAATCTAAAAACATAAAAAATATTGAATTAGCTGAAAAATTAAATATTAATAAAAGCGTTATTAGTAATTGGAAAACAAGAAATACTAATCCGCCATCTGAAATGATAGTAGCAATATGTGAACTATTAGAAGTAAATCCAATTTACATACTAACTGGAAAAGAAGAATATAACGATTTATCAAAAGATGAAATAAATATTCTTAAAAAATATAATTTACTTTCTGAAAGAAACAAAGGTAAGGTTGAAAATTATATTGATGAAAGATTAAAAGAACAAAATCAGGGGAAGGACACCAAAGATTTAGCATTATAAAAAAAGGAAATATAATTTTTTTAAAATTTCAAGAGGTTTAATAAAATGCCAAATCTAAATAAAAGACAAAAAAAATTTAGAAAACAAATGCAAGAACTACAAAGTATTAAGGCATACAAAAATATAATAGACGATCATAATAGTTTTTATCATAATACAGCTTACGAACAGGAAATAATAAAAAAAGCTGAAGCAAAAGAAAAACTTAAAAAAAGAATTATATTTATTTTAATTATTCTTATTGCCGGAGCTACAATATATAAAAATATTGACCTTATTAAATCTAAATTAGCTATTAATAGCTCAAATTTTGAAATAATTAATAATAATTTTTATACTAAAAATGAAATATTACAATATGAAATTGGAATATATCATAATAACTACAGTAAGAAAATAGAAAATATAAATTTGATAGAAAATAATCTACTACATATTAATAATTACTTAAATTATAATATTGATAAAATAAATGAACAAATAAATATTATAAATTCAATGATAACAAAATTCAATAATTATATTCCTAATGAATTAGAAAAAAATTTGCATGAAATAAATATAAAAAAATTATATTTACTCAAAAATAAATATGAAACAGCAATATTATTGTCAAATAATTATTACGACAACAATATAATTATTTCTCTGAATAATTCAAATAATGAATTAAATTTAGCAATTAATAACTATAGAATAGAATTACTACGTATTTTCAATGATATAAAAATGAATTATAAAATAGAAGAAGACGGTATAATTACATTTACATATAAAGATTTAAATATAAATTAATAATAAAGAGGAAAAAATGAAAGAAATCATTATATTATTAATCATCACATTACTTTTATTGACTATTTCCATAAAAAACATAGAATCAAAAATAGTCAAAAAAAATATCGTATCGTAACTCTCACTCTGTATATGACGATACAGACTATTCAAAATATAAACCTTACAAAGAGGTTTACACGTATAAAATTCTTATTGCTTTTTTAATAGCTTTACTTTTAATTGAAATAATCACAAACACAAAAAATTTAAGCATCATAGATATTTTTAAATACGGACTATTAAATTTATAAACAAAAATCCGGATTTTTGTTTATATAAAACTCAAAATCCGTTGGTGGCAACACCGTGGGGGTTCAAGTCCCTTCTACGGCATAAAAAAAACTCTTAAAGATGTTAATAGCAGATTTAAGAGTTTTTTGTTGTAAATTTTTCATCTGAGGAAAATTTGAATACCTTAGCTTGATGATGAACTTCGGTCGTTTAAGGTAAATTTAAGATAAGTAACATGGTGGCTTTAGGTTGGAATTATATAATAACTTTATCAATTTTAGGAGGGAAATAAATGCTTAAAGTCATGAAAATTTTATTAGTGTTATTAATTGTTTTGAATATTTTAACGATACCTGTTTTTTCAGCAGAAAAAGAATTGGATGATGAGCTCAGCGGTATGGTAAATGAATTAATTGAAGATGGTAAAGCAAAAGGTGCGGTATTATCCATAATTGAAGATGATAAAATTATACTTAACAGAGGATTTGGATATGCGGATGAATATAACAATATAGCTGCTGACGGTGAATATGCGGCATTTCGTATCGGCTCTGTCTCTAAAACCTTTGTGGCTGTTGCTGCTCAGATACTGAATCAGGAAGGGAAATTAGACATGAATACGGACATATCTGTATATCTGGAGCCGGATTTCCCAAAGCTTGACTTTCCTGTGACCATGCAGCAGCTTCTTACTCATACGGCAGGCTTTGAAGAGCTGCTGACAGGTATAGCTGTTATTAACGTAAGCGATACGGAGCCATTATCCGAGAGTGTTCGTAAATACATGCCTGCACAGGTGTATACGCCGGGAGAAATTTCTTCTTATTCAAATTACGGAATAGCTCTTGCGGCATATGTTATAGAATCAATCACAGAAGTTGATTTTGCGAAGTTTTGTATGGAGAAAATTTTCCTGCCGTTAAAAATGAATCATACCACTTATGAATATATGCATGACACTGCCTATGTATCCAAAGCATATCTGCCTAATGGAAATGAGGCTATAGAGCCGTATATTAATTTGTATCCCGAGGGCTCTGCCATATCTACTGCGGAGGATATGGCGAGATATATGATGTGGCTGTTAAATAATGAAGATGAAAGAATATTAACCAGAGAATATAAAAAGGAGCTTCTTATTGAACAGTTCTCCATGTCTGAAGGTTTGGAAGGCGGAGGGTACGTATGGAACAGGAAAGAAAGAAATAATAAAATCTATTATGATAAAAAGGGAGAAACATTACATTTTTATACCCGTATTACATTATATCCTGAAGCTGACACAGGTATTTTCTTATCCTTTAATACCTATATACCCGAAAATGAAATAAATGCTATTATGAAAAAGGCAACGGATTTATTATACGGTGAATATCAGGAAGATAATAATAATTTTAAAAGTACGATAGATATAGAAGGTATTTATGTTAACAATTGGTCAAGCTTCAAAACTCAGGAGAGAATCTTAAGCTATATAATTCCGGGTAAGATTATAAAAGTCAGTGGATCAAAAGGCGAATTTTTATTAAACGGTGAAAAGATGAATTTAATAGGTGATGATATGTATTCCTCACCGATGGGTAAGCTGCAATTTGTTGAAAGAAACGGTAAATTATTCATTGCCACAGAATCAGCCGTAACATATACACGCATTCATTTTTGGCAGAATAAAACGATACAACTGTTTATTCCTTTGATATTTGCTGCTTTGTCGTTAGTAAGTTTTATTAAAGGGATAAAAATAAAAAGAGCTGTCTATATATTTGTCCCTCTGATTCAGATTATAGCTTTAGCCGGCATATATTTTTTCTTGTATAGGGGAATAATTAATTATTCAATTTTGAAGTATTCGTTTTTAATTATGGTATGCGGATGGCTAATTGCAATATCAGGTGCAGCAGGAATTATGAATACTCTGCTTAAGAAAAAGAATGATAAAACAGATATTATTGATTATGGGTGGAATTTTGCTAATCTGATGTTTACAATATGGTTATTTACATTTAACATAATTTAAAAAGTTCAATCTGCGTCTTAAGCAGATTGAACTTTTTTATCTGAGTGATTCATTAGTTTCTAAAATCCTGTTAATATTTAGCATAAAGGTTATTGTTGTAACAGAAGCAGCAATAAAATCTGAAATTGGCTCTGCTAAGAATACTGCAAAAACCTTGTTTTCAAAGAAATACGGCAAAATAAAAATTAACGGAATCAGTAAAACAATCTTTCTTAATAAAGCTAAAAACATAGATATTTTTGCCTGTCCTAATGCAACGAAAGTTTGCTGGCATGAGTTTTGTGCAGCAATAACCAATGCCGCAGCTAAATATATTCGTACTGCCCACATGGAAAATTCCTTAAGAGCCGGATCGTTTGTAAAGAGAGATATAAAAGCTCCGGGAAAAGCCATAATTAATATCCAAATAGATGTTGAGTAAATAAATGCACTTTTAAATAGTAATTTAAATGTGTTTTTAACTCTGTCATTATTCTTTGCTCCATAATTATAACTGATTATTGGCTGTGCTCCCTGAGTAAGACCTACAATTGGTAAATGTACTACTTGCATAATGCTAGTTAAAATTGTCATTGAACCGACTGCAGTATCTCCGCCGTACTTTTGCAATGAAGTATTGAAGGCTATGTTTAATAAGCTTTCTGTACTTTGCATAATAAATGGGGATATTCCAAGTAATAAAACAGGAATTAATATTGATTTATCAAACTTCAAATAGTTTATGCGTATTTTTAGTTTTGATTTTTTTCCGGTCAAAAATTTTAACACCCAAAATGTCGATAATGCTTGCGATAGAACAGTTGCAGCAGCAGCTCCTTTTACCCCCATATTTAACCCAAACATAAATATCGGGTCAAGAATTATATTAGCAGCTGCACCGATAATGACAGTAATCATGCTGAATTTAGCGAATCCCTGTGTAGAAATAAAGCTGTTTAATCCAAGTGTTAATTGTACAAATATTGTACCGCAAACATAAATGTTTAAATATTTTAGACCGTATTCTATTGTTTTTTCGCTGGCACCAAAGAACCACAAAAGATTTTCGCCGAAAATTAAGAAGAGGACAGTCAATGTAATTGATATTGCTAATAGAGAAGAAAAACAATTACCTAGTATCTTTTCTGCTTCATCATAATTATTTTCACCCATTTTAATTGCAGCTCTTGGTGCGCCGCCCATGCCGATTAAGCTGCTGAATGCGGAAATAATCATTATAATGGGCATGGTTATACCAACGCCGGTAAGTGCTGAGGGGCCAATTTCCTCCATATGTCCTATATAAATTCTATCGATAATATTGTATAGCATATTAACTAACTGTGCCGTTATTGCAGGTATTGCCAAGCTGAAAAGCAGCTTACCTACACCTGCGGTTCCTAAGTCGTTATTTATTTCCTTGTTCACTTTACTGCCTCTATTTCTGATATAAATATTAAAATAACAAATATTAAGTATATACCCGATTTTCATATTTGACAATAAATTAATTTTGCTTTTTATTTACTGCGATATATGCTATAATTTACTGAAAATACCGTTTAATATTAAGATACAGGAGTTGCTATGAGCAAATTGTACATAGTGCCCACGCCGATAGGCAACCTTAAGGACATGACTGAAAGAGCCGTAGAAACATTAAGAAAAAGTGACCTTATTTTAGCTGAGGATACAAGGCATACACAAAAGCTGTTAAATTATTTTGAAATAAAGACAAATCAAATATCCTACCATAAATTCAATGAAAAGCAAAGAACGGAAGAAATTATCAATGAAATTCTGAAGGAAGACAAGACGGTTTCCTTAGTAACGGATGCAGGGACACCATGCATATCTGATCCGGGCTTTGAACTTGTTAAAAGGGCAAGGGAGGAAGATATTGAAATAATAGGATTGTCGGGGGCATCTGCTCTTACGGTGGCCCTGTCTGTTGCAGGGATAG
This sequence comes from Firmicutes bacterium UBA2116, assembly GCA_002331025.1. Lineage (GTDB taxonomy): Bacteria > Bacillota > Clostridia > Tissierellales > Sedimentibacteraceae > Sedimentibacter. Next base: position 23,992 of record DCYG01000044.1, on the reverse strand, counting down.
ATACTTATAGATTTGCTTTCTATGGTTTTTTGCCTCGGAAAAAAAGCGAATTAGAAGCTGAGATCAATAATATATTTAATAATCCCATAAAAACATTTGTGATATATGAGTCGCCTAAAAGAATAATCAAATTAGTTGAAATGTTAAAAGAACGGATGCCTAATCTAACCATATGCGTTTTAAAGGAACTCACTAAGCTTCATGAAAGCTCATTTTACGGTCACATAGAAGAGGTTTTAGAAGTTCTGAAAAACAATAATGAGGTTGAAAAAGGCGAGTATGTCGTTGTGGGTTATAACAATGATTATGTTGAAAAAGAAGAAGCATGCGCGAAGATGAGTGTACATGGTGCTATATTCGATAAGCTTATTAATAAGAGCTGCTCATTAAAGGAAGCTGTTAATGAGGTTGTGGAAGAAAAATTAGCATCAAAAAATGATGCGTACAAAGCATCGTTAGAAATAAAAAAATTTATTGAAAGTTATTGAGAGGACATATGTTAGGGACAATTGTAAATGCAGCAGCAGTAATAGTCGGTGGACTGATAGGTATCTTTTTTAAAAATGTTATTCCCGAAAAGCTTAGCGAAGCTCTGTTAAAAGCGTCAGGCTTAGCTGTTATAGCGGTAGGTGTTAAGCTAAGCTTAGTAGGAGAAAATTTGACTCTTTTAATTATGTCGGTTATTATAGGTTCCGGTATGGGAGAATTTATTAATATTGAAGGAAAATTAGATAAGCTTGGAGAGTATGTGGAAAGTAAAATGAAGAATAAAGGAAGTAACGTTACTCTTGGTTTTGTTACGTGTACACTTATTTATTGTGTTGGTTCCATGTCAATCGTAGGAGCCATACAAAGCGGATTGACCGGAAATCATGAAATATTATTTTCCAAAGCACTTCTTGACGGTATTATGTCTATTACAATGGCTGTTTCTATGGGAATGGGTGTTGTGCTATCAGGTTTAAGCGTATTGGTATATCAAGGTACTATAACACTTCTGGCACAGTTTATGCAATCATTGTTAAGTGATGTTGTTGTCACGGAAATGACGGCCATAGGCGGTGTTTTAATAATGGCAATAGGACTCAATTTCCTTGAAATCAAGCGTATTAAGGTTGGCAATATGCTGCCTGCGATATTTTTGCCCATTTTGTATTATTTGATTTTTTAACAGAGGTGAAACTTGGAAACTAAAAAATTAGCACTTAACAATATCTCCTTAATGATAATATGTCTTGGCTTCATAATAGGCTCAATAATTATGTCCATACCTTTGTATTACGGGTTTCTTGCGGGGATCGTATTAACGGTAACTGTTCTTGCAAGAAGCGGATATATATTGAGAGATTTAGTTAAAACCATTTTCACGGCTGTATATGAAATAAAGAATCTGATAATAGTAATATTGTTTATAGGTGCAACTACTTCTATCTGGATGGCTTCAGGAGTTGTTCCCACAATTATGTATTATGGTTTTTCATATATGGAAGGTGTTAATTTTTTATTTGCCGCTTTTTTAATAATGGTTACCGTATCACTGTTTATGGGAACTGCCATAGGAACCATGAGCACGGTCGGCATTTCCCTTAGCGGTATCGGAATGGGTCTTGGGATTCCACAGAGTGTAGTGGTAGGTATGCTTGTGTCGGGTGCATTCATAGCAGACAAAATTTCGCCATTGTCAGGATTAATTAATTTATTAATGACTACAACCGGTAAAAGCTACAAGGATATATTCAAAACAATGATAGTTACATTAATTCCCACTATAATTATTGCTGCCGCAGTATATTACATAATAGGATTAAGTTATACAACAGGTGATTATGATAAGCTTATATTGTATAGAGAAGCAATAGCCGAGGGCTTTAATACATCTCCTTATCTGTTGATATTGCCTGTTATAATATTAGGATTATCGATAGCGGGATTGAATTCAATAATAACCTTTTCAATAGGAGTAGGTGTCGGCTCTATATTAAGCATACTTTTTCAAGGCTCTGATATTAAGACGATAATTATGTCCATATTATTCGGTTACAGGGGGAACACTCCTTCTGCCGAGCTGAACAAACTTCTTGTGAGCGGAGGAATGGTATCCATGATTGAAGCTATACTCATGGTGATAGGTGCCATAGTACTTGTTCAATTGTTTGAAAAGGGAAACATACTGCTGCCTATTATGGAGAAGCTTGTTAATGGTATCAACAATAAAATTACCTTAGTAAGAAGAACAGGGCTGTTGAGTACTTTGTTAACTGTTGCAACATGTGACCAAACAGCCGGTATAATACTTCCGACTAAAATATTAAAAAATAAATATGAAGAATTGGACCTTGACCTTGCAGTCTTGACAAGAACTATTTCAGACACCGGAATAATTGTGGCGCCATTGATGCCATGGAACATAAATTCATTTTTAATCAAGCCCATCATGGGGATAACCGCGGCACAATATGCACCGTTCGCGGTACTGTGCTTTATTTGCCCGGTGGTGAGCATGATTATATCATACATTTTATATAGAAAGAAATAATACAAAAATTTAATAAATAGTATAAAAATAAGGTTGATGCTATAAAAAGATAGTTGATACCTTTTTTTTATAAGCTTAAATATAATTAAATTTAAGATAATTATAAATGGAGGTATATTATGGCTAAAGTATATAAAGATTTAAGAGAGTTTTTAGAAGTACTTGAGCAAGAAGGACAACTTATCCGTGTAAAGGAAGAAGTTAATCCGGAGCCGGATATAGCTGCGGCCGGTCGCGCTGCCGCAAATTTAGGCAAAAATCAGCCGGCAGTATTTTTTGAGAAAATAAAAGGATACAAGTATTCTGTAGTAACGAATGTTCATGGTTCATGGCAAAATCATGCTCTTATGTTAGGCATTGATAAGAATACTTCAACCAAAGATCAATTTTATGAACTGAACAAAAGGTGGGACAAGTTCCCTGTACCTCCCAATGTAGTAAAAAGAGAAGATGCACCATGTAAGGAAAACATTATAGATAAAGATATTAATTTATTTGAAATTCTTCCTTTATACAGGATAAACGAACAGGATGGCGGCTTTTATATATCTAAAGCTTCAGTAGTGACAGCTGATCCGGAATATCCTGATGATTTTAACAAATTGAATGTAGGCACTTATCGTATACAGGTAAAGGATAAGGACAGGGTAGGTATTCAAGCCCTTGCCATGCATGATATTGCGGTACAATTAGAAAAAGCGGAAGCTGAAAACAAACCATTACCTATTGCAATTACTATCGGCAACAATCCATTGGTAACGTTTATGGCAAGTACACCGGTTGGCTATAATCAAAACGAATATGAATTTGTCGGAGCATTGCAGGATGGAGTGCCAATGGATATAGTGAGGACAGATTTGTATGATCATTTATATGTTCCTGCCGGCTCGGAGGTTGTTTTAGAAGGCCATATTATTCCGAGAGTCAGAACGGTTGAAGGACCTTTCGGTGAATTCCCGGGGTCATACTCCGGTGCACGCTTGCAATGTGAAGTTAAAATAGATAGAATTACTCATAGGACAAATCCGATTTTTGAAAATTTATATTTGGGAATTCCATGGACCGAAATAGATTATTTAATGGCATTGAATACAAGTGTGCCTCTATATAAGCAACTGAAGGAAACAATGCCTGAAGTTGTTGCGGTTAATGCTATGTACACACACGGAATCGGTGTTATAATATCAACTAAGGTTCGCTATGGGGGATATGCAAAGGGTGTTGCCTTCAGATTGCTGTCTACACCTCATGGTATGCCATATTCAAAGATAGTTATAGTTGTTGACGAATTTGTTGATCCGTTTAACTTGGAACAGGTAATGTGGGCTTTGACAACAAGGGTTCATCCCGGCAAGGATGTTTCCATAATTGAAAACTGTCCCGGTATGCCTCTTGATCCGTCAACGAATCCTCCGGGAATGCATACAAAGATGATAATAGATGCTACAACTCCTGTTCCGCCGGAGCCTAATCCCCGCGAAACACAATTGCTGGATCCTCCGGATGGAACGAAAGAATGGGAAGAAAAGCTGAAAGAATTATTAAAAAATCAAAACAGATAATTGGAGGTAAATTATGAAATGTCATAGATGTAAATCCGATAAGGTTAGAAAAATGGCAGATTCTTCTGTGGGAGATGTCTGGGAAGTTTATGTATGCGAAAAATGCTGCTATTCATGGCGCTCAACGGAGAATCCCGTTGTTATGGATAAATTTAGATTAGATGATAATAAAATTGCAAATATGGGCGTAATACCGCCAATACCACCATTAAAAAAATAGTGTTCATATTAATAAATAATTGAAAAACATGTATTTAAGGAGAAGTTATGAGGCTAGTAATTGGAATTTCCGGAGCAAGCGGAGTTGTTTTAGGATATCATATGCTAAAGGTATTAAGATTTTTTCCTGAATGTGAAACTCACTTGGTTATATCTGAAGGTGCAAAGCTTACATTCGGACTTGAAACAGATTTAAAAATTGAAGATGTGGAAAAATTAGCTGATTTTGTATATAGCAATACAAATCTTGCAGCTACAATTTCAAGCGGTTCATTTAAAACAGACGGTATGATTGTTATACCCTGCAGCATGAAGACATTGTCAGGTATTGCAACAGGATATGCGGAAAATCTGCTTATTCGTGCGGCAGATGTTTGCTTAAAGGAGAACAGAAAAGTTGTATTAGTTCCTCGAGAAATGCCTTTTGGGAAATTACACATAAGAAATATGAAAGAAGCTTCTGATTTGGGATGTGTAATAATTCCGCCATTATTAACCTTTTATAATAATCCTCAAACTATAGAAGAACAGATTAATCACATAATCGGTAAAATACTCATGCAGTTTGGCCTTGAACATGAGAAATTCAAAGCTTGGGAAGGGACAAAAAATGATTAGGAGTTTTAAATTAAGCGAAGGAAAAGGGAAGTGCACTATTGAAGCAATCATTGTAAATTGCGGAAATGACTTAAGCGTTACAATAGGCGGCGGAGAAAAATATCATATCGGAGCCGTAGCTGTTTCTGTGCCAAGGCATGAATACAAGGATGGGAAAAAAAGAACCGCATCCACAAGTGTAATTTGTGTTCAAGGGCACAGGGAGGACGAATTAACATATAAGGCTGCGAAGATGCTGGCAACAGCTCTCGATTGTACCGTCACAGTCAGTATGGGAGCTCATATAGACAATATAGCACAGGATGAATTCCATGAAATAATCAATAACATAAACATACTTTTGGATCGCATTATTGAAAATGCTAAGTAAAACCTATCCTTGTGATGACTTGTCATCAAGCACAAAACCGTTGATAAACCAACGGTTTTGTGCTGTTATAAACTATTCTGGGTATGACGTACCGCTTTTTATATTGCATAAAATTATATTATGATATAGTATTAAATAAGTTAACATAAAGTGAGGATGAGAAAAATAAGAAAATGAGAGGAGATTAGTTATGGATACGAAAGATTTAAATAGTTTTTTGCAGGTATGTCGTGACGGCAGCATTACAAAGGCAGCTAAGGCATTGTATATTACACCTCAAGGGTTAAGTAAAATTATTATAAATCTGGAACAAGAATTAAATATTCCTCTTTTTTACAGGACTGCCAACGGTTTAACTCTGACTGAATATGGAGAATTGTTAATGGAAAGAGCGAAACACATAATATCGGAGTTAGACGAAATAAGTAATTATTTTAATAATATTCAGAATATTACCGGACAAATAAACTTGGCTTCAGCTTACGGGGTTATAGCAGCATTTTCACCAAAGTTTTTATTTGACTTCAGACAAAAAGCATCCAATATAAATTTAAAGTGGTGGGAATATTCGGATTTCAGAGCTGAAAATGCAATATGGAATGGAGACGCAGATTGCGGATTGATTAAAGGTCCGATTAACAGTGAGCAATTTGACAGTGTTTTAATTGCTTCTTATAATCCCATGGTATTGATTCCAAAAGCTCACAGATTGTTTAATAAAAATAAAATCAGCTTAAATGATTTACGTGATGAAAAAATTATAATAGAAAACAGTGAGTTTAAAATTCATCATAATTTTATAAATGCTTGTAAAAAAGCAGGCTTTAGTCCCACCATCGTGTTTGAAACAACTGAACTTAGCCTGGCTCATAAATTGTGTCAGCAAGGTTTCGGAATAGCAGTTACGGTAGATTTTGCAGTAGAGGATATGCCTATCGCTGATATTAATGCAATACCATTTGAAGATGACGGACCAAAATGGGAAGTTTATTTTGTTACGAAAAAACATATAAACAAGACGCCTACTGTTAAATTCTTTGAAAGTTATATTAAAGAATACGTCAGAACCAATATTAAGAATCATTATGTAAGCTCAAATTAAATCAGTCGTCTTGATTCGAAAGGAGGTAATATTATTGAAGGGTTTATTATCGGTTGGTGAAATGGCTAAAATTCACAGTATCTCCAGGCAGACGCTTATTCACTATGATAAGATCGGTCTATTTAAACCAATGGTTGTTGACGAAAATGGATATCGTTATTACAGCTTCAACCAAATTCCTTTTTTAAGAGAAATTTGTTATCTTAAATCCGTAGGAATAAAGCTGAAATATATAAAAAAACACATAGAAAACAGAAATCTCGATTCATCAATTTCGTTACTGAGATACCATAAAGATTTTTTAGGCAGGGAAATACAAAAAATGATGACTATATATGATTCAATAGAAAATCGAATTAAAGCTTATGAAAAAGTTGAAGATACAAATCAAGAATTATACTTACCCACAATAGAGTATTTTCCTGAGAGAAGAGTGGTATTCCTTCCTTATGAGAACGAATTATGTAAGGAAGAGCTTCATATTACAATGATGAAGGCATGGAGTATGCTTGAAATCAATAAAATTCAGCCATCCAACAGGTTTGGTACAATTATTCCGAAAAACAGTCTTAAAAAAAGCAATATATTTGAAGGAGCCGGTGTTTATATTATTTTAAACAGTAATGCGGATGATTCAAAGTTAGAAAATGCTGTTACGCTGCCTGAAGGTAACTATGCATGTATGTACAAATACGGGATGCCATATCAAAAAGAATACTTATGTTCTCTTATTAAGTGGATAGAAGAAAGTGAATACACTATTGCCGGTGATATAATAGATGAATGCATACTGGACAGTACATTTTACAAAAGCAGCACCGACGTTGATTTTTGTCAATTGCAAATACCTGTAGAAAAATATTAATTTTAATATTGACAGTATAGCTGCTATACACATTAATATAGTGATAAATAATTTTCAGGAGGCAGTTATGAATAAAGTAACAGATTTAAGGTCTGCGATAGAGTTGCTAAAAACTATTCCGGGTCAATTAATTGAGACAAACGAATCGGTAAATCCTATGGCAGAATTATCCGGTGTATATCGTCATATAGGGGCAGGAGGAACAGTTATGCGCCCTACAAAAATAGGTCCCGCTATGATTTTTAACAATGTAAAGGGACATGAAGATGCAAGAGTAATAATCGGGTTGCTGGCAAGCAGAGAAAGAGTAGGAATTATGCTTGATACGAAGCCTGAAAAATTAGGATTTCTGTTAAATGAATCAGTCAAAAATCCTATTGATCCAATCGTCATTTCCAACAAATTTGCAAAGTGCCAGGAAGTGGTTCATTATGCGGATGAACCGGGATTTGATATAAGAAAATTAGTTCCTGCTCCAACAAATACGGAGGAAGATGCAGGTCCGTATATAACTATGGGTATGTGCTATGCATCTGACATAGAAACTGGAGAATCCGATATTACAATACACAGATTATGTTTACAAAGCGAGGATGAAATTTCTATGTATTTTGTTCCGGGCGCCAGACATTTGGATGTATTTCGCGAAAAAGCAGAAAAAGAGGGAAAGCCGCTGCCGATTTCCATAAGTATAGGCGTGGATCCTGCTGTTGAAATTGCTGCTTGCTTTGAGCCGCCGACTACTCCCTTAGGGTTTAATGAGCTCAGTATAGCAGGGGCAATACGAAATAAACCTGTAGAATTGGTAAACTGCTTAACAATAAATGAAAAAGCAATTGCAAATGCAGAATATGTTATAGAAGGAGAACTGATTCCGGGAAGATATGTAAGAGAGGATCAAAATACAAATACAGGGAAGGCAATGCCAGAATTTCCGGGATATACCGGTGAAGCAATCGAAAAAACACCTGTTATAAAAGTTAAGGCGGTTACTCACAGGAAAAATCCTGTTATGCAGACTATTATAGGACCGAGCGAAGAGCATGTTAATTTAGCAGGTATACCGACAGAAGCAAGTGTAATCCAAATGATAGAGAAGGCAATGCCGGGAAGACTGTTAAATGTATACGCGCATTCCTCGGGAGGCGGAAAATATATGGCTGTATTGCAGTTCAAAAAGCTTAAGCAATCAGACGAAGGCAGACAAAGACAGGCTGCACTATTGGCATTTTCGGCATTCCCCGAATTAAAGCATATCATAATAGTAAGTGAAGATGTAGATCCTTTTGATACCAATGATGTTTTATGGTCAATGAATACAAGATATCAAGGTGATGTTGATACAATATTTATACCGGGTGTCAGGTGTCATCCCTTAGATCCGTCTCAAAGCCCGGAATACAATACTTTATTAAAGGATAAAGGAATGTCCTGCAAAACGATTTTTGATTGTACGGTACCCTTTAATTTAAAAGAAAAATTCGAAAGATCTAAATTTATGGATGTTGATATAGAAAGATTTATGTAATTTTAATTTTTGTTAATGATTAATAAATAACTTGTTAAATTCTATTTTTATGTGTTATAATATTTCGGAATCCATGAATTTTGTACGGATATTAAATACAATTGGCAGAAAATAAGTATTATTTAGAGGATGAAATGATTAACGATGATGATAAATATTTAATGAGTTCTGTTAACAATACTTTGGAAATTTTAGATTTACTGAGTTTACATGATGAACTTGGTGTATCTGAAATCAGTAAAGCTACAAATTTTGGAAAAGCGAGCGTATTCAGAATGTTGTATACGCTTGAAAAAAAAGGTTTTGTTCATAAAACAACCGACTCAAAGTATAAGCTGGGTATCAAATTTGCTCATTTTGGAGCTATTGTTTTAGAAAAACAAAATATTTTTACTTTGATAAGGCCTTTTTTACAAAAACTTAGAGACAAACATAATGAAACAACTCATTTGGGAATATTGGACAGCGACCTGAATGTCATTTTTATGGTTAAAGAAGCCAGCAATAACACAATACAAATGGCATCAAGAGTCGGTTATAAATTACCGTTTTATGCAACAGCCATGGGCAAGGTTTTAGTAGCCAGCAAACTGAGCGAAGAATTGGAAGAGAGATTAAAAAATTACGATTATAAGCAATTCACCGAGCATACAATTACAAATTACGAAAAACTGATAGAAATGTTGAAGCAGGTTGAACAGCAGGGATACAGTGAGGATGATGAGGAAAGTGAATATGGATTAGTTTGCTTTGCCGCACCGATAAAGGATTTGACCGGACAAACTATAGCTGCAATCAGTATATCGGGAACCTATATGAGAATGAATAACAATAAGGAAGAACTTATAAAATCAATAAAGGAAACAGCATATGAAGTATCAGCCTCTTTAGGGTATAAGGAAAATTAAATATTAATAATATAAAAAATGCAGTGATTATTAACTGCATTTTTTTATGCTCATCATGTTAAAGTGCGGGCATCGTTTCTTTTAGAGAAACGATGTATACTATATCGAAAAAAATTCTTGACAATTGTATTCACCATATTTATAATATTAATTATAAAAACGTTTTTATTATTAACTTAAATTTTTTGATTTGCATTTTATAAAAAAATGGGAAAGAAGGGACAAAGCAAATATGATTAGTATTAAATTTTATGGGTTAGGAGGACAAGGTGTTGTAACAGCAGGAAAAATATTTTCTGAAGCAATATCATTGTATGAAGATAAATACGCAATTACTGTACCTGCCTATGGTCATGAAAGACGTGGTGCACCTGTAAATACGAGTATCATTGTAGATGAAAAGCCTGTGCTTATAAACTCTTTTGTTTACCATCCGGATATTGTATTAGTAATGGACAGCACTATTATTGACAAAGATATAGATATTTCCCAAGGCATACATGAGAATAGTATTTTAGTTTTAAATACTGAAGATGTAAATGTGGTTAATATGTACAAAAAGTATAACTTCAAAGAAATTTATTACGTAGATGGTACACAAATTGCTTTAAATAATACAGGCAGAGGTATACCAAACGGATCTATGTTAGGAGCTATAGCAGGGACAGGCCTTTTAACCATAGAATCAATTGAGAAAGCAATTATAGAATCATTTGGAGAAAAGGCGGGTGAAAAAAATGCAAAAGCAGCAAGAGAAGCATTCGAAAGAATTAAAAAAATGTAGAGTTCTTGGACCTGTTGCCACAATTTTTGCAAGTTCAACCACAGGAAGCTGGAGGCTGGAAAGACCTGTTATAGATTATGAAAAATGCATAAAATGCGGAACGTGCGAAAGGTTTTGTCCTACAAACGTTATAGATGTTTATAAAGACAGAGCAGAATGTGTGGTAATAAATTATGATTATTGTAAAGGCTGCGGCATTTGTGTTAATGAATGTCCTTCTAAATGTATGAAAATGATACCGGAAAGAGGTGAAGAATAATGGTTTTTAAAATGCTTGACGGAAATGAAGCAGCAGTAGAGGCCATGAAGCTTGCCAGAGTTCAAGTGATTTCTGCATATCCCATAACTCCGCAAAGTTCTATTTCGGAAAAATTGTCGGATTTGGTGGCTGAAGGAGAATTAAAAGCTGAATATGTACGTGTTGAATCTGAACACACCGCGTTGTCTGTTGCAACGACGGCAGGTTTAACAGGAGTGAGAGCGGCAACGGCAACTGCTTCTAATGGATTGGCTTTAATGCATGAAATTTTAAGTATGACTTCCGGGAACAGAGTGCCGATTGTAATGCCGGTTGTTAACAGGGGTGTGGCTGCTCCCTGGACGCTATGGTGTGAGCACGGAGATGCAATGGCGCAAAGAGACATGGGATGGCTGCAATTTTATTGCCAGAATGTTCAGGAAGTATTAGATATTACATTACTTGCATATAGGGTTGCCGAAGATGAAAGAGTATTAACGCCGGCAATGGTTTGCTTAGATGGTTTCTTCTTATCTCATTCAATGCAAAAGACACAAGTTCCCGAACAAAGGTTGGTTGATGATTTTATCGGACCATATATAAGAAAAAACACATATATCGATCCTGACGATCCAATGTTTTGCTGTGACTTAACCGGCTCTGATGAATTCACCGAAATGAGATACCAGCAAAAATATGCAATGGATAATTCTATTGATGTTATCGAAGAAATAGAAAAGGAATTCGAAGAAAAATTCGGAAGGAAGCTTCATATTGTAGAGGGATATAAAACAGAGGATGCCGACGTTGTATTAGTTGCACTTGGATCAATGTGCGGAACTGCAAAATATGTAGTGGATAAAATGAGACAAGAGGGTAAAAAAGTCGGATTGGCAAAAGTAACAGTATTCAGACCGTTCCCTATAAAACAACTTAAAGAAGTTCTGAAAGGAAAAAAAGTAATCGGAGTTTTTGACAGAAGTGCCGGATTGGGTGGACAGGGCGGTCCTGTCTGGAGTGAAACTTCTGCACTGATGATGAATGAAAATTGTGATATCAGACATTATGTCGGCGGTCTTGGCGGGAGAGACGTAACAATTGATAATATTGAAAAAATATATAATGAACTTTTAGAAATTAAAGAAGGTAAAAGAGCAGTACATACAGAATGGATTGACCTTAAAGAAAATCCAATGGAATTAAGGCAGGTGACTAAAAATGTTTGATATACAACATAAATCTAAGGGATTAGTATCTCATGGAGTCAGTGCATGTGCCGGCTGTGGTTTGGAGTTGATAATGAGAAATGTAATGTCAGTATTGGGTGAAGATACAATAATATTGATACCACCGGGGTGTTCGGCACTATTTTCCGGATATGGAAATGAATCAGGGTTGAAAATAGCAGGATTTCAGGGTAATCTGGAGAATACGGCAGCATGTGCGGCAGGAGTGAGAGCAGCTTTAAATGCTCAGGGAAATTATCACACTACAGTATTGGCATTTGCAGGCGACGGAGGAACTGTTGACATTGGCTTACAAGCATTATCAGGTGTTTTGGAAAGAAGAGATAAAATAATGTATATATGCTATGACAATGAAGCATACATGAATACAGGAATACAAGGAAGCAGTTCTACACCTTTTTTTGCCAGCACTACAACTACGCCTTCGGGAAAACCTACAAGCAGAAAGAATTTAATGGAAATTGCTATAGCTCATGATATTCCTTATGCAGCGACAGCTTCCATACATAATTTAAATGATTTTAAGAAAAAACTTAAAAAAGCCATGGAAACAGACGGTCCGTCATTGATTCACATTCAAACTCCATGTCCTACGGGATGGAGATACGATCCCGGTAAATCGGTAGAATTAGCAAGGTTGGCAGTTCAAACAGGAAGCTGGATTCTTTTTGAATATGAAGATGGACATGTAACTATAAACAGTAAACTTAAAGATTTAAGGCCCATTACGGATTACATAGAAATGCAAGGAAGATTCAAGCATTTGACTGAAGAGCAAAAAGCTGAGCTTCAGGATTATACGGTGAAGTATTATCACAGATATATAAAGAAACTTGAAAATATGAACATTGAAACTGAGGAGCATGCGACTGCTTAATGTTGGAAGTTTTCTGCAAGGGAGGAGAGTGAACATTGAAAACTTTAATTTTAGGTGCAGGGGCGATGGGATGCTTGTATGGAGGTCTCTTAAAAGAGAGAGGCAATGATGTAATCTTAGTTGACGTATCAAAGCCGCAGGTTGATGAAATTAATAGAAACGGATTAGTTTTAGAAACAGCCGAAGGAAAAAGGAATATTAAAATTAAAGCTAAATTTGCACAAGAAGTAACTGAGCAACCGGATTTGATAATTTTATTTACTAAAACAATTCACTCGAAGTCGGCTTTGTCATCTTTAAAAGCAATGATAGGACCTGAAACAATGGTCCTATCATTACAAAACGGTTTAGGGAACGATGAGGTAATTAAGGAATTTGTGCGGACGGACAAAATAATTATCGGAACGACAAATTTTCCGAGCGATTTGCTTAAACCGGGAAATGTAAGGTCATTAGGAAAAGGAACTACAAAAATTATGAGCTGTAACGGGGAAGTTACAGAAAAATTAAAACAGGTCGAAATGATGTTAAGTGATGCAGGCTTCAATTGTATCATAACAGAGGATGTATTTGTTTCAATTTGGGAAAAGGTTGCTTTTAATGCGGCTTGTAATGCATTGACAGCAGCCTCAAGGTTAAAACTTGGTGATGTGGGAAAAACAGATGAGGGTAAGGAGCTTGCCCGTTCAATAGCTAAAGAAGTGGTTTCGGTTGCAAATGCAAAAAAAATTCGTGCAAATGCGGAAAACGTTATAAAGCTTATTGAATTGGATTTTGTCGAGCATGCGGAGCATATGCCTTCAATGATGCAGGATGTTCTTGGAAACAGGACAACAGAAATTGATTTTATAAATGGTGCTGTTGTAAAAGAGGCAGAAAAGTTAGGTATTAGTGTACCGGTAACGAACGTTCTTTACAAAATTGTAAGCATGATTCAAAAAAATTACGAAAATTTAATTAAATAATTCGGAGGATATTATGAAATTTAAAACTGCAACGTTATCAATAATTCTTGTAATATTAATGGTTTTAGGAACAGCATGCGGCGGTGGAGGAAATGCTCCTCAACCTACAAATAACAATAACCAGGCATCTAATAATCAACCAAGCGGCAAAGCAACCGTAATAAAGCTTGCTCATATGTCACCGGAATTACCGGATGATGCATATCATATGTTCGCATTAAGATATAAAGAGGCTATAGAATCAAAAACAAACGGAAGATTTGAAGTTGAGCTTTATCCTGCAGGTGTATTGGGAAAAGACAGGGAATTAGCAGAGGGGCTACAATATGGAACGGTGGATTTAGCGGTAATTACATCTTCTCCAATGGGTAATTTCGTACCTGCATTCCAAACATTGGATTTACCTTTCTTATTTGACAACTGGGAACACGTATACAGATTTTTAGAATCAGATGCAGCGGAAGAATTGTATAAAGAAACTGAAAGTGCGGGAATCATAACGTTCGGACTTATTGCAAGGGGACCGAGAAGCGTAACTAACTCCGGCAAGGCCATTGAATCGGTTGAAGGACTGAAAGGCATGAAAATAAGAGTTATAGAAAGCTCTATATTTGTTGATACATTTACAGCTTTAGGAGCTGCTCCGCAGGCAATGTCATGGGGTGAAGTATTTACTGCTTTACAGCAAGGAACTATAGACGGACATGAAAACTCAATAGCTACAATTAATAACGAACGTGTTTATGAAGTACAGGATAATGTTTCTTTAACAGAACACATCTTTGCATTCACTACGGCACATGCATCAAAAATGTTCTGGGATACATTAAGTGCTGAAGATCAAAAATTATTTAAGGAAACAGCAAAAGAAATAACTATACAGATTTCTAAAGAACAAGAGAAAGCGGAAGAAGATTTCTTAGGAAGATTAAAAGCAGCAGGAATGAACATATATGAAATAGACAGAGCTCCTATGAGAGAGATGGTTAATTCAGTTTACGAAAAGTTTGCAAAATCAAATACTGATAAATACTTTAAAGCTATAGAAGAATTAAAATAGCAAACATTACACCTAAGTTAAGCTAAGATATTTAATATCTTAGCTTAACAAATAAACGGGAACAAGGAGGAACTATGAAAATCATTCTTTCTGTCAGCAATCTTTTAGATAGTGTTATAAAAAAAATAATTTCAATTTTATTGATGATAATGACAGTAGTTTTATTCAGTCAGATAATAGCAAGATATGCAATGGGAACCGGTTTATCCTGGAGTGAAGAATTAGTCAGATATATGTGTGTATGGATAATTTTTTTAGGTGCAACCTGTGCTACAAAAGATGGCAGCCAAATTTCGGTAACAGCTCTTGATGAAATGTTAAAAGGTATTCCGAAAAAGATACTCTCCATTATACAAATGATTTTTGCTGTTGTTTATGGAGTTTTGTTAAGCTGGATTGGTTTTGGCGCTTTAGAATTTGCAAAGTTTCAAAAATCACCAAACATGGGAGTTTCCATGGGATTAGTTTATAGTGTTATTCCGATAGCGATGATAATAATGTTGATTCATTTGGTAACTATATTTTTACAAAAAAATATAGCTGCTGAAGAAGCTCACGAGTAATTAAGGAGGTATGTAAATGTCTACAGGTATGTTTTTTGCTTTGACAGGCGGGTTGCTAATTGTAGGTGTACCTATTGCAATTACTGTGGGGCTGTCTTCAATTATATATATATTAGCAGAAGGTATCAAGGTACAAATAGTTGTTCAAAGGTTATTTGCGGGTGTTGATGTTACTGCATTGCTTGCAATTCCTTTCTTTATATTGGCCGGTGATTTAATGGGTAAGGGAGGAATAGGCTACCGTCTTGTAAGATTGGCCAACAGAGCTGTTGGTAACATAACAGGCGGGCTTGCTATTGTTGCAATTATAGTTAGTATGTTTTTTGCCGCAATTTCCGGAAGCGGGGTTGCAACAGCAGCGGCAATAGGCGGAATTATGATTCCGGGAATGGTAGCTGCAAAATATGATAAATCTTTTTCAGCTGCGGTTATAGCAAGTGCGGCACCGATAGGTGTTATTATCCCGCCAAGCATATCATTCGTTCAATACGGTGTTTTAACCGGCACCTCAATATCAGATTTATATAAAGCGGGTTTTCCTGCCGGCTTTATTGTAGGCGGCGCTCTTATGCTAACGGCTTATCTGATAAGCAAGAAAAACGGATACAAGGGAGCCGACAGATTGGAAAATACTCATGCTAAATCTGAAGCAGCAGTAGCGGCAGACAATAAATATTCTTCAAAGGATATAATCGAAGTTTTATGGGCTTTGGGTACTCCGTTTATAATAGTTGGGGGAGTTTTCGGCGGACTGTTCACTCCTACGGAATCAGCCGTTGTAGCGGTTGTTTATGCACTTTTAGTTGGTTTGTTTGTTTTTAAAGAATTAAATTTTAAAAATTTACCTGAAATATTCATGAATTCGGCGTTGGGCTCAGCAAGGATAATGTTTATTATAGCTAATGCCACATTATTCTCATGGGTAATGGCTTATGAAAGAATTCCGCAAATTATAATGGAATCTATGCTTGCTTTGTCAGACAGCAAATTTGTATTGTTATTAATTATTAACTTTATATTATTAATAGCGGGTTGCTTTATGGAAACAGGTTCAATTATCCTTATTGCAACACCATTATTACTTCCGATAATGCAATTCTTAAACATTGATTTAGTTCATTTTGGAATTATTATGACTGTTAATACGGCGATAGGATTAACTACACCACCGTTTGGAGTATGCTTATTTACAACGGCCAACGTCGCCAAGTTAAGTGTGCAAGCTGTCGCGAGCAAGGTTTGGTGGTTCTTGTTAGCTATGATAATAGCATTGATGATTATAACTTATGTGCCTCAAGCGATTTTATTCCTGGTGTAATATAACTTAATTAAGATGTCTCCTCCTCTATAGTCAGCGGTTATGTTTAATTTTTTCAGTGGGAGTTTAATCTTCCACTGAAACCGTTGAATAATGGGCGAAGACCTTATCGAATAAATAGTAGAGAATTAATTGTTCCCTGCTATTTTTAACAAAAAATATTGAAATACTATATATTTTAATTGTGTAAGGAGGTATTTAATTGATTAAAAATTTCGAACATTTATTGGAATTGGCAAAACAAAAGGAATCAAAGAAAATTGCAGTAGTTGCCGCAGACGATTTAGAAGTATTAGAAGTTATTTCAAAAGCTGAAGAGTTAAATTTAGCAGAATTTATATTAATCGGTGATATGAATAGAATGAAAAAAATCATAGAAGAAAATTCATTAAATATAAAATCCGAACTAGCGGACGAAAAGGATCATAAAAAAGCTGCTGATTTGGCGGTAGATCTGATAGTACAAGGTAAAGCCGGTTCTTTAATGAAAGGAATGCTTCACTCTTCTGTCTTTTTAAAAGCTATATTAAATAAGGAAAAAGGCTTAAATACAGGCAGACATATTACACAAATTTCGGTTTTAGAAAAAGAAAATAAAGATGGATTGCTGTTTATTACAGATTGTGCCATAACAGTTAATCCGGATTTGTCAGGTAAAAAAGAGGTTCTTGA
The DNA here is from genome assembly GCA_002331025.1 of Firmicutes bacterium UBA2116. Taxonomy (GTDB): domain Bacteria; phylum Bacillota; class Clostridia; order Tissierellales; family Sedimentibacteraceae; genus Sedimentibacter. The sequence continues at coordinate 6,560 of DCYG01000044.1, read as the reverse complement.
AAATGCTGTTGATTTAGCTCACAAGCTTGGAAATGAAATGCCTAAGGTTGCTGTATTGGCATCTCTTGAAGTTGTAAATCCTGATATGCAGGATACTATAGATGCGGCAGTATTAAGCAAAATGGCTGACAGAGGACAAATCAAAGGTTGTATAGTAGACGGACCGTTTGCATTTGACAACGCTGTATCCTCAGAGGCAGCTAAACAAAAAGGTATAGTCGGTCCCGTCGCGGGCAATGCGGATATAATAGTTGTTCCCAATTTGACCGTAGGTAACACCTTAACTAAATCAATAACCTACATAGCTAAGAAAACTGTTATAGCTGCTACGGTTGGTGCGGCGATTCCCGTAGTGTTTACATCAAGGACCGAATCTTTGGAAGGAAAACTTCTTTCTATTGCATTGGCAGCATATACTTCGTAATTATTATAAAAAGAGGTGACTTATGTACAAGATATTAGTTTTAAATTTGGGTTCAACATCTACTAAAATTGCTTATTATGAAGATGAAGCATGCATAATAAAAACAAATATAGAACATCCTGCTGAAGAAATTAAGCAATTTAATCATTTTATGGAACAAAATAAATATCGTGAAAATTATATTAAAAAATTTATGTCTGAAAATAATGTTGATATAAGTGAATTAGATGTTATAGTAAGCAGAGGCGGACATACAAAACCGTTGGAAGGCGGTGTTTACAGAGTATGTGAAGAAATGCTTGAACAGCAGGCAAGCGGATTGTATGGACAGCATCCTTGCGATTTAGGGAGTAAAATTGCATACGAAATGTGCGAAAAAATAAAGGCTGTACCACTCGTGGTTGATCCTCCTATAACCGATGAGTTTGAACCGTTGGCAAGATTATCGGGACATCCCATGATTGAAAGAAGAAGCAGTTTCCATGCTTTGAGTCATAAAGCTACCGCAAAAAGATATGCAAGAGAAAACGGACTAAAATATGATGAATTAAATTTAATTGTGGTTCACTTAGGCGGAGGAGTATCTGTTGCTCCACATCGTAAAGGAAGAATGATTGACGGAGATAATGGATTAGAAGGCGATGGAGCTTATTCAACAAATCGCACAGGAGCTCTGCCTGTGGGAGATTTAGTTAAATTGTGTTTCTCAGGTAAATATACATATGAACAAGTCAGAAAGATGATTAACGGAAATGGCGGATTAATGGCATACCTTGGAGAGAGTGATGTTAAAACAATTGAAAGCAATGCAAAGCACGACGAAAAAGCTGCTTTGTATTTAGACGGAATGGTTTATCAGGTATGCAAAAACATTGGTTCATGTGGAACCGTATTATATGGTAAAGTAGATGCAATATTAGTAACAGGCGGTATAGCATACTCAGGCAGTATAGTACAGAAAATTAAAGACAGATGTGAATTCATTGCCCCTGTTGTGGTATATCCGGGTGAAAATGAAATGGAATCATTGGCGAGAGGTGCGTTTGAAGGACTTAAAGGTGATGAACCCATAAGAGATTTCAATGAATCAACAACAGTAACGGCTTAACGTCAAGCTAATAAATATGTATTAATATAAATAAGCGGCAATTAATTAATATTGCTGCTTATATTTCACTTACAGCATAAGCGACTGACACCAAATGAAAAAAATAAGAAGGGGTGAAGCTCTTGTCTAAAAGAATACTTGTATTAAATTTGGGCTCAACATCGACTAAAATTGCTATTTTTGAAAATACATTTCCGATTATTAAAGAATCTATACTGCATGAAGTTGAAGCAATAAAACAATTTAAACATACGATGGATCAAAAAAACTTCAGGGAGGATATTATTCTTGATTATCTTACTCATAAGGGTGTAAACATAGAAGATTTCGACTGTATCATCGCTCGAGGAGGTAACTGCAAACCTTTATCAAGCGGTATTTATAAGATAACAGAGGAAATGCTTGATGATATTAAAAGTGAAAGAACAGGAGTTCATCCTGCGGGGATAGGGTGCAATATTGCCTATGAGCTTGGTCAAAAATATAATATACCGGCTATTATTGCAGATCCACCCATTAACGACGAGTTTATAAATTTAGCCAAATATTCAGGTATAAAAGAGATAGAGAGAATAAGTTCGTTTCACGCAACAAATCACAAGGCAATATCTCGTAAATACAGTGAATTGACAGGCGTTAAATATGAAAATTTAAATTTAATCATTGTTCACTTAGGTGGAGGAATATCCGTTGTTGCCCATTGTAAAGGACGTATGATTGATGGAAATAATGCCTTAGACGGTGATGGTCCGTTTTCAGCCGAAAGAGCCGGGAGTGTTCCTGTAGGAGATTTAATAAAAATGTGCTGCAGCGGAAAATACACAATGCAGGAAATGCTCAAAAAGGTGACCGGAAATGGTGGTTTAATGTCGTATTTAGGCACAAGCAGCGGACTTCAGGTTGAGGAACGGATAAAAAATGGTGATGAGTATGCTCTGGAGGTTTATGAGGCAATGGCATACCAAATTTCAAAGGAGATTGGATCAGCGGCAACAGTTTTAAAAGGAAAAGTAGATGCAATAATATTTACGGGTAACATGGCATATTCAAAATTGCTTACGGATTTTATAAAGGATAGAGTACAATGGATAGCAACCGTGGTAGATATGCCCGGTGAAGATGAAATGCAATCCTTGGCTGAAAGTGCGTATAGGTTTCTTATTGGAGAAGAGACGGCAAAATCATATTAATAAAATACTTAGATAAAGGCTCTGCCTGCTATTCAACGGTTCCTGCGAAGGATTAAAGCCACACTAATGAAGCAAGATGTTTCCGGTTTCAATAAGAAGCTGGAAGCATCTTGTTTTAGTTGTATTTTGTTATACAACCAGCATCATTATGACACATTATTTATAATTATAGATTGATTTATGAAGTTAAGTTTTTATATGTAATACTTAATTATGTTAAGCGAAATGTTATTAAAGATTTGTAAAAACGAAATAAATTTTCGATATTGAAAGTAATATAAGGGTGATATATAATAAAAAAGGTCAATATATATTATAACACATATTTTGAAATATGCGATATAATGTATCATAAATAATTCAGGGGTGACATATGCAAAATTTAACTTCAAACTTAAATGTTTTAAAGTGGACGGATGAGATCATTGCACTTACAAAACCTTCTAAGGTAATGTGGATTGATGGCAGCGAAGAGCAGCTGAATATGCTTCGAGAGGAAGCTTGCGGCACAGGAGAGTTAATTAAGTTAAATCAGGAAAAATATCCGGGATGTTATTATCATCGTTCACAAAAAGATGATGTGGCAAGAATGGAAGATAAAACATATATCTGTACAAGCAACAAAGATGACGCAGGTCCTACAAACAACTGGAAGAACCCGGAAGATGCTTATAAATTGGGAAGAGAAATTTTTGACGGCTCAATGCAGGGAAGAACAATGTATATTATCCCATATTCAATGGGACCCATAGGCTCACCATTTTCTAAAATCGGCTTCGAAATAACCGATTCCATATATGTAATTGTGAGTATGAACATAATGACGAGAATAGGTAAAAAGGTATTGGATGTTCTGGGTGATTCAAATGATTTTGTAAGAGGATTACATGGGAAATGCAATTTAGATATAGATAAAAGATACATATTCCATTTTCCTGAGGATAATACTATCTGGTCGTGCAACTCAGCGTATGGCGGAAATGTATTGTTGGGGAAAAAATGTTTTGCACTTAGGATCGCTTCATATCAAGGTTTAAAAGAGGGCTGGATGGCAGAACATATGCTTATACTCGGCATCGAAAATCCAAAGGGAGAAATTAAATATATAGCCGCAGCATTTCCGTCTGCATGTGGAAAGACAAATCTGGCAATGCTTATACCACCGGAATTATACAGGAAAAAGGGATATAAGGTCTGGACCGTAGGTGATGATATTGCATGGCTGAGAATAAAAGAAGACGGCAGATTGTGGGCGATCAATCCTGAGGCAGGATTCTTCGGAGTTGCTCCGGGAACTAATAATAAATCAAATCCCAATGCATTGATGTCAACAAAGAAAAATGCTATTTTTACAAATGTTGCGTACAATTTAGATGATGATACGGTATGGTGGGAAAGACTGGACAACAATCCACCTGAAAATGCGCTTGACTGGCAAGGTAATCCATGGAACGGAAAGAAATCAAAAGAAAAAGGTGCTCATCCTAATTCAAGATTTACAGCTCCTGCTAAAAATTGCCCATGTATTTCTAAGGAATGGGAATCACCTGAGGGAGTTCCTATATCAGCAATAATATTTGGAGGAAGACGAGCAAAAACAGCACCGTTAGTATATCAATCAAGAAGCTGGCAGCACGGAGTATTCATTGGCTCCACACTCGCTTCTGAAACAACTGCTGCGGCTGCAGGAAAAGTTGGCGTAGTAAGAAGAGATCCTATGGCTATGCTTCCTTTTATCGGATACCATGCAGGAGATTATTTCGGACACTGGCTTGAAATGGGCAGAAAGGCAAGCAATCCGCCTGAGATATTCCACGTGAACTGGTTTAGAACTAATGACTCAGGTGAATTTATATGGCCCGGGTTTGGAGATAATTTCAGAATATTAGAATGGATAATTAACAGATGCGAAAATAAATCGGGAGCTGAAGAGGCCGTAATCGGATATATCCCTCGTGTAGAAGATATTAACACACAAGGACTTGATATAAATGAAGACACATTAAAGGATTTATTAACGATCGACGGTTCTTCATGGATGGAAGATGTAAAAAGCATAGAAGAATTTTATGCTAAAATAGGCAATAGAGTCCCTGCTGAATTATATAACGAATTAAATAAATTAAAGTCGAATCTTTCTAAAATAAAAGAAGAATCAATAGCATAGATAGATGACACATGACACGTGATACGGAGACAGGGTTACCGACACATAAAAAAAATAAAAAAAGTGTTGACAAGTTTATATTTATAGATTAAGATGTGTATTAATATTTAATATTAATATTTAATGCATCGAAGCAGAGAAAAGTATTTCAGAGGTTTACAGAGAATTGGCGGTGCTGAGAGCCAATGACTGAGGAGTATAATATACACTGCTGAGCAGGTTTGTTGAAATTAAAGTAGGCAAACACGTTAACCTACGTTACAGGGTTGGAGGTTGTTAGACCTTGATGAGCGATGATATTTATATATCATAATATGGGTGGTACCGCGGAAACTTTCGTCCCAATAAACACATTTGTGTTTATTGGGACTTTTTTTTACTTACAGCATAAGCGACTGACACCAAATCAGAGATTTGGGTCATCTGCTTATGACTTGACCTGATTTCTTCGACTGCAGGGAGAAAGAAACCCTTAAACATTTCAATAAGTAACGATATTAACTTGGCCAAGTTAAATATAAATTAAATTTCAAATTCAAAGGAGTTTATTATGAAATTAAAAAAATTAGCAGCAGTAATAATGTTGATACCAATGATTTTATCCGGATGCGCACAAGATGCAGCCGATACACCAGATACACCAGATAAAGATTCAGAAAAATTTGTTATAGGTATTTCACAGATGATGGAGCATCCGGCTCTTGACGCATCAAGGCAGGGATTTATAGACGGACTTAAAGAACAAGGTGTAAATGTTGAATTTCTTGATCAGAATGCACAGGGAGACACAAACAATGCACTTATGATTGCACAGAAATTTGTCAGGGATGAGGTGGATTTAATATTTGCAATTGCTACTCCCCCGGCCCAGGCAGCGAAGCAGTCAATCAGCGGAACGGATATACCTATGCTTTTTACGGCAGTAGCGGATCCTGTGTTTTCTCAGTTAGTGCCTGACTTTAACGTTACGGAAGAGAATATTACAGGTACTTCAAATGCAGCACCTATAAAAGAGAATTTAGAATTGTTTAAAGAATTAAAAGAAGATATTAAGAATATCGGTATAATTTACAGCATAGGCGAATCAAATTCTGAAATACAGGTTATTAAATCAAAAGAAATAGCTGAAGAAATCGGACTGAATATAGAGACAGTGGGTATCACATCTGTAAATGATATACCGCAGGCGATAGATACTATTTCTAAAAAGGTAGAAGGCTTATACTTGGTTACCGACAACATGGTTGCAGCATCAATTCCGCTTGTAGCAACTCTTTGTCAGGAAAAGGGATTGCTGACGGTTGCGGCAGATGCTTCTCAGGTTCAGGGAGGAATATTGCTGGCAAGAGGTATAAGCTACCATGAATTGGGAAAGGAAACAGCGATTATGGCTAAGCAGATATTGGTTGATAAGAAAGATGTATCAGAAATTCCTGTACGAACATTGGATAAATTAGATAAGAAGGTTAATGTCAAGACTATGGAAGCATTAGGGCTTACAAGGGACCTGAAGGTGTTTGAGGGAGCAGAATTTATAGAGCAATAGATTGGCGATGGATAAGCGATAGATAGGCTATGGGTACAAAGATCCTTCGAGCCGAAGCTCTCAGGATGACAATTACACTTTGTCATTCTGAGTACAAGGAGGATTAGAAAGGAAGAAAAACATGA
>DCYG01000002.1 GCA_002331025.1 Firmicutes bacterium UBA2116 | reverse complement strand
TTCAAATTAAATAGTATGGCCGACCTTATTTTGATAATACGGTCGGCTTTTTATTATATTTACCATCTTATATGTTTGATAGTAGTTCTAAATAATATAAGTTTTTACTCCATCTTATGTAAACGTACCATAGGAATGCGAAGAAGTACTAACACTTTTTTGCTTATACCAATTTCTAAATTAGTGCAGAAATACGGCAAAATTTCATGTACCTTAAAGTCTTAATTTAGCACCTGTTAAGTTGGATGTTACAGATGATGAAAGGTTAAAGAAATTTATGGTTTAATGTAATTAGAAAGGAACGATTCATCCGTTTATTTATTTGGTGAACTTACTGTTATATTACCTAGCATTGCTTGCTCAAAAATCAAATAAAGCTCCAAAATTGGAGCAATATTTGATAAAAATTAAGTTATTTGCGTGTTGTTTTTATATTTAATGCTATTTTAAATGCTGATTATTTGAAATTTATAAATATTTTATTTAATTATCCATTTTTAAAATATAAGTTTATAAATTTCTAATTTTTTACCCCCTATTCTTCGGAGGTTTCCCGGGCACCGCTATTCAAGAAAGAGATTTATTGAATAAACTTTATAGTATGATATAAACATAAACAGGGACATGGAAATCTCCAAAAAACTATGAGTTTAATCTATTTACCATATGTTACAAGTATGGAAATATTAGAATTTCAATGTATTTTGACTGGCAATTTATGTAATCTTGAGAAATAAGGACTTTTTTGGAGGTTTCCCCTACGCTAGATATAATAGGTTATGAAATTAAATAGAGTTATCGTGGATAATCAATGAACAGACCAGCGACGAAACCTGGTAAATGTTTTTTAAGTCAATTTGGAACAGTTCTTCAAGTCTTCTTATGCGATATAAAACAGTATTTTTATGTATAAATAAAATTTTTGACATCTCATCAATATTTCGATTGTACTTTAGAAAAGCTCTAAGCGTATTTAGATATTCTGAATTGTTTTTTATATCATATTTTTCAATTTCATCAATATAATTGGATGTGTATATAGAAAGATCTAAATGTTCTCCGGCCATTGCAATTAAATGTGAAAGTTTAAAATCATTATATTTGACAATTCCTGAGGTTGCTCCGTTGATATTTGAGTAACGCAGCGCATATTGTGCATCCCTGAAATTTTTTTTTATATTTTTCAAATTTGAAAAGACGTCGCTAACTCCGATGAGAACATTCTTTTTTTCTGTAGCAGCCATCAATGATTCCCATTTTATAATATCTGATCCGTCTGTAATCACAGCATAGCCTTCTTCATATAAGACATACCATTTGTTTTTTAAACTAATTAGAAGCTCATACACATCATTATTTGTTAGCTGATTCCCATTCACGGTATGGGTTAAAAACCACAGCATGCGGTATTGTGTTAAACTTCCGAAAGTTGGAACAATAATATTTCTTTGAAAATAATCATCGCTGATATTATCAGTTAAAAGTCCCCAAAGAAGGCTGCTCTCACTGGTTTTCAAATATGAATCTTTTTGTAAGTGCAATGCGATTCCAAAGATTCCGGCAATTAACTGAAATAGCTTCCAATCGATTTTTTCAAGAGGGAGGATATTCTGAGGCGCAGTGATATATCCGACTAGTGATCCACCAACACTGCTGCCGCAAATAATATGCCTGTGACGCTGGTATGGCCAGGACTGTATTGAAGGAGTACATGTTCTTATGCTTTCTTTAAACATCTCGCTCCATTTATCAATTTCATCCTGCGTACTCCTAAACCGGCAATTAATTAAATCTTCTGTGGCTTCCTTGGGGTAATTGTCTGAATGAACATATTCTGTCAAGCTTAATAAATAGAATGCAACTGGATTTCCAAGAAGCTTTGCTGAAAGATTAACAAGTGAATGCATATCTATGCCTTTTATCATTTCCTGTATTAATAAAGATTCTTTGTTTAACAATTCTTCCATAGAGTATTTCCTCCTACTTATTTTATTTGATAAATCAGCATGTCCTTATTTGTTATTATACACAAAAACAATTATAAATGTCAAGATTTTCACAGAATTCATTAAATAATATATAGTTTAGAACCCATTGGAATAAACTTGTTCTGGTTTTAAAAATTTAGTTTGATTTTAAAACAGACAAAATATATTGAAATTAGTCATATTATGATTTGCTAGTTTTCACAAGCGGCCAAGGTGTTAATTAAAGTACAGATTATATAACAGAATTATACATTGTGATATAATTATTAAAGTTTTAAATATATCATATTCTGATAAGTTAGGAGGTATTTCTGTAATACAGCAAGGTTACACCTTTATTCGAATATGCAAAATTTTAGAAAGGAAGTATGATAGTATGAAAAATAAATACCAAAATCTCTTTAAACCAAGCTTTATTGGGAAAATGGAGCTCAAAAACAGGATTGTAATGAGTCCAATGGGAGCATTACTGACAGATCCTAATGGCAGAATATCAGACCGTTACATGGACTTATTGGTAGAACGCGCAAAAGGTGGCGCAGGGATGATTATACCTGAAGCATTTATGACCATACCGGCAGCAGGTTATTTCCAGCATTTTATCACAGATGAATCTTGTGTTCCTCGTCTATCACTTCTTACGGACAGGGTACATGCTTATGGAGCAAAAATATGTTGTCAAATGAGCGCAGGTCTTGGACGTATGGACAAAATCGTTCCAGGAGGTCCGATTCCGGCGGCAGCTTCGGCAATACCATCTTATAATGATCCAAAGGTTATCTGCCATGCAATGACGATTGAAGAAATTCATGAGCGAGAAAATGCCTATATTCCGGCGGCAATTCGTGTCATGATGTCAGGATTCGACTGCATCGAGATTCATGGACATGCCGGTTATTTGATTGATCAATTCATGTCAAGCGAGTGGAATCACAGAACTGATGAATATGGAGGCAGTTTAGAAAACAGGATGCGTTTTTCAGTTAACATCGTAAAAAATCTCAGAAAGACTGTTGGACCGAATTTTCCAATTATTTTCCGAATGTCTGCTGATCACCGTTATGCTGCTGGAAGAGGAATCGAAGAGACCATTGAAATGGTTAAAATACTAAAAGATGCTGGCATAGATGCGGTTGATGTAAATACAGGTTGTTATGGGCCGACTTTTTATTGGATGTTCCCACCGTCATATTTAGAGGATGCATGCATGTTAGACGTATCCAAAGCAATAAAGGATAATGTCAATATCACAGTTTTAAACTCTGGAAATCATACGCCAGATACAGCTTTGAAGGCTGTAGAGACAGGTACTGCAGATTTCATCATGATGGGTCGCCCGCTTCTTGCAGACCCAGATTTGCCAAGTAAGATGAAAAACGGACAAATAGAAGATATCAGACCATGTCTGCGTTGCAATGAATATTGTGTAAATGAAGGCCTGTTTAAAATGAAGGGCATGGGCTGTGCTGTCAATCCACAGGTTGGTCGCGAAAGTTATTTTCAAATCACAAAAACAGACATAGATAAGAAGCTTGTTGTGATTGGTGGAGGGCCTGCCGGCTTAGAAGCTGCTAGGGTTGCAGCTATGAGAGGTTTTAATGTAACTGTTTATGAAAAGAATGGAAAAATCGGTGGAAATGCTGCGGTTGCAGCCACACCTGAATTCAAAACAATTAAAAAATTGATTAGCTGGTATGAATTGCAGCTTAAAAAATTAAATGTCACAATCGTTCTATACAAGGAGATACATAAAGATTCACCTGAACTGAAGGATGCGGATTACATAATTGTAGCACTTGGTGGTTCATCCTGGACACCTTCGATTCCTGGTCTTGATTCACCAATCCGTTTGGATGTCTGTGATGCTCATCGCAATCCAAACTCAGTAAAAGGTAACAACATCGTCATATGCGGCGGAGGGCTTTCTGGTGTTGACTCTGCAATAGAATTGTCAATGAAAGGAAAGAAAGTTACGGTCGTGGAAATGCTTCCGAGAATTGCTGGAGATACTTGTTTTGTCAATCAGCAATGCATTGCACAAGTTATTAAGGATAAAGAAATCGATGTCTTAACTTCTCATACTGTAAAGAGAATCGTTGAAGATGGTGTCGTTATTGCTGATGCAGATGGCTATGAAAAAATATTAAAGGCAGATACTGTTATCACTGCATTTGGTATTCGACCGAATCAAAAACCTGCTCATGAAATCAGAGATATTTATCCAAACGCAATTCTGATTGGTGATTGTGTCAATGTAAAGACGATTGGTGTTGCAATTCATGAGGGCTTTAAACGGGCATTGACGTTAGACTAATGTGCAATATTTATTTATAGCAAACATATTTTTAAACTATGATAAAGGAGAATAATATTATGGCATTTGAACACTTGTTTCAACCAATTAAAATCGGAAAGCTCGAAATCAAGAACCGAATCGTTATGGGTCCAACAGCGACACATTTCGAGAATGAAGACGGAACTTTTACACAGCAGGGTATTGATCACTATGCTGCCAGGGCGAAAGGCGGAGCAGGTATTATCATCATTGGCTGCGTTACAGTTGATACTAGAGCAAGATATTTCTGTTCTTCCCCTGGTGCCTGGGATGATAAGTACATCGCAAACTGGCAACTGATGGCTGATGCAATTCATGAGGGTGGCGCCGCACTTTTTCCACAGCTTATGCATCCAGGTCCTATAGATCCTCGTCCAGGAATCTGTGTCAATGCTTCACGTGTACCAGTTGCAACACTTATGCCGGAGGTGTTTGGAGATCCTCATGAACTGACCATTCCTGAAATTGAACAGATTATTGATGATTTTGGTGAAGCTGGCAGACGTATGCGTGATGCTGGCTGCGACGGTGTGGAATTCCATATGGCTCATGGTGCTTATGCACTTACCGCTTCCTTTGTTTCACCAATCCTAAATAAACGTACAGATGAATACGGTGGCACTATTGAAGGCCGCATGAAGTTTCCGCTTGAATGCATTAAGGCAATAAAAGCAAAAGCAGGAGAAGATTTTCCGATAATTGTCCGTCTCTCTGGTGACGAACTAGATCCTTACAGCAGAACTTTGAGAGAGACTTTATATGTCGTACACATGCTGGAAAAAGCAGGTGTAGATGCGATTGAAGTATCTGGCGGTAGCTGCCCAGAAGGTGGTTGGCGCGTTGTACCGGTCAACGGTCTTCCTATGGCCATCAATGCTGATTATGCTGAAGCGATTAAAAAGAAAACCAAATTACCTGTGATGGTTGTGGGAAACATCAGGACTCCTGAAATGGGGGAATATCTTTTAGAATCCGGTGTGGCGGATATGATTGTTTACTCTCGTGGATTTATTGCCGATGCAGAATGGCCCAAAAAAGCAGCTGAAGGACGTTTGGATGACATTATGATCTGTGCCGGCTGTGTTGGGTGCAATGTCCTATTAAATACAGGCCATAGCATAGGGTGTACAATCAATACTGATTGCGGTAAGGAAAATAAAGAAACAGTAATTATACCGGCTGAAAAATCGAAAAAAGTTATGATTATCGGAGGAGGACCTGCTGGAATGGAGGCTGCTCGCGTTGCAAGACTGCGCGGACATGATGTCACTATAGTTGAAAAGACCGGAAAATTAGGCGGTCAGCTAAACATAGCAGTCGTTTCTCCATCAAAACAAAGCCTGAGCTTAATAACCAAATACTTCGCTAACCAATTAAATAAGCTTGATGTTAAGATCGAATATGGTATCGAAGTTACACCAGAATTTATTGCAGAGCGCAAGCCAGATGCTGTTATAATTGCTACAGGGGCACAGCCAATCATTCCTCGTAGTATTTCTGGCTTTGACAAAAAACATGTTGTGACTGCCTGGGATGTTTTGAGCAGTGAGAAAAAAGTTGGTGCAAATATTGCCATTATAGGCGGTGGGGCAATAGGCTGTGAAGTTGCTGAATTTCTTGCTGGGCGTGCAACCCGCCCATTTACCAAAGGTCACATTGATGTCACAGTAGTTGAAATGAAAGAATGTCTAGCTGATGGAATTGACTTTGGTACCAAAGCTCATCATGCTGACCTGCTTGGAGAACTCGGCGTCGATGTTTTCCTCTCCACAAAAGTTAAAGAAATTACTGACGATGGTCTTATACTTGATGTGAACGGAAAAGAAAAGGTATTGACCGGAATGGATAATATCATTTTGGCAATGGGCTCCAAGCCATTCGATACTCTCAGTGAAAAGCTGAAAGAAATCGTTCCTGAAGTTTATATTATAGGTGATGCTAAAGAAGCACAATCTGCAATGGAAGCTACTCATGATGGTGCTGAAGTTGGTAGAATAGTATAATTTACAATTTCATTCTACTTTATTAAATTACTTTAAGACAAACCGGCGATATTCATGTCGCCGGTTTGAAAAATACATTAATTTTAAAGTTCTGGAATGACAGCGGTTTCTTCATGGATTTAAGCTAATAAGTTTTAATATAAAAACTTCAAAACGGAAAGTGTGATTTGATTGAGGTTATTAGATGGAAAAGTAGCTATAATATCGGGCTCAACTTCTGGAATGGGTAAAGCATCAGCAAAGTTATTTGCAAGAGAAGGAGCAAAAGTTGTTGTTGTTGGCCGTGGATTTGAAGCAAGTATGGAACGTGGTAGGAAGGTAGTTGAAGAAATTAAAGCTGACGCTGGTTAGGCAATTATGATTTCAGCTGATACAACGAAGGAAAATGACGTTAAACATTTGGTAGAAGAAACAATAAAAACGTATGGGAAAATTGATATACTTTATATCCTAAAGCATGGTTTGATGATTTAGCAAGTAAGTTACCAATAAAAAGAGTAGGACGTCCTGAAGAAATTGCTGAAGCAGCCTTATTTTTGGTATCTGAGTTAGCTAGTTATGTAACTGGGCAAGTTCTTTGTGTAGATGGAGGACAAAGCATTGGTTAATGCATATTGTAGTAAGCAGTTTAAGAATAGGAAATTCAAAGATATAAACTTATATCATCGGCGATTCAAACAAAGTATCTAATTTATTAGGTGCAATATGGTTGGGATATGAATTAGCAATGACTCTTTAGAAATAAATCTAAAGTTAAAAGTATAGCCGTAAAAAAACAGTATTCTACATTCAATTTGTCGAATACTGTTTTTGCGATTATATTTTGTATTTACTAGAAATAAGAGAATACACAAAGTTATTTACACGCCTAAGTTTTGGTTTGAATAGGTTAATTTTTATGCAAAGTAATAGCTGTATTAGCTTCTAGATCATGGTGAGTTCATTTAGAGCATTACAATAAATTCTTTTTTAAAAATTGTAGTAACACTATTTAATAGGATTTTTGTATTTGCTCTACATTCTTTGTATTTTTATTAATTTCCATCCATATGGATGTAAGTATTCCATCTATTTGATTTGCTTTTTCTGTAAATTGGATACGCCAATGACTTTGTGTTGATTCTTCTGCAGGACAGCTATATGATGAACCATCTATCACTGCTTCAATTACTTCAGATTCGTAGTGTTTAAATGGTTGTATGAAATCAGGCAATTCTGTATGTATCTTTTCACAGCTTCTACATTTTAAAAATCTTAGTCGGTAGGTGTCCTTAGTTCCATCATCTCTAATTACTTTACGATTTTTACTGCTTCTTGCTGATAGATCACCGCTGCATATTGGACAATATGCGATATAAGCTATTTTCAAGGGGTAATGCCTGGAATTGCAGTACGTCCGGCATCAACAGAAGAGGTAGCTGCAATTGTTAAAGTAGCAAACCGTACTGGATATCCAATTGTTGTTAAGGGTGGCGGTAATGGAGGAGGTAGCGTTACTCCAGGTGAACCGGGACGCAATATTATGATTGATATGGGTCGCTTAGATAAGATTGTAGTTGATATTGATAATTTGAAGGTATCAGCTGGCGGTGGTGCTTGTTTAAGTACCATCGATGATGCATTAAGACCATATGGATACTATACCAGCACTGTAATTGGTCCATATTTTTCTGCAACAGCAGCTGGACTTGCCAGTAGAATTTGATGAAGAAACAGATGAATTATTAGGTATTCAGATGATGTGCGGTAGGGCTAGTGATCTAATCGTCGAATTTGCTGGAATGATTATTAAAGGAACTACTCGTGAGCAATTGCTAAAGGGTATGCGTCCTCATCCAAGTTTTTGTGAAGGCATTTCAGAAGCTGTGGAGGCTGTGGAGGTTGTGGAAGGAAAATCAATCCATTCTGCTCCGAAAAATTGATCTTAGAAGGATATTAATATCAAGGAGGAAATATAGATGTCAGAAAAATTTGATAGTATCATAGTAGGAACTGGTGTTTCAGGAATAATATGTGCTGGATATCTGGCTAAAGCAGGCAAGAAAGTGCTTGTGTTGGATAAACTTTCTGAAGTTGGAGTCAGTATGATTCCTTCAAAAATGATGGGGTGTACAATATCAATGATATATCCAATAGTAGCAAAATACAAGTACGGCGATGCAAGCGGATGGGTTTGAGGCAACTGCCAGCGGAAGTGCTTTAAAAGGAGAATCCCCTATTTGTGTAGCTTTACGAGAGTTAAGAGAAGAAACTGGAATAATTGCAACTGAATTAATTCAGATAGGAATAATACCATATTTTATAGTTATTTGTGTGTTACGGATTGGGAACAGTCCTCTGTAACACTACAAGAGGGAGAAGCTATATCTTATCGCTGGGTATCGAAAGATGAATTTCTAAAGTTCGTGAATACACCAGGGTTTATCCCGACGCAAAAAAACAGATTAATGCCATACTTGAAGAGTATAAGCTAATATAGAGCATTGATTATCTAGGGTGCAATAAAAAACAACACAGCGTAGGAAAAGCAATATCCCCTAGATGTGTTGTTTTTATAATACTATTATTGATTTATTGAATTCTTTAAAGATAAATTAATTTCAAGTTTTATCTTGATATTTTCCCTTCTTTTTAAGCTACCGACAATTTCTTCCCTGCTTTGATGCTGGAGAGTATCAGTACGAGTACGAGAGCTAACAATGCTGCAGCAATAAAGAAGCCAGTGTCATAGGATCCGGTACTGTCATATATCGAACCCCAAATTGGTGCCCCGATGGCTGTTCCAAGTGCGGCTGACATCCCAAGTATTCCCCAGATGCCTGCAAATTCCTTTTGTCCAAATACAATACCTGCAATAAGCGGTGCCAATACAGAAAGAGAGCCAAACCCTAAGGACATGAGAACCATTATGCCTGCTAACGCTCCATATCCGCTAAGAAATGGCATTATGATGCACGATAATATAAAGGATCCTACAACCAGGGTTGTGGTGGCTTTAAATCCTAATTTATCATTCATGATTCCCATAAGTATTTTAGCAAAAATCATTGCTAGCATGAAAATGGACATGACAGAACCGGCCTGTACTCCTGTAAGCCCCTTCTCCACAAAGTATGCTGGAAGGTGCTGTAAAACACCAGCTACATAAGCTAAAAGCAAGAAGCTGATAAACAGCAAGAAAAAAGGAAGCGACTTAACAGCAGCCTTATAGGGGATACCATCTACCTCCATAGGTGATGTACTGTCGGTCCTCTTTTCCACATATCCATAAGGCATCATGCCGATGGACTGCGGGGAATCCTTCAAGAGAAAAAGTGCAACCGGTACGGTACATAGAAAGATTCCAGCACCTAGTACTAAATAACTGTTTCTCCATCCAATAGAAGCAATCATGCTCGGCATTACGAAGCCCGCTATAATTCCGCAAGCTCCAGAAGCAGCTCCAACTATTCCCATAATTGAACCTTTTTTCTCAATAAACCATGTGTTCACCACAATAATTGCCATTAAGTTTGTGCAAATCTGCCCGAAGAAACCTAAGAATACTCCGGATAAATAAAACGAAGTCAAAGATGTGGATCTTGACAGCATAAAAAACCCTATAGCTGACCAAACACCACCAATTATTACAATTTTTCTTACCCCTATTTTACCCGCTAATTTGCCTGCAAAGGGCATGCAAACCATGGTCACAAGACCTAGCAAAGTGTAATAGATGGTAAACGCACTTCTTTCATACCCCAATTCAGTTGTAATTGGAAGTACAAAATAGCTTAGACACGAGGTGACGAAAGCAGCGGCAAACATCATTATAAATGCGCTTACTGCAGCCTTTATATATCTTTTATCCATTAGTCATCATTCCTTTCTTTCTAATAATTTATAAGAGCTTAGGGCGCAAATTTATCATCTGCCCTCAAAAATCTTTGATAACATTCTTGGAATTACCAGCTGTGGGTACCGCAATTTACTGCAATGCTCTGACCTGTCATCACATCAGAATTGATGAGATATGAGAGTGCTTCCTGAATGTCTCCTACATCTGCAACCACTTTCAGAGGGGACAGATTGGCAATGCGTTGAAAAAATTCTTCACCATGGTTCATGCTGGTTTCTGTTGTAATGAATCCTGGACAAATACAATTGCATGTAATATTATATTGACCCAGGTCAATAGCCATACCTCTGTTAAATGCAATTTGGCCTCCCTTCGCCGCACAGTACACTGCTGTATTTGGTGTGCTGCGAAGACCCGAAGTTGATGCCATGCTGACAATTCTGCCGAATTTATTTTTTACCATAATGGGTGCGAACACCCTAAAACCATAGATTGTGCCCACAAGATCCACATTGATCATCTCAAGCAGTTCTGCTTGTGTCAAATCAAAAAATGGTTTTACATATCCGACCCCTGCATTATTTATCAATACACGCAAATCTTCTCCAAAGTTTTCAATGGCAAAATCCCTCATTTTTTCTACTTGTTCAAGGTCACTTACGTTGGCCTGAAAAATTGCTGTTTTTACACCATATTTTTCTGAAAAGTTTTTTGCGTTTTCCTGTGCGCGTTCTTTGTTTCCGCTGTAATTAATAAGAACATCATATCCTTCTTTTGCCAATTGCTCCGCACAAGCTTTTCCGATTCCTCGGCTTGCACCTGTGACAACTGCATATCCTTTTTCCATACAAATTCTCCTCTCTTTTTAAGTAATTTTATTACCACATACAGGTGCCACAATTTACGGCAATACTTTGACCAGTCATTACATTGGAATGAATCAAATACGAAAGCGCCTTCTGTATATCTTCCACGTGACCTATGGTCTTCAGCGGAGAATTATTGGCAATCTGCTGTATGAATTCTTCTCCCAGAGCCTCTCCAGCTTCGGTTAATACGAAACCAGGACAGATGCAGTTGCATGTGATATTATGTTTGCCCCAGTCAATAGCCATGCCCCGATTAAATCCAATAACACCAGCTTTTGCAGCCTGGTATGATGAATTGTTCGGTGTGCTCCTGAGCCCTGATGAAGATGCAATGGAAATAATACGCCCATAGTTATTTTTAATCATCAGAGGTCCGAATAAACGGAATCCATACATGGTACCCTTCAGGTTTACATCGATTGTTTCCTCCATAATTTCAAAAGGCAAATCTAAAAATGGTGCCATATGACCTCCGCCTGCATTATTAACCAATACCTGCAGGTTTTCTCCAAAGGTTTCCACAGCAAAATCCCTCATCTCTTCCATTTTTTTATAATCGCTTACATTAGCTTGAAAGATTGCTGTTTTTACACCATATTTTTCTGAAAAGTTTTTTGCGTTTTCCTGTGCACGCTCTTTGCTTGCACTGTAATTAATCAGAACATCATATCCTTCTTTTGCCAATTGCTCCGCACAAGCTTTTCCGATTCCTCGACTTGCACCTGTGACAATTGCATATCCTTTTTCCATATAAATAAATCTCCTTTTGGTTTATTTTAAATGATTTTTTCGGGAACAATCAATCAGCAACCTGACCGCCGTCTACCGGCAGAGCTACGCCGGTGATTGAAGCTGCATGTTTGGAGCATAAAAACATGAATGTATGAGCTACTTCTTCATAAGTTTGCAGCTTGCCTGAAGGAATATCCTGAATCCATTTGTCGGCGAAGTGAGGATCTTTTTCTAATGCCTGTTTAAGCCCTCTGGATAGCATTACACCGGGGCATATCACATTTACTCTCACTCCTCTTGAAGCAAAATCCAGTGCTGCAGATTTGCTCATTCCCAATACTGCATGCTTGCAGGCATCATAAAGACCAATATCTTTATGGGCAACCAGACTGCCGTTGGAACCCATGTTGATTACCGCACCGCCTTGACCTGTCCTGAGAATAGCCGGTATTTGATGTTTGAGACCAAAGAAAGTACTTTGAACACAAATGTGGAACATTTTATCAAAATTTTCACTGGGAACCTGTGTTAAGTCGCAGAAATCCAGGCTGGTTCCCACGATGTTAATACCGTAATGCAGACCACCGTATTTTTCTTCACACAGCTTAACGGCGTTAATCATATCCGTCTCATCTAAAACGTTAAGTTTTACAGCTGTAGCTTCACCGCCGGCTGCTTTTATCCTTTCTGCTACCTCCTGTGCAGCTTCCTCTCGAACATCTGCAACAACAACTTTGCCGCCTTCCTGTGCAAATAAGGTTGAAAATATACTTCCGGATCCATCTCCGCCGCCAACTACCAAAGCGACCTGATCCTTAAATCCATAATCAATTGCCATATTTATTCCTCCTAAAATTTATTTATCAAGTTTTTAGCGTTCTAAAGGTGTGGCTTCATACAGCATAACCTGCGGTGTTCCAACCCGGAGTGCTGTTGATTGTGCCTGATTGGACAAGTAATGTTCAGACTTGTTGTGAGCAGCAACAGTTTCCATATCTCTCCACTGTTCAACATATACGACACCATCCTGATCATCAGGATCCAGCAGAGCATCATAACCTATATTGCCTTCCTCAGCACGTGAAGCAAGTATACATGCACGTGAATTTTGTAAAAATGTTTCTCTCGTACCTGGCTTAACTTTAAATTTAGCTATACAAACAATCACTTTTTATTCCTCCTGACATTAATCTGCTACCATTCCTCCGTCTATCGGTAGAGCTACGCCGGTGATGGCCGCTGCCTTTTCCGAGCAGAGATAAAGAAATGCTGATGCTACTTCCTCCTGACCGATAAAACGGTTCAGCGGAATCCCTGTAAGATATTGATCTCCAAAATGCGGATCCTTGTTCAAGGCCGCTTGCATGCCCGCAGACAGCATTGGTCCAGGACATATGCAGTTTACGCGGATGTTGTCTTTTGCATAATCTAATGCAGCGGCTTTTGTCATGCCAACAACTGCAAACTTAGTCGGGTTATAAAGTCCCTGTTTATATTGTCCCACTAAACCGCCTGCAGATGCCATGTTTACAATTGAACCTCCGCCTGCCTTCTGCATGGCTGCAATTTCATATTTCATTCCCAAAAATGTGCTGCGAGTATTTACATTAAACATAACGTCAAAGTTTTTTGAAGGAACATTGGCAAGTTCTGTAAAGTCTGTATTTGTACCCACAATATTCAGCGCAAAATTCAACTTTCCATATGTTGTTTCTGCCAAATTTACCGTTGCCTCAATATCCTCTTCTTTTGTTACATCACACTTAATATATACTGCCACACCGCCGTCAGCTACAATAAGATCGGCTGTTTTTTTAGCCTCTTCTTCAGAAATATCCGCAACAACAACCTTGCAGCCTTCCTGAGCAAACATTTGTGCTGAAATGCGACCTGAGCCGCCGCCACCACCTATAATCAATGCTACTTTGTCCTTCATTTGATAATTCATAAAAAATCTCCTATCTATTAATTATTTATTTACTTATTAATCGGCAGAATCGCCGCCGTCAACATTAACAAGCATTCCGGTAATTGCTCCTGCCCATTCAGAAAACAAGAACATATAAGTTGAGGACACCTCTCTGTATTCAATAAATCTGTTCATAGGAACCTCTGCAAGCATATTATCTGCAAAATGAGGATCTTTATCTAAATATTTTTGCAAATTAGTGGAAAGCATGACTTGCGGACCGACACAATTTACCCTGATGCCTTTGTCTGCAAATGCCAGGGCTGCGGTTTTTGTCAGTGCCAGCACTCCGAATTTACAGGTTGAATATGAGCCCTGAAACGGTTTTACAATTCTGCCTGCTCCTGCACAGGCCATATTTACAATTGAACCTCCGCCAGATCTTAACATTGCTGGAATCTGGTGCTTTATACCAAAAAATACACTGCGTGTGCAAATTTGCATCATTTTATCAAAGTTTTCTGCAGATACAGTTGTTATATCACTCCAGTCCAGGTTTGTACCAACAATGTTGGCAGCATAGTGTAAACCGCCATATTTATCTTCACATAATTTTACGGCTGCGATGATATCTTCTTCATTTACGGCATTAACTCTAATGAAACAGGCTTCTCCCCCGGCTTCTTTAATAATAGCAACAGTTTCTTGCCCATCTTCTTCGTTAATGTCACCAACAACTACATTGACGCCCTCCTGAGACAGCATGAGTGAGGTCAGTCGTCCTGACCCGCCGCCACCGCCGATGATAAGAGCGGACTTGCCTTGCATATTATATTCCATTATTAATCCTCCTGACTTTAATTATTTTATATGATTGAAATTCTTTTATGCACGGAGCAGCATTCCTCCGCTGCACTCGAATATCTCCCCTGTAATAGCACTAGCACCTGAAGAGCATAAGAAAACTAAGGTACCTGCTATTTCTTTATAGTCAATCATCCGCTTCAGAGGAATTTTTGCAAGCATTCTCTCAGCAAATTCAGGTTCTTGTTCAGCCTTTTTCAAAAATCCCACAGAATTCATGGGACCTGGGCATACGCAGTTTACACGGACACCTTTTTGAGCAAAATCGATTGCGGCAGATTTTGTCATTCCTACAACAGCATGCTTGCATGCACTGTAAAGCCCCATTCGAGCTTCGGCAACAAGACCTCCGTTAGACCCCATCGTTGTGACTGCACCACCGCCGGAACGCATAATGGCGGGAATTTGATACTTCATACCGTAATATGCGCTGCGAACACCAATATTAAACATTCTGTCAAAGTTTTCTGTGGGAACCTGTGTAATATCCACAAAATCTGTGCTTGTTCCCACAATGTTAATGCCAAAGTGCAAGCCGCCATACTTTTTCTCACAGAGATTAACTGCCTTGATCATGTCACCTTCATTAAGAACATCCAGCTTTATGGCTGTAGCCTCACCACCTTCTGACTGAATCATATTGACAGTCTCTATAGCAGCCTCTTCGTTTACATCTGCAACAACTACCTTGGCGCCCTCCTGCGATAGCAAAACAGAAGTGAGCCTTCCTGAACCGCCTCCGCCACCTACAACTAATGCGATTTTATCCTTTAAACCATAATCCATTAGCCTAACCTCCTATCTTAATTTAGTATGATTATATTATAACAAGCTCATATCGTCAAAATATCAACAAACTATCAACATTATAAAAAACCGCTACATCCCATGGGTTTAGCGGTTTTTATTATATTTAATTTAGTTTATAATAGTATAAACGAAGGAATAATAATTTAGTATGACCTATTTTTGTCAATGCCTTTTAACAATGAGTATATGTTGTTTAGAAGTCCTGTATCGCCAACTGATAATGCGAAATCTATCAGTTCATTTAAATCCTGTTCAGATTCAGGATCTTCAAGTAGTGGCAGTAGGCGCAGCCATGCTTGTACCCATAGGTGCCGTGCATCAATGTTTCGAGCAAGAGTTCGTGTGCTCCTGAGCAATACACATGCAGCTTCAATTTCGCTGCGATGCACCAGTATATATGATTTTTGAATTTGAATAGCGCATGTTACATAATTGTTTTTAACCTTTTCAATAAGGGTCTGTGCCTGGTCAAGCAATGCCTCTGCTTCGTTGAAACGTTTCTGCCGTTGCAAAATTGCGTTTCTCAATATCATGAACATAGGAATATATTCAACTGCATTAACCTCCCAAGCCTGAGCATAACCGTCTTCTACATAAGCATCCACTGCCGAATCTCCTAATGCAAGCATACAAGAACAGATTTGCATCTTTGCAAATAAAATCAATTGTATTGTGTTTTGGGCAGAATCACTTCGCTCCATTATTTCAAGCAATTGCTGATAACACTTAATTGCACCGTTAAATTCCCGAATGCACAATAAATAAATGGCTTTTCCGATTTTAATTCGCATCAGGAAGTTATCGTCAGGCATTGATGCGACACTCTGCTCAGCTTTATCATAGTGCTTCATAAGTATTGAATCAGGTTCATGCTTATACAAAGGAACAATTCCCCTTGTGAGTTCTGAAAAATCTCCCCATGAGGTGACAATTGCCGATGCACTGAAGAATTCAAATAATGAGATATATCCATCCCGTTTGGCTATTTCGGCTGCGCGTTTACGTGTTCGTACGGCTTTTTCGCATTCGCCGTGCTTTACATACTTTGATGCAAGAGATTCAAGCACGGATAACAGTTCTATGCCGCTAAGATATTCAGCGGCCATTATGTAATGGTCAATGGCTTCGTTGTATGAACCCAATTGAGAAGCATGGTCACCGGCAATAACAGCGTATGTAGCGCTTTTTTCCGGTTGATTGCTATTCATATAATGAAATGCAATAATATGAGCATTTGTTTTAAATTTCACTGACCGGTCTGATTCCATCTCCTGGGCGATACGCAAATGATATGCTCGGGATTTCTCTCCGAGCTGCTCCCGGATAAGCTCTCGCAGCATTATTTGTTCAAATCCATACTTTCCGTTTCCTTTTACCTGTATCATACCTTTGCTTAACAGCCCTTCAAGTGCTTCCTGAGCTGAACTTTCATCAAGCATTGCAACGGGTGGAATCATGGTAAAGTCAAATGCGGTTTCAATAATAGCCGCTGCTTCTAAAAAACGGAGCTCTTTAGGCTGGAGACGCCCTACAGTGACATTATAATAGCTGCGGACGGCTTTAGGAATGTGTTCTGATTCAATCAAATCCTGAGATAAAGACATCTCACCGCCTGCGGCATAATCTTTTCTCATAAGATAACGGATGATTGCAACCAAGATACAGGGATTTCCGTGGGATACTTCCTGAAGACGTACAACTAGCGTACTTGCTGTATCAGTGTCCAAATAATGAGCCGTAATTGCACTGATATCCTCTGCACGAAGAAGGGGAAGCTCAATGGTACGGAGCTTACCTTCACCATCAATTGAATCAAGAGCCTTGTTTAGTGATTCTGAAGTGCAATATGTGCGCTGAGTACCGATAATTATAAGTTTCTCGCGATTTTCCTGGCAGGCCATATATTGAAGTAAGGACAGCGAAGAATGATCGGCCCATTGAAGATCATCCAGTAAAAGTACAAATGGCCTAATCCTGCTTAGAGCAAGAAAAAACTGATATATTGCTTCCCAAAAAATATGAGGATCTTCTGAAATGGATGTTTTGCTGTTAAATTGCGGGTCAACCTCGGGAATAAGAGCGCATAAGGTATTCCACCATATGGACGGTATCTCGGAACGAAGCAATGGTGCATTTAATTTCCAGTCGGTATCATATGTCATGCTGCGTATCCCCTTAATAAATGGAAAATAAGGAGCAGTCTGCTCAAGCTCTTTGCACGCAACACGAATAAGCTTGTGATTTGTTCTGCTTGCAAATTCCTGACAAAGCCGTGTTTTTCCGATTCCAGCACTGCCAAGAATTACAACTAAATATTCGCTGCTTAATGCTTTCATTTCACTTAACTCGGATTCACGACCCACAAATGGCAGCTTTGCCTTGGCTTCATTTGTTTTTAAAGTCTCAGACGGTTTTGAAAATGAATTTTTCTGTAAATATGTATCTTGAACAATAGAAGCATAAATCTCTATGGTTTCTGGCATTGGAGGAATACCCAGCTCCTCATCAAGAACATGCAGCAGCCTTTGATATGCTATGCTGGCGCCGGGTCGGTTGCCGTTCAGGTAGCACGCCTGCATGTACAATCGATACAAGTCTTCACGCAGAGGATCCCATTCAATTGCATCAGACAGAATTTCTAATGATTTTGTATACAAACCCTCATCTATGAGAGATTTTCCGATAAAGGCCGATGCATTTATTGCTATCTGCAAGTATTGGTCACCCTTGGTTATCTGCCATTCCTCAAAACGCTGATTATTTGAGAGACTGAATCCTTTCAAAAATTTTCCTTGATATAGACGAAGCAATTCCTGACACTTTTTTGCATCTATAACGGAGATAATATTTGAAAATTCACAGACATCCACCTTAACACCTGTATGAAGCTTAATATTGTTATCATGCATAATTATTGCGCCTGGCAATACCTTTTTCAGAGCATAAAGACTTGAACTGAGATTGTGCTGTGCAGCTTCTATATCCTGTGAGGACCATAGCACATCAATTAGCTCTTCTCGGGAAACCCCCCTATCATTTGCAGCGATATAATAAAGAAGCGCACGAACCTTCTTGCGCTTGATTTCTATATTTTTACCGTTCAGCATCAATACCGGGATTCCAAGTAGCTTTAATTCCATAGCATTAGTTGTTGAATTTGAGTATAAATCACGTAGCAAACAAATCTCCCCTTTTTAAAAACTTATTATGAACACTGCTTCAATACAATTGATTTCCAAATTTATTCTGATTTCAACAGATAAATTTTTGAAACTTGCTTTTCTAAATATGAATGATTTAACTAAATTATATGAATAATTGAAAAAGATCCATAATGAGAATTATTACTGACTATGTTTATTATTTTTCATTTTATAATACATTTGAATTGATAAGATCAAGTTGAGTTTTGTTTTTTCATCATCAAAATCAGATTTAACTATGTCCTTAATAAGCTTTATACGATAAACCAAGGCACTTTTGCTGATGTGAAGTTTTTTTGTACATGCGACATAGCTTTTATTATTCATTAGATATGTATAAATTGTATCAATTAAATTACTTCCGTGTTCAGCATCATGCTTTATTAATTTATCAATATCAGGGTGCATAAAATAAGGAAGTTCATAAGAGTTTAAAAACGTATCCAATAGATGATTTGTTATATTATCCTTGTAATAAAAAAATGTATTATCTTCATTTATATCAAATCTATTTGCAACATAAGAAGCTTGTTGGTAGTAATGATGAATGTCTAAAAAGTTATCGAAAGCTTTAGAAAATCCACACATTAAATTTCTTTTCTTAACATTGTCAAAGAAAAATTCCATATTTGTTTTTGTATAAAACGAACTTTTTTTTATATTAGAAATCAATACAATTGAAGATTCAAATGTAAAGACTTTTATTTCAGGGTACATTTTAATCAGATGATATTTAAAAAATGTTATTATTTCTGAGAAAGAATTACTGCTTTCTCTTTCATGTAATACAGCAATAACATACTTGTCATTTTCATGCCAGCCCAACTGGTTCAAATAATATGCTGATTGATGAGTAATCTTGCCTTTTAAAGCATCTATGAAAAACAAATCTTCCATCTGATCAAATTTGTATTCAAAGTTATTTATTCGATTTAATACAGCAATTAAACTATCTGTAAGGTCACTGCAAAGCAGGAGGTCAAGGTTGTCAATAGTCTTGTTTTGTTCGAATATAACTAATAAACCCATACGTTTTACTTGAGATGCGATATTAGAAACTATGTAGGGGCGTCCTAACTTTTCATTTCTAAAATATTTAGGTGAAGTAAGAGTATCCAAATACTTTAAGTGGTCTTTTCCGTATAATTCATTAAAAACATCAAAATTTACATATATTTTGCTATCGTCGATTTTTAAACTATTACTTGCTGAACTTTCCGTCGTATAATTTTTGTAAGCAATAGTTGTTCTCCAAGGGTCAAAAACAAGCAATGGATTTTTAAAAATATCTGAACTTATATTTAGCAATGCTTGAATGTCATCATCATATATAATTGATTTTAAAAGTTTATTGTGCCAGTTCATTACATCTTCAATTATAATCATAACGTATTCAAATAATTCTTTAATATCAGCTTTTTCAATTATTGTAATATGATTAGTGTTTGAAAAATTACTATTTGTATCACCTATTAAAATAAAATTCATACCGTTTTCAGGTAGAAAATTTATATTCGATAAAAGGCATATATACAAATAATCTTTATCACAAGTTGGAAACGATGAATTGTAAATTTTCGTTCCTATTATGTTTTCGTGTTCACTTCGTATGAGTTTAGTGCTTGGATACTTTTTTTTAAGGTATTCTGCAATAATTGGTAAGCTGACTCGCATGAAATTCACCATCCTTATGTAATTATTAAGGTACATATACATTATACTATAAATGTAAAATAATTTGTGATGAATTTTTAAAAATCTTCAGATAAATCATAGATAAATCATATATGAAATTCATTTTCAATTTTTGTTGTATTCATTGTTCAGATAATGTCAAGAAATATTAAAGTATATTAATTCATAGTGCAAAAACAAATTTTATATCAAGACTATTGCTTCCAATGTAAAACTAAAATTGTTGCTAAATAGACAAATTTATTTGTTGTTTGAATTTAGTTTAAAAGAGAGTAAGTTCTTAATTAATCGCAATATTTGAAAACAAATCATCAAACATAAAATGTGCCAATATGTATTAATAATAGTATTAAAATTAACACGATTTTTAGTACTTTCAGCATCAATACTTTATATAATTTAATTGTTATAATAATAACAGTAAAACATTTTCATAACTGCAAAATGTTCTAAGTGAAAGGAGAACTATAAATGGAAGCAAGAACAAAAAAACATCATGAACTATATGATGCATTAAGCGCCATTGTTGGCAAAAAATATGTGGTAGATGATGAGTTTGAATTAATACCATATGCACGTGATATCAGTTATTTTCAAGGATCTATGCCAGGAATCGCAGTACGTCCTGCATCTACAGAAGAAGTAGCTGCAATAGTTAAAGTAGCAAACCGTACTAAATATCCAATCGTTGTTAAAGGTGGTGGAAATGCCGGTGGTGGTGTTACCCCGGGTGAACCCGGACGAAATATCATGATTGATATGGGACGTTTAGACAAGATAGTAGTAGATATTGAAAATTTAAAAGTGACTTCAGGCAGTGGGGCTCGTTTAAGTACCATAGATGATGCATTAAGACCATATGGTTACTATACCAGTACGGTAGTTGGTCCATATTACTCTGCAACTTCAGGCGGACTTGCCAGTGGTATTGCGGGAGCGGGATTTGGTAGAAACATGTCTTCTATGGGATGCAACTGGACTCAGGTTATGGGATTAAAAGTTGTATTGCCAAATGGTGATATTATCACAACAGGAGAAGGTCCTTCTCAGAATACCAACTGTGATGAAATCTTTTTTCGTGAAGTTACCGGACCAGACTTGACCGGCTTGTTCACTGCCAGTGGCGGAGCATTTGGTCTTATAACAGAAGTAGTTCAGAAGGTTATCCCAATACCAAAATATATGAAAGCAATCTGTTATTTGACGCCTACCATGGAAGCTACATGGGATATTTCATTGGAATTAAGTAAAATGGGCCGTTGCCCATACACCAATGTCATGATGTTTGAAATGTCTAATTACATGGTAAAACCCCTTGCTGGTGGAATAGATGCTTATGGTGCACTGTTATATTGTGTTGAAGCTGACAATGAACAGGAAGTTGATATCCGCATTAAAGAAATCAGTGATGTTTGTGAAAAATATGGAGCTATTCATGGAAATGAACAATTAGATCAATTTGCTATGAAGGGCGCCACAGGTACGATGGAAATGGTTCATGATGTAGGAGCTAATTCCTGTCCATTCATGACATGGGAGTCCATGGTTCCGCGTGCAAATTCTTTAGAATATGCAAAAGGTTTGGTGGAGTCATTTGAGTCAGTACCTGGTCATAGAGAAAATGCAACTGCTGCAGGCATGTATCTTGTACCGATGGGACATATCTTTTTAGTTGGGGTTACACTTCGTTCAGGATTCCAAACACCGGAAGCAGAAGAACATATGCGTAAGACATGGGAAGCAGGAGCAAGATTTATGCGTAGTAAAGGAACTTCTTCAGCATATGGTCAGGGCACAAACTCGCAGTTCATAGCAGAAACATGGTCACCAACTTACGCAAATACAATGTCATTAATTAAAAAAGCCCTGGATCCAAATGGAATTATGTGTCCGGGTCTTTGGAATTTAAGATAGGGAGGAATTAAAAGATGCTTGAAAAATATAAAGCAAATATTATTGCATGTAGCCGTTGTGGCATGTGTATTGTAGGAGAGGCCGGATATGTTTGTCCAGTTCAGCAACATACAGGTGGATTTGATCAGTATGTTGCACGTGGTCGTAATCAGATTGCGAAAGCAATTTTAAACGGTGAATTAAAATATACAAAGGAATTAGCTGATAGCGCATATACTTGTCTAGGATGTAACAGCTGTCATTCTCAGTGTACAAGGATGGATATGAAGACAGGCAAACCTGGCTATATAGATGAAACAAAAATTCAATATGCTTTACGTGTAGATCTTTGCAAATCGGGATATGAACCAGAATCTTTGCAGGAAGTAGATAAAGCTATCGATACATATGGCAATCCATTTGGAGAAGATAGCTCAAAACGTTCTGAATGGGCGCAAGGATTAAATCTTCCTTCTACAGGTGAAACTGTTTATTTTGCAGGTTGTTATGCTTCTTATCGCGATACGAAGATTGCAAAGGCAACAGCTGCTGTTTTAAAAGAAGGTGGAATTGATGTTGCGTTTCTAGGTGAGCAGGAATGGTGCTGTGGCGTTCCTCAGCTGGCAGATGGCAACAGAGAATTAGCTGAAAAAATGGTTGTCCACAATGTAGAAGCATTAAAAGCTGCAGGTGTTAAGCGTGTCATAACATCCTGTGCCGGATGTTATCATGCTTTAAAGAGTGAATATCCGGAAATCATTGGCGAACTTCCTTTCGAGGTAGTTCACAGTTCAGAGGTAATAGCAGAGTTGATTGATAGTGGAAAGATTTCTCTAAAAAAAGAAATTGCAAAGAAAGTTACCTATCATGATCCATGTCATCTTGGAAGACATGAAAAAGTATACGATGCTCCTCGTAATGTAATAAAAGCAGTTCCAGGAATGGAATTTATAGAAATGCCAAGAAATAAAGAAAATGCTTTCTGCTGTGGTGGTGGTTCAGTTGTATCAACCGTATTCCCGGACTTAACAAAGGATATTGCTGCTGACCGTATTAATGAAGCACAAGCTACGGAAGCGGAAATCATCATTTCTGCTTGTCCTTCCTGTGAAAGCAATTTAACACCAGGAGCAAGAAAAGCTAAAATGAAAGTTTATGATTTAAATGTTCTGATAGCAGAAGCTATGGAACTGAAATTTTTAGGAGCAGGAGAATAATTATGGCTAATTTTGAAGTAAGAGCACTCCCTTTGTATACGAAGGAAGACACATGGGTAAGAATAATGCCGGATGGAACTACCAGAGTTGGTATTACGGATTATGCGCAGAAGATGTTAAAAGAGATTAATTATATAGATATGCCTTCAGAGGGTGATGAAGTAACGGCAGGAAAATCATTCGCATCCGCTGAATCTGTTAAGGCATTATCAGATGTTATATCTCCAATCAGCGGTACAATCATTGCTGTTAATGAATCTGTGATGGAGGATCCTAGTATTGTCAATGGAGATCCTTATGATGGAGGATGGATGATTGCAGTTAATCCAACCAATCTAGACTTGGATAAGGCAAAATTATTGGATGCAGCAGGATATAAGGCGTTGCTAGCAGAAAAAGCTGCTAAATAATTAATATTAGCCGGGTCTTGAACACACAAGGTCCGGTTATTTTCAAAAAGCAGGAGAAAACAATGGCTGCCTATATACATCAGTTAAAAAGGGAGGAATATCATGAATAAATATCAGTTGTTTGTTGTTGGAGGTGGACCAGCTGGCTATGTAGCAGCAATTCGCGGAGCGCAGCTCGGTATGAAAGTTGCCATTGCTGAGCGTAGTAAGTTGGGAGGTACATGCCTTAATCGTGGATGTATCCCTACTAAATCACTACTCCATTCAGCTAATGTATATGCGGAATGTTCTAAATTTGAAGAAATGGGTATTTTTGCAGAAAATATTTCTTATGATATGGAAAAAATTCATGAACGAAAAGCAAAGGTTGTGGAAACACTGCGAGTTGGCGTAGCACAATTGTTGGACGCAAATGGAGTTGATGTGATTGAAGGAAATGCAATTATAACAGGAGAAAATGTTGTAACTGTTGATGGAGCAACATACACAGCCGATAAGATTCTTGTTGCAGCAGGATCAGCTCCTTCTAGACCACCAATTCCGGGATTGAACCTGGAAGGAGTTGTAACAAGCGATGAGATTTTGGAAGGTACTGTGAAAGATTACAAATCACTAGTTATTATAGGTGGCGGTGTAATCGGTGTTGAAATGGCTTCTGTCTATTCAGCTCTAGGATGTCAGGTTACGATTGTGGAAGCGCTGGACAGAATTTTGGCCAATATGGATAAAGAATTTTCTCAAAAGATGGCCATGCTGATGAAAAAACGAGGCGTACAGATTTACTGCTCATCCATGGTAGAAAAAATTGAACAGTCAGAAGATGGACTGAAATGTTGCTTTACTCAAAAAAATCAGACACAGAGTGTAACAGCAGAGGGAGTGCTGG
Source organism: Firmicutes bacterium UBA2116 (assembly GCA_002331025.1). Taxonomy (GTDB): domain Bacteria; phylum Bacillota; class Clostridia; order Tissierellales; family Sedimentibacteraceae; genus Sedimentibacter. The sequence goes on along the minus strand of DCYG01000002.1, from coordinate 3,782 downwards.
TATCTATTGGTCGCCGCCCAAATACGAAGGACCTTTTTTTAGAAAATATTACACCAGAATTGAATCGTGGATTTATAGCAGTAAATGAACAATACGAAAGTAGCATTCCTGGAATTTATGCTGTGGGTGATGTTATTGGTGGAATACAATTGGCGCATAAGGCAGAGGCAGAAGGTATGGCAGCAGTAGAATTGATGAATGGAAATCAGCCATCCGTTGATCTAAAACTTGTACCGTCTTGTATTTATACCAGTCCTGAGATTGCATCGGTTGGAATAACAGCAGATGATGCCAAGAAGGAAGGTCGTGCTGTTAAGACAGGTAAATACCTGATGAATGGTAATGGAAAGAGCGTCATAGAATTACAGGATCCTGGGTTCATAAAAGTAGTATTTGATGAAGAAACAGATGCATTATTAGGTATTCAGATGATGTGCGGTAGGGCCAGTGATCTAATCGGTGAATTCACCGGAATGATTATTAATGGAACTACTCGTGAGCAATTGCTAAAGGGTATGCGTCCTCATCCAAGTTTTTGTGAAGGTGTTTCAGAAGCGGTGGAGGCTGTAGAAGGAAAATCAATCCATTCTGCTCCGAAAAATTGAACTTAGAATATATTAATATCAAGGAGGAAATATAGATGTCAGAAAAATTTGATAGTATTATAGTAGGAGCTGGTGTTTCAGGGATAACATGTGCCGGATATCTGGCTAAAGCAGGCAGGAAGGTGCTTGTGCTGGATAAACTTTCTGAAGTTGGAGGCAGTATGATTCCTTCAAAAATGATGGGGTGTACAGTATCAATGATATATCCCATAGTAGCAAAATATAAGTACGGCGATGCAAGCGGATGGGCAAAGGCTGCTCAGGATTTTGGAGCGAATGTGCGCATGCTTGGCAGCTGCCCGCCACGTATCTATCTGAAGGGAGCCGAACAGCCGTTTATGACAATTCCAATATGCCTGTCTCCTGAGGGAGCTGCAAAATGGATGACTGAATTGCTGACTGCAGCACGTCCTGATCTTATGAATGATGGCATAGAGCAGGAACTGGTACCTATAATGAAGGAGATATATGAAACACCGCTTGAAAAGATGACTGTTGAATGGGGCGAAATGTCTGTCAAGGACTGGATCATTCGCCGCACGGATAATAAAGCCATACATTTTGTATTCAATATGATGATGACAAGCTGCATATTTACATGTGATGCGGAATACACATGGAACTCTGGATCAGTGGGAAAAGGCCTCGTTCTGATGCGCATGTGGCTTGCCGGCGATGGCCTGATGTCTGTGCCATATCCGGATCCACAAAAAGGTATTTGTGTGCCACTTGCTGAAGCTGCACAGAAAAATTTTGGAGTTGAGATACGTTTAGGACAGGAAGTCAAGAAAGTAGTCATTGAGGAAGGCAAGGCGAAGGGCGTCGAAGTAATGGGCATGAACGGGGAGATTCAAGAGATATTAGCAGACGATGTTGTTGTCAGTACAAGATGGGGCAGCTATAAGACATTGTTCGATCCAATGCCTAAATTTCTTGAAGAAGTGTTAAAGGAAGGTGCTTCACCAGAGCATAATATGGGAAGTGCATTTGTTATATACGTCCTGAATGACTCTATAAAGCTTGATGGTGCATTTTTCATGACATTCGATCCAAAGACAGGATCACATGTTCTTGGAGGAACAGCCCAAAGCACAGAGCAACCTTGGAACGCTACCGATGGGAAACAGTTCATATGGACATACAGAATCCATACAGCTGAAGATTTCGAGAAACTTGGGAAAGAACACATAGCTGCTGAAATGAAGGCGGATATGGTGGAATTGTTCCCAGGGTTTTTAGATGCTCTCATATTTGAAAGCCCGCTGCAATCAAGAATTGCACCATCACACTACTTTTATAACAAGTTACCAAAAATAAGACATAGTTACCCGGCAGTTAAGAAACTTTATTTCTGCGGAGATTGTACGTATCCAATGCACAGCATGCTGACAGATGGAGCAGCCAGCACAGGATACATTACCGCAAAAGAAATTTTGGGAGTGGATTAACTGATATAAATCAAATATTATGTTAGGGTATTTTAGAAGAAATATAAATCACGTTTAAAACAGGAATCACGGAATACAATTATAATACATTCCGTGATTTTATGTGAAATTTCGTATTTTAGAAGCTGGCGATATTATCTGATGTTAAACAAAATCAATGCCAACTGTATTTTTTTAAGTATTAAATTTTATATGATTTTTGATACTGTCAGTATCAATACAATAATTCAAAGTTAATGTATGATTAATATATTATAAATAAGCAGAAGCGAGAAAAAGGGAAAACGATTACTGACAGGAGGCAAAAATGAAAGAATTAAATGGTATAGAACAAGGAATCATAACCCGCAAATATTATGATGGTAAGTGGCATGATGTGATACTCAGCATACCAAAAGAGTCGCCAATAACTGTATATGTTAACGGGGAGGAGCTTGTAACAATAATCTGTACCCCTGTTAAGACAAATTTTTTGGTGCTTGGTTATTTATATGAGGAAGGAATTATTGATGAAATTGAAGATATTTCAGCACTTGGAGTATGTGACGACAATGCTATAGCCAGTGTCAGACTGAAGAACAGTAATTTTAAAGTTCCAAAGAAAAAAATAATAACTTCAGGCTGCGGTGGCGGAATAATTTTCAGCGAAGATTTTTCCGACAAGATTGATTCGAAACTAAGAGTAAGCCCGGATAAAATTTTCAAATTGATGAAAATGATGCTGGGATGCGCTGAAAATTATCATGAGAGCGGAGGGATACACGCATCGGCGCTTTGCAGCAGCGAAACAATGGTTGTAATGGGAGAAGACATTGGAAGACACAATACAATTGATAAAATAGCCGGTGAATGTATCTTTAGAAAAATATCGATGATGGACAAAATTTTAATTACAACGGGAAGAATTTCTTCGGAAATGCTTCGCCAGGCCGTTAAAATGAAAATCCCGATTATTGCTTCTCTTACATCTCCCACTGAGGCAGCTGTAAGGCTTGCTGACAAGTATAATGTGACGTTGGCAGGATATGTGAGAAACAACAAAATGACATTGTATTCAAATTCCCACAGATTAACAGATGTTGAAAACATTGAATTTAACTCCGATTCTCAATTAGCCCATGAGGTTAATGAGAACTATGGGTGCTAGGAGCAATTCTGACACCTTCCGAATTTGAAAAGGAGTCATAGAAAATAACTTGTGTTATTTCCTGTGACTTTTTATATTTAATTAATTTATAGGAGGCTTGAGATGAAAGAAAAAAGAGTTCAAAAATCAACGGGCTATATTGCAATGACTGAACCAAATATTGCCGCATGCCAGGACTGCAAGGTATGTGAGTTGTTTTGCACGACCATGCATGATGCAGCGTGCGGAGCAGAATTAAATAGAATATGGCAACACAGCGATGTATTCGCAGGAGAATATTTTACATACTCATGCAAACAGTGTATTTCTCCTTCATGCATGGATGCATGTGCTGTTGGAGCAATTTATGTTGATGAAAAAACAGGTGCAAGATGTGTTGACGAAGATAAATGCATTGGTTGCAAGGCTTGTATTAAAGCGTGTCCATTGGACCCTCCAAGGATAAATTTTGACAGCATAAACAAAAAAGCAAAGAAATGCGATTTGTGTAAAGACAGGTCGGAAGGTCCATTGTGTGTTGAAATGTGTCCTACACAATGTCTGGTATTAAAAAAATATTAATAGGAAGTTGTTAAAAGAAAA
>DCYG01000031.1 GCA_002331025.1 Firmicutes bacterium UBA2116 | reverse complement strand
TTTTGCTTTTGCCATTTCTTTATCCTCCTATAGGTTTATTTATTTATTTATTATTTTTTCAGCGACGCTGTTCGGAACTCTCTCATAGTGGTGGAATTCCATTGAGTAACTTGCTCTACCCTGAGTCATAGATCTTAAAGTAGTTGCATAACCAAACATTTCTGACAACGGAACAAAGGCATCTACTACCTTAAGTCCGTTTCTGTCCGAGAATCCTTCGATTCTGCCTCTTCTTGAATTAGCATCTCCCATAACGTCTCCCAAGTATTCTTCAGGAGTAGTCATTTCAACTTTCATGTATGGTTCTAACAATACCGGAGTTGCTTTTTTCATTGCTTCCTTAAACGCCATAGAGCCGGCAATCTTAAATGCCATTTCACTGGAGTCTACTTCGTGATATGAACCATCATACAATGTTACTTTAAAATCAATAACAGGGAATCCTGCAAGTATACCATTTTCAGCTGCGCCCTTAATTCCGGCTTCAACTGCCGGTATATATTCTCTCGGAATAACTCCGCCTGTAATTGCATTGACAAAAGTAAAGCCTTCACCAGGTTCTTGAGGTTCCATGGTAATTTTAACGTGACCATATTGACCTTTACCGCCTGATTGTCTTGCATACTTCATATCAACATCTGCGTTACCTGTAACTGTTTCTTTGTAAGAAACCTGTGGCTTACCTACATTTGCTTCAACCTTGAATTCTCTTAATAATCTGTCTACGATTATTTCCAAATGAAGCTCGCCCATACCTGCAATAATTGTCTGTCCCGTATCAGGATTTGTATATGTCTTGAATGTAGGATCTTCTTCAGCAAGTTTCTGAAGACCGATACCCATTTTTTCTTGACCTGCTTTAGTTTTAGGTTCGATTGCTACTTCTATAACCGGTTCAGGGAAATCCATTGATTCCAATACTATCGGATGATCCGGATCACACAAAGTGTCTCCTGTTGTAGTCAATTTCAAACCTACTGCTGCTTCTATGTCTCCTGAATAAGATGTCTTAATTTCTTCTCTTTTGTTTGCATGCATCTGAAGAATACGACCGATTCTTTCTTTCTTGTTTTTAGTAGAATTTAATACATAGCTTCCTGATTCTAATGTTCCGCCATAAATTCTAAAGAAAGTAAGTTTTCCGACAAATGGGTCAGTAGCTATTTTGAATGCTAAAGCTGCTAAAGGATCTTCATCCTTAATTCCTACAGGTATTTCCTCTTTTGTATCAGGGTCAAAACCTTTCATTTGTGGTACATCACTCGGACTTGGCAGATAGTCAACTACTGCATCCAACATCAATCTAACACCTTTATGTTTATATGAAGTACCGCAAATCACAGGAATTATCTTAACATTAGTAGTTGCGATTCTGATAGCTTTTTTGATTTCTTCAACAGTGATTTCTTCACCGTTCAAGTATTTTTCCATCAATGTTTCATCAGTATCTGCAATAGCTTCAATTAACTTTTCTCTGTATTCATTTGCTTGATCTAAATATTCTTCTGGTATCTCAGTAATAGTAATGTCTGTTCCTTCATCGTTTCCATAGTTTATAGTTTTCATTTCAACTAAATCTATTATTGCTCTGAAGTTTTCTTCAACACCGATCGGCAACTGAATTGCAACAGCATTAGCTTTTAATCTGTCAATAATTGTGCCTAATGAGTAGAAGAAATTTGCACCTAATTTATCCATTTTGTTTATAAAACAAATTCTTGGTACATGATATTTATCTGCCTGTCTCCAAACAGTTTCTGACTGAGGCTCAACCCCCATTTTAGCATCAAATACTGTTACTGCTCCATCAAGTACTCTCAACGATCTTTCAACTTCAACTGTAAAGTCTACGTGACCTGGTGTATCTATAATGTTAATTCTTACATCTTTCCAATGACAAGTAGTAGCAGCTGAAGTTATTGTAATTCCTCTTTCCTGCTCTTGCTCCATCCAGTCCATCTGAGCTGCACCTTCATGAGTTTCGCCTACTTTATGAATTTTCCCGGTATAGAACAGGATTCTTTCGGTAGTTGTTGTTTTACCCGCATCAATATGCGCCATAATACCGATATTTCTTGTATTCTCTAAAGAATATTCTCTCATTATTTCCCTCCTTCACGCTGCGAATAAACTACTTAGATTATTACCATCTAAAGTGTGCAAATGCTTTATTAGCCTCTGCCATTTTATGTGTATCTTCTCTTTTCTTAACGCTTGCTCCTACGTTGTTAGCTGCATCCATTAATTCTTTTGCAAGCCTTTCACGCATAGTTTTTTCTCCTCTTTTACGAGAATAACCTACAAGCCATCTCAATCCTAAAGTCTGTCTTCTCTCTGGTCTGACTTCGATAGGAACCTGATAGGTTGCACCACCGACTCTTCTTGCTTTAACTTCAAGTACCGGCATGATGTTGTTCATTGCTTTAGTGAATACCTCAATCGGTTCTTCACCTGTTTTATCTCTTATGATGTCAAATGCTTCATAAACAATTTTTTGAGCAACACCTTTTTTACCGTCGTACATAAGTTGATTAATCAATTTGGAAACTACCTTATCTTTGTAGATAGGATCTTCCATTACTTGTCTTTTAGGTATGTGACCTTTTCTTGGCACTTTACTTCCCTCCTTAATATAATTTAATTCACAGGTACTCGACAATAATTTAATGCCGTCGTGCACAACATGCATGTTATATATATTATGGCGCATTTTATGCATCATAACCTAAGCATAGTGTGCCGGAATCATCTTATTATTTCTTTGCTTTTTCCCTTTTAGCTCCATATTTGGACCTTGCTTGTTTTCTTTTAGCAACACCAGCTGTATCAAGGGTACCTCTTACAATGTGGTATCTAACCCCTGGTAAGTCTTTAACTCTTCCGCCTCTTATAAGAACAACACTGTGTTCTTGTAAGTTGTGGCCTACACCCGGAATGTACGCAGTTACTTCAACACCTGTTGTTAATTTAACTCTGGCAATTTTTCTGAGAGCTGAGTTTGGTTTCTTTGGTGTTACAGTTTTAACCGAAGTACATACACCTCTTTTTTGTGGTGAATTAGATTCATTCATCTTTTTTTGAAGAGTATTATAACTTACATTTAGCGCTGGAGAATTGGATTTATAAGTGACTTGTTGTCTTCCTTTTCTCACTAACTGGTTAATTGATGGCATTCGTGCACCTCCTTTTGTTTAATATTAATTATTTTAAAACGGCAGCCGCCGCTGCGTTTACATTGATACCTACAGAAGCCCCAAGGTCTTTCATACTGTCAAAATATATTATTTCCACATTCTTTTCCTTGCAAACATCTGTAATAGGTTTAGTAACATGCAAATCAGCATCCTTTGATATATAAATCCTTTGAGCTTCGTTTCTTTGTAAAGCTCTCAAAGTCTGCTTCTTTCCAATTACTATTTTTTTATCTGCATCCATTTCAATCCTCCGGTACTCATACCCTCGAATTATCAGGAACAAGGTGTGTCCCTTTCAAACGGGGACATTTCTCCAAAGTTCAAACCTCAGCGGCTTTCTCTGCTTTGGAGATGTGTCCCCCTTCCTATTTGCACTCAAACATTTTATCATCTATGTTTTTAGATGTCAAACAATTTTTTCTTCAATATCATCTTTTTCTACTTCAACATCATTGGTTGTTATTCCAATGTTTCTGTATTTCTTCATACCTGTTCCTGCAGGAATCAGTTTTCCTATAATTACATTTTCTTTAAGACCAATCAGGTTATCAACTTTACCTTTAGTAGCTGCATCTGTAAGTACTCTCGTTGTTTCCTGGAATGATGCCGATGCAAGGAATGAATCCGTAGCCAAAGATGATTTGGTGATACCTAATAATGCAACTTCACCTTCTGCGGGCTCCAAACCTGCCGCTATTGCTTTCTCGTTTTGTTCTTTGAATTCAAATGTTGATACCAAGCTTCCCGGAAGAAGAGATGTATCTCCTGAATCTTCAATACGAACCTTATTAACCATCTGTCTTATGATTACTTCAACGTGCTTGTCACTGATATCAACACCCTGCATTCTGTAAACTCTTTGAACTTCCATAAGGATGTATGACTCCAGTGCCTTCATGCCCCTGATGTTTAATATGTCATGCGGATTTATTGACCCATCGGTAATCTTATCCCCGGCTTCAATGTAATCACCGTCATTAACCAATATTTTAGAACCATAAGGTATCAGATACGTCTTGCTTTCCACTGCTTCATTATTAGTAACGGTAACTTCTCTCTTATGAACTTTTTCCATTAATGTAACTTTACCCGGTATCTCGGAAATAATCGCCTGGCCTTTTGGTTTTCTTGCCTCGAAAAGCTCTTCTATACGCGGCAAACCCTGAGTAATATCACTTGCTGCGGCTATACCACCCGTATGGAATGTACGCATCGTAAGCTGTGTACCCGGTTCTCCGATCGACTGAGCAGCTATAATACCTACAGCTCCTCCCACGTTAACCAGCTTTCCTGTTGCAAGATTGGTACCGTAGCATTTTGAACACACGCCGTGAGGTGTTTTACATGTAAGAACAGATCTTACCTTAACTATTTTAATTCCGGAATTTTGAATTTTATGTGCTGTTTCTTCTGATATAAATTCACCTGATTTAACCATAACTTCATTAGTTTGAGGATTTATAACATCATCAGAAGCATATCTGTCCGCGCATCTTTCGCTTAATTCTTCTATTACTTCCTTGCCGTCAACGAAGGCTTCAACTTCTATACCGTCGGTTGTTCCGCAGTCAACTTCTCTTACTATAACATCCTGACTTACGTCAACCAATCTTCTTGTCAGATAGCCTGAATCGGCTGTTCTCAGAGCAGTATCGGTTAATCCCTTACGAGCACCTGTTGCTGACAAGAAGAACTCAAGAACCGAAAGTCCTTCACGGAAGTTTGACTTAACCGGTACCTCAACCGTCTTACCTACGGCACTTGCCATAAGACCACGCATACCTGCAAGCTGCTTTATCTGGTTACGTCCTCCACGGGCTCCGGATACAGACATGATGTAAATAGAATTCAACGGATCCAGATTCTCCATAAGTGCATTTGTAACATCCTCAGTTGTCTGGTTCCAGATTTTAATTACATTTTCATATCTTTCTTCATCAGTCATCAAACCTCTACGATATTTTTTCTCGTATTCGATAACCTGTTTTTCAGCTTTTTCAATAAGCTCTTTCTTTTCTTCAGGAACTGTTATATCGCTTACACTTATGGTTATAGCGCCTCTTGTTGAATATTTATATCCCGTAGATTTGATACCGTCCAATACGTCGGCTGTTTTAGAGTTGCCGTGTTTTCTGAAGCATCTGTATACTATTTCTTCTAATGATTTTTTAGTAACCGTCTTATCTACTTCGAGAGAGAATTTATCTTTTTCTCTGTCCACAAACCCGAGGTCCTGAGGTATATTTTCATTGAAAATAAATCTTCCTGCAGTGCTTTCAACATATCTTGTTTCTCCGCCAACTGTCTTTCTTATTTTAACTCTGGCATGTAAATCAATATTTTTATTGAAATATGCCATCATCATTTCATCATAATCCTTAAATACCATCCCATGACCTTTTGAATTTTCTATTTCAAGAGTCATGTAGTAGCTTCCAAGAACCATATCCTGTGTAGGAGTTGTAATAGGTCTTCCGTCCTTTGGAGCTAAAATGTTATTTGTAGACATCATCAAAAATCTTGACTCTGCCTGTGCTTCAACCGACAATGGTACGTGGACAGCCATCTGGTCACCGTCAAAGTCCGCATTGTAGGCAGTACATACCAGCGGATGCAGCTTTATTGCCTTACCTTCAACAAGTACAGGCTCAAATGATTGTATACCAAGCCTGTGAAGTGTAGGAGCACGGTTTAACATAACAGTGTGGTCTTTAATTATTTCATCTAATACATCCCATACCGCAGTGTCAACTTTTTCAACCTTTTTCTTCGCACTCTTGATATTGTGAGCTGTTCCGTTTTCAACCAGTTTTTTCATTACAAACGGCTTAAATAATTCAAGTGCCATTTTTTTCGGCAAACCGCATTGATTGAATCTGAGCTCAGGACCAACAACTATAACCGAACGTCCTGAATAGTCAACTCTCTTACCTAGTAAGTTTTGTCTGAATCGACCTTGTTTTCCTTTAAGCATATCCGAAAGAGATTTTAAAGGTCTGTTTCCCGGACCTGTAACAGGTCTGCCGCGTCTTCCGTTATCTATTAAGGCATCAACTGCTTCCTGAAGCATTCTTTTTTCGTTTCTTACAATTATGTCAGGAGCACCTAAATCAAGCAGTCTTTTTAATCTGTTGTTTCTGTTTATAACTCTTCTGTAAAGATCGTTTAAATCAGATGTAGCAAATCTTCCACCATCAAGTTGTACCATAGGTCTTAATTCAGGCGGAATAACAGGAATCACATCAAGTACCATCCATTCCGGTCTGTTGCCGGAAACTCTGAATGCCTCAATAACTTCCAATCTTCTTGTTATTCTGATTTTCTTCTGACCCTTGCTGTCTTTGAGCTGTGATTTTAATTCTTCTGATTCCTTTTCAAGGTCTATTTTTTCGAGAAGCTTTTTAATTGCTTCCGCACCCATTTCAGCCTTAAAAGCATTCTTATAGTGATCCTTATACTCTCTGTATTCCATTTCTGACAAAAGCTGTTTTTCTGACAGAGATGTATCTCCCGCTTCCGTAACAACATACTGTGCAAAATACAGTATTTTTTCCAAAGCTCTCGGAGACATGTCAAGTATCAATCCTAACCTAGATGGGATACCTTTAAAGTACCATATGTGGGAAACAGGAGCAGCAAGCTCTATGTGTCCCATTCTTTCTCTTCTTACCTTTGCTTTTGTAACCTCTACTCCGCAGCGGTCACAAACCACACCTTTATATCTGACTCTTTTATACTTTCCGCAGTGACATTCCCAGTCCTTAGTAGGCCCGAATATCTTTTCACAAAATAAACCATCCTTTTCGGGCTTTAATGTACGGTAATTAATTGTTTCAGGTTTTTTAACTTCTCCTCTTGACCATTGTCTGATCTTGTCAGGGGATGCTAAGCCAATTCTTATTGATTCAAAATTATTGTAATCTATCAAGAAGTTCGCTCCCTTCATTTAAAATTTTATTTAAATCGGTACTTGTTAAAACTCTTCGCTGTCATAATCGTCTTCGTTATCTAACTCAATATCTTCGTCATAGATATCTATATCGTCAATATCTTCCACATCTTCAACATTGTCCGAAGTTTCGGCATCTACCAATTCATCTTCAACAATGTTCATTCCATCTTCGTCAACATATCTTACATCGCTTAAATTTTCACCGTCAACCGGTAAATCATCTTCAACATCAAGAGTATCGACTATTTCAACTTCATCCTGTTCGCTGGTAATTATCTTAATATCCAAAGACAAGCTTTGTAATTCTTTTACAAGTACCTTAAATGATTCAGGGATACCCGGTTCAGGAATATTTTCACCTTTGACAATGGCTTCATATGTTTTAACCCTACCGTTAACATCGTCTGATTTAACAGTCAGGATTTCCTGCAATGTATGAGCAGCACCGTATGCTTCCAATGCCCAAACTTCCATTTCACCGAATCTTTGTCCTCCGAATTGCGCTTTACCACCCAATGGTTGTTGAGTAACCAATGAGTAAGGTCCTGTTGAACGGGCATGTATCTTATCATCAACCAAGTGGTGAAGCTTAAGCATATACATGTATCCGACAGTAACCGGACCATCAAAATATTCTCCTGAGCGTCCGTCTCTTAAGGCAATTTTACCGCTTCTTGGGTAACCTGCCATCTCAAGAGCATCCCATATGTCATCCTCAACTGCTCCGTCAAATACAGGTGTGGCAACCTGCCATCCTAATTTTTTAGCAGCTAAGCCAAGATGTACTTCCAACACCTGACCGATGTTCATACGTGAAGGAACTCCAAGAGGATTAAGTACTACCTGAAGCGGTGTGCCATCAGGTAAGAACGGCATATCTTCCTCCGGCATAATGTGTGATATAACACCCTTGTTACCATGGCGGCCGCACATTTTATCTCCTACATTTATTTTACGTTTTGTAGCGATGTACACTCTGACCATCTTGCTTACGCCGGGGCTTAATTCATCGCCGTTTTCTCTCGTAAACACTTTTACGTCAACGATTATACCCGATTCGCCGTGAGGGACCTTCAAGGAAGTATCTCTTACCTCTCTTGCTTTCTCTCCAAAAATTGCTCTTAACAATCTTTCTTCGGCAGTAAGCTCTGTCTCTCCCTTAGGTGTTACTTTACCTACAAGAATATCGCCTGATTTAACCTCAGCTCCTATTCTTATAATTCCTCTTTCATCTAAGTCCTTCAAAGAGTCGTCTCCAACGTTCGGGATATCTCTTGTTATTTCTTCAGGACCTAATTTTGTATCTCTTGCTTCTGATTCATATTCTTCTATATGGACGGATGTTAAAACATCTTCCATAACTAATTTTTCATTCATCAACACGGCATCTTCGTAATTGTAACCTTCCCAAGTCATGAAACCAATAAGAAGGTTTTTACCTATTGCCATATCACCATTGTCCGTAGAAGGGCCATCAGCGATTATCTGACCTCTCTTGATTTCATCATCCTGATGTACAATAGGTCTTTGATTAACACATGTACCGCTGTTTGAACGTTTAAATTTAAGCAGCGGATATCTGTCAATCATGCCGTTGTCATTTCTTTTTATTAAAATTTCAGCAGCGGTTACAGAAATACAGACTCCGTCATGTTCAGCTACTATAACAGCACCTGAATCCTTTGCCGCTTTATATTCCAAGCCGGTTCCTATGAATGGTGCTTCCGTAATCAGTAAAGGAACTGCCTGTCTTTGCATGTTGGCACCCATTAATGCACGGTTGGCATCGTCATTTTCAAGGAATGGAATCATACCTGTTCCTATAGATATAACCTGTTTTGGAGAAACCTCCATGTAATCAACCATATCTCTTGAAACTATTTCATTTATACCGTCAATTCCTCTGACAACAACACGGGTATGTTCAAACGTACCGTCTTCATTTAACGGCTCATTTGACTGAGCAATAATTTTTGTATCTTCTATATCAGCTGTAATATAATCTATAATCTCTGTTACCTGACCGGTTTCTTTGTTAACTCTTCTGTATGGAGCCTCAAGGAATCCATAGTCATTTATTCTTGCATATGTTGCAAGAGATGTTATCAAACCGATGTTTGGACCTTCCGGAGTTTCTATAGGACACATTCTGCCATAATGAGAATGATGAACGTCTCTGACCTCGAAACTCGCTCTGTCTCTTGACAATCCTCCAGGTCCCAACGCAGACATTCTTCTTTTGTGAGTTAATTCTGCCAATGGGTTGGTTTGATCCATGAACTGTGACAACTGGCTGGAACCAAAAAATTCTTTGATTGCAGCTGACACAGGTCTGATATTAATCAATACCTGCGGAGTTACAACGTCAACATCCTGAATTGTCATTCTTTCTCTTACAACTCTCTCCATTCTTGACAAACCGACTCTAACCTGATTTTGAAGAAGCTCCCCTACCGAGCGCAATCTTCTGTTGCCAAGATGGTCTATATCATCTGTCTGACCTGAACCTTTAAATAAGCCTAATTGATAATTTGTAGAAGCAACCATATCTTCAATGATTATATGTCTTGGAGATAAAAGCTTCATATTATCTATTATTGCTTTTTCTATATCTTCACTTGAGCTGTTTTCTTCAAGTATCTTTTTCATAACCGGATAGAAAATTCGCTCCTTCAAGCCAAGTTTTTCAAAATCTATATCTAAACTGAATGTTTTTGGATCTACAAATTTATTTGTCACTATTTTAGTTATCTTATCTTCTGAGTTTAATACATTAATAGAAAAAATGCCGGCAGCTTCCAATTTAAATATTGCCTTGCTATCAATTGCATCATTTTTATGTATTAAAATTTCACCTGTTTCTGTATCTATTATATCTTCAGCAGCTTTTTTTCCGATAGCCCTGTTTTCAAAGCTTAGTTTCTTATTAAATTTATATCTTCCGACCTTCGCAAGATCGTATCTCTTAGGATCAAAAAATAAAGAATTTATTAACGAGGTCGCACTGTCCAATGTAGGTGGCTCGCCCGGTCTTAATCTTTTATAAATTTCAATCAAAGCTTCATCTGAGTTAGTAGTGTTGTCCTTTTCAAGCGTTTTCAAAAGCTGTTCTGTTTCTCCTAAGGTTTCAATAATCATAGAATTAGAAGAAAGCCCCATAGCTCTGACAAGCACTGTGGCTGGTAATTTTCTCGTTCTGTCAACTCTTACATAAATAATATCGTTAGAGTCCGTTTCGAATTCAAGCCATGCACCTCTATTAGGTATAAGTGTAGCCTCATATAATTCCTTTCCTACCTTATCCCTTGTCATGTTGAAATAAACACCTGGTGATCTGACTAACTGACTAACAATAACACGTTCCGCTCCATTGATTATAAATGTACCTTTTTCAGTCATCAGAGGAAACTCGCCCATAAAAGCTTCTTGTTCTTTGATTTCTCCCGTTTCCTTATTAATTAATCTAACTTTTAATTTTAACGGTACAGAATATGTTGCGTCTCTTTCCTTACATTCAACCTGATTGAACTTCGGTTCACCATATAAAGAATGATCAACAAATTCCAAAATCAAATTTCCGGTATAGTCCTCAATTGGCGAAATATCATCAAAGACCTCTCTAAGCCCTTCGTTTAAGAACCATTCATAAGATCTTTTCTGAACTTCAATTAAATCCGGTAAATCTAAAACCTCATCAATTTTAGAGTAAGACATCCTCACTCTGTTACCTATTTTCACAGGATGCGGCATTCTTTCACCCCTCAGTTTAATTTTTTTTGGCATACAAATTCTATGCCAACATTTTATGCTCATGGCAATATATAATAATATCACCAACAATTTTTTTTGTCAATATTTTTTTACATATATTAGATGTTTTTTTAGGAAACACCTTAAATATTATTGCCTGTTTTAGAAAATATATACATATTTTTCTAAGAATTACAAAAAGGACTTTACTGTTTTTATAAAGTCCCTTTTTATATTGTCTGTTTAAATTATTTTATTTCTACTGATGCGCCTTCAGCTTCTAAAGCTTCTTTCATTTTGTCAGCTTCTTCTTTAGAAACGCCTGTCTTTAATGTAGTAGGTGCTCCGTCAACAGCATCCTTAGCTTCTTTTAATCCAAGACCTGTTAATTCTCTTACTACTTTTATAACCTTAATTTTTCCTGCTCCCGCACTTGAAAGTACTACGTCAAATTCAGTTTTTTCTTCTTCAGCCGGAGCTGCAGCGCCGCCAGCTACTGCACCTGCAACTGCTACAGGAGCTGCTGCCGATACTCCGAATTCTTCTTCGATTGCTTTTACTAATTCATTTAATTCTAATACTGTTAATTGTTTTATTTCATCAATAAATTTTGTGATTTTTTCACTTGCCATTTTTAATTTCCTCCTATTATTTCATTAATTAGTTTTTGATTTTTACTGTTTTTAGGTCGTTGATAATGTTCGATTATGCAACTTCCTCATTCTTTTTTGATATCTGATCAAGCATATAAGCAAGATTTCTGATATTTCCCTGTAATACTCCGGCCAACTGTCCAAGCAGAATTTCTCTTGGCGGAACGCTGGCTAATGCTTTTACCTCATCAGCATTCATTACTTTGCCGTCAGCTATACCTGCTTTTATTACAATTGTATCGTTGCTTGTTTTAGCAAATTCATTAGTAACTTTAGCAGCAGATATTTCATCGGTTTGAGATATAGCAATCGCATTCGGTCCTTCCAAATTAGCTGTAATATCTTTATAGCCTAACTCTTCAAATGCAAAACGCATTAAAGTGTTTTTATAAACTTTGTATTCTACACCTGCTTCTCTGTATTTATTTCTTAACTGAGTTGCTTTTTCAACAGATAAACCTTTATATTCAACTAACACAACTGATTTAGCGTTTCTTAATTTCTCAGTTATTTCGTTTACAACTTGTTTTTTCTGTTCTAAAACTGATTGATTCATTTGTTAATACACCTCCTCTTAATAGAGATAATTTAATTACATCTGTATCCGCAGTCAAATTCACCAATTTTTCTACTCACTGCCATTCGCAAAAATTGGGAATTTGTTGCGTTTGTCCTACCGCCATTTTTTTCTCCCTACAGTCGAAAAAATGGGGTTAGGGCATAAAAAATCTCTCCGCAGACGAAGAGAAACTTTTAATATATATATTCTCACCTCGGTTGGATAATTAAACTCAAAGAGTACCAACTGTCTGCGGTTATTTTATTCAATTTTTATATTAATTCATAGTCCTTGCCAATACATTAATCCATTAGTTTTGTTGTATTAAGCTTGATTCCAGGTCCCATCGTGCTTGCTATTGTAACACTTCTTAAGTATTTACCCTTTGCAGCAGCCGGTTTTGCTTTTACTATAGCGTCCATGATTGCTTTAATATTGTCAACTAATTTTTGTGTACCGAAAGATTTTTTTCCTACAGGAACGTGGATAATGTTAGTTTTATCTAATCTGTATTCAACCTTACCTGCTTTAATCTCCTGAATTGCCTTAGCTACATCAAATGTTACCGTACCTGATTTTGGGTTTGGCATTAATCCTTTAGGACCTAACACTCTACCTAATCTACCAACAACACCCATCATATCCGGAGTTGCTATAACTACGTCAAAATCAAACCAGTTTTCTTTTTGAATTTTATCAGCCAATTCAGCTTCGCCTACGTAATCTGCTCCGGCTTCTTCAGCTTCCTTAGCTTTATCGCCTTTTGCAAATACTAAAACACGAACTGTTTTACCTGTTCCGTGCGGCAGAACTACTGCGCCTCTTACTTGTTGGTCTGCATGTCTTGAATCTACACCTAATTTTACATGAGCTTCCACAGTCTCATCAAAATTAGCTTTTGCTGTTGTAAGCATTGCTTCTACAGCTTCTTCCAAGTCGTATAATTTCAATTTATCAATTGATTTCATACTGTCTTGATATTTTTTTCCTCTCTTTGGCATATCCTTAACCTCCTTAGTGGTCTAACAGCTTATCGCCTTCCACTGTGCCATGTTGCTATTTTTCTACCGTTACACCCATACTTCTCGCAGTACCTGCCACTAAGCTCATAGCTGCTTCAATTGTATTGGCATTTAAATCCGGCATTTTTAATTTTGCGATTTCTTCGCATTTTTCTTTAGAAAGTTTTGCTACTTTCTTCTTGTTTGGTTCTCCCGAACCGCTTTCAATTCCAACTGCTTTTTTAATTAGAACTGCCACAGGCGGAGTTTTTGTGATAAATGTAAATGATCTATCCTGATAAACAGTTAATACTACCGGTATAATCATACCTGCCTGATCAGCTGTCTTTGCATTGAATTCTTTACAAAATCCCATTATATTCACACCATGAGGTCCTAACGCTGTACCAACCGGTGGAGCCGGTGTTGCCTTACCTGCCGGTATTTGCAGTTTAACTAAAGCTGTTACCTTTTTAGCCATGTGTTGCACCTCCTTCATACGAAACGCATGTATATTGATAAAGTATTAAACTTTTTCAATCTGATCATAATCAAGCTCGATAAGTGTTTCTCTTCCGAACATTGATACAAAAGCTTTAATTTTTCTTTTTTCCTGACTGATGCTTTCAACAGCACCTATAAAATCTTCAAACGGTCCTTCTTTGACCTTAATGGTATCTCCCGGCGCAAGTTCAATTACCGGTAATCTTTCTACAACACCAAGCGCCTTGACTTCTTCATCTGATAAAGGAACCGGTTTGGATCCCGGGCCGACAAAGCCGGTTACTCCCCTCGTATTTCTTACAAGATACCAAGATTCATCAGTCATTATCATTTTAATAATTACATAACTGGGGAACATTTTTCTTTCTTTTATTTTCTTCTTGCCGTTTTTAACTTCAGCCACTTCTTCAACCGGCACTCTAACTTCGAAAATTATATCCTGCATTTCTCTGTTTTCAACAAGCTTTTCGATGTTAGCCTTTACTTTGTTCTCATGTCCCGAATATGTATGAACTACATACCATCTTGATCCTTGCGATTCTTGTTTCATACCAGTGCTCCTTTATTATACAATCAATCCAACCAAGTTCTGGAATATGAGATCTAATCCCCAAATTACGAGTGTCATAGCAAAAGTAGTAGCAAGTACAACTATAGTATAATTTGTTAATTCCTTTTTAGTAGGCCAATTTACTTTCTTTAATTCAGCTCTTACGCCTTTAAAATAACTGCTTACCCTACTTGTAAATTTTGGTTTTTCATTTTCTCTATTTGACATTTACAACACCTCTAATACGGTTATTATTTTGTTTCCTTGTGTAAAGTATGCTTTTTACAGAACTTGCAGTATTTATTTAACTCTATTCTTTCAGGGTTTTCTCTTTTGTTTTTTTCTGTATCATAGTTTCTTTGTTTGCACTCTGTGCAAGCTAACTTAACTGCTACTCTCATTCCACACCTCCGGACTCTTGTTTGCATAGCCAATTATCTTTATCAAGATATCATAATTAAATTCAACTGTCAACATTTTTTTAATGTTTCACGGTCTATTGAACTCACTAAAAAAAGCCCCTGCCAAAGCAAAAGCTTTTTTTGTAGCAACTTATTCTACTATAATAAAAACATATTGTCAAGAACTTTTTTTGCTATTTTATAATGCTTGTAACAACGCCTGAACCAACTGTTCTTCCGCCTTCTCTGATAGCGAATCTTAATCCTTCTTCGATAGCGATTGGGTGGATTAACTCAACTATAAATCTTGAGTTGTCTCCAGGCATACACATTTCTATTCCTTCTTCTAAGTCGATTTGTCCTGTTATGTCTGTTGTTCTGAAATAAAATTGTGGTCTGTATCCGTTAAAGAATGGGGTATGTCTTCCACCTTCTTCTTTTGTTAATACGTATACTTCTGCATTGAATTTTGTATGTGGTGTTATTGATCCCGGTTTTGCAAGTACCTGACCTCTTTGGATATCTGTTCTTTGTACTCCTCTAAGAAGTGCTCCTATGTTGTCTCCCGCTTGTGCCTGATCAAGTAATTTCTTGAACATTTCTACACCTGTACACACTGTTTCTGTCGGTTCGTCATTTAATCCTACTATTTGAACTTTATCCTGAACCTTCAATATTCCTCTTTCTACTCTGCCTGTTGCTACTGTTCCTCTTCCTGTGATTGAGAACACGTCTTCTACCGGCATTAAGAATGGTTTGTCAACGTCTCTTTCCGGTGTCGGTACCCATGAATCAACTTCTTCCATTAACTTAACTATTTTATCTCCCCATTCTCCGTCCGGATCTTCTAATGCTTTTAATGCTGATCCCACTACGATTGGTGTGTTGTCTCCGTCAAATTCATATTCTGATAATAATTCTCTTACTTCCATTTCAACTAATTCGATTAGCTCAGGATCGTCTACCATATCTTCTTTGTTTAAGAATACTACCAGTTTAGGAACTCCTACCTGTCTTGATAACAGTATGTGCTCTCTTGTTTGTGGCATAGGACCATCTGCTGCTGATACAACTAAGATTCCTCCGTCCATCTGTGCTGCTCCTGTTATCATGTTCTTTACATAGTCGGCATGGCCCGGGCAGTCAACGTGTGCGTAGTGTCTGTTTGCTGTTTCATACTCTACGTGTGATGTTGATATTGTGATTCCTCTTTCTCTTTCTTCCGGAGCTTTATCTATATTGTCATAGCTTACAAATTCTCCGGTTCCGAATCTCTTATTCAATGTCATTGTGATTGCTGCTGTTAATGTTGTCTTTCCATGGTCTACGTGGCCTATGGTTCCAATATTTACGTGTGGCTTATTTCTTTCAAATTTTGCTTTTGCCATTTCTTTCCTCCCTGAATTTCTAATTATTCATTATTATTTTGTTTTTTATGTAGTGAACCATTACGGCATGAGCCGTTATTTGGAGCTTACGAGCAGACTCGAACTGCCGACCTCCTCATTACCAATGAGGTGCTCTACCGCCTGAGCTACGCAAGCACTATGCCGGTTGAAATTCCAAGATTTCATCTTGTTAGTGCTTCAATTTTTGTTTTTAAGAGCACCTGCTTCCTATTTTTCTTTGTAGATTATAACACCGAAGGTAGAATAAATCAAGAGTATTTTTCATAGAAAAGTGGGGTCAGCGAATAAAAAAATGGTTATCATCTAACCATTTTACTAACATAATATTTTCTCTTTATTGCTGCTGATTTTCTTTTTAGCTCTTTGCAATGCGTTATCTACTGATTTTATACTTTTATTTAAAGCAGCTGATATTTCTACGTATGATTTACCCTTTCCATACTCAGTCAAAACAATCTTTTCGAATTCGCTTAATTCTTCGGACATTACGCTGTAATACTGTTTAATTTCTTCCTTACATATAATTACATTTTCCGGATTCAATCTTTCCAAGTCAGAATAACACCCTCCAATATTAATTTCATAATCAATATTAGAGTAATCACAAACTGACTGAATATTGCTTAACACTTCATAAGATTTGGTTTTCCTTATCGCTGTAATAACCTGTCTTCTGATGCACACTTCAGCAAAGCCGCGGAAGCCGTTTCCCAATTCTTCATTGTAACCTTCTATTGCTTTCATTAAGCCAATCATAGCTTCCTGAAACAAATCATCTACACCGCCGCCCACTAAGAAAAAGGAACTTGTAATCCTTTTAATTATATATGTGTACCTCTTATACAAACACCTTTCGGCATGGTCATTTCCATCCTTTATCTCTCGAATAAGTTCCTCGTCTGAAAGTGTGTCATATCTTTTTTTATAATCTAAATTACTAAAAATGCTAATAGAACTTATCATTGACTTCCCCCATTAAACTTAATAAATTAGTAATTTTTTTCACAAACCAACAAAGAATTATATGAAAATCTTAAGAAAGCTGTACGAAATTCTTAAGATTGTTGTATAAAAATTATATTAAATTTTACAATTAGTGTCAAGACATTATATATTTCTTCTCAGTTTTTCTAATTTTTTCAAAGTTTCAGGACCTAAAACCTGGTCAATATTTGTTCCTTTTTGTCGAGTTTTTTCATATTTTGTTCTAATGTCCTTTTTTGCGTTCTCAAGTTCCAAAAGCATTTCCTGTGCGGATACCCTTGTTCCTCCTCTTGAAATCACTATCTGTTGTATAGCTGAATCAGAAGTAGCCACCTGAACATTTTCGTATCTGCCTATTTTATCAAGCTGTTTTTCTATGTAGCTGTCTGCCGTTTCATGCTCCTTCGTATAAATAATTTCAACTCCTGCAATTATTTCCTTTTTCTCAATACTTCCCTTAACTAAATGAGCATCAAAGACAACAATTACTTTTATACCTCTGTATGCCTGATATTCGACTAATAGTTCTATGAGCTTATTCCTCGAATTTTCTATGTTTCTCGAAATATCTTTATAATAGCTCCATTGATTTATAATGTTGTATCCGTCTACAAATAAATATTCTTTTTTTGTGCGAGCCATTTTAAAATCCTCTTTGCTTCATAATTTCATAAATTATAATTGAGGCTGCACATGATGCATTTAAAGAATTCACTTTGCCCTTCATAGGAATTTTAACTAAGGTGTCGCATTTTTCCTTAACCAATCTGCCGATTCCAAAGCCTTCACTTCCTATAACCAAGCCAACGGGAGCATCAAACTTCTCATCCGATATATTATTGCCGTCCATGTGAGCACCATATATCCACAGACCTTTTTGCTTTAATTCTTCAATTGTATTACTTATATTCGTAACTCTTGCAATAGGCAAATATTCAACAGCTCCGGCAGAGGATTTGGCAACCACACCGTTTACCTGAGCTGCCCGTCTCTTAGGTATAATGATGCCATGAGCACCCATACATTCTGCCGTTCTTATAATTGCTCCCAAATTATGAACATCTGTTATTTCATCAAGAATTATAACAAACGGCTTTTCGCCTTTTTCCTTTGCACGATTTAAAATATCATCAATTTCCTTATATTCATACTCCATTACTTCGGCAATGACACCCTGATGTCTTTTATTTTCGCTTAATCTGTCAAGTGTAGCTCTATCCACATTTTTTACAAGGATATTTTTCTGTTTTGCAAGCTCAATTATTCTCTTTAATGAGCCGTCTGCTGCATCCCTGCTTACTAATATTGTATCAATTTCTGCTTCACTTCTCAAAGCTTCAATTACAGGATTTTTACCCTCAATTATCCTCATCTTTTTTCATCCTTTTCGTTTATTATATTAACTGTTTTATTAAACAAAATCATCAGTCTGTTAATGTCATTACTTAAATAAAGATATCCGAACAAAGCCTCAAAGCCGGTGGCATACCTGTATTCCATCAGCTCGGCATTCTTAGGCGAAGATGTTATTTTTGCATTTCTGCCTCTTTTAACTATCCTTTTTTCTTCTTCTGTCAGTTCACCCTCAAGCTTACTTATTACATAAGCCTGAGAATTTGCTTTCACAAAATTCACAGCCAGCTTATGCATTTTATTTACATTTATATCATGGTTGTGGATAATGTAGTTTCTGACCAGCAACTCATAAACAGCATCACCTGCATAAGCTAGCTGTGCAGGTGAATACATAAAAAAATTTTTTGTTGAATCTGATGTACTGCTTAAATTTCTTAATAATTCTTCATCTGTTGTTTTGTTTAGTTTATTCTCTTCCAATTTACACCCTGTCTCGTATCTTCCAGCATTATCCCCTTTTCTAACAGCTTTGCTCTTATAGAATCGGCTGACTGGTAATCTTTATTCTTTTTGGCTTCCTGTCTTTTTTGAATCATTTCTTCAATGTACTCAGCCATATCATCACGAACATCATCAGCACTGTTTTTATCATCTGCTAATAAGCCGAGTGACAGTACATGTTCAAAATCTTCTATTAATTTTATTTTTTCATTATTAGTAACATCGTCTGCTTTTAGCATGTTGAACAAAACAGTCAGCGCATTGGCGGTGTTTAAATCATCTTCGATACATTTTTTAAATTCATGCTTTATTTTAGCAGCCGCTTCGCTGAACTCAGTTATTTCGACCGAATCAGTATTTTCTTTTAATGCCTTAACCCTGTTTTTTAATTTTAAATACGCATTTTCGGCAGATGCAAGTGAATCAAATGAAAATGCAAGCTGTTTTCTGTAATGAGAATTTAATACAAAATATCTGTAGGACAGGGGATTAAATCCCTTTTTCTCCAACAGTGACAAGGTTAAAAACTCACCGCTTGACTTACTCATTTTTCCCTCGTTATCAATTAAAAATTCACCGTGCCACCAATATTTTACCCATTGTTTGCCTGTATAACTTTCAGTCTGTGCTATTTCGTTAGTATGGTGAACAGGAATGTGGTCGACACCGCCGCAGTGTATATCCATTTGATCTCCCAGATTGGTTAAGCTGATAACCGAGCATTCGATATGCCAGCCGGGATAACCTACTCCCCATGGAGAATCCCACTTCATTGCCTGATTTTCAAACTTTGATTTAGTAAACCACAAAACAAAGTCCTGGGGATTTCTTTTTGCTTCATCGACAGAAACCTCATCTCTTGAAGCAATTCTTAATTGCTCTAAATCCATACCTGAAAGCTTCGTGTAATTATCTACCTTGGTTATATCAAAATATACATTACCATTGGCGAAATAAGTATATCCCTTTTCCTCCAACGTCTTTATAAAGTCTATGTACTTATCGATATAATCCGTAGCTTTTGCTACAATATCCGGTTTTTTAATATTTAATTTCTCAATATCTGCAAAAAATGCATCCGTATAATGCTGAGCAATTTCCCAAACGGTTTTATTTTCCCTTTTAGCGCCTTTAAGCATTTTGTCTTCACCGTCATCGGCATCAGATTCAAGGTGTCCCACATCAGTTATATTCATAACTCTTTTAACGGGATATCCGACGTATCTCAAGGTTTTTTCAAGTACATCCTCGTGTATGTACATCCTTAGATTACCTAAGTGAGCGTAATTATAAACGGTTGGTCCGCATGTGTATATCTTTACCAAATTTTCATCTATAGGTTTAAAATCTTCAATCTTTCTTGAAAGTGTATTATAAAGTTTCATAAGAATCTCTCCTCTTATTCTTTAAATCATTATATTATAGGTAAAAGATAGTATCAAGCTATTTTTCATACAATAAGAAAGAGAACTTTCCTAATTGTATGAAAAACGAGGATTGCAAAGGACGGGACGTCCTTGCCGTTAAGGGTGGTGCTCAGTAAAAATGCAACAGCATTTTTACGCCGAAGGGGGACATAGGTCCCCATAGCGTAATTTGCGCAGCAAATTTTTTCATACTAAGTGTAATATAACTGTAACGGTTAATTTGTCGAACAATGGTATAATGTGCGTATACATATCATAGGAGGACGGCATGAAAAAAGTACTGGCTTTTGTCATTTTAACATTAATCCTTTCAATTTCTTTTGCATATGCTCAAACAGGGTATACAAATATTTCAAGCATTGCACTATACAACGATACGGATTATTCTTCCAAAATTAATGACACTCTTAAAATAAGCACTAAACTACATATATTAAATGAAACTGAAGATTGGTACTATGTTAAAACAACAAACGGCAAGACAGGGTGGATAGAAAAATATTTCGTTACTGTACCTTCACAAAGGTTTGTTGTCAACAATACAAACAACCAAATTAATATAAGAACATCACCTACTACAAGTGCAAAGGCTGTAGGTCAATTGGCTCCCGGAGAAAAGATTAATTACGTTGATACGTATCACAGCTGGCATATAATTGAATTTGGCGGTGACGAATGCTACATAGCAAGCTGGCTGACCGATATAGAATATGCCGCTTCCCAGGAAATAATATTATTATATGACACAATAAATATTCGTGATAATGCATCCACAAGCAGCAAGGTGATTGCACAAGGAAACAAAAATGATACATACAAAGTAACAGGTGAAAAAAACGGTTGGCTTCAAATAAGGCTTCCCGACGGTAAAACCGGCTATGTGGCAGGATGGCTGACATCCTACAACAGCAATTATTTCTCTGAAGGCAGTCAGGGTCATAAAAAAACCACCGATGAATTAAACCTGAGAACCGGACCATCTGTTAACAACAGCAGGATAACAACTCTTAAAAGTGGAGAATCCATAACGGTTGTAGAAACTGTTGACGGATGGAGCAAGATCGTTGCAAGCAGCGGAATAATCGGATGGGTAAATGATTATTACCTGAAGGATGTATATCCCCTGTCAGGAAAGGTGATACTGCTTGACCCGGGACATGGCGGAAAGGACCCCGGAGCCATTAGTTTTTCAGGTAAATATGAAAAGCATATAAACCTTGAAGTTGCAAATAAGCTGAAAAATGCTTTAGAAGCATTAGGTGCAAAGGTGCATATGACAAGAAGCAGCGATACATACATAGCCAACAAAGAAAGAGGCAGAATGGCTGACAGATTAAATGCGGACATATTTCTGTCAATTCATCATAATTCTTTAAACAACAGTGACTACTTCGGACTTTCAACATATTACAACACCATCAAGTACAAAAGTCCGTCACACGGCTATAATTTAGCCGAGGCTATTTACTTAAATGCAATAACTATTAACGGTGTTTACAGAGACGGTATATTGGACAGAAATTTTGAAGTATTGAGAGAAACAAACAGACCTGCGGCTTTGATAGAAATTGGTTTTATGTCAAATCCTCAGGAAGAAATGAACATCCATAACGTAAGCTTCCAGAACGTAATGGTGGAAAAAATAGCAAACGGAATAGCGGACTATTTTAACAATTGATGGACAATGGATTTGCGGTTGATTAACGATTGATTAACAATAGAATAAGGAAGGGAGATCCTTCTCTGTGCCCAAGGATGACACAGCTTGTGTCATTCCGAACGCAGTGAGGAATCTCCCTCTTTATTCATACGACTATTCTAAGACCAATGTTGCGAAAACCTCCGCTATCAAATCATCCTTCACTGCCAAAGACAATAATTTGTTGTGCTTTATAAAATCCGGGATGCTTTTTGTAAATTCAACAGGACGTTTTCTGAACTCACCTATAACTAAATCGAAAAACTCAAGAGAATTATAAATATTGAATTTTTCAATTCCTAATTTTTCAGCAATTCTTTCAGCCAGTCTTATGCAAATATCCTCATAATCTGCCCTTCCCTTCATGTCTAAGATAGACTCCAGCCTTGGAAGTATCTTTTCAAAAAGCATGCGGTCCACGCTGATATCCTCAAAGCCTAAGGTTCTTCCGACCGTTTCTATCTTATCCTTGTTAGATATCATGAAATTCATCAAAAGCTCAATGAAATCCCCTTCGTAGGGAACACAATAATACCTGAAACCCTTCAGCTTTTTAAATACCTTCATGGCATCATAGTAACCAAGCTTTATCAGTTCATCAGCTCTTTCACGATTAAAATCGAGTGCTTCAAGCATACTTCCCAGGCTTCCGTCTGCCGGCTGAATATATGTAATTCTTACATCCTTATTTCTGACCTTTCTGACAATACCCACAGCCATGGTTCTCACTGCTATTATGTCTGTATATCCCTTATTTACGAGCATGCTTATAGGGAGGTTGTTATAAAAACCACCGTCCAGATATTTTTTACCGTCAACCTCCTCTATTCTGAAGGCGGGAAGATTGGCGCTGGCTATTAAAAATTCCGTCAGCTTTCCTTTAGGTATATCTTCCTTATAAAGCTCCACAGGTTTTTTGTCAGTCAGATTTACTGTTACAATACCATAATCGATGGTCGAATTCCGTATTTTGTCTTCATCAATATATGTATCAAACAGCGCTCGGATTTTTGATGTATCTAAGCCGCGGTTATTCAAAATTTCTTTAGATTGATGAAGCAAATAAGAAAAATTAATTTCATTCAGGTTAAAATGCTTTAAATCTACTATTGCTTTTTCATCAATGTCAAACAGTTCATAAGAATTGATGCTGTACCAAATCTTTTCTAATAAGTCATAATCATCTTGTACCATCATAGCGCCATTAATGGCTCCGATAGATGTGCCTGCAATTCCCCCTATTTCAATATTTAATTCTTTTAATGCCTTATACGCCCCAACATGATAAGCGCCCTTTGCGCCTCCGCCTTCTAATACTAATCCGTACATTTTTTACTCCACAGATAATAGTTTAACAGAACTTACACCCTTTAGTTTTTTTAAATCTGCAATAATATCATCAATCGGTTTTCCGATATCAGAAATATCAAGCGATAAATTTACAGATGCTTTACCGTTAATGGGTATACTTTGATTGATGGTGAGAATATTTACATTTTCCTGCGACATATAATTTAATACACTTGATAAAATTCCTTTTTCGTGTCTTAGCATCATAGAAATTACTGCTTTTCTTCCTATTGAATTTTCGTCGGGAGAGAATACGTAATCCTTGTATTTATAATATGTGCTTCTGCTGATTCCAACTATTTTAACCGCTTCGCTGATACCCTTGACGTTACCGTTATTAATTAGATTTCTTGCCTCAATAACCTTATCATATACATCCGGTAATATTTTTTTGCTGACAATTAAATATTTTTTTAACATACATCCACCTCTCAATTTTATTTTATGATTACACCTGATTTATCCGGACTTAAAAACTTCATATCCCATTTGTTTTTCAAACACTTTATACTATTTTCCATATCTTTTATAAAATCAGGGTCATCGGTTATATTCATTAAGGTTGGACCCGAGCCGCTGATAAAAAATGCATGAGAGCCATTTTCCATACATATTTTTTTAACCTCATCATATTCGGATATTAAGGTTTTTCTGTATTGCTGATGCAGCATATCCTTTAAACTGATACTTATTAATTCAAAATTACCTTCTTCTAAAGCTTTTAACAAGACAGCCGTTCTTGAAACGTTAAAAATCGCATCCTTAAAAGAAACTATTGTGGGTAAAATCTTTCTTGCATCATGGGTTGAAGTTTCAAAACCCGGTATTAATGCACAAAATCTAATTTTGTCGCTAATATTATAATTTACTGAGTAAACTCCGTTTTCAACAATGGCAGCAGTTAAGCCACCATACACCGCAGGTGCCACATTATCAGGATGCCCCTCAATTTCAACAGCAATTTTAAACAGTTCATCCTTTGATAAATTACCCTGCAATAAAGCATTTGCTCCAAAAACACCGCCTACTATACATGCCGAACTACTTCCCAATCCTCTCGATACAGGTATATGAGTATCCATAGTTATTTTTAACCCATATAAATTTTTTTCTAAATTTTTACCTAATAATTTTGCCGTCTTTATAAAAGATTGATACACTAAATTTTCTGTATTTTTATATTTATCCGAGCAACCTTCAAATACCAGCCCCTCATTTATTTCTTCGAATGTATACGTGTTATATAAATTAAGGGCAAGTCCCAATGCATCAAAACCGGGACCTAAATTTGCAGTTGTTGCCGGAACAGTAACCTTAACCATGAAACCTCCATAACAATTGACTTGCAATTGATTTGCAATTAATTAGCGATTGATTTATGAATGAAGATTCCTCACTGCGTTCGGAATGACAGTGCCGTGTCATCCTGAGCGGAGCGAAGGATCTCATTTTTTAACTATCCTTCTTACAAACTCTTCCATATCATTAATCTCACATACTTTTGTATGAATTACTTTTTTATTGTTGAGTCCTTTTAAATTCTCGGGAATGGGAACTCCTGTTTTTTCAGACAGCTCCTCCATTATTTCAAATTCGTTTTTATCATTTAATCCAAACAACGATTCATAAACACTTTTCGAAAATTTATAAGGACTTGCCGTTGATAAGATTATGCTTACGCTCTCGTCTCCAGTTTCTCTTTTGTAATCCGCAAGTGTTTTATAAGCTACAGCAGTATGAGTATCAAGAAGATAATCGTATTTATCATATACTTCTTTAATAGTTTTCTCCGTATCTTCTTTAAAAACACAGCCTGCATAAAATTCCTGATTGATTTTTTCTTTCATTTCATCAGATACTTCATATTTACCCTGAGAATTTAATTGCTCCATCATGGCTTTAACCGCTTCATTATCCTTGTTGCTCATATAATACAGCAATCTTTCTAAATTGCTCGAAATAAGAATATCCATGGATGGTGATATTGTTTTGTGAAATTCTCTGTTTCTGTTATATATACCTGTTTTTATAAAATCATACAATACATTGTTTTCGTTAGAGCCGCACAAAAGCTTATTTATCGGAAGACCAAGCATTTTAGCGTAGTAGCCTGCCAATATGTTGCCAAAATTTCCTGTCGGAACAGAAAAGTTAACCGCATCTCCCATACAGATTTCTTTTTTTTCAATTAACTGAACGTATGCGTAAAAATAATAAGCGATTTGGGGAACTAACCTGCCTATATTTATAGAATTGGCAGAAGAAAATATTTTATTGCTTTCTTCGAATTCTTTTATAAACTTTTCATCTGTGAATATTTTTTTAACTCCTGTCTGAGCATCGTCGAAATTTCCTTTTATGGCACAAACATGGGTATTTTCTCCCTCTTGCGTTACCATTTGAGCTTTTTGAACCTCACTTACTCCGAATTCAGGATAAAAAACCGCAATCTGGGTGCCTTTTACATTCTTAAACCCTTCCAAAGCCGCTTTTCCCGTATCTCCAGAGGTCGCGGTAAGAATTATAATTTCTCCGTCTATGTCATTCATTTCATAGGATGTTGTCATCAAATGCGGAAGTATTGAAAGTGCCACATCCTTAAATGCAGATGTGGGACCGTGAAACAATTCCGTTACAAATGAATCGCCGACCTTAACAACAGGAGTAATTTCATCCTTGCTGAATTTATCAGTGTATGCCTTTTTCACACATTCCTTTATCTCAGCTGCAGATATATCGTCAAGCATCAATCCGATAACTGTTTCTGCAATTTCTATATAATTTTTACCTGTTAAGCTTTCTATATCAATACATTTATCAATGTCCCTTAAAACAAATAAACCGCCGTCCTCAGCGATACCCTTCAACACTGCCTTTGAAGCAGTTGTTTTTAACTTTGAATTCCTTGTACTTTCATAACTCTTAAACATAATCCCTCCGCTGCCCATAGTGATAATAATATATAATATACTGTTCTCAGAATAATTACAAGTGTTTTTTCGATGAAACATATTAACAAGCGTGCCAATAAGAAATAATTGCAATAAGTCATAATTGTGATAAAATAGTATTTGACAAGAACATAAGGAGACACTCATGAAATATATAAGTATACTTGGTTCCACAGGTTCCATAGGGACACAGACATTGGACGTAGTAAGAGAGCATGCGGTAAACTTAAAGGTATGTGCCATTACCGGAAATAATAATATAGAACTGCTGAAAGAACAAATAATAGAATTCGAGCCGGAGCTTTGCTCTGTTATGAGCGAAGAAAAAGCACTTGCCTTGAAGAAAATGCTTCCAAAAGATTGCAAGACGGAAATATCCTTTGGTATGGAAGGTCTCATACAAGCGGCAGAACTTGAAAAAAGTGAAATAACAGTAACTGCTATATCAGGTATGATAGGATTAAAACCCACGATTGCAGCTATAAAAAAGCGTAAGAAAATTGCACTTGCCAACAAGGAAACATTGGTTACGGGCGGCAGCTACATAATGAACTTAGCCGAAAAATACAATTCTCAGATAATCCCTGTGGACAGTGAACACAGCGCTATTTTCCAATGCTTAATGGCAAATGAATACAGGTTTGTCAATAAAATATTGCTGACGGCTTCCGGCGGACCGTTCAGAGGTAAGGATACTGAATATTTAAAAAATGCAACTGTAGAGGATGCTTTAAAACATCCGAATTGGTCAATGGGCAAAAAGATTACCATAGATTCGGCAACCTTAATGAACAAAGGCTTAGAGGTAATCGAAGCAAAATTTTTATTTGACATAGAGCCGGAACAGATAGAGGTTCTTGTTCACCCCCAGAGCATCATTCATTCGGGAGTTGAATTTATAGATCATTCCACAATTGCGCAGCTTGGACTTCCTGACATGAGGGTGCCTATACAATTTGCTTTGTTTTATCCGGAACGTACTCATAACAGCTATAAAAGCCTATCCCTTACGGATATAGGTAATTTAACATTTGAAAAACCGGATATGGAAGTGTTTAAATGCCTGAGGCTGGCTTTCGATGCTTTAAAATCAGGCGGTACTATGCCGGCAGTAT
Organism: Firmicutes bacterium UBA2116; assembly: GCA_002331025.1. Classification (GTDB taxonomy): domain Bacteria; phylum Bacillota; class Clostridia; order Tissierellales; family Sedimentibacteraceae; genus Sedimentibacter. The sequence continues at coordinate 6,460 of DCYG01000031.1, read as the reverse complement.
TAAACGCATCAAATGAAGTATGTGTCGATTTATTTTTAAATAAAAAAATAAGCTTCCTCGATATAGGAAACTTAAATGAACAGGTTATGCTAAAACACTCTCCCGCAAAAATTGATTCAATAGAAACAATCCTAGGAGCCGAAGAATGGACAAGGCGAACCATAGCTTCACTAATGAACGGTGAAAAAAGAACAATGAACAGTGAACAGTTTCTGACAGAACGCTGAGGCGTTCTTTTTTTTGTAATAAAAGAGAGAAGTTGTACATAATTTATAGTATATAATATTAGGGTGGTGAACTTCTTGACTAATTATTGGGATCTGATTGAAAAAGATGTTGTTAATATTAAAGACGGAGAAATTATGGGTAGATTTGACGACGTGGAAATAGATACAAAAAAAGGAAAAATTATTGGCTTTTATATAGAAGAAGCAAGCAAATTTATGGGTATGCTCGGAAAGTCCAAGGCAAGAAGGATTAAGTGGGAAGAAATATTAAAAATTGGTATTGATGTAATAATCGTTAATGTCGACGATGACGTTAACAATAGGGCAATAAAAGATATGCTTGAATGATTATATATAAAATTGCCAAAGGATTTGTGCACGCACAAATCCTTCATTAACTGTTCACTGTTCATTATTCAATGTTCACTGCTATTTGAATCCTTTTTTCAACTGAGCAAGAGCCGACTTTTCCAGCCTCGATACCTGTGCTTGGGAAATGCCTATTTCTTCGGCTACCTCCATTTGAGTCTTACCTTTATAAAAACGCATATCAACAATTTGCTTTTCCCTTTCAGATAAATTGTTGATACTATCCTCCAACGTTATCTTTTCAATCCATTTTTCATCTATATTCTTTTCATCCTTTACCTGATCAACCACATAAAGCGCATCGCCACCGTCATTGTAAATAGGTTCGAACAACGATATCGGCTCTTGAATAGATTCTAATGCAAATATGATTTCTTCCTTATCAACGCCTATTTCATTAGCTATTTCGGCGATAGTCGGCTCCTGAGAACCGCTTGAAGTTAGTCTTTCTCTTATTTGCAACGCTTTATAAGCTGTATCCTTCATTGACCTTGATACTCTGATAGAATTATTATCTCTTAAGTATCTTCTGATTTCACCGATAATCATTGGTACAGCATATGTAGAAAATTTTACGTCCAAGGACAAATCAAAATTATCAATCGCCTTTATAAGACCTACGCAACCAATTTGAAACAAATCATCAACCGGCTCATTTTTAGAATTAAACCTTTGAATAACGCTGAGCACAAGACGCAAATTGCCTTTAATAAACTGTTCTCTGAGCTCAGTGTCACCTTCTTGGATTTTCTTAATCATACCTCTCATTTCTGAAGTTTTAATCGTAGGCAATTGAGAAGTATTAACGCCACATATAACTACTTTGTTTATCATCGCCGTTTTTCCCCTTTAACAAATTTATCCCCCTTAAAAATTATCTCCGTAGTACTGTTTTTTATACTGCTTTGTTGATTTCCTTTTTTAGCCGATTTAGTATCTTTTTTTCAAGACGAGATATATAAGATTGGGAAATACCAAGCATATCCGCAACTTCCTTCTGAGTGAAGCTTTTAGAATTATTAAGACCGAACCTTAATTTCATGATCATGTATTCCCTCTTGTTTAATTTCTTGATTGAATCATTCAATAGATTTAAATCTACTTCATTTTCCATATCTTTGAAAACAACATCTTCTTCAGTACCCAAAATATCGGACAGCAAAAGTTCATTTCCGTCCCAATCGATATTTAGCGGTTCATCTAATGATATTTCCGCTTTTGCCTTACCTACACGCCTCAGATGCATTAAAATTTCATTTTCAATGCATTTGGAAGCATACGTTGCAAGCTTAATATTTTTTTCAGCCTTAAAAGTATTGACTGCTTTTATAAGTCCGATTGTTCCTATCGATATTAAATCCTCTACATTAATTCCTGTAGATTCGAATTTTTTCGCAAGATAAACCACCAATCTCAAATTGTGCTCAATCAGGATTGTCTTTGCTTCATCCGAATCCTTTAATCTGTTTATTATTTCCTTTTCTTCTTCCTGAGACAGCGGTGCGGGAAGTGTATCACTTCCGCCTATATAAAAAATATCTTCTGCAAATCCCAGCTTATCTATTATAAAGTTAAATAAATTTCTAAAAAATTTTTTAACATACATTAACAAGCTCATTATTTTGTTCCAACTCCCATTCAAGTATTTTGTTAAACAATAAAGCGTCGTAATCCTCCTTTTGACTTATTTTTTTCGGATACAATCCAATGATTGCATCTGCTGTAATTTTTTTTGCTGTATCTTTTTTATTGACATTATCCATTATTTCAATATCATCAGGGATAATACAAACCATCATCTCATCCTTTGAACTGATTGTATTAAATCTTATTATCCTCAGGTTTATATCGCTGTGACTGCTTAAAATTTCCTCATAGCTTTTTTCTTTGTTGTAAAAGCTTAAGACACTGGTATACAATTCATCTCCCAAAATATTTTTAATGCATTGTATGTTTACAACAATAACCGGCTTTCCGGTCAACGGATCGGAAAGCTCATTTCCTGTATCAATGAATCCTTTAATTGACTTACTTCTGCCTGACAACCCGATGGCAACTGTCCTCATGTAATTACTTTTTTCCTGCCTTAACTTGATTTCCTTAAAAAAGAAGCTTAATGCAACATATCCTGTAAAAAAGGATATAACAATTACACTTACCGTAACCTTTGAATAAGTAAAATAATATAGACCGGTAATAATTCCGACCATTATCAAGGACGTAATATAAAAGCAAATGATAACTCTGATATTGGCAAGTACCCCCTTACAATCAAAAGCAATCATAAGCATTAATACGGAAACACTGAACTTAACTATAAAATAAGTCATAAAGGCTTCGGCTATATACGCAGTTAATATAACATATAATGCACCGACTGCCGAAGCAGCGATTAATCTTTTGTAAATGATACCTTTCTTTACCAGCTTACCTGTGATGAATAATAAAATAAAATCAATAATAAAATTTTCAGCGAAGACATATTCAACATAATAAACCATCTCCACCTCCGAAGCTGTTAAGCTATGTTATCAATTATAAGTGACGATTTAAAAATATTTTGTCAATTCGTGTCTCCAAAAATAAAAAAAAGCACGACTTTATGAATATAGCCATGCATTATCATATATAAAAAATAAATTTTTATTACTTGAATTTTTCTATCATTTCATTCATATTTTTACTTTTTTCAAATCCCTCTATCAAATCCACAGTCTGATGAGTGTCACCAATCAAAATTCCTCCGGACAGAATTCCGTCCACAAAGTATAATTTCTTGTAATTGTTTCCGTCGGCTGCCTCATATGTCTTGTAATCTTTTTCCGAATCAGCTCCTACATCCCCTACGGAAAATACACTGATACCAAATGCATTCAACGTAGTGGACGGAATGATATTTGCATATACGCTGCTGCCACCCACAGCATTGATTCCTGCTGTCTTTCCCTGTTCAATCGCCTCACTCCACAATGCATAATTAATGCCATTAAATTCGGCGCAATCTCCGCAGGCATATACATCCTTAGCAGCGGTTTCCATTTTTTCATTTACAACTATGGCTCTTTTAATTTCAATTTCGCAGCCTTCGGCAATTTTACTGTTTGCTTTTACTCCCGTTGAAACTATAACAAGCTCCGCATCAACTTCCTCTCCGTTGTCGAGAAGTATTCCCTTTGCTTTCTCATCACCTGTAATTTCTTTAGTTCCGACACCCTTTTTAAAGCTGACTCCAAAATTGCTTAAAGCTTCTTCCAATACCCTTGAAGCATCCTTGTCAAGCTGTCTGGGTAAAATCCTGTCGGCAACCTCAATTACAGTTACCGTAAGTCCAAGCTTCTTAAGCTCATTTGCAGCTTCCAAGCCGAGAATGCCCCCTCCGATAACGGCACCCGTCTTTTTTCCCTTGGCATATTCCCTTATAGCTTTTCCGTCCTTAGCATATCTCAACGTAAATACACCCTGCTTTTCCCTGCCCGGGAAGGGCGGAACAAATACTTCGGCTCCGGTTGCAATTATTAATTTCGTATAATTTAATTCCCGACCATCGTTTAATATAACCTTTTTATTGACAGTATCGATTTTTTCAACCAATTTGTTTAATAAAAGATTTACGTTGTTTCCCTTAAACCAATCATCATCCTTTATAACCATTGACTCAACAGTCACGTCATCATTTCCGAGCATCTTAGACAATTGAGGTCTGAAATAACCCTTTACTTCTTCCTTAGATACAACTGTCAACTTGCTGTCCTTGTTTCTTTTTCTAATTTCTATTGCCGCATATAAGCCTGCCCCGCTGGCACCGATTATGACTATATTTTCTTGTTTATCAGTAGTTTCACCGATTACCTCATCCTCTAATTTAACAAAATATTCGGGCTCTACCCCGCAAACCGGACAAGCCTCAGGCGGACTTTCTCCCTCCATAATTTCTCCGCAAACAGTACACTTCCATCTCATACATCAATCCTCCGAATTATCAATCATTTTGCATTAATCTGCCAAATGAAATTATACCCTTATTATCCAGACTTAAACCCGATATGTGTTAATAATTTGTTAATCTTATACGTTAATTAAGCGAAAAAGCGGAGCATTCGCTCCGCCCTCTAATTTTTATTTAATTATTTACGGCCATACTTTGTTGGCTTTCATGCCGGTCCAAAGTTCATCTCCGTCTTCCTCGTAAATATAGTCATGGCTGTTTGTTGCTTCCATTACAGCTTCATAATACCAATCATCACTTGTCATATCCGGCCAGAATATTGCGTCAGGATGTATATTTTCAGCAGGAACAGCTCTTTCCAATACATTGTTTATCAATGTCATTGCTTCCGCTCTTGTAATATCTTGTTCAGGTTTAAATGTTAAATCCGGATAGCCTTTAACCCATCCCTTAATTTCAGAAGAGGTAATATACTTCTCTGCCCAATGACCAAATATATCTGTAAATTTAGTTGTATCTTGAAGCTCGAGTTCATCGAACTTAGCTGCTATAGTTGCAAATTCTGCACGTGATATCGGATCTGACGGCTTAAACGTTCCGTTAGGATATCCCTTGATTATGCCCGCATTGTAAAGTGTTGATATAGCTCTGTTGGACCAATCGTGTCCTGACAAATCCGTAAACGGATTAACATCACTCAACCACTCATCCCTGCTATCATCAGTCAGCAGCCTGTAGAATATCATCGCCACTTCTTCCCTTGTAATCTTACCCATCGGCTTAACTTCTCCATCAGGATAACCTATTACGTAAGCAAAGTGATCAACCTTATCAAGGTCAGCTAACGGAATTTCAGGATCCTCTATGATTGTCGGTCTGTCAGGTCTGTCAGGTCTGCTCGGTCTGTTTCTGTCGTAGAATAATTGGAACTCATATGTCTTCAATGCCGACCCGGTTATTGCAGAGCCTGAAGTTATGTCTATAACTTCTCTCGGATAAGCCGTCGGAGATGATTCAACATACCTATATCCACTAATTGTTATACTGTAGCCATCTCCTTTAATGGAGCTTACTATAGCAGTTCCTGATGTAACAGCAACATTCTTTGTATGGATAACTGTATTACCATATTTCACAGGGGCACTGTTCCCGTCTCTCGTAAAATGTTCAATTTTTATTTCTACATAATACTTTCCGGGCTCTTCATCATTGTACGTATTGGTAACTACAAATCCATCTTCGATATTTCCAGTTACCTCAGGGGTATATCCTGCAATAGGTTTTTCTACTACTTCATACCCATCGTACTTAAGTTCTGTAAAATCTCCCCAATATTCACCAATTTCATATTTAGGTAACTTAAACGAATCTTTCCAGCCGTTATTCTTATTCAGAGTTAAGGTGTAATCTGTAGGTTCGCCTTCAGAATCTAATAATACAACTTCAACTTCGCCTCCTACAGGTCCATTCCATACTTTCGTTACAGGAATATCCATAACTTCAATATTGTATAACTCAAAGCCATCAAATCCATCACTTCTAAAGCTGTAGATATAATTATCAGGAACTTCTTCTTCTATTTTATAGTTTCTCAGTTCCTCATCAGAAATATTTGCTGAAACTTCGAATTGTCCAAACCATTCATAATATTCTGCATCATAAGTTATAACGGTAGTGTCAACAAGATTTCCTGTTTCATCTAATAAGTGAACCGTTATACTTCCCGGTCTCATTGATGATGAAGTTGATTTAAGTACTTGAGGTTCTTTTTCAGGCTCTTGAGATTGAGTTTCACTGTCATACCAGTACTTGCGAACATTGAGAGGTATTGTTTCAACTTCGGCTATTTCCCACACTGCATACAAAGTTACATCACTATCCGGCATTCCGAATGTACCACTTTCTACATATTCTGCCT
>DCYG01000012.1 GCA_002331025.1 Firmicutes bacterium UBA2116 | reverse complement strand
TCAGCGAAAATTAGACATGCTTAAAAAGATGAAACGTGCATATTTGCAGCAAATGTTTCCTAAAAGTGGTGAAAGTGTACCGAGATTGCGTTTTGCTGGTTTTGAGGGAGAATGGGAGCAGCGTAAGTTAGGAGACGTGACTAATATATATGATGGAACTCACCAAACTCCAGATTACAAAAATAAAGGGATTATGTTTCTTTCGGTTGAAAACATCAAAACATTACAATCTGAAAAATACATATCAGAAGAAGCTTTCATAAACGAATTTAAGGTGCATCCTGAAAATGGAGATGTTCTTATGACCCGTATTGGAGATATCGGAACAGCTAATGTAATTGAATCTGATGAGCCTATTGCTTATTATGTCAGTCTTGCATTGCTAAAGAAAAGAAAATTAAATCCCTACTTTTTACAGTCAAGTATTCATTCTCCATCTATGAAAAACGAGATTTGGAAACGCACTTTACACATCGCATTTCCTAAAAAAATAAATAAAAATGAAATTGCAAATTTGCCTATTAGAGTTCCAAACAAAGAAGAGCAAGCTAAAATAGGTATCTTTTTCAAACAACTCGAAGATAATATCACCTTGAATCAAACAAAATTAGATAAACTAACCCTACTAAAAAAAACATATTTACAAAAAATGTTCATGTAATATAAAAAGGCACTTAATTTGTGCCATTTTATATTACATCAATGCAGCTAAATGTCTCATAATTTTATCGCTGTCTTGATTTTCAAGTTCATGAATGATATGTAAATATGTTTCCTGTGTTGTAGACATGCTGGAATGCCCTAACCTTCTGGCAACACTGGCAATAGAAACACCCGCAAAAAGAAGTAAAGATGCATGAGTATGACGCAAACTATGAATTGTAATGTTTGGAATGTCAGCTTTATTACACAGAACTTGCAGACGATTGTTTATTGTTGAATTAAAAACTCTCTCTTTTACAAAAATCGGTTCATCATTTGGCAAATTTTTAATAAGCTGTGAGAATTGCATTGCGGTCTGCCAGTCTAATTGAATTTTTCTTTTTGACGATTCATTTTTAGTTGGATGAAATCCTCCTTCCGGAGATTTATAATTCCAAGTCTTTTCAACTTTTATATTTTGGTTAGAAAAGTCGAAATCATTAGGTGTAAGAGCCAATGCTTCCGAAAATCTCATACCTGTTTTAGCTATTAAAAGAATAAACCAATCCCAATTAATGCTATCTATTAGATTTAATTGACGAAACAAAGCTTGTACTTCAAACTGATTCAAAAATTTTATTTTTTTCTCTTTAGGCAGCTTGCCTTTAATAACAGTTTTTCTTGTAGGATCTTGTCCAATTATTCCTTCTTCTATTGCATCAAGTATTGCTCCTTTTAATTGATGATGAAAATCCATTGTCGTTTGTCTTTCGTGTGTAAGTGCATAGTCATTGAGTAGCTTTTGATAATTCTTTCGATTTAAGTTGTTAATTTTCAAATCAGGTGCTAACTCCATAATTCTTTTCTTACTCATAAAATATTTTTTTAAGGTTACCGTTCGAATTGCACCAACCTTGTACAGTTCTATCCACTCTCCAAAATACTCATGAAATAATTGCGTTGATATTTTCTTCTTCTCCATACAAATCCTCCTAATAATAAATAGTGAATATCACTATTTATTATTAATGGATTCTTTTGCATTGTAAATATATTTAGTTAGATAAACATTTTTTGTAAATAAACATTCTTAATTAACTTTAATTTATCCAACTTTGTTTGATTTAAGGTGATATTATCGTCAAGTTGTTTGAAAAAGGTGCCTATTTTAACTTGCTCCTTAATATTAGGCATTAAAACAATAAATTTATAAAGGTTATTTGTTGTTATACCAAATACTTTCATTCCTGTTCCAACTTTATTTCCAAACCTTTTAAATCTATTAGTGTGTAATAAATAGTATAAAAATAGAGAATCAATTTCCTTTGGTCTCATTGCAATAGTGTGAAGTCCTGCTACAATTTTATCTTTTGGATTTTCAAGTATAATGCTTGGTTCAGCTATTCCTATATAGTCTTCTGATGCATCTGCTACGATAACATCATCCTTTTGTAATAATTCATATTCACCAGCTTTTATTATTGGAAGTATACTATCATCTTTAATTAAATCTGCAATTTTCTTATGTATATCTCCGTAATGAACATATCTGAAACCTGTATGTTCAGATGTTTCTACATCACGGGAAAGTGAATAGGACTTTACTGTATCTACTAATTCTCCTAACTTACGCTGCTCCCATTCTCCATCAAAATCAGCAAAACGCAATCTCGGCATACTTTCACCATTTTCCGCGAACATTTGCTGCAAATATGCATGTTTCATCTTCTTGAGCATGTCTAATTTTCGCTGATGAAGGGTGATAAGGTTTGATAGTTTTTCAAAAAACTTTCCTATTTTTATTTGTTCATCTAAATTTGGAAATGGAATTGGCATTTCTCTAAATACAGAATCTTTTATTGCAAATCTGTCAGCACGAGCACCAGAGTCACCATTTAGTTTCATAAAACTATGCCAGCCTGTTGAATCAAAAAAATATTCCAAATACGATTTATTAATACTATGAGTTCTAAACACATAATAAAGAGGAGACATAATCCCAGTACGACTGAGCTTGTTACGCTTAATAGGTCCAACTGGTGCAAAATTTGAAATACGTGGATTATAAACAAAATCATTTTCATGAACTACATAATAACCATCTAAATTTATCTCATTAGAAATATCTTTATCAAAGAAATCACGTTGAGTTATAATTCCATATTCAGCAGAGTTTGTTAAGGTCTCTGAAAATAAGTTATTTTTGTTTTTTTCAACTATTTTATTCGATATCTCACCAAGCTTACGCTGTTCCCAATCATTCGTAAATTCTGAAAATCTTATTTTAGGTACTAATTTATTTTCCATACTATCACCTGAGTTCTTCAGTTATGTATTCCGAATATCCTTCGTAATAATAGCTTACATCTATACCCTTCATATATATTTCACGGTCGTTTATTTTATCTGTAAGTGCGTTTTTCAGAATATGTTTGATTTCTATATCTTTTATAGGGCTACGTTCCATAGCAAGAAGATAGTCTTCCTTATCCACAAGATTCCAATCTACTACCCTGCATATTCCTGACTTTAGCATTAAATCGAGCCAAATTCGCATACTGCGACCATTTCCTTCTCGAAAAGGATGTGCCACATTCATTTCAACATATTTTTCAATAATTTCATCAAATGCAGATTGAGGCATTAGATCAATGTTAGCTAATGATGCTTCAAGATACATGACAGGAGCAAACCTGAAGTTTCCTTTCGCAATATTTACATCACGCAGCTTTCCTGCAAAAAAGTATACATCTTCAAACAGATAGCGATGAATACAGGATAATCCTTTGAAAGTACCAACTTCTATTTCATTTATATCTCCAGATTCAAATAATTGCTTAGCTTTAAGTTTACTCAAGCGTTCTTCTTCACGTTTCAATTCCGGTTGATTAGTAATACCAAGTTTATTTTCAAGCATTTACTCACCTTCCCCCATTAAATTTTTGATGGATTCTTGTAGTTCCGCTTCTGTTTCATCATCAATTCCAACTAAATCCGAAAGCATTTCTAATAACAGCTTTTGCGAACTATTTATCTCTTTAGTTATTTTTAAAATTTCTGATGTAACTTCTCTCAAATCTATTTGCTCTTCTTCTTCAAAGGTATCCACATATCGTGGAATATTAAGATTAAAGTCATTTTTCTTTATTTCTTCAAAGGAAGCCAAATGTGCAAATTTATCAATGGATTCTCTTCGTATATACGCATCAAGAATTTTTTTTAAGTGATCATCATTCATTGTATTTTGGGCTTTGCCCTTTGTAAATTCTTTTGAAGCATCAATAAATAACACATCACGTTTTTCACGATCTTTTTTCTTAAGTACTATTATAGTTGTTGGAATGCTGGTATTGTAGAAAATTCCTGCCGGCATTCCGATTATAGTGTCTATAGAACCATCTTCTAAAAGCTTCTGGCGAATTTTGCCTTCGGAATTTCCTCTGAATAACACACCGTGGGGTAGTACAATAGCCATTACACCTGTATTTTTAAGATGATAAAATCCATGAAGCAAAAAAGCATAGTCCGCTTTTGATTTTGGTGCAAGCGCTCCATATATGCTAAATCTGGGGTCAGTCATAAAGCCTTTATATGCACTCCAGTTTGCAGAATACGGCGGATTCATCACCACTGCATCAAAATTTGTGGGTTCATCAACAGGCCAATCCTTATCAAGAGTATCTGCATTATGAAGATTTTGGTTTTCAACAGGAACACCATGGAGAATCATATTCATTCGTGCAAGATTGTAAGTTGATGTGTTTAGCTCTTGGCCAAAATACATTACCGTATCTGCTTTATTAGAATATTTTTTTGCATTTAACATTAAAGATCCAGATCCCATAGCAGCATCATATATTGTAAAGCCAGACACATTTTCTTTGCCGTGGAATACAATTCGTGTCATCAATTTTGATACTGGTTGTGGTGTATAAAATTCACCTGCCTTTTTACCTGTATCGCTCGCAAACTCTCCTATTAAATATTCATATGCATCACCTAACATATCACCTTCATGTCCGGCAATATCAATTTTAGATAATTCTTTCATTACATTTGAAAGCATTTGGTTTCTTTTCTGAGGTGTATTGCCAAGCTTTGTTGAATAAATATCTAAATCCTGAAACAAGTCTTTAAATATTTCGTCTGATTGTTCAATATCTGTAAATCCTTGAGATAATTCCTCTAATTGAAAGGTATTGGAATTTATTTTATTAATAAGAGCAGTGAATGTCAATTCCGGCTTTAAAACATAAGATATTTGATGCTTAAGTTCAGAAATCAAGTCATCTCTCATGTCATCATCTTCGTAATTTTTTCTATAAATTTCTAACGCATCATCTAATGTGTCTGCTGTTTCATCCAACAAATTTACTAAGCTGTAAAGCAATTTGTCAGACAGATATTTATAGAAAATAAGTCCTAAGAGATAACTCTTGTAATCTTCAGCCCCCATGGTTCCTCGCATTACATTTGCACTGTTCCATAGTGCTACCTTTAAATCTTTTGTATTTTCACCCATTTTAGTATCTCCTCTATTATAATACATTCAATAAGGGCTTTGCCCATCAATCTAACTGCTCTAATGCCTTGCCTATAATTACATCTGCATAATCAGCCATGAATAGTGGAATGTTTAGCATATCATCATCAAGACGCAGATTGTTCAATGAAAAACGAATACGAAGCTTTACCTTATTGCCGTACTTTTCTTTGTATTTTTTCAAGCTTTTGCTTTCCACATTATTCTCGGATTTTACCTCCACGGGCAAAATATCATTTTCTCTTTGAATAAGAAAATCTACCTCATATTTCGGATTATCAACAGCCCAATATCGTGGCATAGCTTCAAATTGGTTTTGCAATGCTTGCAGAACATAATTTTCACTTAAGGCACCTTTAAACTCTGCAAACAATCTGTTGCCTTCTCCAAAGGCTGAGGGCGCCAAAAGTGATAACCTTCGCAATAGTCCTACATCTACCATATATAGCTTAAAAGCAGATAAATCATCGTATGCAGAAATAGGTAACCCCGGCGCACTACTGCGATATATCTTATAAGTCAGGCTGGCATCGCAAAGCCATTGCAGGGCATACTCATATTCCCTTGCTCTGGCTCCTTCTTTAATTGCTTTATAAATAAACTTTTTGTTTTCCCTTGCAAGTTGAGAAGGTATTGATTTCCACACGAGAGATATCTTTGGAAAATCCTTAGGATCAGGATGTTTAGCAAAATCACGCTCATATGCTCCTAAAATATTTGATAACACCTGTTGCATGAGCTCCACATCTCTATCTTGTGTCCAGGAGCGAACTGATTCCGGCATGCCTCCTGTGACAAAATACATCTTTAGCTTTTCGTATAATGGATTAAAAAAAGCTTCTGGGATTTGTTCAATACTATCTAGGTCTTTCATGTAGTTAACAAAATTTACGTCTCCATTTGCCATTAAAAATTCAGTAAAGGTCATAGGCATAATCTCTAAAAAGTCCACTTTCCCAACCGGAAAGGATGCGGGTTTTGATAACGCAATACCTAAAAGTGAACCTGCACAAGCAACATGATAGTGAGGGGTGTTTTCACAAAAGTACTTTAACGCATTCAACGCATTATAACATTCCTGAATTTCATCAAAAACAATGAGGGTATCCTGTGGTGTATCCTGCTTAATGATTTCACCGCTTGCCATCATTAAATTTTGTAAAATTCGCTCCACATCTTTGGTACTCTCAAAAAATTGCTTATATTCAGGATGCTCATCAAAGTTAAAATAAGCAATATTTTTATAATGACATTTGGCAAATTCTTTCAAAAGCCAAGTTTTGCCTACCTGGCGAACTCCTTTTAAAATTAAAGGTTTGCGATACTTAGAGTTTTTCCAGTCCAGCAGTTTTTGCATGATTAGTCTATCCATAGTCACCTCCAAGACAACACATTATTATACATATTTAGAGTTTTACAATCACACTTTTATTTATATTATAGCCAAAATTTCAATTTTAGTCAAGATAATCACATTTTTATAGTCAAAATCAGTATAAAAATCACACTTTTATTTAAATAAAGTTAACTCCTCTAATCTTCTTATCACTCTAATAAAAAAATCCATTATTTAACGTATCTATGAATTTACCTTAAATTAAACAAATGCCCGAATGATGATATTTCACATATTCGGGCAGTCTACAGTACTTATAGTTTATGATTAATCTACTTTGTGATCTATATTTCTTCTCTGTCAACATTTATTCCAAACAATTGCTTCAAATAATCCTGTCTTTCATTTATAACCCTAATTATTAAAATTTTATCAGATTCTAAGCGATAAAATATATAATTTCTTTCCGAAAATATATATCGATAATTAGTTGTAGTGTTAATAATTTTGCCAAGATTTACACCTGAAAAAGGGTATCGTCCTAACCTTCTTATTTCAGATGTAATCTTCTTTAAAATTTTATTTGCAGTATTCTCTCCCCAGTTAGTTGATAAATATACTTGCAGATGCTGCAAATCTTCTAACGCTCGTGGTGTATATTCAACATTTAGCATTCTTACAATCCTAAAATAGCCTCAACATCTTCCGCCGCAAGCCACCCTTTCTCTCTCGCTGACTTTTCTCCATCTTCTATGTCAGACAACAGTCTAATCGCAGCCTTCAACTTTTCTAACTCTGATATTTTTATGATTGCATATTCGCCTCTGCCATTTCTTGTTAAATAAACTGGGTTGCCTTCATGAACTTCATTAAGAACCTCTGTATAATTCCTTAAATCCGAAACCGGTTTAATATTTGGCATAATAATTCATCTCCTTTAAACATTATTATACTCTTTATGCTGTGTAATATCAAGGCAAATTAACACGTTAATTTGCAGCATCCGGGTTACATTCCGCCCAGTCCAAGCAAGAAGGATATGATTTGTGAGTACTTAGACACAGAATATCAAAAAAGATGGTGGATTAATAAATGTTCCTCTTTATATTTTGGGGGTAATTAAAAAAATTACATAAATTATAATTGTGAATCATGTTTGTTGTTGTCTTCTTAAATAATTTAGCACATCCGCTGCATTGGTATCTGTTTTCACCTTTGGCATAACCTCTTCTATAATTCCGTTTTCATCAATAACATATGTCGTCCTTACTACACCCAAGGATGTCTTGCCGTAAAGCTTCTTTTCCTTCCACACATCGTATGCTTTAATGACTGTGAGCTCCGAATCTGAAAGTAAAATAAAGGGCAGATTATATTTTTCTGCGAACTTCTGGTGAGATGCCGAGCTGTCCTTGCTCACTCCTATAACGGCTACATCCATTTCTATAAATTCATCATACATACCTGCAAACCCGCATGCCTGCTTTGTACATCCCGGGGTATTGTCCTTAGGATAAAAATACAGCACAACCTTTTTACCCGCAAAATCCGACAAGGCAACTTCATTACCGTCCTTATCCTTCAATACAAATTCAGGTGCCTTCGTTCCCTTTTCCAGCATATTATTTTCCTCCTTTTATAAAAACATATGTGCAATCGTCTGACAGGCTATCATTATAAGAATAACCAAGCCTGTCAAACAATTTAATTTCTTCCGCATTTTTTGTCTTGTTTTCAGCCATAAAGCGTACCATTTCTCCTCTGGCCATTTTCACCTGTGTTCCCTTTTCAACTACCTTTTTTCCTTTCACTTCTCCGAAAATACAGCTGATAAATCTTATGCCGTTATCAATATACTCGGAAATACACCTGCTGTATTCCTTTGATGCAAGATTTACAATACAATCACTCTGAGAAAATATCTCCTCAGCCAGTCTTTTACCCCAAAAATCATAGAGCGAATCAAATTCTCCTATCTGAAGCTTTGCCTGCATTTCAAGCCTGTAAGGCGCAACTCCGTCAAAGGGTCTCAGCATCCCGTAAAATCCTGACAAAATGCGCAGATGCTCCTCTATATATTCAAACTCCGATCTTTTAAACACTCCCGGCCCCATGTACTGATACTGTATCCCTTCATAGGAAAAGTATGGCAGGAGTCAAATTTGCGTATAAATTCATCCTTTGTATTCTTTCATAATTCAGCTTCGCAATATTATCATTGCATTTCCATACATCTTTAGCTTCCTCATAGCGCATATCCTTCAGATACTCCAAAAGCATCTCTGTTTCCTTCAGAAACTCAGGCGTACCCACATCCAATGGTGAGTCTGTATCTGTTTTCATCTTTTTTGCCGGTGAAATAATAATTCTCATGTTCATCACTCACTTTAAATTACTGATTTTTATTTATAAAATCTTAATTACTGGTCGATACCTTGTTGCGTCCTGCCTGCTTTGCATAATACATATACTTGTCTGCTCTGTTCATCAATGTTTCAATGGTATCGTCATGCTTTGATTCTGCCAGCCCTATACTGACAGTTACAGTTATATTGTGCTTAAAACGCAGCAATGATATCGCATGACGAATGCGTTCGGCAATATCAACGGCATTAATCGGCATATCCGAAGATAATATAATTGCAAATTCTTCTCCGCCATAACGTGCTATAACGTCACCTTTTCTCAATATTCTTTGTATGGTACGGGCACACTCCAATAGTACCCGATCTCCGAATCCATGACCATAAGTATCATTTATTTTTTTAAAGTGATCAATATCAAGCATCAGTACATAAAATTTATTTCCTGTTCTTTTGAATGTATTCAATGTCTCATGCAAAAAATCAGTCATAAATCTCCTGTTATAAGTTCCTGTCAAAGCATCTCTTATGCTTAATTCAGCAAGAACCTTGCGGTTGTCTTCAAAAACCCTGCTGATATAAAGTGTCAAAATTGACAGTCCTACAGAAGACAAAATAAACGCCACGATTAAATCAATAAGCATGGCATACGGACCGCTATGGGGTATCACAGTTTGAGGATATAGATAACTGATGATAATGCACAATAAATAATCTAAAATATTTAATCCGATAATCACAATACGAGTTTTGCCCGAAAAAACAATTCCCAACATAAAGATGCCTAACAACGTAAACAACAAAGCTGTACCATCATATCCTGCAGTTTGAAAGTATAAAAAAGGTATATAGAAAAATGTAACAAACAGAAGATTCGGCTTTAGAATTATACGCCGAATTTGCGGGGTTACAAAAATCATAATGGTACAGAATAAAATATATGACCATTGTAAAATAATTCCGGGCAATCCCTTATTCAGTGCCGTATTTGTTATGGCAGAGAGGATGGATATAAAATAACTCTCAAAGAAAAAAATCATGCAAACCCGGTAATCCAGTGAAAAATGTTTACCAAAATATTGATTTATCATGATTTGTTTAAATGTATTCAACATACAAAACTCCTATATTACATTTTCTCTTACACTATATATTAATTCTGTCTTATATTATTATAGCAAATAAAATCAAATTTTACCATAAATACAACAAAAAGGAAGAAAAGACTCAATGTATTTAGTATTTTTCTATCCTTTTGATTCTTCCAAATAATTATAATGTCATCTATATTATCAACACATAATATTTCCGGTAAACTGTTTAATATTTTTGACAATAAACTTCATTTTATTTAATCATTCAATTGAGACTCATTAAAATCTTCAATGAATAATGAGAAGATATAATTGGGACTTTGACCATAAAGACCGGATTCATCTTCAGAAAAAAGCTTTCCAATATGTGATGTATAGAACATCTCCAATGCTATATTTTCATTTACGTTATATTTTTTTTGGATTTTAATTATTACATCAGGAAGAATGACCGTTCTAACTATATTGTGTGCCATAAAAACACCTCCTGTTATTATTTTACTTCATATGCTGTAAACTTTAAATATTTTAATGCCCTATTTGTATTAAAACAGATTTGATTGTTAATTTGTTGAAATTTGAGTCGATCTAATGCATCTTCTTTTCTCATTATTCCAGCCATAACAAAAGATATTGTTTCTCCAACCTTATCATTTGCAATATTACCTATAACAATATCATACTCATGCTTAAACAACACATCCGAACGACAAGCAATTACAAAATCTATCCATTCTAAAGAAGGCTCTGTAAAAATCTTAATTTTTAAGTCCTTTTCAGCTGTTTCCACCTCGAACTCATAATTGTTTACTATGGCCTTTGAGCCAACCTTTTTACTCATAAGCGTTTTTCTTTTCGCCCATCTTGTGGCTTGTTCATAGATATCCGTGGTGTAGAATCCAAACCCAAAATCTCTTCCAATCTCTGAAACAATTATCTCAGGCTTTTCTACAACTGTATCAGATCCGTGGTAAACAATCATTTCTTAGCCTCCAAATACTCATCAATAAATTGCATTAAATATTCCAAACCCATTCCGTGTAAGTCTCCATAGTCTGAGTCCAGCAGGTCCAGCAGTTTAGTCTTTTCAAAAAGTTCGTAGACCTTAGAACTATTCACATTTTTATATTCCGCATAGTTTTCTATGCAAAATATTTTAAAAGATAACCCGCTCAAGCCATCCACCATCCTTTTTTCTTTTAATTAATGTTAACTTGATATAAATTTTTAGTCAAGATTTTCTTTTTGTGTTATGCCTTCATCTGATTGATTTGTCCAACAATCGGTCAACAGTCTTTCTTCACTATATTTGCCACCCTGCCAAACAGATCCGACTGTGTAAATTGCATATTTTGCAGGAAGCATATATCAATTAATTCCTTCAAAATAGTTTATCAGTATATCCTTAATATAATTATATCTCCTTGCATAGGAGTTTTCTATCCTGATTAATTCGAAACCGTGTTTTTTGCATATTGCATTCTTTTTCTCATCTCTTTTTCTTACGGCATCATCCTCCATATGCTCCTTGCCGTCTAATTCTATTGCAAGTATCGGGATTTCTCTTTTACCGTATTCCTTTTCATAAACTACAAAATCAAATCTGCCGGAATAAAATAAATCGCTGCCGGAAATATTGTCTTTGAATACATGAGAAATACTGACTTCCTTATGAACCGTACATTTCCTTTTATTGTACAAAACGTTGTCCAAGGCAAGCTTTAAGCTTTGTAAAAATGCTTCTTCGGTTTCCGTTGTATAAGGCTTCACACCTAACGCTCTTGATGCCGCAGATTTTTCTGCTACCTTGTATTCACCGTTTGTTTTTACATATTCAGTCAAATCATATAAATCATCATCTGAATTATTTTTATGCAATCTGTCTAAATTTTTACCGCTGGAGAATACGATTAATTGTTCCTTTGCCCTTGAGGTTGCAACATTAATTAATTCTTTGTTGTTTTTAAGCCACTCATATGTACGTGAGGTTGTTTTGTCAGTTACAGCCAGTGAGAATAATATAACGTCCTTTTCATCTCCCTGAAAAGCATGAACTGTACCGCATGTTACATCATTAATTCCTTTTTCCTGCAGCAGGGTTTCAATATATTTTTTCTGATTTACGAATGGAGTTATTATCCCGATTTTTTTATCTCTGTTTTCCTCAACAAATTTAACTATCTTATTTGCTTCTGTCGGTGACGTATTTTTTATATCTGTATTGTTATCTTCAACATCTATAAAAACAAGAGGCTTTTCGTTATTTATACTGCTCTTTATATTCAGTTTTCCGTTATAATATTTTTTATTATTGAACTCAATAATCTTTTTGTGGCATCTGTAATGATAGCTTAAAAGTATTTCATCACTGACAGCATCACATGCTAAAAACGTCTTATATATTGAGTTGCTGATGTAATCATACTCATTGGCTACAGAATACTTTTTATTCAGAATAGCATTGTCCCTCTCGCTAAGCAACACAACCGGATTCAGCTGCTGAGGATCTCCCACCAGCATGAGATTTTCTCCCCTTATTATTGGAACCAATGATATTGCAGTGTTACATTGACTTGCTTCGTCAATAATAACCATATCAAAATATTGCTTAGGCTCCCCAAGTTTATGTGCTGAAATACAAGTTGTGGCACATACAGGAAAAACACGCATAAAATGCTTAAGCTTTTCTTCATCCTTTAAGTACTGATTAAACAGCTTAATTTTGAGTTCTTTATCTTCAAGATATATAATCTCCAACAAATCCTTATATTTTGGTTCATCAAGCCTTTTAATATATTTAGCTGAAATATAGTATAAATATTTTAAAAACTTCTCTTCATCATCGGATATCAGGCTCACTGCCTCCTCATCTGTCACTTCACCCAAGGACTTCAATAACTTCTCAACTTCATACAACTGTCTTCCCTGTAAATCTGCCTGGAAAGTAAATTGATCGTATGTGCTTATAAGCTTTTCGATAGTTTCCTTTCTTTCCTTGAGCTGAAGAATCTGCTCATGCTTTTTTAACAGCTTAGTCAGCTTTTTAGCTCTCTCAATCTTATCTCCCTTGTTCTTTTCGAGAGTTTTATCAAATATATCTATTTTTTTAGTACGTTCATATATATCCTTTATAAAATCAAGGCTTTCCGCTACCTTTTCATTGTTTCCTAGACGTACAACAGGAAAGGGTACAATCTTATCCCTGTAACTTATGCTTTGAAAGGTTTGAAATACACTGTCAATGGGATGGTTGTTGTATGATGCGAACAAAACGGTTCTTTCATTAAAGAAAGCTGTGATAATTGTATTTATGATAGTATTTGTCTTACCTGTCCCCGGCGGTCCCTGGATATATGCAATGGGATATTTCATGGCAGTGTTTATCGCCAGAAGCTGGTCTATATTTACTTTCTTATTTAAAAGAGCAATGGGATACTCCTTCCTTCGTTCGGGATGCTTTACTAAATCTCCGAAGAAAGCTTTAACAGGAATCGTAACTTTATCCTCACTATACATATTGATAATTGCTTCATATTCATGCTCAAGGTCTATAATCAGATCCATACCTATTGCTATTATGTAGGGCATGTCGTCTATGCCGGCAATCTGAGGATTTGAATTTGTGATTTTATCCTTAATTATCTCCTGATTCTTTTCAAATTCATCCAACAAGCAGTAATCATCCGCATCCAAAAACTGTCGTATGCTTTGCTTGCTTCCGTCTATTGAATACTCCTGACAAATGGTTATTTCATCATCTGCTTTTAATAATCTGTTGCGAACATCGAGATTAACTCTTCGAAATGCTAAAACATACAAACCCTTTTTAGTATTGATGCTCATCACATTTACACAAAGCTGTTTTAATTTATTCTGGGTATGTGAGCTGACAGCTTTATGCTGAAAGCTGTTGACGATATCCTTAAACTGCTCTTCGCTCAGCTTATAGCTTCCCGAAGCAAGACAGTCCCTGTCGAAACGATCAATAAGAGAATATTCACATTTATATGGAGTGGCATCCAATTTGTTGCAATCTGCCAGATAGCTCAATATTTTAAGATTGGCTGTATTTTGAAATAAATTTTTGTATTTATGTGGATTAAGATGTATATCTTCAACCAATGTATTATTTATACTACAATACGACCCGTCAATCACATGAGACTTTTTAATTGAATCTATGTAAATATTAAGCTCGCACAAGCTGTATTGTGACAAATGAAGACCATCCACAATTAATATTTTATGTGCCGGATCAATATTCTTAATTCCAATCCAATATTTAGTTACCTTGTCTTCCTGATTTTTATATTCAATGCTCAACCATTTTCCCTCATGTACAGCTTTGAATATGTCCCTGTAAATACTGTTCATAACGCACCCTATACAGTTTATGTAATTATATTTAACAAAAATATTATATCATATCCGAACCGAGTGCAGCGCAAGCTCGCTTGCATTGCCGAGGTGATGGTATGATATATGCATTATACCATAATTTTGCAATTATAACAGTAAAACTTATACAAGCTATGAGATGCTGAGCTTTCCTCTATAAATGAAGAATACGTGTTATAAATCTTAATAAAATATAAAAAAGGAAGACCCCGCTCTCAGGATCATCCCTTGTAAGAATTCAGGTACTTCATTATTCATTGTTTTTCTTCCCTGTAATTTATTTTATATTTTTTTGTGATAATCCTTCCTGCGCAAGCATGGTCTCCAATACAGATATATCGGTAGATACATCCATTGCCGCATCCCGGAACAAGTCATCGAGCAGATTCTCAAATGCAAGATTGATGGTATCCATGGTGTCTTCTATCTCTTTCTTGGCAGTTGATATATTTTCGCCTTTTACAGGCTGATTGTCAAATTGTCTGTAGGCATCCAGTAATTTTAATGTTGTCGGCAAAAAGTACTCCGTAAATTTCTTTATTTCAGGAAATTTTTCCGGACGTGACTCTACATAATCGTAAATTTTTCCCGTTACTTCTTCAAGTCTGTCTAATTTGCGGGATATTTCTTCTCCCGGTATTTCGATATTAGCATTTTTTATTTTCTGAACATATTGCCGTCCTTCATTGATTGCTTTTCTGATTTCAGGCTCCATTGTATCCTTTTTATTAAATTTATCTTTCTGCTCCTGTTTCTGCCGTAAGGTCTCTTCTTTTTCCCTCATTCTCATATTTTCCTGCGACCTGAGATACAGTTCATAGCTCTCGTCGTCTAACATAAAATAGGTCTCTTTATCATCAATATGCCCTTCAGGAAACATCCCTACGGCAATCATTTTACGCAAATCCTTAACTATATATTTGCTACTTCTTCCCGCAGCAGAAGAAAAGTCCTTAATCATGAAGTAGCTGAGGCCATGCGTCTGTTCCACATACCTTCGGAACCTCTTTAATCTCTTTCTTATTATACTTCCGTTCGCTAATAAAACCGTACTTCCCACAAAACATGGCAGCAGTACAAAAGCTGTGATACTGTACATAACGCTGATTCCAAGCTTGTAGCCTATTGTCCCAGTTACCATTGATGCAATTAAAAACATACTGCTTCCGATTGAACCAAGTACAGTAAGTACTGTACCTGAAACCCTTCCAACCGGAACAGCAGTTTTATTCGACTTAGCAGACAATTTGCGTTTTCCCGCAACTGACCTCCTGACCTCATCAAGTGCACCATTAGCAACATTTCGAACATCATGATTCAATATATTAAAATTCATACTGCCCACCGCATCCTGAACAATATTACGAATTTCCTCACCAAATTTAAACCTCCGCGGTTATTCATATTAGCCTCCAATCTCTTACCTTCTGAACAGAGCCTTCTTCCCTGAATAATAAAATCATCATAGTGTCCGATTAAATATTCCCCTGAAATTTTCTTATTTCATTTGGCAAGTTATACCATATCCAATTTTTGAAATTAATATTATAGAAAATGCAGGCACACTCTTTCGGTACTTACTCCACAAAATTTATCCCTTTGGCAGCCTGAAGCAGCAATTTCATTGAAATATCACTGCAGAGCACAAATAAATAGCGAGCATGTCTTAAGCATTACCCGCTATAATTATATGCTATTAAACTATTAGTCTCATTAAACTTTCATTAATTCTTGCTTAAAAAATATCAAGAATATATATTTAAACAACAAAACTTACATAACATCTCAGGGTTACCTTAAATAATTGGACGCATTAAGCTTTTATGTCTTCTTTCTTTTAAACTATACGAACTGCATATGTTAATTACAGGTACAGCCTTACTTTCTGCATATTCTACTGTATATCTTGTCCCATCACTGCTTCCGTCATAATAACAAATTAATCTGCTGCTGTTATCTATCATGTACCTGTTTCTTTCATGGTAACGTCCGCTTTGATAATGTTTATTTAAAGTAATTACCTCATCACATCCGGACAAAATATTAAAATATTTTTCCCTGTCCTGCTCTTTCCATCTCGATGCTTGTTCTTCAAACGGTACTACTGCAATAAGGTTAATATGAACAGGATCTGTATGCCTTACTATTTGTTTTCGCAATAAAACCTGCTCCGCGCAAATCAAGTCAAACCCATAACATGCACCAAACATGAATGTATCGTAACCATCTGATATTGCTTTATTAATTTCATAAATCAAGCTTTGTATCATTAAATTAAATTCATTCCTGCTTTTAGGTAATTTCTCGGTTCTATATCCGCTGAAGCACAGGGTTTTATTTACTTTATACTCTTGATTCATAACAATCTCCTCTATTGCGTAAAACATGTACTAATTGTACTGTACTTCCAGTACATTGTCAATGCTTTTTACTATAAGTATAATGAATCTAAGAGGTGTTATCTATGGTTGGAAAAATAATAAGAAAATTAAGAATCGAAAAGGGAATAACGCAAAACGAATTATCAAACTATTTAGGATTAACCCCTAAAATGATTTCTTTTTATGAATTAGGTGAGAGATTTCCACCATATGATATTATTAATAAGCTTGCTGATTATTTTAATGTTTCCACAGATTATTTATTAGGAAGAAGCGACATAAAGAATCCGGAAAAATTGCTTAGTGATTATAGCAATTTAAGCACAGAT
Source organism: Firmicutes bacterium UBA2116 (assembly GCA_002331025.1). Taxonomy (GTDB): domain Bacteria; phylum Bacillota; class Clostridia; order Tissierellales; family Sedimentibacteraceae; genus Sedimentibacter. The sequence continues at coordinate 67,154 of DCYG01000012.1, read as the reverse complement.
GATTTGAAAGTATTAGAAGAATGCATAGAACTAAAAATAAAAGATAAATGATATAGAGCCCATTGATTTCAGCGGGAGATTCGCTAACTCATTGTTCTTCTATATATTTATCATCAATATATTGTATAATGGAAGAAAATAATTTTTCAGATAATACAAATGTTTCCTCATCATAAACAACAAGAAATACCGTCATTTCATTTTTCAGAAGAAAGTCTCCTATAACTGAAGTAGCTACTTTCAATGCTTCATCCTTTGGATAACCAAATACCCCTGTAGATATCAGCGGAAAAGCAATGCTTTTTAGCTTATATTCCTTCGCCAATGCAAGTGAATTTCTATAGCAGTCAGCCAATAACTTTTCTTCACCATGCTTTCCACCATGCCATACAGGTCCGACCGTGTGAATCACATATTTTGCCGGAAGCTTGTATCCTTTTGTTATTTTAGCTTCTCCCGTCCTGCACCCGCCAAGGGTACGGCACTCAACAAGCAGCTCCGGTCCTGCGGCTCTGTGTATTGCTCCGTCAACCCCTCCGCCTCCAAGCAATGAGGAATTGGCTGCGTTTACAATGGCATCGGCGTGGACCTTGGTTATATCGTTTCGGATTATTTTAAGCGGCATGTTGGTACCTCCTTATTTTAAGTTAATTAGAAATCAAACAATGCTGATGCATCAAAGAAGATATCATTTGGTAAACTCACTTTATGTTTTTCACAAAATGCATTGATAAATTCATTTGTTGGTTCCTTATGCTTCTGATATTCTTTTACAAGTTCGTTTTTTATCTCTTCACGTTTTGAGTCGGCATTTTCAGCATCTATATAAATGATTCCATATGAAAAGTATATTTCATATAATCCTTCTTTTGAAGAAAATAAGCTCACTTCGATTTTACCATCATATACTTCATTAATTTCCAAATAAGTATTCATATAATGTCTTTCATCTTCCGAAAAAAATTCGGTTACATTTTCCCAATTACACAAATCTAAGCACCTCACTTTTAATTTTGATATAATTAAATTTAAAATTTTAATCTTCCTAACTCCTCCATCATTGCTCTTCTGTTTTTATAAATCCAACGCCAGTCAGCAGTAATATTTCGTACTAATTCCTTACCTTCTTTGTATTTCTGCATTCGTTCTAAAACTGATACAATCTGTTTATAAAATTTGCGGTCAGAAGTTCTGTATGCCATTGACCGAACTTCACGTTCATATTTATCCAGCAGCTCTTTTTCATATATGGGCTTCAATACTTTTTCATATTCTGTAAGTAAATATAGACCAGCCGAATCTATTACAGCCTTTAAAAGCTTCTCATACATCTTTTCTTCCAGGTAAAGCTTTTCAATTCCATAATAGTCTTGTAATTATCAAATATTATTTGGCGCTTCACTTCCCATTCATCAGCAGGATATAATGATTTTAATTCACGAAATATATTCAGGTTTCCCTTGTCATAATCCAATATCAATTTCCACAATTCATCTTTATATGCAGTATCGTCACCTATGAGCTTGTATAATTCCTTCAGCTTTATACTGTAATCATGCACTAAGCCGCGAAGACCTGCATCTATTTTCTTGCTTTCATTTAATATTTCAATTGCTCTGATATAGTTTTTCTCATTTAAACTCTTCTCTATATATATTTTTCTTATTTCCGCCACATTCCAATATCTGCGGCAAAATGCATCAATTTCTGATTTATCAATATTCATTTCCACCAGTATATCCATGTGCCTTTTTACCCAATAACCAACTAATCTGTCTGAGTTCCAGGCATCTTTTTTCTCTGAAGCCGATTTAATCATTTTGTCAGTGAGTTTTAATTTTTCTTCCATATACTTGTTCTCTTTAAAATATTCAAAGAGAGTTCCTTCTATATAGTCCTCCATATAATCAATAACGGAACCATCTAAGCTGTTCATAAACCACTGAAACATTTTTTGTTCCAACCGTTCGTCCGCAGATTCCTCAAGAATTTCAAACCATATGTCCTGACATTCATCGGAAATCATGCCTGTGCCGCCGTCCGAGTCGTCCATATCTATATTTCCAACTTCAACAAACAAATATGTGCTGAGCAAGAATGCAGCCTCATACTGTTTATTGCTTAACATAGTTCTTATATCTTCGCACAAAAAATCGTAAAGTTCCAATATAAAGCCCGAGGCATGGTAATAGTCAATAAAATTACCTCTGCCTTCATATTTTCTGAATATCTGATCAATTTGTCTTTTATATGCTCTTATATTATCTTCTGAAATTTCTTGACTAACAGCAATTTTAAACCTGTTCATAAGTACTTCGCTACTTATTAAAATATCTGCTAAAAATTTTCTTACTAAATCCTCTTCTGCTCCCTTTACCAGTTCATAAGCATCCATAAAAGGCTTGTTTTTATCTCTGTTCAACGCAGAACTGTCTTCGTTCATATCAACGCAACCCTCTTCAAGCATATACAATACCGCCGCCATATGCTTGCAGTTTAATCCGCCTTCAGCATACGGGCATGTGCATGTCATGTTTATTATTTCTCCATCTGCTATTCCGATATGCACCTGATATAAGTCACTGCCTTCAACCCATGCCTTAATCCCATTTTCTTCTTTCAAAATTTCTTGCACATATTCATTTTCGTAATAATCCCATCCACGTTCTAAAATATGGCTCTCAAATAAATGCTCCCATTCCATTATCATTATCCTCCATATGCTCCTTGCCGTCCAACTCAATTGCAAGTACAGGAATAAAACAAATCACTACAATATATCTTTATAAATACTGTTCATAACGCACCTTATGTAATTCAATCCTCATACTTTAAATATTATACTATATTTTTGTAATTATAAAGGATTTTATTATTGTCTAGCTTACCAAATCATTATATTTGCCAATCAAAGAATCCTTAACGGATAATGCCATATAATATGCCATTCTGACCGGCACGGCATTTCCCACCATTTTATAACCGTCACTGAGATTGTTATAATAGAATCTGAAACTATCCGGAAAGGTCTGAATACGTGCACATTCTCTTACGCTCAGTCTCCTGTATAAATGTTCCTGTCCCGGCACAAATATTCTTTTATTATAATCAATGAAAAGCATTTTCGGTGCCTGAGGATGTATGGGGGCATGTCTCCCGCCGGCCTGGATGGTGAATGAAGGTTCGTCCCACGAACGAACTCTGTTGCGTGACATATATATCGATGAAAAGCTTCCGGTCATATATTCGTGATTGCTCATAATACAGCCGTTTCCGTTAGTTTTATTATGATTTAATGCAGGTATGGCGTTATCCTTCAGATCCCATATTGCATATCTTAAATTGTATTTTTTATTATTGACCGAAGGAAATCTGTAGCTTATTTTCAAGTCTTTTCTGAAGCCTACATAAAACACTCTCTTTCTGTCCTGAGGCACACCATAATCATTTGCATTCAGCAGATTTATATAAGTATCGTAACCGGCGTCGCAAAGCATTTTAATTATTTTATTTACCGCCGGTTTATGTATTTCCGACAACATGCCCGATACATTTTCGGCAACAAAAAATTTAGGTTTTTTATCTTGTAAAATTCTTATAAATTCATAAAACAATTTTCCTCTGTCATCATTTATACCTCGCTGAGTTCCCGCTTCGCTCCAGCTCTGACACGGCGGTCCGCCTATTATGCCGTCACATTCCGGAATCTCATATGATTTTATTGCTCTTATATCCCTTACATCCAATAAATGCGAATGATTTTTTCTGTAGGTTTCAAAAATTGCTTTGTCAAATTCATTAGCCCATACAATATTAAAGCCGGCATTTTTAAATCCTGAATCCAAGCCTCCCGCTCCCGAAAACAAACTTACTAATCTCATTTCTCCACCTCTGCCATAATCTTTTAAAAAAAAACATTTCCGAACATTCGTTCTATATGGAGTATATAACAATTTACATTTATTGTCAATAATTTTATAAAAAATAAAAAATAGCTGAGTATGATTGACTATGAAATTGATAATCTAATAAAGGAGCTTGCTGAGGAACTGACTGAATATCAGTGCAAGACTGAAATAATTGAAATATATAAAGACAAGGACTTAAGCAATAAAATAAGATATGGCTCTATGTATGTATATTTTAGAGCTTTGAAATTGATTCAAGAGAAACATTCAAATAAACTATTAGAATGAAGGAAAAGGACTCCTTTCGGAGTCCTTGCAAGTTCAAAGATTATTTGGTAGGACGGCGTACCCTACATCTCTTTTCAGACCTTAAAGGTGTGGCAGTTGCCAGTTCTGCCCTCAAATAATCTTTGAAATATTCTATGTGTTTATGTATTTATTATACCACATTTATATTTACTGTCAATCTTTTACGAACTTTTTTTACTGTTTTATGAACTTTTTCTACTACTTTATGAAGTTTTTTCTGTTTTTCGAATTACTAACCATCTTTTTCTACTTTTTTTAACCTTCCGGACTTTATATAATTATTTAATTTTGCTTCAGTTATGGGGTAAATTGTTTTTACCCATTTAACATCTGTATTGCTTAATCTAACAGCTACTAAAACATTAGCTGTTATCTTTTTTACAAAAATTATGCTATCCCCCTTTGGGTGAATTCCGACATAATCGGGTAATTTAAGTACAGTAGGAGCAGCCTCCGTATGCATTTTAAATTCCTTATAGCATGAATAGTCTTTGCAATGCTTTTTGGTGTAAGTAATCTTGTCTTTGCTGATTAGCACTTTGCTTTCCTTAGATTCTATTCCTAAAAGCTGAATTATTGAATCTTTTAACATCCCTAATTCATAAACATTGTTAACAATGTTATCTATATCAAATTTATCGACCATATACAACCCCTAATGTTTAATAAAAACATTATACTTTAAAGGTCGTAATTTATCAATACATACTATATATAGTATGTATTGCATGTAAAAACAGCCTTAAATAATCAAGACTGCTTACTACTGCCACGGTTCATATTGTGTATATAGGCTTTGTGGTATTCCAACTAAGTTTACATCAAATTTCAGACTCGACTCAACCATTGTGCTGGCACTGTGTATTCTCATTGATATAGCCCATCCATTATCACATGTTGTAATTATAGTATTTTTAGAATTTGATTTGTACCTTATATCATAAAATTCAGTAGGCATTATCAACCTCGGTACTATGGTCTGAGGTTTTATTTTTTCAAAGCTCTTGTTTAATGTACCGTATATATTAAAAGCAGATATCTGAGTAACCTTTTTAGTATTTCTGCTGATTACCTTATAAAAATCATTCCTGCCAAGCAAATAGCTCAAAAATCTCTGAGGTACAATTGCAGGATGTTCCGCTTCCAATCTCCGAAGCTCTTTTACAAATGAATTCAATATAGGAACATAAACCTCATCCTCCTTGTTTTTTACAGCCTTCCATTCAATTCCTCCTGCCTTCAATTCTTCAAGCATATTAAAAACCGGCAAAATATCATTGAAGTACTCCTCAGAACAAGGAATTTGAAGCCATTTATCCCCAAAATCAATCGTCTTAGACAACCGGGAATGCTTCACAGCAGCATGATTATGCTTGCAGCTTATGCCTATTTCCCAATCAGAATCCTTCCTCAGTGCAAGAATATCCCTCACATCTCCTTCCTTGCCTGCTTTATCAGGTTGTAATGTAAGAAATAATCTTTCATTATACGAATTTGTAAGCATCGGTTCTAAACGGGCAATAACTTTGACCGCCGCCATAGCAGCCTTATCCATTTTATTTCTTAAGTCGGTGCTTAATAAAGCATAATCTCTTTCAGCCACTATCACCGCATCGGCAGCTAAAATTTCCACCGTATTGTCCGAATTCTCCAAAAATCTTTTGAATACAATTAAGCATGCATATTCGTAAGCCTTACCGTTCTTAGATTGTACAGCCATAACTACACTTCCGCACTCATATTTCTATTATTAAAACATTTGTTTAACTTTTCCATGACAACAGATGCAACTACCTCGGATAATTTTACGGGAACAGCGTTGCCTATCTGCTTGTACTTGCTGGTAAGATTGCCCGAAAAATACATATCCGGAGGAAATGTCTGTATGGCAGCACATTCCTGCCAGCTGAACCTGCGGGTATTTCCGTTATCGCCGAATCTCCAGACATCAGCTGATTCTTTTATCATATCAGGACTCGAAGGATGCAGCGGAACCTGCTTTGCCATTGCCGGTATGGTATAGCTGGCTTGATTCCAATTCCTTTTTCTGTTACGACTCATAAATCTCGACGAATATGAGGCATTGCAAATGTCATGAGCATCAGACTCCGCAATATCCTTCAATACATCGTAAAGAGTTGCCTTATAGTCAAAAGGCTCAGGAAATTCAAATGTTTTTATGCACAAATCCTTTCTGAACCCAATCATCAGCACTCTCCACCTGTCCTGCGGAACTCCGTAATCTGCGGCATTAACCAAATTAGGATATACATCGTATCCTTTTTCCGAAAAGTCCTCTATAATTGCAGTGATGATCTCTCCATCACCTAAAGTCAGTATTCCTTTGACATTTTCCGCAACAAATGCATAAGGCTGATTAGTTTCCAGCAGCTTAACAAAATATCTGTATAATGAGTTCCTCTTATCATCAATTTTTCTCGGTCCTGCCAATGAAAATCCCTGACACGGAAAGCCTCCCAATACAATATCGCTCTCAGGAATATTTTCCACTCCGATTTTTCCGATATCTCCGCAAACCACTTCTGCATCAGACCATGCTCTGTGTGTCTCACATGCATCTGCATCTATATCATTTGCCCATATTGTTTTACATCCTGAATTTTCAAATCCCATATCAAGACCACCGGCACCCGAAAACAATGAAACAACACTATATTCTTTAGGTTTTTGCAAGTCATTAAGTCTTATTATTTTGTTTTTCATTTGCACAAACCTCCCAAACGTTTCTTAATTAATATATAACAATTATAACGCAGGCAGTATGAAATGTAAAACATAAATTAATCACCGAACCCTTATTTGCTATCAATATATTACATCGGAAAGATACCCTCCGACGCACAATTTGATCATTCTCAGCATCCAGATAGTCATCAATAAATTGCATTAAATATTTTAAACCTATTCCGTAAAAAATATATTGACTCTCACATTGTGGTATACTCTATAATGTAGATGAGCTCAAAAAACACATATATGTGAGGAAATAAAAATGCTGAAAATAGGTGATTTTTCAAAACTATCAAGAATCAGTATACGTATGCTGCGACATTACGATGAAATCGGTCTGCTTATACCTAAAAGCACAGATGAATTTACCGGTTACCGCTATTATTCGGAAGATCAGTTGTTGGTTGCAGGTAGGATTACAGCTCTTAAAGATATGGGATTTGGTCTTGCTGCCATTACTGAAATTTTTGAAAACTACGATAATCCGCAAGCATTGGCTAAATTTTTATCGGTAAAGCGTGCTGAGGTTCAGTCGCAAGCTGATGAAACGGCGCACCGTTTGCTGCTTCTTGAAACAGCCGTCAAGCGGCTGAGAAAGGATGGAACTGCTATGAATTACAATGTAACATTAAAAACTCTGCCGGAACGATATGTGGCCAGCGTCAGGCAGATTATTCCCAATTATGATCAAGAGGGAATCCTATGGCAACTTATGATGAAGGAAATCGCACATCTTAATATTCAGGATGGCACTCCCTGCTATACGCTTGCGATTTTTCATGACAAGGAATATAAAGAAGATGATGTAGATGTTGAAGTGCAGAAATCCGTGAAGGGCAGTTACCCTGACACCGAACACGTTGTGTTCAAAACGGAGCCTCCCGTACAGATTGCTTCTGCTACCTACAAAGGCGGCTATGACCAAATAGATAAGGTAAATGAAGCTGTTGCTAATTGGGTGAGGGATAACGGATACGAATTTTATGGAGCTATGTTCAATATCTACCACGTAAGCCCCCACGAAACACAGAATCCAAAAGAATGGGTGACCGAGGTCTGCTATCCCGTTAAAAAAAATAATATATAAAACAGCAAGCGGGTTACTGAAAGCATAGTCTAACAAGGAAGCTTTCACAACCCGCTTCTTTTTAAAATCATCTATTGTAACTGCAAGTTTATTGTTTCTCTATCTGTTCTGCCAGATCATTCAGATAAATCCATCTGTTCATTTTTTCTTCCAGCTGCTGTTCTGTTTCTTGCTTTTCATCCATTAATTTCTGCAGCTTGACATAATCAGCTGCATGAACTCCCATCTGTGATTCCAGATCAGCTATTATTGCTTCCAAATTTGCTATATCCTCATCTATAGTGCCATATTCCTTTTCTTCTTTAAATGAGAATTTAAGCTTCCTGGGCTTTTCCCTTATTTCTGTAAATTCCTTTTTTTCATATTTTTTAACTTCTTCGCGGCTTCTGTCTTCTGCTATCCATGCTGCGGCATAATCAGAATAACCTCCGTTGTATTCCCTGACTGTTCCTGTATTGTCTCCGGGAAGCTCCAATATTGTTTTTACAACCTTATCCAGGAAATATCTGTCATGAGACACAGTTATTACAGCTCCGTCAAAGCCCTCTATATAATCCTCCAATATGGTCAGTGTTTCAATATCTAAATCATTGGTTGGCTCATCCAGCAATAATATGTTGGGTGCCTTCATCAGGATGCTTAAAAGAAACAGCCTTCTTCTTTCTCCGCCGGAAAGTCTGGAAATTGTGTTATACTGTACATCCGGTGTAAACAAAAATCTTTCAAGCATTTGCGATGCGGTTATTTTCCCTTCCCTTGTCTCAACAATTTCCGCTATATCCTTTATATAATCTATAACTCTTTGAGAATCGTCAACATCATCTGCTTCCTGTGAAAAATAACCAAGCTTAACAGTGCTTCCAATATCAACATATCCACTGTCAGGCAGGATTCTTCCTGCTATTATATTCAATAATGTAGATTTCCCGGCTCCGTTATTTCCAACGATACCGATTCTTGCATCTCTGGTAACAATGTATTCAAAATGTTCAACAATAACTTTTTCATCATAACTTTTTGAAATATTTTTAATTTCTATGGTCTTTTTACCAAGTCTGGACGAAACAGAGCTTAATTCTAATTTTTCCTCACTATCTGTTCCTATCTGTTCTTTCAGCTTTTCAAATTCTTGTATTCTGCCCTTTGCCTTTGTGCCTCTCGCTCTGGCCCCTCTTTGAATCCAGGCATACTCCTTCTTGTATAATGCCTGTTTTTTTCTTTCGCTGCTCATGTCGTTTTCTTCACGCAAAGCTTTTAGCTCCAAAAATTTTGAATAGCTCCCTTCATAAGAATATATACTGCCTTTATCCAATTCAACTATTCTGTTTGAAATTCTGTCCAGGAAATATCTGTCATGAGTAACCATCAATATAGCACCCTTATATCTTTTCAAATAATTTTCCAGCCACAGTATCATGCCATTATCCAGGTGATTGGTCGGCTCATCCAATATCAACAGCTCGCATGGATTCACCAATGCGCTTGCTATTGCAACTCTTTTTCTTTGTCCAACGGAAAGTATATTTACATCCTTGTCAAACTCCGTTATGCATAGTTTGTTTAATATTGACTTTGCTTCATATTCCATCAGCACCTTGGTTTCAGTAGAAGCATTGATAAAAACCTGCTCTAACACAGTTGTATTTTTATTGAATTCAGGATCCTGAGGCAAGTAGCAGATTCTTACCCCATTGCTGTATACAACATTGCCGCTGTCAGGCTCCTCAATCAGAGAAGCAATCTTAAGCAATGTTGATTTACCGGTTCCATTTACTCCTACAAAACCGATTTTATCGTTATCATTAATATATAAAGTTACATCATACAGTAAAGCCTTTTCTCCAAAGCTTTTAGATATATTTTCAAGTGTTAAAATCATATAATTGCCTTTCATAAAGTTTGCTCTATTATATCATATCTGAGCCGAGTGCAGCGCAAGCTCGCTTGCATTGCCGAGGCGATGGTATGATATATGTATTATATCATTTTAATCTAAATAAATATATACTTAAACCGCAAGATAAAATTATTGTACTGTACTTTGAGCCTGCCACACAGGTCCCACCGTGTGAATCACATGCTTTGATAACATGCTGTAACACCGGATGCACTGCCGAATACTATGGTAGTACAATATATTTAATATTACTCACAGATTTGTATGAAAGGGAATGATGTTTGTGTTAAAAATATTGCTGTTCGGCAATGCCGAAGAGCGCAAAATCCTTGAGGAAGCTTTGCTTCAGCCTCTTAAGGAATATAAGATTACCTTTGATATTCACAATTTATCGAATCCACAGAAATTTATGAAAAATTATCTGTTTAATAATGACTATCATCTCATTGTAATGTGCTCAGACGGCAATACAAAATATATATTCAAAAGCCGCAGTGACACACCGCTCATTCATGTCGTTACAGGTATCATGAGCTTTCCGCCCACAGCAGAGGAAATTGATGATAAGCTTATGAGAAACCCGGAGCTGGCAAGCTTTTTCTCCCCCGGAGAATACACGGTTACCCACCGTGACTGCACACGTAAAATTCCTTACATGGATATAGATTACATCCGGAGAGATAACGATAAAACTATAATACATCTGACAAACGGAGGAACTGAAACCACCTCAAAAAACATAGGAAAGGTAATGTCGGAGATTAACAGGGAATATTTTGCAAAAAGCTCTCCCGGACTTTTTGTAAACACCCGCAACATTTGCAAAATACACAATTCATGCCAACATTACAAGACTGTGGAGCTTAAATCCGGTGCCATGGTAGAACTGAAAAGCATATATTTTGACAAATTCAGAGATGCCTATTCCCTGTCGGTTGCAAGGCTGGCAAGCTTAAAGACCCTTGACGATTAATGCATAACGTTCATGCTTTTATGCAGGTTGTAAAAAGTGTGAACTCATGAAATCGCATGGTTTTGTTTAACTTATTATAAAACCTTTTTATCAAAAAATTAAGTTTTCGTTGCAAATATCACGTTTACCAAAAATAGAAAGCTCAAAATGAATATATGCAGTATTTGCATATAAATATACAACTGTACCAGTTGAAATATTAATATAAGTTGAAGATAATAAATTAGAATTCTCAAAAGGTTTGTTCATTATGAAAAATAAAATTGCACTTCTTGGAGATGCCGAAAAGCGAGGTCAGATGGAGTCAGTATTGTCCAAATGCCTCAAGGCACACGATATTCCCTTTGAAATACATCATGTTTCCGACTCACAGAAATTCATACATGAGTTTCTGTTTAATAATGATTTCCGTCTTTTTATGGAAAGCTCAAGAGGCACCATAACATATATGCTGAAAATCTATACCAATTTTGACCGGCAATGTTCGCGCCACGTTGTAGGAACCCTGAAACCCCCTTTGACGCAAAACAAGTTTATAAATCATATGCTTGAAGTCATCAAATCATCGAATGTCTGCCCATATGGCATGTACGCAGCAAAAAATGCAAAAATGTCCCGTCTGATTCCACATGAGGACATCCAGTTTATTTATAAAGAAAAATACAAATCGATGATTTACCTGCACAACGGAGAATACGTAGAAGAGATAACAACCCACGCCAAAGTCCTGAAAGAGCTGGACACAAGCTACTTTTTCAAATGTCACCAAAGTTATGTTGTCAACTTCTTCAATATCGAGGAAATAAGCGATGACTATAAATTTATCCTTACGAAGTCCGGAGACATAATTCCAATGTCACGGCTTGGATTCAAGCAACTGGTAAAAGCCATTTCGCTTTCAATTACGGGTGTCAATTCATTTGATTATTGATGCATCTGTGCTGCCCTCTTATGCTTTCTTTCCTGTACAATATGAGAATCAAGTATGTTGACTATGGATATAGACTTACTTTCTGCATATTCAACCATATACCCAGCACCGCCGCCGCTTCCGTCATAATAACAAACCAATCTGCTGCTGTTATCTGCCATGTATCTGTTTCTTTCATAATGGCACCCGCTTTGATATTGCTTATTTAAAGTAATTACTTCATCACATTTGGATAAAACATTAAAATATTTTTCTCTGTCCCTCTCATTCCATTTGGCAGCTTGATCTTCAAACGGTACCACGGCAACAAGCTTAATTTTGACAGGATCTGTATGTCTTATTATCTGCTTTCGTATTAATACCTGCTCTGCACAAATCAAGTCGAATCCATAGCATGCACCAAACAGTCACTTCATCATATTTCCCACTTTGCTACATCGGTTCAACTGTGAGAATAACATACTGTGCATATCTGTTTGCATTGTTATTTCGTTAAACAGCTTTTTTAGTAAATCTTCACGTACTGCTTTCTTTTATTCCCACTCTAGCCCTTTATAGTGCGTACACATTCAATTAGTAATGTTGTATGTATTTATAGTGCATATTTAAAGCAAAATTCACACAATTTTTATGGTTCGCAAAGTTTTTGTAGCCAAAATGTAGCCAGTATTTTTTAAGATAATATTGCATATCTCACTCATCTGCAAACCACTGACAACTACTCAAAAGTGATGAAAAGGAGCGAAGGAAATGTCTAAACTTATATCATGCGAATTAAATATTGACACTGCTTGCGTTGAACTGCTCTATCAAGATTCTACACACATATCAATTGACTGTACAGCAGTTGAAGACGAGATTGTAGGCAATCGATTTGAACGCAGCGAACTTGATTACCTCATTTATAACGATCCATTGGCATATGCCGACCTTATTCTTAACGGTGATCCGGAACTGTATTTGAAAGAGGTTACTTGTTACAGCAAGCCATTTGAGTAAAATTATCGCAGTAACTCTCCCTTGATAAAAATCATGGGAGAGTTGTTTTTTAGCGAGCAAAAAATTAAATCTCCAATATTTTTTTTGCAAACGATATGTAAACTATCATTATCTTCTGTAATTAAAGTGCTCCTTGCCAAAAGTTCCTCACTGTGCTCGCTAATACCCACAAACTATGATTATAAAATCATATCAATCAATTCTTTGGATGTTAATGATATTCCGCACTTATTTAATCGGTCAATTCTTTTATCAAGCAATGATTTTAATATTGTTTTTCTATCATTATTTACTCCAAAGTGCAAAATACGATGGCAATTAGGGCATAACGACACAATATTAGCATATATATCTAGGCTGCAATCAAACACATCTTGCAAGCTGATAGGAATTATATGATGTCCCTCAACGTAATTTTGATGTGTTGAGTTTGATATAAATGACTTGTGTTCATTATTATATTCACATAAAAAATTAGCATCATGTATTACTTGTTGGACGAGAAGATTGTTTCTCTTCCATTTTTTTATGTTGTTTTCAACAACTACATCTGGTTTTGGAAGTTCAATGTCTAACTTACCGGATTGAATAAAACTTTCGTGATTTTTGTCAGTAATAAATTCTATATATCTATTTAAAGCTGAGCTATACATGAGATTTCCGCTAGTGTCTAGTCGAACAAATTCTGGTTCGTTGAACACATCCTTTTTAATGGATAACAATGCTTCCAATGTATCACAATTATATATATTGGAAATGGGTAAATTATTATTAGTTAGCAGAGTATTAATTGTATTTATTCCGGTGATGTAGTTATTTTTAGTTTTTTGACTTAAATGTTTTACATTGGTTAAATAACGAGAAAAATATTCTTTTAGTATGAAGTCTTCCTGATAATTGTTTTTTGTAGAAGGATTGTCAGCCAGAAATTCCAAATATTTTCTTAATCGTGATTTGTAATCACGTGTACCATTATATACTGACTGAAAATAGTTATTCGTAATCGGCTCAAACGGAATTTTGTGCTTAGGAGGAGTATGGTTCTCCATGTTTTCTATTGTATATGTAAGTCGCTGTAGTAAACTTTCACACCTATCTTCTGCATATTGAATGTCAATATCACCTTCATATTCATCAATTCTTTGCAATTTCCCAATAAATGTAGATACCGATGTAATTTTATTTATATTTAGCCAACTTCGATATTCCTGTTCTCTCATAATTTATTCACCCTTATTGTACAATGAATCCTTCATCCTTTGCTTTTTCCAATATTTCCATAAGCACAAAACATTGTTTTTCACTTGGTATTTTCCCTTTGTCTATCTCAACTGCCGCTTGAACAATTCCCATTTCTTTTGGGTTTAATAACTTTCTTGCAAGCATAAAACCTCCAAGCTCTTTCCAGAATTTTGAACCTTTGGTTATAACTTCAGATTGTAGTTCAATTCCATTTACCATTTTTCTATCTTTTTTGCTACTACGGATATTATCCTTAGCATCTTGTGTTGAAATTAACATACTCTCTATGCTGGTGGGTAATACAAATTGAGATTTCTTACAAAAATCCCAACAAGGTTCTCTTTTACACCACTCTGTAACATTCATTACAGGTCGGCTATCATCAGTTATACACTCAAAAATATGTTTTGCAACGTCAAGCATTAACTGAGCAAATTCATCAGATAAGCTTTGTTTAGACCATATGGCTCCTAAGTCGAGTGTCATATCATGAAATTGTTCTTGAATTTTATAATGTAGAAATGAGATAGAATACACAATAATGTTTGCCCTATAGCCACTTTCGTACCAAGTTTGCTTAGGAATAGCTTTTTCAAGGGTTCGATATATAATTAATAAAGAAACTATATTTTTATAGTATAAATCATTAAAAACATCAGGATTTTTTTCCCATTCGCCGACAATAACTTCTGCCCATTTTTTAAAACTTTTCTGTGCTCCTGCACTAGCAATTTGAGGGAATAATCTCCATGAATTTTCAAGCTTTGCCAGAACAGTTTTGTCAAACAGTTGTGCTTTAGGGTTTACTAATACAAATTGTTTTTTCTGTGATGGTGTCATTTTGCTCTGCTCATTTTCATATTGTCCCCTTGCACGTTCATAAAACCAATGTGTTTCATATTGAACACCAAGGGCAGCAGGCGCATAAAGTTGACGTGAAATTTTTTGCATTCTAATATTAAATTCATGGTTAGAGAAGAAGTCAGCTTCGCTAACCTTGTTTTGACTGTTTGAACACCGTGAAATATTTGGTATAATTTCGCTTGCAGTTTCTCCATCTTCAACGACTGTTAGCTTCATTTGTACAAATATGCCATCCAAATTCGCTTTATCTTTATATCTCGTGTTGGATAATGATGCAGTAGTTTGTCCACCATTTACAATTTGTAAATCTTTTATGTAAACGATGTGTGGAATGCCATTCACTTCTTCTGTCTTTATTTCTGATGCAGTTGCTGATATACCGTTATTATAAGCAAAAAACATATTACGTTCATCACCGAGTATAGTTCTTCTTATTCCTTTATTGACATTACCTCTGGCGCTTAAAAATGTTCGAACATTACCTTCAAGAAGTCTACTGCCATACAAATCATAAATATCGGCTAAAAAAGTTGCAGGTAGCACACTGAGATAGCATTTGCAAGAAGCGATATCAACATCACTTGCAACAAGACAAGGTATGCCACTTGAGATAATTGATTTTAGGTTTAATTCAACAGGTTCATGCCCATCGCCGATACCTTTCATTCTATATAATCGAACAATATCCCAAAGATGATATTCGCAAGGGATGCCACCTACATCTTTTTCCTCGAAGTTGCCAATCTTATCACTCATCTCTTTATCAGTAACAATATAAAATTTCAATTTTCTTATTTCTGTTCTAAGTGAGTATAGCTTATCAACAAGGTCATAGGTGGGTGTGCTTATTTCGATTTCATCACGTAGTTTTCCCTTGATGCTTTCTTCTGCCAAAACTCTAAGTCGCCCAAATAGTGTGATGGCATCAGTCTGCGTGATTTTTGTTATTTCCTCTATTCCTGAATAATCCACAATAATCATAGTCATTGATTTATCATAATCATCATAGGAATAAGCATCAACCCTGTATTTTTTTCTACTTGATGTTCCGGTGTAGTGGCATAGTTCATAGTCGTCAAATAGCTCGCCTACAACAAGGTCATCACAAGTAGTACGCACGAAAGACGCAGAAGTACCGTCGTTTTCGGCAGCAGCTACAGCCTTAACGTTTTCTAAATAACCTTTGCGAAATTCATGCAATTCCATCTCTTAATCCTCCAAAATCTCAAACTCTTTAATTTCAGAAAGAGCAATATCGTATTTGACTTTAATGATCTCATTAGGTATGCAATCTCGTGTAAGTTTTGGAAAATCAGCATCTACACGATAAAATCTAAATCCGTAAAACACATAATATTTATCAAAATATTCTTTGCGGTCAATGTACCCAAGTTCTAATAGTTTTGTTTCGTAGTCAAACAATGCGCTGGGACTGGCTCTTAAAATTTCTCTAAACTCGTTAATAATTTCACTAAAGCTAAACCCAGCAGCATCTGCTGCTGATGTATTATCCACTGTTGCGATTACAAGTGTACCATTATTTTTTGATGAAAGTTGCTCCATAGAGGAAATGGTCACAGTCGCCTTGCCTGTTTTAATAGCTTTGATTTCTGACCATGTCTCCTCAAAAACAAAATCTTTATCCGCACCATCCGGTCCTATCCACGCAGATAAAATTACGTCCCAAGCATAAAGCGGAAATAGCTTCTTTTTTGCATAAAGGAGTTCACCTATAATTCCTTTAATCACTTCGTCAGGTAGTAGATCGCTACCGCTTTCCATAAGCTTCTGCCATTTTAAAAACCGAGCAATCACTATTTCAAGTCCTATGGTTTTATTTTTTGCACTTCGTGAATGTTCAATTAAGTCCCAGCATAGATGCGTAAAAACCTCTTCTTGTTCTTTTTTTAAGAGCCTAATACGTGTTGCCCATCTGTTATCCTTGCGTACACCTTTTTGGATTTCAATAGATTTACTTGAGCGCATCTTGGCAGGCTCTATTTCAGAAACCACCAATAGTTCTTTAAATCCGCCGCTATCTTTTCCAATAAAAATATCCATAATATGTTCATCATCTATACGCTGATATGTAGTATCAGACGAGGGAACGCTATTCCATTTGTGTTGTAAATCGTCAATCTTCATCTTCGTCACCCTCAAAATCTAAATCAACATATTCGGTAAAGCTATTAAGATATTCCACCATATTCATTTGGTAATAGACCGGTTCCTCACGCTCTCCTATATTAGGAAAGCCAATCCCCAATCCGACAATGGTTTTATCGCCTACAATATTATAAGCCTGTTCGTTTTTATCATCTTTATTGCAAGCAATGAAATAAATTATCAAAAGCGGGGTTTTTGCATATCTTAAATATGCGTAATCCGGAACGGTAATTTTATCTGGATTTTTGGTCTTACTTACTTTAGTTTTTTTACTACGTTCTAATATGTAGTCATCCTCTGCTTGCTCTTGCAGTTTTTTGGTGAGTGTTATCTTTGAAGTTCCTACTGAACCTACTCTCGATTTGTTTTTGCCGATTCTTATACAATCATGGTCAATATCCATACCTCGAATAGAGCGGTTAATGGTTATACCAGCTATTTCTGTTTCAACAGGTTCTGTTCCACTCGCTATATAAACGCACCAATCACCAAGAGCATCTTTGTTTTTTTCTATATAGGCGCCGACTTCTCGTGCATTAAACACTAAATGTCCGGGATGAGAAGCAAAATTGCTTATATAATCTTTTATAACACTACATGGTATTTTACTATACAAACGATTACTTTTTTCTCTGACTATTGGATAATTTTGCGTTATATTTAAAATGAATTCTTCTGTGTGCTTATAATTATATTCCATAGTTTTTACAGTAAGCCATGGTGTTTCGATTAATCGTCTGTTAAATGATGCTTGTCTAACAAGCGGTTTTGATAAACGCATCTTGTTCCCTGCGGTAATCATCAACGTATCAGGATGATCTCTGACTTTTAATCCAAAATCACTTGGCTTTTGCCCGAGTTTATTCATATAAGCTATTTCACTACGCAATTCGTTACAGGCTTTAGTGATGAACTCATACCATTCGACTGTTGTTCTTGACATCCAAATTCTAAATATTTTTTCATAACCGGGTCGATAGCCAAACCATCGTCCCATTTGTAGCAATGTATCATACATTTTTGAATTACGATAAAAATAGCTAACGCATAACCCTTCTAAGGTAATACCTCTTGAAAGACTATTACCACCAACCGCTATAACCCTGTAACCATTTTCTTTGTATGGTTCGTAATCAAGTCGCTCCAAGCCTTTAGCCTTAGTTCGAGTATTAACCATCGTAACCTTTATAGGCATAGCACTGTCTGTAAGATTTGCCATTATTTCATTGAAAGAAATTCCGGATATGTTTTCTAAATCATGTTCATTCCAAACATCTAACAACGTAGAAATAGTGATGTTTTTTACAGCGTCAGAAAAAGGTAGTTTTGAATAATGCTTTATGTCTTTTTGAGCTTTATCAACATAACCATCAATTAAGTCAAAAGTTTGCTCTTGCACAAATGTGTACTGGCTAACATTGACAAGCATTGAACGATGATCCGTTTTTGACCCATTTATATCCCTAATAACATTACATAAAATAAAATAATTTATTGCACATATCAAACTAACAGGTAACCCTGTAACATAATGTGCAGATTTATCCGATGATGCAAAAACACCATCCGCATCATCAATTTCTACGATAGAGTTTTCATGTTTTGCATCATCTCCAAAAATAGCATTGCTACCAATATAATGCGATGGTGGTGAAAGGGAATAGATAAAATCGCTAGGAAACAGGTCAGCTATTTCACCTTCGTCGCTTGGATCTATAAATATATTGGCAAACGGGGTGGCAGTTACAGCTAAATAAGTATTTCTGTTGAATAACTTTAATATTTTTCTTATTCCTAAATTTACAGCAGTGGGGTCGTGCTCTGGTTTCTTTGTATTTACTGATGCATTATCCGCTTCATCATCAATAAGCAATAATGGTAAATCTATCTTCTCACTCTTGGTATCTTTAAGTGATGTGTTTATCCAAGATAAAAGATTTTTAAGTACAGTGGTATTTTTTTTGATAACAAAAACGATAGGTTCCGGTAATGTTTTTGCAGAAAATCCAAGTGCCTGCAACTTGCGTACATCGAAGTCGCTTATTATATCAGTAAACGGGTATGCGGTACGTTTTGTATCATACCTACCAACACCCACATATTTTTTTTCGGTATCACGCTTTAATACATTTCGGCTATTCAGTCCAACAAAACCTTCGTCAATACGTTCTTGCGTTTGGCGACGTAACGCTTCAAGTGTTCCGGACATCAAGATAATAAGTTTGTAGCCTGCATCTGCAGCTTTGTTAATCAAGGCAATATAGTTTGAAGTTTTTCCGGATTGAACATCGCCCAGCACCAGACCTTTTCTTGACCATGGTGCTTTATCTTCTGGGTTTCCGAGCAAGTCTAAAATGTCATCGCCAACACCATCAAGCTGATCTACCACATCTACATTCCAGCCCTTGTCGCTTAGTAGATACTCTTTGTATCTATTCCAATAATACTCGTCAATTTCTGCTTTGCGATTTGCAAGCCATGGATGATAAGTTGATTGATCGATAATTTTTATTCCCATGTCCATTTCGACTGCGATACGTGCCAAAAGAGTTTGTTTGATTTTATCTTTTTCCTCTGCGTTTAGGTCTTGCCCTAAAACTTTAATCATTTGAGCAGTTAAATCAATAGACGCCATTAAATCTTCTTCAGTGGGAGTACCATCTATGCGCTGCCTGAGGTCAAGTGCAACTCTATCAACTAATTCAGATATGTTATACTTCCTCATCATCCTCATCCTCCATTACAATTTCTTTTATCCTATCAATATAATCGCAAAACGGTTCAGTTTTTGACAGCATACTAATTATTTGTTCTCTATCCTTACGATTTTCTGCTGCATCTATAAATATTCCAAGCTGAGATTTAATGTTGTTAAACTGGGCATCATTATTGTCTTTCACTATTTTTTTCTCGTTATATATATCATTTTGCATTCTATTCACAGGGAAATTGCTTTCAATAGAATACAGATAATCATCAAGCAATTTTTTTGCTTCGTCATCTATGATTTCAGATAGTTTATCCAGCAATGGATAGTCGCCATTTAGTTCGTATCGTACACCCTCACGGGTTTCCATCACATTCCATACATGGGTTATATCGTCCCTTGTTTCTTTCTTTCCTCTAAAGGTGTATGTTCTTTTGCTGTTATCAACTATTTTTTTAATAATTTGTTTTAGCCTTGTTTTAACTATTTCGGGTGGCATTGCGGTTGATTTTTTAACGTCGAGCGTCCAAAGAGCATCAAGCGAATTAGGTATATCAATGCGTACACGAGCAAGTTTTGAAAACTCATCCATACGTGTCAATCTAAACCATGTCCCCCATATTAATAGACGCTTATTTCTATAGACATAAAAGCCCTGTAAACTACGCAATCCATCCTTGCCACCATATTTTTCAATTTCATCTTTGGTCATTTTGGACGGGTGAGGTAAAACAAAGGGATAAACACCAACAGAGCTGTTGAATTGCGGAATATCAATTCGTTCTTCATCCATAGCGGGACGACTTTTGGTTGTAAAGAATGGGTCGAAACCTTTTATTATGTCCCCATTCATAATAAGCGAAATCTTTTGTTCTGCATCTCCACCAGCTAAAAACCTATGAAAAACTAACGATAAATGTTTGGATGCCATATCCATTTTTTCTGTCATCGCATCTTCAACATTTATTTCTCCGGCAAATATTTTATCAAGGTTGCGCCACAATACCAATGTGCCGCTCTCATGTGCATTAAGTTCCTCAATCAAAGGCAGTTGTAGCATTTCATCTTCGTCAAGTGCTAATAGGCTCCATTGCCCGGTGGCTTTAATATGTTCTAAATCCCATTGACGTCCAAAGAGTGTGTTATTGCATTTAGTGACAACAGTTAAACTCCTACATTGCGATAATGATGCCGTTTTTAAACCAAGTCCATATCTCCCCATATCGTTTGATTCTCTAATCCCATTGGGGTCAGCACACCCATATCGCATTGATTCTGTTAGCTTATCCTCATCCATACCAATACCATCGTCTATAATAGCTATGTATGGATCACTGTATGGTAAAAATCTTAGTGATATATTTTTCGCTTTTGCTGTTATGCTATTGTCAATGATATCTGCAATGGCAGCTTCAAGAGAATATCCAATAGCACGAGTAGACTCTATTAACATAGGCGCATATGGTGGCAAATCTATATTTCTCATGCCTTATACCTCACTTATATTTTTCAAGAAAATCAAAGACGGCTTTTGCTAAACATTCTGCAAATTTTGGTGGTACTGCATTACCTATCATCTGATATGCTTGTGTTTGAGCTCCAATAAATTCAAAATCATCATCAAATGATTGAAGTCTGGCAGCTTCTCTAACGGTTATTGTGCGACTTTGTTTTGGATCATAGTGAATATAGCGTAAACCATCCTTGTATAGATGTGCAATTATAGTCGTGCTTGGTTGGTCTGGAGCTAATACATGGTAGCGGTGAATAGATGAAGTTGCTTCTACACCTACTTGCTCTTTGTATAATTGGCATAGCTTTTTTGAGCACAAATACTGAGGAGCATCACTCATTAAATCTTCTGCTAATAGTTTAAATGTTTTCATATCTCGTATGTTATGATAACGTGCAGTGTGCCATGTAATATCACATTCAGGCGTTTCGTATGCCTTTCTTTTTTTATGACTTTCTTCATCAAATAGAGGCGAAATAAAAGGCAAATCACCAATTGCCTGCTTTACAGTTTTTATCGGTTCTTTATACCTTGTAAGTATTTCATTGTAAAAATCTAACAACTTGGTTTGCGAATCATCATAAACTTGATTGTTGATACCAAACAAAATAACCCTTTTCCTATTTTGTGGTATTCCATATTCACTGATGTCAATTAATGCTTCTTTTCTAACATCAGCAACTATATCATATCCCCTTTTAGCAAATCCTTCACGAATGAGGTCGAGAATATTTTGTCCTTCCACCTTTGCACTTAACAATCCGGGTACATTTTCAAACACAAAGGCTTTAGGCTTATATCTCTCAACTATATTTAAATAATGCTCAAACAAAAAATTACGATAATCGTTTTGCATTCCATTTTCATCTTTAATTCGTCCGACGAGAGAATAAGCTTGGCAAGGAGGTCCTCCAATAATTAAATCAATTTCTCCACTCTCTTCTACAAGAGCATCTAAACCAACGTGTGCGGAGTAATCTTCATCACCTAAAAATTCATTGTATAATTGACCGTTTTTTTGTATATCAAAATGAATAACTCTTCTCATAGAGTCTGTTATTTCCCATTTTTTCTCAAGCCTATTACGCAGTGTATCCACTTGAGGTTTTAACCACTCAACTGCAGCAACCTCGTTATATTTGCCTGTTTTCATAAATCCATCGGTCATTCCGCCACAACCTGCAAATAAATCTATTACATTGTATTTATTGTTCATATCGTCACACTGCCATCCAAATACTCTTTTATCGCCATAGCCAGACATTTTCCTAAAATAGGTGGTACAGCATTTCCTACTTGCTTATACTGTTGACCTTTATTACCGTAAAAAATAAAGTCATCAGGAAAACTCTGCAATCTTGCACATTCTCGTACCGTGGGAATTCTATTATATTGGTAATGAAAATGCGTTCTATGTCCGGTAGTGATAGTGTGAGATGGCTTATCACGGAAAAATCTTGTTAAAATATCATTATATTTAATACCTTTTTTTAATTCCTCTGGAAGACATTTATGATTTTTCCCAGCAGGAATCTGTGATATTAAATTTATTGTCTTTTCAGTGTGACGACTGCCTATATGATTATAAATTGTTTTAGTATTGCCACGCATCAATTTTTGGTAATCTGTTGTTGGAGCAGATGTATATTCTTGCTCATCGCTCCAAACTCCATCTTCAAGAGAGGGCAAATCTGAAATAGCTTGTTCGCAAGAAATGTATGTTTCCTCTGTGTAGGTCGGTTTAGGATATTTAAAGTCAATTTTATCATCTAATGTACCAACAAAGAAAACTCTTCTTCTTATTTGTGGTATGCCAAAATCAGGCGCATAAAGCTGTTCTGCTTTCATTTTATATCCAATTTCCTCAAACCCTTTTATAACACGCTTTGCACCTTTGCCATCATAAAGTTTAATCATACCCATTACATTTTCAAGCACAACAAACTTTGGTTTTATTTTCTTTGCAAGTTCAACCATAGCGGTGTAAAGCATATTACGTTCGTCATCCTCCTTCATTTCACCGGATATTGAAAAGCCTTGACAAGGTGGTCCGCCTACAAGTACGTCAATAGTAACTCCTTTTGAGATTAGATATTTTGTAATTTCATTAAGATTATTATGGTTAAATAAATCAAGCTTCATGGTAGCTGTATTTCCGTGATTTTCGGCAAAAGTTTTTAATGCCATTTCATCATTATCGACACCGAGGATTACATTAAATCCAGCATCTAAAAATCCTCTTGACAGTCCGCCTGCTCCAGAGAATAAATCAAGCACATTATATTTCGGTTGCTCCAAAGCGGACACCTCCTAGTTTAATTATCATTATGTATTCCAATTGTGTGTTCTCTTAACCCTTATTACCATTAATAGGTTTATTTGTATTTTGGCACAAGCTAAAGATTTCATTTTTAATTGCGCCATCAATTTTTCTTGATACATAGTAGTAGCCAATCATACGGTGGGTTATGTTCCGTATTCCAAGATATAATTACTCTATTATATTATATTTCTTTTTGTCGAAAAAAGCAAGATTTAAAAGGTAAAATTCGCCATCACAACGTCATTATTGTTCATAATGATTACAGGAGAATACAGCCGATACCGAGTGGTTTGGCACAACGGCTGCACTAACCCCGTAGAAAAGGTAGTGCGAAATTGAAAGCTGAACTTCTTTATTATATTCTCATTGTGGTTAGAGCAATGATAGAAAAATGTTGTGATATGAATAAAATTAGAAAAACAAATAAAGCCAGGAGATTGAAGCGCGATTTCAGCACTCCGATTTTCCGGCTTTTTCAGAAAAATTTACAAGGGGGCTCATCGCCCCCTATATCTTTGTTACATTCTAAAACAACTTATTCGTCGTGATCGTCACGATTTCCGCTGAGGCCTTTTCCCTCAGGCCGCCTTTTATATCAAAGGCGTCTGCGGCAATCATGTTGTCCATGACAGCGGCTACTTGTACTGCCGTCAGATCATCCAATGGATCGTCTATATTGCAGGAGAAAGTACCGCCTTCCGCACATTTGAAGGACATAACCAACTTTGTATCCATAACATCACCCCCTTGCATTCAGATTCATTTTGATATTATTCCTCTATAAGCGTATATTCTTCATGCTTGATAATGTCTCTGACAGAATGCTTCTGGAGCAACGCAATATTTTTCGCGATATCAAACAAAGCCTGATCTCCGGCTTCATACCGTGCTTTATCCAGAGTCTTATATTTTGTTATCTTCTTATCGTTGTCGTCGAGACCTGCGTCCAGCACAATTCTTACCTTACTGTTCTTGTGCAGTTTTATAATAGGCATAATATCACCTCCCTTCGCACCCATAATACACGCAAGCTGCAAAAATGTGACAAGCTGTGGCGGAACATCAGTAGTTTAATGCATTTGCGCCCGTAATTGAAGGAGAAAGCGACCTGAAAACCGATTTTCTCCGGTTTTTGACATTGGAATTTCCTCTTGACAACCACCCCTTACTCATGATATAACACCGTTATATAACAGTGTTATATCTCTTTCAAGGGAGGTGTCAACCTATGGATGAATCTACTCAAAACCGTATCCTGGATGCCGGGAAGGCAGAATTTCTGGAAAAAGGCTTTAAAAACGCTTCGCTTCGGAGCATTGCTCAGAAGGCTGGGGTTACTACCGGGGCTATATATGGGTGTTATCCCGACAAGGAGGCTTTGTTCGGGGCGCTTGTTGAGGGACCGGCTAAGTATCTGAGGGATTGGTATACTTTGGTGCAGCGTGAGTTTGAGGAATTTCCTGCAAAGTATAAGGAAGAACAGATGCATGATTATACGAGCAGGGCTCTGGATGAATTTGTGAATTATATTTATGATCATTTTGATGCATTTAAATTAGTGGTATGTCATTCTGCCGGAACAGAGTATGAGTACTATATTGACAGCCTGCTGGAGATAGAAATAGAACACACGCAGAGGTTCATAAGTGCTATGCGCAGTCTGGGACACGAGATACCGGTTGTTGAGGATGATATGAACCACATTCTTTCCGGTGCCTTTTATTACGGCATATTTGAAACGGTGGCGCATGATATGCCGAGAGAGCGTGCGTTGGAGTATGTCAGGATTTTGAATAAGTTTTACAGTGCCGGCTGGGATACAATTTTAGGGCTGAAATAGTCCTAAATTTTTTAACAATAGGTTAGTTTTCGCTAACCAAATACATTACAGGAGGAATTATATATGAATCAGGATTCAAGGGGAACAGTATCGTGGCTGTGGGAATTTGCTTCCCCTCACAAGGGAGGATATGCCGCATCGCTGATATTTGCCACATTGGGTGTGGCGTGCGGGATGGTGCCGTATTTCTGTGTGGCACAAATTGTGATTGCACTGCTCAGCGGTGAAGCCGCAATGAGCTTTTACGGTTTTTACTGCATCTTTGCTGCCGGGGCATGGCTTCTGCGTTATTTGTTCCACGGGATTTCCACAACCTTGTCTCACAAATCTACATTTGCGGTAATATCAGAGGTCAGGGTGAGACTGACAAAAAAACTCACCGTACTTCCCATGGGATATCTGCTGGACACTCCGTCGGGGAGGCTGAAAAACATACTGGTTGAGCGTGTGGACAGCATAGAAACTACGCTGGCTCACGTGGTGCCGGAAATGGGAGGCAACGTATTGGTGTCTGTCGCCACCGTGATATATCTTTTTGCGCTGGATCGGCGCATGGCACTGGCTGCCCTGGCTACACTGCCCCTCGGTATATTATGCTACTTAGGCATGATGAGAGGATATGAAAAGCGCTTTAAAAACTACGTTGAGAAAAACAAGAAGCTCAATGATGTTGCGGTGGAATATATAGGCGGCATCGAGGTTATAAAGGCATTCAACCAGTCGGCTTCTTCTTATGAGAAATTCACAACCGCGGCAAGGGAAGCTGCCGCTTCTGCCATAGACTGGATGCGCTCCACACTTCCGTTTTTTTCTGCGGCGATGTCCGTGTTCCCGGCGGTGCTGGTAAGTGTGCTGCCCATAGGAACTTTGCTTTACATGAACGGCAGTCTGCCTGTTGATACATTCCTTGTGGCAATCATTTTGTCTCTCGGTGTTATGGGACCTCTCATCACAACCATGAGCTATACGGATGATATAGGCAAGGTGCATACAATCGTAAATGAAATTACAAGCATTCTTACGCAGCCTGATCTCAAGCGTCCTGCTGCTGATGCAAGTGTGAACGGCTATGATATCAGTCTTGAAAATGTAAGCTTTGCTTACAATAAAAATAAGAAAAAGACGGAAAAAACAGTGCTGAAGGGAATCAATCTCAAAATACCCGCAGGCGGTGTCACTGCTCTGGTGGGTCCTTCAGGAGGAGGGAAATCCACTATTGCCAAACTTATTGCGTCACTCTGGGATGCAGGCAGCGGAAAAATCACCATAGGCGGCACAAATGTGCAGGACATACCCCTTTCTCAGCTCAACAGCATGGTGGCATACGTCGCTCAGGACAATTACCTGTTTGATGAGAGCATACGTGAAAACATCCGTATGGGCAAGCCCTCGGCAAGTGATGAAGAGGTGGAACAGGCAGCTCGTCGGAGCGGATGCCACGACTTTATCGTGCAGCTTGAGCACGGATATGAAACCTGTGCGGGCGGTGCGGGCGGTCATCTGTCCGGCGGCGAACGTCAGCGTATAACTATTGCCCGGGCTATGCTCAAGGATGCGCCGATTATAATTCTGGATGAGGCTACAGCATATACGGACCCGGAGAATGAGGCTGTTATACAGACGGCTGTATCAAAGCTGGTGGAAGGCAAGACTCTCATCGTCATTGCTCACCGTCTTTCTACGATCACCGATTCCGATAATATTGTGGTAATAGATAACGGCCGAGTATCGGCACAGGGAACACACAATGAGCTGCTGGAAACATCTTTGCTTTATAAAAACATGTGGGTTGCTCACAGCTCTGCCAAGGACAGCATGGATACGGATGCACAGGAGGTGCTTGCATGATAGGTATATTCAGAAAATTCTTTAAGTTCAGCGGTGATCAGAGCCGATTGTTTTATCAGTCTCTGGGACTTTCACTGATACATGCCGTATTTGAGGCGCTGAGGATTCCGGCGATTGCCATAGTGCTTGAAGCTGTTATAAACGGAAATGTAACTATGCAGACTGTGTGGTCATCTCTCGGCGTCATGCTCATAAGCATCCTCGGCTGTGCTCTGACCCGCAGCAGCTATACCATGAAGCAGACTGTCGGAGGATATACCGTATCCACCGACAAGCGTGTGGAAATAGGCGAGCGTCTCAAATACATGCCCATGGGATATTTCAATGACAACAGCATCGGTGACATAACCTCTGTCACAACCAACACTGCCGAAAATCTGCAGGATGTTGCCACAAGGGTGATTATGCTCACCACTCAGGGTATATTGACAACTGCTATGTTCACTCTTGCTATTTTGTTTTATGATTGGCGCATAGGTTTACTGCTCATAATTGGTATTGCTGTATTCTTCGGCATCAATGCTCTGCTGCAGAAAAAATCTCACGAGGTATCTCCTCTCAAGACTAAATCCGACACCCGACTGGTTGCATCTGTTCTGGAATATGTACAGGGTATAGGAGTGGTGCGCTCATACAATCTGGACAAGGAAGCCAACAAGACGGTTGACCTTGCCATAAAGGAAAATGAAGAAATAAATATAGGTCTGGAAAAAACATTTGTACCGTACATGTGCATGCAGAGCATAGTTCTCAAGCTTTTCGGCATTGCCATGATATATCTTGCTGTATCGCTGTATCTAAGCGGAACCATGGAGCTCATAAACTGCCTGCTGCTTGTTATTTCATCATTCATGGTGTATGCACAGCTGGACTCTGCGGGAAATTACAGCTCACTCTTAAGAGTGCTTGATCTCTCCATGGACAAAATAAACAAGGTGTTTGAAACTCCTGTCATGGACATAGACGGTAAGGCAATCAGGCCTGAATCATGCACCATAAAGGGAGAGAATGTAGACTTCCGATATGAAAACAAGAAGGTAATAGATGATGTATCCTTTGAAATACCCGAGGGTACTACGACTGCCATCGTGGGACCGTCAGGAGGAGGGAAAACAACTCTCACAAGCTTAATATCACGCTTCTGGGATGTGGACAGCGGCAAAATTACACTGGGAAACATGGATGTGCGTGATTACACGCTGGACAGTCTGCTTGCAAATTTCAGCATGGTATTTCAGAATGTATATCTCTTTAACGACACCATTGCTAACAACATAAAATTCGGCAAGCCTGACGCCACTATGGCAGAGGTAGCAGAAGCGGCTAAAAGAGCGTGCTGTCACGACTTCATCAGCGCCCTGCCTCAGGGATATGACACTGTTGTAGGTGAAGGAGGCGCAACTATTTCAGGCGGAGAAAAACAGCGTATATCCATCGCCAGAGCTTTATTAAAGGATGCTCCCATAATTATTTTGGACGAGGCAACTGCCAATGTGGACCCTGAAAATGAATCTCTGCTCCAGGACGCCATCGCACAGCTTACCAGAGGCAAGACCATCATCATGATTGCCCACAGGCTCAAGACGGTGCAGAATGCCGACCAGATACTGGTGCTGGATCAGGGGAAAATAGTTCAGAGGGGCACTCATCAGGAATTGATGAAGTCCGGAGGTATTTATGCTGATTTTGTAAGCATGCGTGAAAAATCCATCGGCTGGAAATTAGGGGCATAAAAATAATCATTATAAAGAGCCAATAACTGTGATTTTACTCATAGTTATTGGCTCTGCAACTTTGTAACCGGCACTGTTTACTCAATTATTTTATTGTATTTATTAGCCAGCTGTCCGCAAGCAGCTTTAATTTTCCTGCCATGGGAAATTCTCATTGTAACTTCAAGTCCGGCTCGTTCCAGCTGCTGCTTGAATGCAGCCATTTCATGTTTTGCCGGCTTTTTAATTTGCGTATTGCTTGTAGGATTATATTCAAGCAGATTGAGCATGACATTTTTTCCGCCGAACCACTTTACCAGTTGGCGCACATCAGAGGGCTTGTCATTTATTCCCTGCAAAAGCAAATACGCGAATACGACTTTCCGGTTGTGCCGTTCGGCATAAGACAATGCTCCATTAACAACATCATTAATATCGTGTATGTGCATATTGGGTATAATACGGTTTCTTGCAGCCTGTGTTGCTGCGTGAAGGGATATGGTCAACTGAATTTTAAGATGTTCCTCACGCAATTTTTTCAGTTGTTCAGCCGGACCGACGGTTGATACAGTTATACCGTCTGTGGGAAAGTTCATACCGTTTCTGTCCCTCAGAATGTGAATTGCCTTTATAAAGTTGTTGTAGTTGAATAACGGCTCTCCCATACCCATAAAAACGATACGATTTACTTTTCGCCGCAGTAATACAACCTGCTGCACTATTTCTGACGGTGTAAGGTTGCGCACAAAACCGTTCCTCCCGGACTCGCAGAAGATACAACCCACAGAACAACCGACTTGTGTACTCACACATGCTGTTCCGCCATCCCGCCGTTTAATAAAAACCGTTTCGATACACTTGCCGTCTGACAGTTCAAAAACATATTTTTCGGTGTCGCAGTCCTTGTATACTGTTTTCAGCGACATAGTCCGGTATTTCTTTTTTGGTGAATGCTTATATAGTGACGAGTATAAGGCTTTCGCTTCACTTTCGCCAATGACTTCCATTATTTCTTTGTAGGTAAATCTATATGGATCATTCCATATATCAATAGGAGTATATTTGTTTGATTTTTTCATTTTTTATTTCACTTCCTTATCAATTTCTCCGGTCAATTAATAATAAAAAAGCAATAAAAAATGCAGGTCTGTTCTCAACGTGAGCATTGACCTGCATATATAATGCGAGTAATAATACAACAAAACTAAGGCATAGTTTTATAAGCTATGTCTTAAAGTCACATGTTTGCTGTGCATACATTCACAAAACAGGCATGACAAGAGGCCCACGTTAAAATGGGAAACTGCTTTTTTATTGCCTTATTTTCTGATGCGAATGCTATGCAACATAAGTGACTACTCCTTTTTTCTCTGCAATTAAAATATTATACACAAAAAATAATCAGCTGTCAACTTACGGCGGCAACCTCATGTCGTGAAAATCTATCATCTGGAAATCAGGGGCATATGCACCAGTTTCTGAAATTAGTGCGTGTCTTTTGTTTATATCTGCCGAAATTTGTAACAAATCGATACCTTGTACAATATACTAAGGTGTAAAGCAATTTACAAATAAAATAGAAGGGCGCGCGGAAAATGGCTATACAATTATTTAAACTTGCAATTGATGCTGCAACTACAACTGATGTTGAAATCAATCCGGAAATTATAAGGTATTTCTACCTGTTGGAAGAAGTGGACAGAACAGACGATACTCTTGTTATCCCGGCAACTAAGTTTATAAACGATGCCGGTGATATCATGCTCGGTAATCTTACGACTGCTGTCGCAGACAATGGATATTATATGTTGTTTGTAAATGGTGTATTGCAGCAATCCAGCCTGTATACCGTTAGTGGTGACGGTTCTCAGGTTACTGTTACTGATGCGGAAACAATACCGGTACAAGCACCGATTACTCTGATTGTAACTAATTTTGCACCAATATCTGATTCTGACACAACAGTAACAACTTAATTATCAAATTCGGGATGTGCTGTAATTGCACATTCCCTTTCTTATAATAAAATATGTAATTTTTTGAGGTGGTCACTATGATTGAAGATAGCATGCATTCCTTAAACCGGAAAAAGAATATATTAAAAGCAGATATCTATCAATATAATACTCTGTCCGACGGAGTCAAAAAAGTTTATACAAATGATGATGAATTAATCAAATATGGCAGCAGGGGCATTCTTGATCCCGATGATGTCTCTTATTACGAATTATTTATTAACGGAGTGCTGCAGCCGAGGGTTAATTATGAAATTCAAAAAGGCATTCTCACTCTTAAAACCGAGGATGTCCCTATAAAGGATTCTCCCATTATTATTTCCTTTATTATTTTTGAAGTACCCCCTCCTTCCTTCATAATTCCCGGCGGTTGTCCGGTCTGTGCAGACAATGCCGTCCGGAGGTTAAAGCCTGCTCAAAATATAATCTCAGGCCCTGCAAACGCAGCTGCTTATGAAATCAATACATGGAGGGTGGAAATAAGAATATCTGATCCGGATGTCAATACCATGTCTTGTTTTCTGATAAAATATCTTTTATTCATTGATTATATCAAATGTATAAAAGTCATCCATATTTCTCATGGAGCAGCAGAAATATCATGCGGTGAAATCCTCTGGAAAATTGATGTGCTGAGAAAATCGGATACCGCAGTTCTTGTGTTGGATATCACAGGCTGCTTCTGCCGGAACGAACCGGCTGATCTTGGTATTGCCTCAGGGGTTGGGTGTAAAATATGTCAGGTATAAAATATATTTATAGGAGTTTTATCTATGGGCGTTAATACAAAACTTATGAGTATCGTTTTTAATTTAGAAGATCCATTATTAACAAGAGAATATCCGTCTGATATTGTCTTGTTCCGAACCTTTACCACACTTCAGACAAATACACCTATATGGACACCCGGTGCCGGTAAAAGCATTTATCTCACT
Organism: Firmicutes bacterium UBA2116; assembly: GCA_002331025.1. Taxonomy (GTDB): domain Bacteria; phylum Bacillota; class Clostridia; order Tissierellales; family Sedimentibacteraceae; genus Sedimentibacter. The sequence continues at coordinate 35,134 of DCYG01000012.1, read as the reverse complement.
GCACTGCAGTCTTCTGCCCCTGCCCCGATGGTTGTCCAGTTAAGCAGAGGAAGTAACGACACCTTTATGTCGATAGCTCTTACCACTGCTCTCGCCACCTATGGCCTGAGCTTTCCATCCCCGGTTGAATTTAATCCCGATGAGGTAATCTCCGTTACAACAGGCAGTGCGGGAACAGTCAATATTACCCTTCTGGGCTATGAGCTTTGATGCATTAACATGCAACTAAAGGAGAGATATAATGGAACAAATATTGTTAACTATAAAGGGAAGCTCCGATGTAATCAATTATTACAGCTTGGGTATGCAATCTTCAAAGACAATTCTTTGGACACCGGAACCGCAAAAGAGTATTTATCTCACCTCTGTTCAGGTATCCGCTCCGTTGGCAGCATCCATTTTATTCAGCGATGATGATATGGATTTTTTATCTCTGAGGATAACACAGCCCTTTGGTACTGTAAGCCGGACCTTTCCTTCAGAATACAAGCTTACATCCGGTAATCCTCTTAAGCTGAGTACTTCTGATGAAGAAATATCTTGTAATACTTCAGGTGCCGTAACCGCTGTTCAAGCTGCCTATAACGGCAGAAGTGATTTCACTAATGTTAATAATGCAACAGGGCTTTCCAACGGGACACTGGCTTCTCTGAACTCAGCCCTGCTTAATCAGACCCGCGGAAGACTTATCTTAGGATACAGCTTGCTGCCGGCACAATACAAGTATTTAGAAATTGAACAGGTTATAATAAAATATTATTGCCGTCTTAACCTGACTCTTGCTGTAGGTGTCAGTTCCATGATTCTTTACTGGCGACCGGATACCAATGTGGATTGGATTGAATTACAACAAATAAGTCTGTCTATCATAGGATCTGCAAACTATTTAACCAATCCGATAGAACATGATATTACAAATGCGGTACGCGGTGCATCTGACCCCTGGGAGGTAATCAATAATTTACAAACATCCTTTGTCGGAACGCATACCGGTCTGGGTCTTGGAAATACTGTGCAGTTAGATGCTATAGAAATTGAAATATGTATGGCAGGTAAAAATCAAATTACGGTTTTTGGATACGAAGCTTAGATAAAATCAACTCTAAATTACAAAAAATAATTATTGACAAATTTTAAACAGTCTGATAAAGTGATAATTGGATTATCGATATTTCAATTATCACTTTACACTTTTTTTCGGGAGGTTAAATAAATGTCCAAACCGGATCTCTCCATTGACCCGCGTATAATGGAGAGCGCAAAAAAAGAATTTCTTGCCCACGGGTTTGAAAAGGCTTCTTTGAAAGCAATATGTGAGGATGCGGGAGTTACCACAGGTGCGCTATACAAAAGATATAAGGGAAAGGAAGAATTATTCTGTGCCGTAGTAGAGGAAACAGTTAATGCATTGAAGGATTTTGTGGAAATGCGCAGTTCTGCTAATGTGAGTGAGCTGTCAGATGAAGCTCTCATCAAGGCCTGGGAAATGGACGAAAGCATGCTGCCATGGCTTGAGTACCTGTATCGGTATCGAGACGGCTTTATTCTTCTGATTTCATGCGCTGCAGGAACCAGATATGCCAATTTTCAACATGACTTTGCAGAGACAATGGCAATTAAAACTCATGAATATTTTATGGAGGCAAAAAGGCGGGGTCTGACTCATGCGGATATCTCTATGGAAGAAATGCATATCCTGCTTTCCGCATTCTGGACGACAGTCTATGAGCCTTTCATTCATGGCTATACATGGGAGCAGATGGAAGCACATTCTGATCTGATCTGCAAGCTGTTCAACTGGAAAAAAGTCTTAGGATTTCAGAACTTTAAAAGCTGAGATTCTTCGCTGACGCTCAGAATGACAGAAAGCCGATTCCCCATTTGGGGATTTTTATTTAATCTGTGGTTAGTTTAAACTAACATCAAAGTGATAAATACAAAAATTCAATTTATATAAGGAAGGGTGACACACCTCTTTTTAACAGAGCGAATCTCTGCAGGATATGAGGAATGTCCCCTCCACAATTTATAAAACAAGGAGGGTTATTTTGTTCAAAACAGTATTGGAATATACCGGTGAACACCGGAAAACTACTTATGCCGCCGTTGCGGCAATGCTGGCAGGAATGGTCATGCAGGTGCTTCCGTTCTGGTTTATCTACCGGATCATCCGGCCGCTGCTCATGCACCAGCCCGTTACAACAGGGTATGTTATCTTCAACATTGCAGCAATTGCAATATGCTTGTCACTGTACGCGGTGCTGTATATGTGGGGGCTTTCTCTGTCTCATAACGCAGCCTACAACACTCTCAAAAACCTGCGTATATCTCTGCAGAGCAAGCTTGAAAACCTGCCTTTAGGTATCATTCAGGAAAAGGGTGTCGGTTCTGTCAAAAAAATGTTTATCGACGACATTGAAACCATTGAGCTGCCATTGGCTCACGCTATCCCGGAGGGAATTGCCAATATTACCATTCCAGTGCTGGTGTTCATCGGCATGTTTATCGCCGACTGGCGCATGGCACTCTTAGCTTTGGCATCTCTTCCTTTCGGTATGCTGGCCATGATGATAATGTACAAAGCCGGCACAAGCAAGATGGATGACTACTACAAGTCGGCACAGAAGATGAATAAAACTATCGTTGAATATATAAACGGTATGGAGGTTGTGAAGGTATTCAACAGAGACGGAGAATCCTACAAGCGCTATGAAAATGATGTTAAAAGCTACAGGGACTTCACTCTGGCGTGGTACAGGGTTTGCTGGCCATGGATGGCAATTTATTACAGCATCGTGCCATGTGTGGCGCTTTTTGTACTGCCTGTGGGATCATATTTTGTATTGCAGGGATATTCCACTCTGCCAAATTTAGCATTGGCACTGTGCATGTCCTTCGGTATCAGCGCACCTCTTCTCAAGGTAATGAACTTTTTCCCTACCATGGTACGCATTAATTATACAGTAGCCAACCTTGAGAAGATGATGAGCGAGCCGCCTGTTCAGCAGTCTGAAGCATCCTTTACAGGTAAGGATTACAGGATACAGTTCGAGGATGTGCGCTTTGCCTACAAGGAAGCTCAGGTGCTCCACGGAATTAATCTGAGCATACCGGAGGGAAGCCTGACTGCTCTGGTCGGAGAGTCAGGCAGCGGTAAAAGCACTCTTGCCAAGCTGCTGGTGCATTTTTACGATGTAACAGGCGGCGCTGTCAAAATAGGCGGGCAGGATATCCGCCGCATGAGTCTTGAATCCCTTAACAATCAAATTTCTTATGTGGCACAGGAGCAGTTTCTTTTCAACATAAGCCTTTTGGAAAATATCAGACTGGGTAAGCCGGATGCCACGGATGAGGAGGTGATGGCAGCCGCTGAAAAGGCACAGTGCGGTGAATTTTTAGCAAGGCTGGAAAAGGGCATTTACACCATGGCCGGTGACGGAGGCAAGCAGCTTTCCGGAGGTGAACGTCAGCGTATATCTCTGGCTCGCGCCATACTGAAAAATGCTCCAATCGTAGTACTTGATGAGGCAACAGCATTTATGGACCCGGAGAATGAGGAAAAGATGAACGACGCCATCGCAGAGGTCATCCATGGCAAGACAGTTATTGTTATAGCTCACCGCCTGCATTCCATAGTGAATGCAGATCAGATTTGTGTTTTGGATGCGGGAAATTTAATTGCTGCCGGAACCCATGATGAATTGCTTGCAAACTGCCCGACATATCAGAAGCTCTGGCAGGCTGCCGAAAGCAGTGCTCAGTGGAAGGTCAGCACAGAAGAAACCGAAGAGACTAAAGAGGAGGCGGAATCTATATGACAGCTTTAATGAAACGTATTTTTATGGCTTCCGGAAAATATAAGGGCAGGATTGCTCTGGCATTTGTGTTTTCTTTTTTAAAGGGTATTTTGAAAAATATGCCCATAGCCTTGGCATTTTTTGCACTGGCAGCATTTTACAGCGGAACTGCAGCGACCGAACTGTCTGTGCAGATTGGTATTGCTCTGGTTATTATTATACTGCTTCAGATTCTGTTCCAGAACATTGCCGACAGGCTGCAATCGGCGGCAGGCTACCTGCTTTTTGCCGACAAGCGAATGGAGCTGGGAGCGCATCTGAGAAAGATGCCCATGGGGTATTTTACGGAGGGCAATATCGGTAAAATCAGCTCGGTGCTGTCAACGGACATGGTATTTATAGAAGAAAATTGCATGACTGTATTAGCCGACATGATGAACTATATATTTTCACAGATTATACTGCTGGCATTCCTGTTTTTCTTTAACCCGTGGATCGGTGCTGCGGGGGTGATTGTAACCTTGATGATTGCATGGCTTGGCAGAGGCTTAAAGAAAGAGGCTATGGAGGATTCCGCCATCAGGCAGGAACAGCTCGGGATACTGACAGATGCAGTTCTGGACTTTACCGAGGGCATCGGCATAATCAAAAGCTACAACATGCTGGGAGAGAAATCCAAAACCCTGACCGAAAGCTTTAAGGATGTTTGCCGAACCAGCATAGAATTTGAAGAAAATCATACCCCGTGGCAGCGCGGGCTTAATCTGATTTACAGTCTCGGTGTAGCCGCCGTAATTGCACTTTCAACATTCCTGTATTTTAAAGGGACTATGGATGTGACATATCTGATTGGTATCATGCTCTTTGTATTTGACCTTTTCGGACCTCTTAAGGCATTGTATGGACAGAGCGCAAGGCTGACGGTTATGAACAGCTGTATGGACCGTATCGAGGAGGTTTTTGCACAGAAGGAGCTGCCGGACAACGGTGTATATACCATTCCGGAAAATACTTCAGCACCGGAGGTACAGTTTGAAAATGTAAGCTTTGCCTATGGAGAAAAGAATGTGCTGAACAATATTTCCTTCAGTCTTGAAAGGAACCAAATGCTTGCTCTGGTAGGTCCTTCCGGCGGAGGAAAATCCACAATCGCAAGTCTACTGGCACGCTTCTGGGACGTGAAATCCGGAAGGATTCTGGTACGAGGTCAGGATGTGCGGAGTGTTCCGCTCAGTAATCTGATGGATCATATCAGCATGGTATTCCAGCGGGTATATTTGTTTCAGGACACCATTTACAACAACATCATTATGGGCAGGCCCAGTGCCGGCCGTGAAGAAGTTATTGAAGCGGCTAAGAAAGCCCGTTGCTACGACTTTATCATGGCACTGCCTGATGGCTTTGAAACAATTGTCGGCGAAGGCGGCGCAAGTCTTTCCGGAGGTGAGCAGCAGCGTATTTCAATTGCACGCTGTATTTTAAAGGACGCACCCATAGTAATTCTGGACGAAGCTACTGCCAGCGTGGATGCCGATAATGAAAGTTATATCCAGCAGGCGATAAGTGAACTTTGCAAGGGTAAGACTCTGCTTGTTATAGCCCACAGGCTGAATACTATCCGTCACGCCGACAAAATATTGGTCATAGCTGACGGAAGAATTGCAGAGCAGGGCACCCATGAGGAGCTGATGCAGTCAGGCGGCATCTACAATCACTTTGTAACCGCCAGAGAAAACAGCAAGGGGTGGAGCAGAAACAGGAGCAATAAGGCTGCTGTGAACACAGAAGGAGCATATCATGGATAATACAATTGCAGAAAAAGAGAAACAAAAACAGTTTATATTAACAGGGGGTCTGTGGAAGGTGATGGTACAGCTTTCATGGCCAGCGGTGGTGGCTATGGTGCTGTACGGCTTCAACACCGTACTGGACGCAATCTTTGTGGGGCAGTTCGTAAATGACACTGCCCTGGCAGGGGTATCCCTCGCTTATCCTCTTTCGCAGATAAGCGTTGCCTTTGGGTCACTCATAGGTGTGGGTGCCGGCTCGGTGCTGAGCATTGCCATAGGTGCAAAGGACGTAAAAACTCAGAATAATCTGATGGGTGTGGTAAACCGCTTGTCCGTAATTTGCGCCATCCTCTACATGGCAGTTGCATTTACTTTTGCGGGACCTCTCATTGAAATGATGGGCGGAACGGGTGAAGCTCTTGATTATGGTGTCAGATACTTCCGTATGTGCACAGCGGGCGCTTTTTTCTGGATTTACGGACTTGCGGGCAATATGATTATCCGTGCGGAGGGAAGGATGAAAACAGCAGCATGGATGATGGGTTCAGGCTTAATCGTCAATGCCGTATTCAACTATATTTTTATGGCAATTTTTGATATGGGCGTGGAGGGCGCAGCTTGGGGTACCAACGTGGGTATGTTTGTTTACACATTGATAGGATGGCTTTATTTCGGACGTGGAAAAGCTACCTTCCAGGCAAAATTACTTTCATTTAAAGGCGACAAAAAGATAACAACATCTATTTTACGATTAGGCATGTCCTCACTGATTATGTCTTTCATGAGTCTTATTCAGGGACTGGTTGTATTCAATGCGCTGGCACGGTATGGATCAACGGCGGATATAGCCTTTTACGGAGTGGTTTACAGGATATTTCAATTCCTGCTGACTCCTATTTTCGGCCTGATGCGCGCACTGCAGCCTGTTATCGGTATCAATTACGGTGCAAAGCAATACGACAGAGTTATCAGCTCCTACAAGGTCTTTGCCACCGCAGCTCTCTTGCTCACTCTTCCATTTTGGGTAATTTCCCTTTCAGCTCCGGGCTCCATACTTGGTATGATGCTGAAGGATCAGGCATTTACCAATACACAATTTGTATATTTCAGAATATACATGGCAATTCTTCCGGCACTCTCCTTCATTTTCATGGCCATGACCCTCTTCCCGTCCGTTGACAAGGGCAAGCCCGCTATGATTATAGGTATGGCACGGCAGTTTGTATTTTATATTCCTGTGATGCTGCTTCTGCCCAGATTCATCGGTGTGGGCGGCGTATATTACGGCTCGTTTGCAATTGACGTCATCATCGTCCTGTGGACAATGCTGATGGTAAAGAAGGAGTTTAACGGCTTAAGGGAAAGAAAGGATGTTGCAGCTTCTCAATACTAATGGTAGGTTTCTCAAATAAGCCTTCATAAATAATCATAGAATTATTTTTATTTGCATTTCAATAGCTCAATTGAAAATTAAATTGATTTATTTGCATTTTCATGCCGTAAATGAAAATATAGAATTTTTATTTGCATTTATAAAACAAAAATCGGTTGAGCTGTAATTTTTCCAGCTCAACCGATATAAATTTACATAACAATTAAAAAGTATCACATTTCATTTCTGAACCACTTGCTTGGTCACAGCATAGTTGCTTGAAATACAGATAAAGTAATCATGAATTCTTGATTTGTTCTTTCCCGTCTTTCATTGTGGCAAAGAAATTAGCAATTATTGCTCCTGAAATATTATGCCATACACTGAATATTGCACCCGGAATTGTAGCCAGAGGGTATTGAGCAAATGCTGTTGCAGCCAAGGATGTTGCCAAGCCTGAATTTTGCATACCAACTTCGATAGCTATTGTTTTTTGCTTTGATAAATTTAATCCTAATACTCTTGCTGTAAAGAAACCTATTAAATATCCCAAGCTGTTGTGTAATACTACAATTGCAATAATTAAAAGTCCGCTGGTCATTAATTTTGCTGAATTTAATGAAACTACAGTAGCAACTATGGCCACAATTGCCGTTACAGAAACAAGCGGTAAAATCTTAACCAGCTTTTCTGTTATTTTTCCAAAGAACTTGTTTATTACAAAACCTAAGCCAATCGGTACAATTACAACCTTAACTATTGAAAAGAACATGTTCATAACATCTACTTCTACAGTTGCTCCTATAAGAAGCTTAGTTATAAACGGAGTTAAAAGCGGTGCGAATAAAGTTGAAAAGCTTGTTATTGTTACTGATAATGCCACATCACCCTTTGCTAAAAAAGTCATAACATTTGAAGATGTTCCACCTGGACATGTACCTACCAGCACAACACCTACAGCTAATTCCGGCGGCAGATTAAATATTTTAACCAATGATAAAGCAATTAACGGCATAATGGCAAACTGTGCCACAAATCCTATCAATACTTCTAAAGGTCTGCTTAATACTAATTTAAAATCGTCTAATTTTAAAGTCAGTCCCATACCAAACATTACAATCATTAATAATGGATTAATATAGGATGCCTTTAACCAAGAAAATGTTGTCGGCACAAATAACGCTGCTGCAGCTATTACTATAACTATATATGCCATGTACTTCCCTACAAAATTACTTAATCTTTCTAATGTCTTCATTTTAATATCCTCTCCTATTAATATAATTTTAATTTTTTAGACATTAACTATTTTTGACTTCTAATACTGCTCCCCTGTTTCCCGAAGTAACCAAAGCTGCATATCTTGATAAATAGCCTGTTGTAATTCTTGGCTCTCTTGGCTTCCACTCCGCTCTTCTTCTTTCTAATTCTTCATCTGTAACCACGAAATCTATTTTATTGCTATTTATATCAATTTTTATAATATCTCCTTCTTCAACCAAGGCTATATTTCCTCCTACCGCAGCTTCCGGTGAAACATGACCTATGGCTGCACCTCTTGTTGCTCCCGAGAAACGTCCGTCAGTTATAAGTGCAACGCTGCTTCCTAATCCTCTCCCCACAATTGCTGATGTAGGGCTCAGCATTTCTCTCATACCAGGTCCGCCCTTAGGTCCTTCGTAGCGAATGACAACAACATCTCCTGCCACAATATTTCCTGAGTTGATTGCTTCAATTGCATCCTCTTCGCAATCAAACACTTTTGCAGGTCCTTCATGAACCATCATTTCAGGTGCGACGGCTGATCTTTTTACAACGCAGGAATCAGGAGCCAAGTTACCTTTTAATACGGCAATTCCGCCTATTTCGCTATAAGGATTTTCAATTGGTCTGATAACATCATGATTTTTATTAACACAGCCTTCAATATTTTCTGCTACTGTTTTTCCCGTGCAAGTTATTAAATCAGTTTTTAACAGGTCTTTTTTATTTAATTCATTCATAACTGCATAAACACCGCCGGCCTCATTTAAATCTTCAATATAAGTATGTCCGGCAGGCGCTAAATGACAAAGATTCGGTGTTTTGGCACTGATTTCGTTAGCTATATCAAGATTTAATTCTACTTTAGCTTCATGTGCTATAGCCGGTAAATGAAGCATGCTGTTTGTGCTGCAGCCTAATGCCATGTCTACTGCAAGCGCGTTGAGAAATGCACCCTCAGTCATTATGTCTCTGGGTTTTATATTATTTTTTATTAATTCCATGATCTGCATACCTGCGTGTTTTGCAAGTCTTATTCTTTCTGAATAAACAGCCGGGATTGTACCGTTTCCTTTTAACCCCATCCCTAAAACTTCAGTCAGACAATTCATGCTGTTTGCCGTATACATACCTGAACATGAACCGCATGTCGGACATGCTTTGTTTTCATATTCCTCTACCTCTTCCAATGTCATTTTTCCCGCATTATAAGCTCCGACTGCTTCAAACATACTTGAAAGACTTGTTTTCTGACCTTTAACTCTTCCGGCAAGCATTGGTCCGCCGCTTACGAATATAGCCGGAATATTAATTCTTGCAGCTGCCATTAATAAGCCCGGTACATTTTTATCACAGTTAGGAACCATTACCAGACCGTCAAAAGCATGAGCCATTGACATTGCTTCTGTCGAATCTGCTATCAACTCTCTCGTAGCAAGTGAATATTTCATACCTACATGTCCCATTGCAATACCGTCGCATACTGCTATGGCAGGAAATACCACCGGTGTTCCTCCGGCCATGGCAACTCCCATTTTTACCGCTTCAACAATTTTATCAAGATTCATATGACCGGAAACTATTTCATTGTATGAACTGACAATGCCTATTAAAGGTCTGTCCAGCTCCTCCTTGGTAAGTCCTAATGCATTAAATAATGAACGATGCGGTGCTTTTTGAACACCTTTTGTTACTGAATCACTTCTCATTTTTTGTTTTCCTCCTACTTTTAAGATAGTTTCAATAAGCTACCCTTATTTTCTTTTAATATATATTCGGCAAAACTTGTATGATGTCTTTTTTCAAAAAAACTCTTATTTTCTATATTTTCATTATAATCTATATGAAAAATGCTGTCAATATGATAAAAAGTATTTTTTTAACAAAAAGAGGTAGTACCTCTTCGTCAAAAAGACGTACTACCTCTTCTTTACTTTATAGCAAAAATATACTACAATAAAAATATAAAATTTTTTAAATACCGGAGATGATTATGATAAATAATTTCGTTCCTGTCTCGAGAATAATTGCAAATATAATAAGTGATATGATTTTTATTGAAAAAAGATACATGCCGGGTGATAAATTGCCCAGCGAAAAAATACTGTCCGATGAGCTTGGCGTCAGCCGTACATCATTAAGAGAAGCAATTAAAATGCTTGTTGCAAATGGAGTACTGACAATTGAGAGAGGGCGCGGCACTTTTGTCACAGCTAATCCGAATTCTCAGAATGATCCCTTTGGAATATCTTACTTAGAAGATAAAAAAAAGTTAGTACTGAACTGGTTTGAAATGCGTCTGATGTTTGAACCCGCTGTGGTAAAACTGGCAATCGAAAGAGCAACTGAAAGCGATATCGAAGAAATCATAAAATATGAGCAGGAAGCATTTACAGAAGCCACAAACAACAGGCCTTTTCAAACAGCTGACCAGAAATTTCACGCAGCTATAGCAAAAGCAACACATAATAATGTTATCGAATCAATGCTGCCGACGCTTGGAGCCGCTATAAAAGATGCTATAGATACCGCCTTTTATACCGGTAATTATAAATCGGCTGTCGAAAACGCAGTAATATATCACCGTATGATAGCTGATTTTATTAAAAACAGAGATGCCGACGGTGCTGCCTTAGCAATGTATTATCATATTAAAAGAGGAATGACCGATTTAAATTTATGATAGCAGCCTTCGCCTCACGGTACACAAACCCAAGCCCGTTTCATGAGGAAATCTCACAGGAAGCAGGTCTTGCAGATTGACGGTCTCCATATTATCTTTCACATATTGTACAGCTTCTTTTGGTAAAAGAGAGCAAGTGCACATAATGTCAATGGATGAATGGTTCCAAAAGATCACCTTTTGAGAAATGTAGAAAGAGCAATAGATGCTTACTTTTGCTTGTATAAATTTAAAAAAATTAGTTAAGATGAAGAAAAAACATGGGCTTTTGGAGCCTTTTCTTTCTCCGTTTTTCTCAATTTTTCACTGGGCAATTTTTTCATTAAATTATATAAGAAAAAGACATTTAGGTTTTGTGTTCTAAATGTCTTTTGTCTTCAAACTGAGAGAGCTGCTGTACGGCAGCTCTCAGATTGATGAGCTTCTTGGTATACTTATAATATTACAGAGAAAATTTCAAATTTGTATATTTTACTCCACATCCACTTTTCTTGAAAAAATATAGTATTCTCATTTTTCCAAACATAAAAGACTTTTCCTTTATGAATTACCGCGGTTGCACCTTTAACGTTTCCTAAAGCTTCTATTTTCAGCATATCGCATTTCATGATTTTCTGTACATCATTTTTTGTTAACTCCAAATTGTAATACCTCACAAATTTTAATTTATCCGATCTTCACCCCATGAGACTAAAGTTTTACACCCATATCCGCTATTTGCCAGATATCTGTAAATTCCTTACAGTTGAAAAAATGTCTTCAAAGGCATTTGAACCAAGACCATAAAGTAATTGTGTAAAATTCAGGTCGTGATCATATCCATCATAAATATGAACCGTTAAATTATCTTTCCCCAATTCATCAAATCTGTGTTGAACATCATAGGTGCCTTGAACGGGACAATTTGCATCATAAGTACCTTGGAAGATATACATAGGTATATCAACCTCAGTCATTATATCTTCGGTTTTAGGCAGTTCAAAATGAGCCCTGAACCAATCCGACATCAGCGGAGGCATAATTGCTGACATGTTTTCAGCAATCCATTGATCATCATCATTTTCAATTGCTTGAAAAAGACTGTCCTTAACAGGTGTCATTATGGCGGCAAAATCCTCTTCGGTTATTAAGCCGTTGCCGTCCAAATCAATATCCTCAAATGCAGTTCCGCCCAGTAAACCATCTATGATTCCGTTGGGATCTGCTTCATATTGCTCTTTTGTAATTTCTTCAGCTCCAACTACATTGAAAAAAAGTGTATAATTGAAAAATGACATTCCACCGCCTAACTGGTATTTTAATACATCACGCATATTATCGTTGCAGTATCCCATAAGCAGCAGCGCATCAGCTTCCGCACCGTATTCCGATACAGCCAGCGGCGCTATAATGGTACCCTCGCTTGCCCCGAGAAGGATGACATCTGCGTTTGTTAAACGAGAGTCTTGTTTTAATTGCTCAATAATATATTTAACATCCTGAGCTATATTTTGCGGAGTGTATTGTTTATAACCATTTTCGTCAATATGGGCATAATAGGGTTCTTCATCCCCCAAGCTGATGCCTCTCGTATTATAAGTGAAAAAGGCTGTACCATCACAGGTAAACTTATCCGCATAAACATCAAGATATTTAAACCTGGTGCCTGAAGTATTGTTTTGACGGCGCATTTCATAAGTATTAGGACCGGTGCCGTGAACGAATATTACAAGCCTGTCAATTTTTTCTTTCTCTGCCGGCACAGAAAGTCTGCCGGTTACTTCAAATCCGTCAAATGATTTAATAATTTTAATTTCATCTTCACGTCCATGCAGTCCAAGAGATTTAATTACAGCAACGGCATTATCCAAATCTGCTCTTGACAGCGGTTCACTGCCGTTAAAATTTCCGTTTTCGTCAGCTGGTAAAATGCCGCGGGCTACAACTCTATGAATGCTGCCTAAGGCCCATGAAGGCAGTTCCTGCTGATCTGATAGAACCGGACCATCCATAGGCTGGGGCAATTTCATTAAATTGTCCAATGCCACGGCCGCTTCTGCACGGGTAATAATATTGCCGGCACGAACGGCCCCATCGGTATACCCTGTTATATATCCATTCCTCTTTGCTGCCATTAACTCAAAATAATCCTCATTTTTCAAATCAATATCCGAAAATGCTTCGTCTGTATCCAGTACCGTATAAATATGGAAGGTTTCATTTATCGTTTTTATAAAACCACTCCTGGAAATATCGCCCTCAGAAGCTTGAACCGCAGATACAGGTACTACTATGAGCAATAAGGCTAAAAATAAAACTGTAAGTTTCTTCATAACATTCTCCTTCCGGCTCATTTGTATAAATGAGCAAACATCCTGCGTCCAAGAGGCAAATAAGTCTGCTCTCAGACTACAAGTGATATATTGTAAAAACTATTATATAATTATTTAATGCAAATTTAAAGAATTAATACAAATTCCGAAGGATTTGCTGCATAAAATACTGCTGCTGTCAGAATTCTCTGATATAAAGGAAGTGGGGATTCAGGGACAAAGAGTATTATAGCTTCTTTTTTCGTGACTTTTTATTAAAATACTCTCTCAACACATTAAAAGCTTCCTTGTTGCGTTTTGTCTTCCATCCGGGAAAAGCCTTCATCAAACGTTTTGAACCGAAGATATTAGCTTCAAGGAGCTCTTTATTAAGTGAATTTTTCATATCCTCCAGTGCTTCTCTACGTCTTTGTACCATATCGGCCCATTCAGATTCCATTTCCTGCTTCGTCTGCCCGATTTTTTCCTCAAGCTTTTCTTTTTCCTGATTTATTTTTTCTTCAATCAATTCCTTTTTAGCAACAAGATTTATGGTACTTGCCGCCAGACTCTCTCCCAGTTCATCTGAGGATTTCTTAATTCTGGCTGACAGCTCTTCTATACGCTCCATCCTTCTGTTCAGCTTGAAAATCGTATTGACTGTTGCAATAATATCAACTGTATAGGCAGCAGAAAAGACAATCATGATGATTAATGCAGGCACATGAGGAATAATATCCACAAGCCTTGATATCATCGGATGAATGCTGTCCACAACGATGAGACATGCCAAACCCCACATCAGTGAAAAAAGGGGGCAGATATATCCACCTATATTAAACGGCACCTCCGAATAATCCCACCATCTCTGCTTGAATATCTTCTCCAATATAAATCCCGTAATAAGTTCAAGTAAACTTGTTACAAATACCGATCCCAGAAACAACAAAAATGGATTCCCATGAATGGGTGACAACAGACTTACAATTGTAATAACCCCAAATCCATAAATCGGACAGTATGGTCCGTTCAGAAATCCTCTGTTTACAAATTTTCCTTCCTTCAAGGCAGCATACACAACCTCGGTACACCACCCTAAAAAGGCATATATAATAAAGTACAGATATATTTTAGTTAACATTTTTGCTCCTTTTGTACATCCCGAAATTTAACTATGCAGCATCATGCAGCTGCCAAGCTTACTATATTCGACAATATTATACAGCTTTTGAGACATAAAAAACAGGACAATTTTATATATCCATAACAACTCATGGAAAAGACTTTTTCTCTCCTGCTCCATGAGGATTACAACGTGAGCCGGACAGTCCCAGCCGCGAGACACAAATGTCAGCAATTTTTCAGAATCCTTCAAAAATATTCGGAATTTTACCTAAAGATCTGCGAAAATAGCAGGTGATAAAACAAAAAACGGAAAACATTCTGCCCGGCGACCTGTCAAAGTGAGATAGCCAGTGCAATAATTTATTTTTTCTTCCTTGCCAAATTATTTGTATCAATTGTATTTCGGAATACGTAAAAGCGGTCGTACAGGAATTCGAGGACGAAATTTGACAGCATGATAATTATTGTAACCAGGTACTCATTCCAGAGTAAGGTGTCTGCCAGGTGGTTTCCGAGGAATGTTGATGCCGGGGTGAACACGCAGTAGAAACCGAAGGTTTTCAGCATGGCAGAGGATACATTGTCTGCAGAACGAAATGTATATCTGCGGTTTAAGGTAAAATTCCACAGTACGGACATAACCAGTGCTATTAAATAGCACAACCAGTAACGCAAATTTGTCAGTTCATTGAGAAGTGAAAAAACAGTTATCTCTATTACTCCTGCGGAAGCAGAGAAAAGTGCAAATTTAATACCGCGAACTACTTCTTTTTTTACAGTTTGATTTTTTGCAATTTCATTATGTTCGTCATTGTATTCATCTTCTTTTTCAGGTACTGCGTTCATAATGTCCTCCATTGACTGATATTTCATATCCAACTATATATTATTTTAAGAAAAATCTCATAAGCTTATCTCTCTTATGGGAGTATGGTCTGTAACGGATGGGGATGTCAAGCCAGTTTGCTTTTTTTAAAATACTTCTGTAATGAGTAAATGTGTCAAAGCTCTTTTTCCCGTGATAGCTCCCCATGCCGGAGCTTCCCACACCTCCGAAGCCCATATGGGGAGTGGCAATGTGAATAATGGTGTCATTGATACATCCTCCTCCGAAGGAGCACTTATTGAGCACCTGTTTTTCAATGTGGGAATCCTTAGTAAACAGGTACAAAGCCAACGGCTTCGGTTGTTTTATGAGGTAGTCAATGCATTCGTTGATATCCTCATAGGTGATAATGGGCAGAATCGGAGCAAATATTTCCTCCTGCATAATCAGTGAGTCCAGCTTTACATCATCTAACAGCGTTGGCTGTATAAATCTGCGTGCTGTGTCTGTATTTCCGCCCTCAACAATTTTACCGCTGTCAAGCAGTCTTGTTATGCGTTCGAAATGCTTTTCATTTATAATTGTGTTCATATCGTCCATTTCATGTCCGGGAAAAAATGTTTCCAAAGCATGCTTATAAAAAATTATAAATTCATCCTTTATATCTCTGTGAATGAAAAGATAATCCGGAGCCACACAGGTCTGACCTGCATTCAGTACCTTGCCGAAGGCAATACGCTTTGCGGCAAGCTTCAAATCTGCCGTTTTGTCTACGATAACCGGGCTTTTTCCTCCAAGCTCCAGGGTCACAGGCGTAAGATTCCTTGCGGCATTTTCCATTACCTGACGACCTGCCGCCGGGCTTCCCGTAAAAAATATATAATCAAATTTTTCCTCCAGCAGCATGGTATTTTCCTGTCTGCCTCCTTCTACAACGGCTATATATTCTTCGGGATAAACAGACCCGAGCATTTGTGCAATGGCATGGCTGGCGGCAGGAGCATATGCCGACGGCTTTACAACAGCCGTGCATCCTGCGGAAATGGCTCCGATAAGCGGCTCAAGACACAATTGTATGGGGTAGTTCCAGGGAGCCATAATCAAAGCAACTCCATAGGGCTGAGGTGATATAAACGATTTGGCAGGAAAATGAGACAGAGGTGTGGGAACCTTTTTATCCCTCATCCATCCGGACAAATGCTTAATATGGAAGCGCAGCTCTTCCATGACTATTCCGACTTCTGTCATATACACTTCCGAAGGGCATTTGTTCATATCCTTTTTCATTGCTTCATTAAATATGTTTTCATTATTTTTTACGGCATCTTGTAATTTGCGAAGCATTGATATTCTGAATTCAAAACTTCTTGTACCGCCCTCACGAAAATATTCTCTTTGCCTTTCAACTAAGCTGTGACAATTCATTTCCTACCACCTCAACATTCGTATGTAAATCTTTAAAGTTTTTCTTATTGCACTTGTACAACCTTTTGAACACCTGATAGTTTCTTTCATATACTGCTCTTGTTCTTTCGTTTGGTATAAAGGACTGCTCAACGGAAACGTATTCCTTCGCCGTCTCAAGCTTTTGGATAATTCCGAGACCTGTACCCATAACCGCCGCCGCACCTACCGCACCTGCATTCTGGGGATTTGCGGTCACATCAACCCTGTGTCCCGTTATATCAGCCAGCATCTGTGCCATAACGAGAGAAAGGGCTCCTCCGCCCGCAAACCGTATTGTATCGGAAACCTTTATTTTTTCCTTCTGGCACTCAAGCATCCATTTCAGATGATAGCATACACCTTCCACCACAGCACGTATAAGCTCGGTCTTGCCCGTATCGAGGGTAATGTTGAAAAAAATCCCGGAAGCATCAGGATCCTCAAAGGGACATCTGTTTCCGTGAAGCCACGGGGTAAAAACCACTCCCCCTGCTCCCGGTTCTATTTTGCTTATGGTTTCCATCAGATAGTCGTACAAGCTTGCATACAGAGTTTCCTTGCTTTCGGTCACGTGTCTTTTTTCCAAATATATGTCTATTTCATCCAGGGCAAGGTGATCCTTCACCCATTCGAGACATTTACCTGCGGTTTCCATTTCAGCAAAATAGTTGTAATGCCCGCTTTGTGCTCCGACAATGGCAGCAATCATTTTTGATACGTCAACTTTTTGTCTGTCCACAATTGTCGACACCCATCCGGAGGTTCCCAGGTATATGTGAGTATCTCCCGTCTCAACACAGCCTGCTCCTATTCCTATGAGAGAAGCATCGCCTCCGCCTCCGAACACGGGTATATCATGTGCAAGACCCAATGCTTCTGATGCTCCCTGAGTGAGATATCCAGCTACGTCTGTTGATTTAATCACATCTGGAAGATGCTCTGTTCTGACTCCGTACATTTTGCAAAGCTCCATGCTCCAGCCTCTTTTGACCTCTCTGGTATCATACAACAGCGTTGCAAATGCAGAATCCTCCGTCATTACAAATTTCCCGGTACATCTGCAAATGAGATATTCCTTTACATCCAGCCATTTATGAATTCTTTTGAAGTTTTGCGGCTCATTGCGCTCCACCCATTTATATTTCCAGACCGGATCCTTGACGCTGGTGGAGGCAGCCCCCGTTATAATCAGGCTTTTTACAAGCTTGAATACATTGGCTCCCGCAACCTGAATTCCGTGTGCGATACCTTCCTTTATTTCCCTGACGGCACGCTGATCCATGTAACTCATGGGTCTTCTGACAGCGGAGCCGCTTTCGTCAACCAGTACAAGTCCCTGCATTTGCGAACAAAAAGATATACCCTTTATATCAGACGGTTTTACATCTGCTGAGTCAAGCAGCTTCTTTGTGGTGGAGCACATGGCATTCCACCATTCATTTTCATCCTGCTCCGCACCTCCGTTTTCAACCATGTAAAGACCATAGCCCTCATGCACACCTGCTATGAGCTCTATTTTTTCACCTATGCCGAAAAGGCATGTTTTAACACCGGTAGTTCCTATATCATAAGCAATTACATATATCATATCCATATCCTTTTCTTTGTGCTCATCACATCTGATCTCTATGAACAATCTCAGACCGGCTGAAGGTAAATGCAGATTCAATAAATTTCAACAGCTCTGAAACCACCATTTCATCATCATCAAAATCTTCTTTGCAATATACCCTTGCTCTTTCGGTATAATAATCACAGCAGTAGGAAAACTGCAGCATGGTCAGCAGATTATCAAAGAAAAATGCAAAGAGCCTCGGGTTAATATCATTCCTTATGTCTCCATCCTTTATGGCTCTTTCGATAAATTCTGTATACACCCTTGCGGTCATACTCTCTATCTCGGCAGCATACATGGATACATATTTTCTGCCGTTTTCCGAAGCAATCCTGTTGTACATTTTGATATATACACCGTATTTCTTTGAGTAGTCCTGCACCGCACATATCATCCTTTCAGCCCGCACTAAAAGCTTATCGTCGCTTTGTGTTACCTCATTCAATACGGATTTCAATATATCGAGGCTTTTTCTCAGACAGGCATGGAAAAATTCTTCCTTATTTTCATAGTATTTATAAAGAACTCCGACGCTTATCCCTGCCTTTTTTGCAATTGTGTTGACATTTGCTCCCTCCGGTCCCTTTTCGGCAAATTCAGCTATTCCGGTTTCAAGCAGCTCTGAAAGTTTTTCCTCTGTCAGCTTTTTTAACATATTTAACCTCGTTGTTCCTTCATCTTGGAATATTTATTTTTATAGACAAATCGTTGTATGTGTGCATCCATAGTACTTAAATTATCTGTTTTGTTTATGGCCTCGGCATACAAATCGGCAGCACATCCCTTCCTCAGAATCATGGCGGCCGCTTTTGCATCGCTTTCGGTTTTCCCCGTGCAAATAGCACCTTCATTCTCTATTAAAACAGCATTTTTCTTCTTTAATTCCTTTGCTATAGCCCTTGTATTCAGCAGGGCGTCTTTTACCGTCCTGATATTCACACCCACAATCTGCACAAGGTCATCCATAAAGGGTCTTAACTCCCGTCCGGTGCTGCTGACTTCAACTATCTCGTCGTCAGTTGAATGTATAATATAAAGAGCATCGCAGGATTTATAAATTTCGGCATGAAGCACCGCTGCCTCGGGTGCCTCTTCCGGCAGTTTTTCTATCAGATATTCTGAGGATTTGCCGTTGCATTGAAGAATAAACTTGTTTCCTTCACGGCAGCTGCTTCCGTAATCGCGGATCTGCGCCGCATTTTTTATATTTTTACCGCTTTTATTTTTGCCGCATGACTGTTCATATATATCCTTTGACATTTTTTCGAGAGTCTGTGCAATTTCAAAAGAATTATCTAGATCCTCGCCCATGCAGATTGTTCCGTGATACTTCATCAAAACAGCCTTGCACCCGGGATTGCCATGAAGTACTTTGACAACATTTTTACGCAGCTTCCCCGTGGATGACATCCCATAAGCCGCACATGGGACAATATCTCCTAATACCTGTTTATACTCATCATTGACCGGCACAATGTCTTTCCCCTCAATACTGAGGACAGAAGCCATCTGCTGATGTGTATGAATTATATAATTTACATCCGGGCGCAGCCTGTAGGTATCCGCATGTATTCCCTTTTCGCTGGACGGCTTTATATCTCCCTCATAGGAACAATCGGCAATATTAACCTCCACTATCTGCCCGGTTGTAAGTGTTTCATACGCAAGACCGCTGGGGGTTATAACAAATTTGTCGTCGGAAATCCTGGCGCTTATATTGCCCCATGTCCTTGCAATAAGACCGCTTTCCGCCAATATTTTCCCTCCGCGGATCACAAGCTCTTTTGCTTCTTCAATTGAATACTTCATAATTGACTCCATTCCTTACACTGTCAGGATAAATCCAAAGGTCCGCATTTGGATAAAACACGATCAAACCTTGCCAACACATCGTCTATCATTTCCTCCGTGTATGCGGCACTTGTATACAGTCTTGAACCGGCTAATGTTACAATTCCTTCTGCCATATATGCGGCTCCCATATGTTCCATTTCCTTTTGACGTATTCCTGTTTCCTTTAAAATATTGGGGATTTTCCACGGTTTCTTCCAATCCACGGAAAAATGCATTGTTCCCGCATTATCCAGGTGACAAATCGAGCCCTGATTAAATGCCACAAACGGCAGCTCATACTTCCTGATTATTTCCTGCAGCCCCTCAGTCAGACGGTCTCCCATGCGTCCTGCGGTCTCACAGGCATTTGTTCTTTCAATTTCGCACAGTGTATAATAGCCTGCTACGCAGGATATGGGTGTTGCCGCCATTGTACCTCCGCACATGGCCTTGGGGATTTTCTTGCCGGACGAATCAAGACCTGCGCCTAAATGAGCCATACAGTCCTTGTGTCCGCCCACACCTCCTGCACCGGGATAGCCTCCCGCAATTATCTTTCCGAAAACCGTCAGATCCGGATCTACTCCGAAATAGCCCTGAGCGCCGCTTGGTCCGATACGAAAGCCTGTCACAACCTCGTCAAAAATCAAAAGTGCCCCATACTGATGCGCCAATCTTTCCGCTCCCTGTATAAACTCCTTGGAAACAGGACGAGTACCGCTTTCCGGTCCCATAGGCTCAATATACACCGCAGCGGTTCCGCCGTACAGCTTATTTTTTCTCAGCTTTCTTTCAAGGTCATCCAGATCATTGGGGAAAAATTCGTCCGTGTGCCTGAACACAAAATTCGGCACACCCTTTGACATCATACCCTTGGTTCCGGGTACACGCATACCGTAGGCAAGCTGATCAGACCATCCGTGATAAGCTCCACCCATTTTCAAAATATTCTTCTTTCCCGTTTTCAACCGGGCAATACGCGCCGCACACATGCATGCTTCCGTTCCCGAGCCCAGCATACGGAACATATCCACAGAGGGCACCATCTCAGATATTTTTTTGGCAAGCTTGTATTCATATTCGTGAAAAAGACCGGTCGATGGTCCGCATGTATTTAAAAGCTCGATTACCTGTTCTCTGACAGCATCCGGATTACTCCCTAAAATTGTGGGTCCTCCTGCCTGCAGCAGATCATAATACCAGTTTCCGTCGGCATCGTACAGTCTAGCTCCCTCCGCCTTGGTTATAACGATGGGAAAGGGATAATTAAATGCAAGATTGTGCTGCACACCTCCGGGGATTATCTGCCTGGCTTCTTCAATCATTGCCTTGGATTCAGTGCATTTTTTATTGAAATAATTTTCGACGTAATCATCCAGAAATGCTTTCCGAATCGAATACACAGGCTTTTGAATCAACTCATCAAGCTGCTTGGTAACCTTTTCCGCATCAAGGTAATTATCAATTGCAAATCCATTGTAAGCCAATTTTTACACCTCCATTCTCGTGAATTATAATTCACGTCTTACGTACATTATATGCTGACATATATTTCTTGTCAAGGAATAAAACCCTTACCATTGGCATAATCTGAAAATTTTTGCCTGTTTTAAAAAAGAGTCTTTGTTTTGCATTAACGAAAAAGATAATTCCCATTTTGAATAAAATATTGATTTTGGGAAATAGAAAGTATGTAATATAATTGAGGTATGATTATACTTTTTAATCATTTTAAGGTCCTTCCCTAAAATGTCCATGTTTTTACATGTATTCTTTTAACTCTCCCCTAAATGCGGTGTGGCGCGGGTATTTTTTCAAATAATTATCAATAATAATTCTCTTTGCCGATTGAATCCCCATGGATTCCTTAACTTCACCCAAAGCAGCCGCCAGTAAAGCGGCTTTGCCATAACTTTTTCTGTGTTGTCCGCTTACTATTGCATCTACTCTTTTATTTATTAAGGATTCAAGCCACTTAATATAGGAACTTGCTTCATCTTCAGGCATATTATAATTAGATTTCCACATATTAAATACATGCCAAAAAACCTCTCCGCTTTTTTGTGTACTCGTCTCAGTTTCAAATGCAGAGTTTTCCGTCATAAATATAAGATTTTTACCGGTAAACGAACACGCATGGGCAGAAAAATATTCAGCAATATTTTTACACGCTTTTCTCAAATCCGTATCTGCATATAAGTACAAAAGCATAGCATCAACACCATAGACTATAAATTTACCGCTCCATCCCAGTGGGTTTTTCTGCTTCATGCACCAGTTCTTAACCTCACTAAAATGACCTGAGAAAAAATTTAAAAGCTTGTAGTCAATTTCATATATATTATTTATATCTGTTTCAGAACTTTTTTCGTAATAGTACCGGTCAGTCATAGTCAATTCTTCTATTGTTTTTTCGATAGACTCTTTATATTTGATTGTGGCTTCTTTATCTGCAAAAATCCTCAAATAGTTAGCAATTGTTGAGTCCGAGCAAAATGCTTCATACCAGCATTCTCTCATATATTCAAAATCGCTGACACCCCAGGAAGCCTGTGAGGTTTTAATTGCAATTTCTCCGCGTATTTTCAAATCATTGTCTAATCTATCAAGAGCTTCCTTTCCAATTTCTTTCATTCGCTCATAATTATGAGTTTTCTCACATTCTACAAGTGCTGCCAGATATACAGAAGGGTGCTCCTTATAACCTTTTCTTGCAATTTCAACCAATCCATCAGCACCCTTGTAATAGAGCATGCCCTCTTTTAAAAGGCGTGAAGCAGTGTCTCCTTTCTGCTGCAAAAGAAAATCTATCCAGGATTGCAAGAACATGTCAGTGTCCTTCAGTTCTTCTCTGCCCTTGCTGAAAATATCTTCAATACGAATTTCATCAAAATACGGATAGCTAAAATACACATACAAACTTCTTGCCCGTTCTTCTGCAGGTTTAATCTGATACTCTGAATATAACACCTCTAAGGCAACTGTGTTTAAATTAATACCGGTTAATTTTTCCCCGATTATTTCTTCAAGGTCAAGCTCTATGCAATCACCGCCATCTTCGTTTTCAGCAAGGTAAGTTGTATCCATAATTAATTTATAAACCGATACAGCCTCCTCGTATCTGCAATCATTCACACAATCATGTGCAAATAACGCAGCATCCTCAATTATACTTCCAATTCCTTCTTCATCCTCGTATTCCCATATCCAGTCACTTTCCCAATATCCGTAAGTATAATCTTCATATCCCCGAGCCGAAAAACACAGTTCACCATTTTCTATTTTTTCAAAAGTATTAATTATTTCCGTCATCTTGTTTTTCACTTTTTCATCAGATATAAGTTTTTTATAACCACTCTTAACATGACTGCTGCTTTTTTTATTTTTACAGCAGCAGTCATTAAGAAGCTGAATAAAAGCTTCTCTCTTGTTTTCAGGTGTCTTCCTTGCAATATTATGTAAACAGCTTTTTAATTCATCTATGGTCATACCGTTAAGTATTTCATCTGATTTTTCAATAAATAATTTATGATTCATAACTCCTCCTGTTTTATGACTGTTTATTGATATTATCACGATTTATAGCTTTTCCAACTTCTATATATTATGCGCACATTCTGCTTCTAAGTCATTCAAAACTTAATATACTCTAAACTATCTATCAATAAAGACATTTACAGTTTCCTTCAACTCATCACTGAATTCTTCGAGATTTTCAAAACTGATTGCACCATCATTTATAAGGGAAATAATGTTATTAATAAGATTCGATCGACTCATTTCCAGTTGAACGCCAGTCTTCTTCCTATCTTCCTTTATTCTCTTGTCCAGCCTCCAAAACTTTTCTGATGGATTAGTGTCTTCACTTAGTAATTCTATATACTCCTTATTGAGCCTGTCCATATATGATTCCTGCCAATCAGCAATTTTATTTTTAAAAAGCGTCCAGTCCCTTTTTGTAAATCTCTGCTCTTGCATAACCTCAAACCTCCCTCTATTTATGTATTTTTCTTCGAAAGTATACACATCATCGATAAAGTTATGTACTACTTCGGAATATGCCACAAAGGGCTCTTTTTTTACCTTAATTTGCATTTAATCCAAATGCCCTGCTCCCCAGAGTTTCTTTCCACCAAGATTCACGTGCCAATATAATATTCTTGTCTGTCCTTGCATTGTAGTTTTCCAAAATTGAATATTGAAAATTCTTCTTAACATAGTCAATCCCAAGCTTATCGACAATTAATCTAAGCAGTTTATTCCCGCCATGGCCATCATTTATATAGCTTATCCAGCGCTGCAGCAACATGCCATTTTCACCGTATGCTGATCCGACATATTGACTGCCGCTTTCTCTGTCAACTATCAGATACACTGCCTTTTGATTTTTTAATGCAGCAACCCAATCTTGCTTTTGCCTATGCACTATAGTTGATAACTGTCCATAAGATAACCTAACTTTATCATATCCCGGAAAATCTATTCCATCAAATATATTTGGCAGAATCTGTGCTATCTCTAACTCATTAATAACATTTTTTAAGTGGACAACTTGTGTTTGATGAGTTTTATTATATTTTATTATTACACGGCCAAAATACGGACTATATTCTTCTAACATCTCTCCATTATAATTAACGGCATTAATTACACCAAATTCACAAGTAACCTTCTTTATTGTTGAAAGCAGCCAATTATCCGCAGATAGTTGAAAAAGGCATATTGCAATTTCTCCAACATTAAAGTATCTGTTTTTTGCTCTCCAAAAAAGCCAGATGTCATTTACCTCATCTGGATTACGAAGATAAACTTCCATAGGATCTTCCTGTCCATTATATTGATTGAATCGAACTTTTGCCCGTTCTATATTTTCTGTACTTAGATTTAATAAATCATTTAATAAAATAGATTCCTTCATTAGACTTTACACTCCGCTTTTAGTTCATATGCAATATTATATCATGATTTTTCCAATATTCTACAAATAACTTAAAAAACAAAAACCTGTCTCAATTGCAATAGGCAACCAAGACCGGCAGTATATAATTCCTTATTTAGTTTCAATTTCCACATCTATTCCATCAAGCATGCTTATTCTCAACTTACACTCCGCATTTATAATGCATTTTCTAAAACAAGCTGTAACAACTTAGGTATTAAAGAATACAATGATAACAATATTATACAGGAGTGATGTTCATGCTGAAAATATTGTTGTACGGCAGTGCTGAGGAGCGTAAAATCTTGGAGGAAGCATTGAAGAAACCTCTTAAGGAAAATAAAATTTCTTTCAATTTTCAGTATTTATCAAATCCTCAGCAACTCATGAAAAATTATCTGCTCAACAGCAGCTACCGGCTTATTGTGGCGTGTATGGACGGCGTTACTTCCTATGTGATTAAAGACGGCTGCATGCCTGTTTCTCATATTGTTACAGGCACCATGGGTTTTCCGCCGACTCTTGAGGAAATCGACGAGAAGCTTATGAGAAACCCGGAGTTAGCAAGCTTTTACTCCCCCGGAGAATATACCGTAACTCACCGCGGTTTAACACGTAAAATTCCCTATGAAGAAATAGATTACCTCCAAAGTGATAACAAAAAAACCATAATGTACCTGACAAACGGAGACAGGGAAATTATTTCAAAAAATATAGGAAAGGTAAATGCTGAAATCAACAGAAAATATTTTGCAAAATGCTGCATAGGAGTTATTGTAAATACACGCAATATACGTAAAATACATCGTTTGGAAAAAAACAGCAGGGTTATAGAGTTTAAATCAGGCGCCAAGGTCGTAATGACAGAAGGATATTTCAAGAAATTTGCAGATGCCTATTCAATGTCGGTTTCGAGGCTGGCAGACCTAAAAGCTCTTGACGATTAAAATATGCATATATATTCAAGTCAAAAAATTTTTGAACTTGAATATTTCAAGACTATGCTTTGTGAGTGGTATACTTTCTTTATATAAAATTCTAAATTTATACTGAAATCATCGCATTCTTCAAAAACAAAAATCTCGAAAAATATTTATGCAATATTTAAGTATAAATGCAATATAATAAAGATAAAGGAATGATTAATTTGAGTAATAAGATTGCCTTACACGGACCCACAAAAAAGTTAACACAAATAGAAGATATATTGACCAAGTTCCTTAAGAAAAGTAACATTTCCTTTAAAATACACTGTGTTTCCGACTCGGAGCAATTCCTGAGAGAATTTTTGTTTAAGGATGACTACAAACTTTTTATAATATGCGAAAAAGGTAACGTGTCATATCTGCTGAAAATTTATAATAACTTTGACCGGAAGACTGCACGCTATGCTCACGGAAAACTGGAGCTTCCTTTGACACAAAAAGAGCTTAGAAATCAGATGCTCAAAATACTTAAATCATCACATCTCTGTCCCTATGGTGTCTATGCAGCGAAAAATGCAAAAATGTCCCGCCTGATTCAACACTCAGACATTGAATGTATTTACAAGGAAAAGAATAAATCGATATTTTATCTTCGCAGCGGAGAAACTATGGAGGTACCTGATTCTCTGTCCGGGATATTAACCGAGCTGGATGCAAATTATTTCATAAAATGCAGCAAGGGTTATATTGTTAATTTTTTTAATATTGAGCAGGTAAGTGATGACTATAAAACTCTTACAATGAAATCCGGTGTGGAAATTCCAATGTCAAGGAATGGTCAAAAGGAATTTTTCAAGTCGCTTTCGCTATCAATTACGGGCGTAAATGCATTCAACTACTGATGATCTGCCATAGCTTGTCACCTTTTTTGCAGCTTATGTATATAATGTCGCGAAAGGCGGTGAGATTATGGCTATAATAAAAATTCATAAGAATAGTAAGATCAGATTAGTGCTGAACGCAGGTCTTGATGACAACAACAAGCAGATTACAAAATATAAGACTCTGGATAAAGCACGGTCGGAAGCTGAAAATGAAGTTTTGTTTGATGTTGCGAAAAAAGTTGCATCTCTCCAAAAGCACTCTCTGACGAATATTATCAAGCATGAAGAGTACACGCTTTTAGAGGAATAATCAATATGAATCTGAAGGCAAGGGGGTGATGCAATGTCCACAAAACTGACTATGTCCTTCAAATGTGCGGAAGGAAGTACCTTCTCCTGCAATCTGGATGATCCCTTAGATGATTTGACAGCAGAACAGGTAAGCACGGTTATGGATGATATGATTCTTGCAGACGCATTTGATATAAAAGGCGGTCTGACAAAAAAGGCATCCGCGGAAATCATAACAATTATGACAAATAAATTATTCTAAATAAAATATAGGGGGCGGACAAGCCCCCTTTACACTCTTCCAAAGCGCTTACTTTTTCTTTACAGGAATCCACAGTTCACTGTAATAGTTCTCGTCCTGCACTCCACATTCGTACTTAGCAGGATCTTCATACATCTCGATACAGTATCCCGCTGCTATTTCGTAATCCTTGCAATTTGGTAACCACTCTGAGTAAATCTTTTTGTTCACGTCCTGCATTACTTGCGGCATTGCACCTTTGCAAGAAAATACCGCCCATGTAAATTTTGGAATAACCTTGGTTACAAATCCATCCGGAATATCCATAGCAGGATTATAATTATCCGCTATAAGATACTCAAACTCATTACCCTGCATAGATTCATCAGCATTAATGCCGTACATTGGGCATATTGCCTTGCCCACTGACATCTGATGAAACTCACCCCAAAGTTTTGGTACGTCCTGCATTGCGTTCTCGTATTTGAACGTTCTTTTTAATCCAACTACGGTAAACTCGTCTTTTTCTGCAATCTTGTAATCCATAGAATAGCCTCCTTTTAAAGTAAATTTGATCGAAAGAGGAGCAAAGGATTTAATACTCGCTCCGTCTTTTCGCACGGCGGACGGTGTGCATCCATGAAAACGAACAAATGCTTTTGTGAAACTATCAGGAGAATCATAACCGTATTTTAGTGCAATATCTATGATTTTATCATCGTTTGCAGCAATTTCACTGCCCGCAAGAGCCAACCTGCGATATCTGATATAATCACCCACCGTGAAATCACATAGCATAGCAAAACCCTTTTGAAAATAAAAAGGTGAAATATGCACTTTTTTTGCTATATCATCTATTGTGATTTCTTCAGTAATATTTTCTTCAATAAAGCTTATCGCATCACTGATGCATTCTGTCCATCTCATATCAATCACCTCCTGCCTGTGTATTCAATTATAGAATATCAGGAGTTTGCCTTCCCGACTTTTTGTGCAAAAATTTGTCTGTTCTTTTTCTCTTTGATACTTTTATGTTTTAGTAGATAATTCAACTTCTTTATCAAGTATTCTTGCTGTCATTTCATCTTTCTTGTCAAAATTGATAACATTTCTATACAAACTTCTAAGACAGAGTATTTAGGCGTCTCTTTTACTTTGCTATTCCATATAGACTAACAAAGACTTTCTCTCACCTTATAGCTTTTATACTATACATTAAAATTACGGTCTCAATATAATTTTGAACAGACAATAAAAATGTCATAAAGAGCCAGTCGTCAAAATAACTATTTTACCTGTTTGGAATATGTTCAATTAATAATTTCACCCTTGTTTTTGGCTAAATTTTCACGCCATTCATGTCGCTCCTTAGTTGTCAGTTTCGCCCATCCTGTTTCTTCACCAATAATTTTCAAAGGTTCTTGTGAGCGATAAGAACGTGTTAAGTTACCCGGGAATTTTTTATCAGTAACATTAGGGTCGTTTTCAAATTCGCCTGTTGGTTTTATTATATAAACGCGTTCTCTTCCTTCTCCTTTTGCTAATGTTGCTGCAAGACCTGCGCCATTTGCGTTAGCAGTGAAATAAATGTGGTTCATTTTAAGTTCAGGTTTGTAATTTGAATTACCACCCGCTGTCAGTAAATCACCAGCCTTTAAATCTGTCTTTGTCCCATGATAAAATGGGCCTCCATCATAAGGCGCACCCTTATATAAATTTGACAATTCATAATTTATTTTTGCATTATCAGAATCACACAACTCCTCATAGCATTTGGCAATGTTTAAATATAACGTTGAGTATGCGCTCTTAACATTATCATCATTTATATTTAGTGCACACCGTAAAGATGTTTCCATCCATTTCAATTTGTCTGTAATACTCTTTTGTTGACGAGCTAAATGATAAGCTGCAATAAATTTTTCATAATCATCTGTTGCTTCGTGCCATGCTTTATGAAACATCATGGCTGCCTCTTCATTGTTTCCGCTATCTTCCAAGTTCATCCCCGTCATACAGAGTTTAATAACAACATTATTTGGACCAAATTTTATATTCATCTAATCTACCTCCAAATTAGTTCGGATGACCTTAAGAATTTTAATAATGTAACAAACCTAGTCATCCGGATTCTTTACGCCCATATTGACGATATCTCAAAGCGTCACCTGCAACACCTCCAATTTGCAAATGTACCTATTATGCTCATTTGACGTAGTAATATTTATCATACTGAAAAGTGCAGTGTAACGGCAGAAATTATATTATCCACTCTATACTGTTATGGGCCCTATGATTACAAGCTGCTTAAATCTACTCGTAATAACCTGCCAGCTGCAGAATCATGCGTTTAAGGTCGGCTTCGTATTGCAGGCATGTACTTACTATATAGCTTTTCAATGAATTAGAGAACAAATTTGTTTTACCGGATTGCTCAAATACCTTCCCCAGATGCATATCCAATGCAAAATTCCGGTCTTGTCCCAGATCACGGATTTTTCCCTTTCCTCTTTCAGTCAGCTTCAATCCGCCGACATCCTCACCGGCGGCGGCACAGGCAATTGATGCGGAAAGTACAGCCTCATAAAGGTTGATGTATATATCACGTATATTTTCATTGTTGTTAATGGCATGCAGCACAAAGCACTGTCTTGTTGCTGTTCTGTCAAACATCCTGATAAACTGATTTTCATAATGGATGTTTTGAAGGTAGAGCCTTATGAATTCAATTCCCTGGTATCCGTCAGGATAAAAGCACACCGGATAATCAGCCGTTATATGAATCTTATGGGCTCCGTACTCGGGATTGTACAGTTTGAAAAAACCCTGAATTCCACCATTTATAGTAGCATTGTAAATATAGTTCTCTGTGCTTATATTGTTATTAAGAACAATATAATAAAACATCCTGGTTGATTTGACCATATTTTCAAGCTTTTTAAACCCGATGTCAAAACCTTTATGGATGCCTGTTTCAGACAATGACAACAAAGCATCTTCAGGCTCCTTTATATCCTTAAGCCATATGCCTACGGTAAACACTATAGATTTCATCACATCTTCAGCAACTTCAGTTCGAACGGAGCTGCTGTCTATACCGTTGTACTTCCTGCATTTCAATGCAAGCAGGTCAAGTAGTGAAAACCTCACCTTCTCGACAAAAGAATAATCAACCATTCCTCTGGTCAACGCAGTTTCAATAAGCGATTCTAAATAATTTCGTTCGTCCAATTCGTCACTGCTTATTTTTCTCAATGAATCAAGGCCTTTCATCACAGTCCTCCTTGTCTTCCTCGTTCTCTTCAACTGCATCCTTTCCGAAGACCAGACTGCGGGCAAGATTATACAATTCCCGTCCGGCTAAGGCATCCAGCGACCCATGGCACACTCCGTCAAAGGAAGTTTTCATGAAGTGTATGAGCTCATGGTCTGATACCATATCCATGGTTTCATTTTTAAAGTAATAAAATATCTCCGTAAGCTCATTCAATATGTCCGTATAGTTATTCGTATCAATATAAGGCGAATCGCAAAATTCAAAAATGATTGTTTCGATTACACCTCCGCTGAACTCCATTCTACCATTTGCTTTCAGTGAAGTTCTCCTTGTTTCGGCAAGTATTGCTGCCTGCCGGTGCGTAAGAGCAAGTCCGAAGCGCTCAGTGAATGAATTGCATTTCAGGATTTCCTCTACGGCTTTTTGTTCCACAATGTCCGATGAAAGATTTGTCAGTTCAAATTTCATTAAATCACCCTCTCAAATACTTAATACAACATTGCGCAAACAATTACAAGACTTGAAATTTTCGAGATTTTGTGGTATAGTAAACATATAAATAGTTAACTTTTACAAATTCTTAATATTTTGATGTTCGCTTAGTAGAAGATTTATTGACTTTGTAAGTATTTTTAATTAGCAACCTGTTTCGATTCGACGATAGGCTTGTTTGAAATTACAAAAACTGATATTAATGAAATATGTATATCTTAAAGATATATTTACTCCTAATAATGCTGTTAAATCACTTTAGCTTGATCTTCGTAACATCATTATATTTTTCTTCGACTTGTAATAAAAGCGGATAAATTATAAACAAATGTAGTATTAGATATATACTTTCCTTATCACTGAAAAACAACTATATAGATATATGAAAAGAATTATTTTACTAAAGTGTTGATTTGTTGTTCTTCCATTAATGTTTATTTTTAATTCCTCCGAATTCGGTGTAATTAGAATTATGATTTAATAGTATAAGTTCTAATATTTAAATTTAATTATACAAGCACAAAATGCTATTCTGCATAATTTCATCTATATAGCTTCCACATACGTCAGATTTTCACATGATTCGAATATATGTTCTTGTACTATTGTACTATAATTTGTAAATTTTTGCAAGAAAAAAACGCACCAAAAACTTAAACCTTATAAACTTCATCCCTTATTATGCTTTCATCATAAACACCATATAATCTATTTTTCCTTTTTCAGCTTTCTTGAACATTTTATTCAATTCGGTTCTTCCTTTTCTACTCAGTCCGCTTTCGACATCATAAAATACACCGGTAAATCTCCAATCTTTATTATTTTTTATCATTCTGTGTAAGCTTCTATCTGGGTATACAGACTATGTAACTGATCTGGTCTAAATGTGCTGACACGACAATAAGAAGCAACCCTAATCTTTTTATTCTCTTTAGGCGCAGGGGGTATAATCTATATTTTTTCATTTGTATTCCTTTATTATCTATATAAGATATTATGATACATTAATATTTTATCAAAAAAGAAAAAACGCGAAAGCAATATTATTTTTTCGCGTTAAAATATACTTTTATTTAAGGTGCTGCAACCCCGCTATTTATCAGACCTCCAAGCGTTGCAACAGGATTATGGTCTCCACATGCCTTGTTGCTGCAATTCTGATGACCACGGAATCTGGTATCTCCTTAATGAATTTATGCACTGAAAAGTGTAAATAAATTCAAAGGGGCCAACGCCCCCTTGTCTTCCTTGTCATTACAAGAAAAGCCGTTTCAAGTTTATAACATAAAATAAAACGGTTTTATTATTATGATTTTATATCTTAATTAGAGTTCAAACTATTTATGTTAAGAATGTAATTGTACATAGTTGCATGTTTCATTTCGTCTGTTAGTATTCTAAGTACTATATCTCGAAAGAATCTGCTCGGTAACCCTTCTCTTATGATACGAGATCTTCTCATTGCTGAAAGCGCTCCGAATATCGAGCTTTTTATTCCATCTAAATATGAATTTGGTTCTGTAAATTCTTCTCCGTTATAACTACAATATTGCCTGTAGCGTCATCAACAGCGATGTGAAGCTGACTTTTATCATTTCCAAACCAATTATGTAATGATGCGTCCATTTGAAGCATTTCGCCAAAATATGCACATCTTGGTCTTCTAGGGTGAGCGTCTTCAATATTAATTATTGCATTATGTAATGCTGTAATTTCTTTTTTTGATTTTGCGACTTTAAGCTGCTCCTTCAGCTTAATTGCAATATTTTTTCTAGTTTTACGTGTCGCCTTAGGTGATAAAATATATTCATCTATTAAGATTGAGCGTATAGTACTTGTTGAAATCTTAATATTTTCATACTCCTGTAAAAGTTCTGAATAATGCACAAAGTTAGCATCTTCATATTTTGTACGATAAAGATCGAGTACTTTTTGCTTTATCTTATTTTCTATTGTATGGGTAGGTTTCCTACATCTATTGCCATGAATGAAAAATTCTTTTCCTTTTTCCCTGTAGCCTTTGATCATTCTATTTATATGTCTAACAGTACAATCTAAATGAATGGCTGCTCTTTGCTTATTTCCATCTGTTTCTACTAATTTCTTTATTGTTATGTATTTATCTTCTTCTGTCATTTCTAATTTTACCTTTCTCATCTTGTCACCTCATTTTTGTGTCGTGAGGTTTATTATACTATACTTTTTTATTTGGGACATAATCAAATGCGGTATACTAGGACATTATCATAAATCAATCAGAAATTTTTTACACACCGTACTTTTTTGTTGACAAAGTATGAAGATTAAATTAGTATCTATATGTAGTTATTCTTCATATTTAACATTATATGAAGATATATTGCATTTGTCAATAGATTTAAATATGGTTTGTGCATTTAATCTGCACATAAAAGGAGGCTACTATGAAATTCGGAGATAAACTTAAGGACTTGAGAAAAGAAAATGGACTAACTCAAACAGAGCTTGGCAAAGAAATCGGTGTATCACTACGCACTATTATAAGCTATGAAACTGGGAGAAGTTATCCAAAAAAAAGAGAAATTTACTCAAAGTTAGCAAATTATTTTGATATAGATATTAACTTTTTCCTAACTGAAGACGAAATATTTATTACAGAGGCAAAAGAAAAATACGGAAGTCGTGGTGCTAAACAGGCTGCAGAATTAGTTACTGAAATCGGTGGTTTATTTGCTGGTGGTGAATTATCAGAAGCTGATAAAGATGCTATTATGCGCTCCCTCCAACAGGCTTATTGGGATGCCAAGGAAAATAATAAGAAGTACACTCCTAAAAAATATAGTTCAGCTGACGATAATAATAAATAAATCCATTTTTTTTACACAATAACAGGGGAATAGTAGATTGTTTATAGGGGGTGATGCTTTGATTGACTCTTTCAGAATATATAAGAAAGCAAATGCTCTTGTCAAACGTATGGGGACAAGGGATACCAGACAGATTGCCAATGAACTTGGTATCAAAATTTATAATGAGAGTTATGATAATTTATTGGGTATGTATTCCTACCGTTGGAAGCAACGTATGATCTTTATTAATAATAAGTTAGATGACCATATGCGCCAGATGGTATTAGCTCATGAAATCGGTCATGATATTTTCCATAGAAAATTAGCCAGTGATGGTCTTAAAGAATTTGAAATTTTTGATATGAAAAACACTACCGAATACGAAGCCAATATCTTTGGCTCTCATCTATTAATTGGCAATGATGAGGTGCTAACTCTAGCACGAGATGGTTATGATATAGTGCAGATTTCAAGCATGTTAAATTCACATATTAATTTGCTACTGATAAAAATGCAGGAAATGAATAAAATGGGGTATGATTTTAATGTGCCTTATAGTCCTGAAGGTGATTTTTTGAAGAAGATAAAAGTATAAAAACTATGTCCATGATTTTATTAGGCAGAGCTTGTTTTTATTTCAAAGATATTCATTTATTTTATTTAAACAAATGCCTTAAAAAAACTATCAAATTGCTCTTTATTAAATAATTTCAAATAATGCTCATCTACATTTCTAAAATCTGGTGCTGCATCATAATTATTATCTGGCAACAACTCATAACATGCCCACCAGTTTTTATTTACAGGTTTATCTATCCATTTTATATGATTCATGATTCACCTTCAGATAAACACTGTTTTCCTGATTTTCGACGGTAATATAACAGTAAGTTCATTAAATAAACAGATGAATCATTCCTTTTCTGTTTACATCAAACCATAAATTTCTAAACCTTTCATTATCTGTAACATCCAACTTAACAGGTGCTAAATTAAGACTTTAAGGTACATGCAATTTTGCCGTATTTCTGCACTAATTTAGAAATTGGCATAAGCAAAAAAGTTTTAGTACTTCTTCGCATTCCTATGGTACGTTTACATAAGGTGGAGTAAAAACTTATATTATTTAGAACTACTATCAAACATATAAGATGGTAAATATAATAAAAAGCCGACCGTATTATCAAAATAAGTGGCCATACTATTTAATTTGAA
>DCYG01000008.1:114608-125814 GCA_002331025.1 Firmicutes bacterium UBA2116 | reverse complement strand
TTTACAGTCCAATCATCCCCTGTCATCTCATCTAAATTTGTGCCATCATAGATTTGTTTGAGACTATTTCTTTGATATATATAGCCTTTATCCGTAAATATCCCATTGAAATCTTCATGGTATTCACTACCAAGCTGCTTGGTTTTAATAAAGGGAAGTATATCATCAGATGCACATTCCTTATGTCTTGCTATATATTCTCCAAGAGATTCATTATCAGTAGCTTTGTAATGAAAATCAAAATTACTTAGTTGCTCTGTTAGATTAATCAAATCCGATGCATTATTGACTTCCACAATCTGAACAGCACCCTCTAGAATATATTTTTCTTTGACTGACATTTCAGCAAATCTCTTTTTTAGATATTCATTTTCTTTCTCTGTTCCTTCAATATCTTTCCATATATATTCTAAGTTTTTCATAAACTCATTCCTCCCATGCCTTGTGATTGATCTTTTGAAGGCTCATCTGACTCTTTTATTTCTTCTTCCTGTGGACGAGATAACACTTTAAAATTATCTTCTCCAGGAATAAGACCAAGACCTCTGCCATTATCCCATTTCATGTGTATGGTTCCAATGTCATCTACCCCTATTACTGTTCCCTTTGTACCTTTTTCAACAGCTTGCACATCATCCATTGCCTGAATTAATTCAATTCGTGTACCTATAGGATAGCCGTTCTTAATTCTTTCTACTTGATTTCTATTATTCAAATTTCATACCTCCCATTTTTTGATTTTCTTCTATACCCATTTCTTCAGTTGTTTTAATAAACCAGTTATCGCTGTTCCAAAAGCTAACATAAATATCTCCCATATCAGTACTAATTTCTCTCTGCTCAAAACCCTCTGACCAGCCATCTGATGCCTGTCCAGTTATATTATCTTTGATCTTTTCAAGCTCTTTTGGAGTCAATTCATCATTTAAAGTAAGAATAGCCACCCCCATTAGTTCTCCTTCTACGAGTTCAACGGAAAACACATACTTGGATACTTTTGCATTTACACTGTCATGGTCATCATAATATCTCATCAGACCTCTTTGATCTTCTTCAGGAAGATTGTTTTCTTCTATTGCCTTCAGGATTACATCTAGATATTCAACTACTTCAGCATTTGAAATTTCCTGTGGTTCATTTGCATATTCTTTATAACCATATTCATTTTCTATATCATACGTTGTTATCCTAAGAGGCATATACAGTTTTAAGGTTTTTAATTCTTCTTGTTCAGGAAATACCATTCCAAGACTTTCAAATAATAAATTGGCAAGCTTTTGATTATATCCATGGTAAGTGATATATCCTTTCTCTGAGAAAGCTCCAAATTCCTGTGCCATTTTCTCCTGTCCATATCTTTTAAAGTCAATGTATTCCTCTAAATTTGAATCGTATTCAAAATGTCCTGAGTCACAAATCGTATATCTTCCATAGCTTTCAATGTCTTTAATGCCATCAAAGAGTTCAAATTCATACATGGAATCTGCTAGTTCAAAGATTTCATCAATAGTTCTAGGTTTAACATAGTCCATAAGTTTTTCAAAGTATTCTATATCACGGTTGCCTATTTCCTTATAGTATTTTGCTAAATTATTTAAATTGTCTGTCTTAATTAATGGTGCTGTATCATCAGAAATAATTTCTAATATTTTTTCAGGGAAGTTATGGCTATCAATTGTAACTTCACAATCATGTAAGTAAGGTGTTTCTAATCTCATCAGTGCCTTTTCAATTTCAACATCAGAACAAGGAAGATAGATAAATTCATTCGCACCTTCTACGGACAGCTGTATTGTCGCTACAGTTTCTTTCCAATGGTATGGGGGAAACTGCTTGCCATTATATATTTGTTCTGGCTCATTGCTGTTTTTATATAAGACACCATATGGAGTAATTGAAGAATTAGAATTATTTTTTATTACCTCCATAGCAAAGGACCCACCATCTAGTTCTTCTAATTCTCTAGTTGCTACTGCTTGCTTTTCTGATAGGTATAAATCCTTTCCTACAGTTTCTAGATTATTAAAGTCACTTACAAGGCTATAGCAATGAGTATTAAAACTTAGATTGATTAATTCTGCTATTGTTTTAGGGTTATCTGCAAAGGCAGAAGCAAAAAACACTTTTCTTTCCTTTGTATCGAAACTGTCCATCCTCTTAAATAAGAAATTTAACTCATCAATATTGCCCTCTTTACCTTTTAGAATTTCATTCATATCGGGATCATAAACTACTTCTTCAATATAACAGTTAGGAGTAATTGAAGTTTCAAGCTCCAGCTGATTATATACATTGGATATTTCACTTTCATCATAAGGGAAATTAAACATAATTGACTCATCTTCTTTTCTGTCGATTCTTTTTAATCTAATTAGCATATCTCTCCTCCATCCTATTTTTTAATTGAAAATACATCTGCACCATACTTTGCAATTAATGATGCGTTGATTATAATCTTAAATGCAGTATCATCGATAAGTTCTTTATCTGCTATCTCACTGATTCTTATATATTCTTTTCCTGTCCATATAGTTTTTGCTGTCTGGTATAGGGCATAACCTTCTGTACTGATTTGTCTAAGATGTATATTTGAAAAATCAAATCCATTTAGGCAAACTGCATTTTCTGAAATATTCCATAATACTTCATCAGCAGTTAGGAGAAACATCACTGCAAGGTAGCTCAATGATCTCTCCCATACTTCAATGTCTTGCTCATGGTGTACACGATAAAACCTTTCCTTATGGATATGATTTAGAAATAACTCCCCAGTAAATTTGCCACTAAGTAATTTTAATCTGTCTTTCAGAGCATAATTTTTTATTCTTCCAAAGCAATCTTTTATCAGAGCTGTATATTCAATTTCATCTGCCTCTAGTTTTTCTTTGAAACAAAAACAATCATTAGGGTTACCTCTGCTTTTAATCTTTGCTACACAACCATCACAAACCTTAATACCTCCCTTACAATTAAAATGATTATTAATAACTATTCCACTTCTTCTTTGAGGAAAATTAGGTGCCAGCATCATCAGCTGTTCTATCCCTCCCAGTGATGTACCATACATAAAATATCTTGACATTGTTCTCAGTCCTTTCTTTCTATTAGTTTTTGAAATAAAAAAGAGGCGAAATCTATCGATCATAAGTTGATCGAAGACTTCGCCTTCTTAGGTTTCTATATTTAATTTTATATTAAGCAAATTACCAAGATTATTTATACCCTATTAATTACCTTTTTCTTTTAATATCAAGAACTCAATACTAATAATAATCATGATATGATATTCTTAAATATAAATTGTAGACTTGCCTATTTTAATGTTCCACCTTCTACCAGACCAGAAATCTCTATATCAAAATCATTTGTACCTGCTAATCCAGCTACTATACCAGGAATATCCTTCCACTTATTAAAGTCATAGACATCAATTATATTAAAGTAAGCTCTATCATAATTAGTTCTAGTTCTTTTCCATGTAAAACCATGTATAGCCCAATACAAATCACCATTTTCAAAAGGTCTACTAGAGTCAGAAAGAGTTTTATAATTGCTTCCCTCTCTTGCAAATCTAACCATATCACTTACAAATCCATCATCCCTTAATAATGTTCTGATATGACTATACATTCCACCATAATTACCTGTTAATTCTAAAGTTGCTGGAGCTGGATTCTCCGTTAAGGAATGATTAAAGAGATCTAAGGCTAAATCATATCCATTTGAACTAAAAAATGCTCTAACAGCAGTCACAACAATATTTGCTCTAAGTAGTTCAATATTGGACGTTAATTCTTCTCTATCCATGGCTGCATAATCCGGATATGCCAAGATAAATTGATCTACATATAATTCAACTTCTTTTTCATTTTGAAAATCAAAGTTATTACTTCTGCTAAGCTTCATCATTTCTTCAAAATTATTGAAATCATTCTTTAATTTAGCAGGAATACTATTCATTTTATCGTTATACTCTTTAAGATCTCTAGCACGCATTTCTTCTAAGTCCTGCATATCCCTAATAATAATTGGATTTTTGAATTCCTGATCCACCTTATTGGTATCTTTGCTTGTTGCGTAAACTAGACTATTACTCATTAGAGTAACCATTGCCAATGCTAAAAGCATTGTTTTTCTTAATTTGTTTCTCATTTACTTCATCCCCCTTTTATTTTTTTATATTTTCATCAAATAAGTCCTAGTAAATAAGTAATTTCTTGCAGAAAAATCTGAAATGGTGCCGTTATAAAATTACTTAGGTTACCTAACCTAAATGAAGAAATACCAAGTAGTAAAAGTGCTGGCAATATATCTAAGAAAATTATAAAAAAGTTATTTTTCTTATAATTAAAAGAATTAATTCCAAATCTCAAAATACACATTGTAGTTAAAAATAAGTTAAATATTAGAAGAATTGAAAATATTAAATTTAAAATATGACTTTTAAAATTTACATTTAGACCATCATCATATTTAATATAATTCCCCTCCGCTGTTAATAAGAAAATAAACAGAAATAGAACTATCAATATAAGTGATAAGAAATATAATTTATGATAAATTTTCATATAAATGTCTCCTTAAATAAAGTAATGAAAACAGCTTATTTATATTTATTGATAATACAAGCAAATTAATAGTATGATACTACATATTTTGATTTCAAATCGTTTATAATGTTGTTCTTTACTACTGTATAATTCTGTGCAAAATATAAATTTTCAAAATGCTCGGAATCGCTACTTAAACTGAGGATATCACTTATAAGGATAACCTGCATACCATCTGAAGCCATAACATGATATATATCACCTATTGAATATGTATTAGTTACTGTGTTATTCATCGTGGTTGGAAAGATCTTTCAACTTCTCATTTAGTAGTTTCTGAACAGGTTTTGTTTTCCAAATTATAAATCCAATAAAAGCCCCTAACATATTAAGAATAAAATCATCTATATCAAAACTTCCTCTTCTTGTAATCAATTGAATTATTTCGACGCTAAACAGAAGACTAATCATGAAAATAGAATATGACTTTAGGGAATTCTTCTTTTTTGTTAAAAGTGGTAAATAAATCCCCATTGGTAAAAATAAAATAAGATTACCGCCAAGATTTTTTAGGGGTATATCCATATTCATATTTCCATTAAAAAGTGCTTTGACATATGTACTTATAGTTTTAAACGGAAAAATATTTATGGAATGCCTTGCATATTCTATAAATGGCATATCATCTATATATCCTCTCGGTTTCAAAAATAAAATAAATATTAATGCAAACAAATAAAATATAAAACTTATCTCTATAATAATTTTTATTGTTTTTTTCACCTTAGCCTCCTAAAAATCTTTTTTCCATTTCTTTCAGTACCTTTTCATTACAAGAATGCTCTATATCCGTACTTATTAATATAATCACAATGAATACCTATATACTAGCATCATCAACAATGGAAAATTAGTTCTTAACTGGTAACTTTCTTGCAGATAGGTTTACTATTTCTATCTGTTTATTAAATATGAATCCTACTATTTTATTCAATTCATACATGGATATTTACACAGATTGAATGGATATTTCGGTGTAATTACGCCAGTAGAATATATATAAATCCGTTTAAAAACCTATAATAATTATAAATTAATCTTAATTTATGTAATAATCAGTTTCGCTCGACATTAAATTATTTGAATAATAATAAAAAATTTACATAACCTTAAAAAAATATCTAATTAAGTACTAGCAATCCTGCTTACTTTTCTTGCTATTCCAAATATAATCAAAGAACTTAATACATTTAATATAATGGAATCTATATCAAACGACCCGATTCTAAATACAATCTGTAATATATCTAGCACAATAGGTAATAAAACTATTATTAATATGCTTATTAGCTTATCGAAATCTTTTAATCCTAAGAAGAATGCTACAGGTAAATATAATATTAAATTTATAGCAAAAAATTTTAATATTATGTTTGTATTGTACCTATCTACATTGACAATGTACTCTTTAATAGTTGAAAAAGGAGATATATTCATATTTTCACTTCTATCTACTATGAATTCTTTGTTTACCTGTGCACTTTTAGTTAAGGGATTCAATTTAATTAACGAAGTTAAAACTATCAGTGCTATTAAAATGACTACTACTTTTCTATTTTGCATTATAAAATTCACCACCAATTATATTTGTATTCCGTATTCTTAACCTATAACTATAGAAAATATCAAGAATTATACAAAAGATTTCATCCTTGATAATCTCTATAGTTAACTCAATAAATTTTATTTTCCATAAAGCTTAATAAGCTCTAATTTCAATCTTTATTTAAATTAGGTATTATATTTTCATCTAATAAAAATAAGTTTATTTATATTTATTTAAAATTCGATATTTTTCCTGTTCCTTGTATACTCATTCCAGGTGATGCAACCGTTGGTGTTGACATATATATATAAAACGTTGCATCGTCTGGTAAATTTGACCAAGTTGCCTTTTGACTTTCTCCTACATCAAATTTTTTACTTCCTTCGGAGACCCAAAATAGTCCTGACTTTCTATAAAGTGTAATGCTATATACTGTTCTATCACTTCCTCCATAACCAACTAAATCAGAATTAACACTTATTGTTGTAGATGTATTTGATAGTTTGAAATTATCTGATGACAAACTAAATTCAAAATCAAATGTAAAGTTCCCATTCGTGTCTATTCTTTGAACATTGTTTTCTTCAAATATTATCTTACCACTATTTTCTCTCATAAAATTAGCTTCTTCTTCAGTTAGCACTTCTGGAGGGGCATCCCAAATAATCTCATTAAGTTCGGGATTATTCGTTTCTGCATAAGCATTAACCATTACTGACTGAATTAATAATACAGTTAAAATCACCATAACAAATACTTTTCTTTTCATCATTATTCCTCCTTGTAATTTTTGTACCACTAATGTGTTCTACTGTTTTTCAACACCTATATAGTAGTTTTTCCACATTGATCTAATGGCTGTTTCTACACCACACCCTGAGCCACATTTGGCGACACTTCTGCAAATACAGGTATGCCTTGATTAAGAAATAGCATTCCTATTATCAGAAAAATTGCACCTTTTTAATTTTCATTGGTATCACATCCTCTCATTTTATAGAACTTTTTCGGGCTCTTACTTATATAACGTTTGAAAGAATGTTTTCCCTACAAGACTTTTAAAGTTTTTAATTTATTTTTTATTATAGTAGTTCTTTATTTATTTTATAATATAGATTTTGCTATTTCTTTCAATTCATCCATAATCTTGTCCTACTAAAGCTTGTACGAAAATGCATTACGCAATTTTTTTAGTGCTCTATTTTTCATCTGATTAACTGCTTGTCTTGAAGTACCAGAGAAACTTGCAATCTCTGTTACTGTATAACCAGTAAAATAAATCATGCTTATAACGATTAGTTCTTGTTTTGTTAATATTTTTTTGATAAATGATAATTCATATTCTTGATATACATCATTAGTTGCGGAGTCAAGTCCATATTAGTGTGTAAATTCCTCGGTATTGTTTTTATGACCATTGTTCAGCCAATAGAGCTGTTTATGCCGCGAAAGCTTCTTGATAGTGAGAATACGGCATGGTAGGCTTTTAGCCAGGCATCAGGACCCAAAACCTTTCACATTTCGGACTGGATGCCTTTGATGGCTTGATCCATGCCGTTAGAGCCTCGCTGTCAAGAAGAACGTGGAATAAATTGCGAACTATGCCACCATGGTCTTTGATTCATCTTTTTGGATCACAGAGCTATAGTAGACATCCATCTCAAAGTATTTCCGGCCAGTGGACCACTTTTCATCATGTTCTATCAGCAAAGCTCCTATGAGCCTGATTGCGGATGCTTCATTTGGAAATATGCGAATGACTCTTTCTCTTCTTCTTATCTCCTGGTTGAGTCTTTCGATACCATTAGTTGTTCTAAGCCTTTTTCTATACCTTAGTGGCAGACTTAGCACAGCTGTTACATCATCAAAGCCTTCATCAAGTAGAGCCATTGCTTTTGGGGCGCTTGCTGAATATTTATTGAGAAGTTCATTCTTAGCTGCTCTTGCACTCTCTATGTCGACTGCTTCATACACTTTACGGATATCTTCCTTTAATGAGGGCTGCTGTTGCTTTGGTGTTTTATCAAGAAGGTTTCTTGAAAAATGTGTTTGGCATCTTTGCCAGCTTGAACCTTGAAATTGTTTTTGAATTGCTTTTACGAGTCCTTTATGGTTGTCAGATGTGATCAATCTTGGTGGTTTAAGTCCTCTTTGTTTCAGGGAAATAAAGAATTCTTCCCAGCTTGTTTCTGATTCGCTTTCAGACAGATGAAATCCTATGATCTCACGATTGCCTTCTTCATTGACTCCTATTGCTATCAAAAGACTTTTACTTCGCACTCTATTGGTTTCTCTTGCCTTGATGTAGATTGCATCTACCATGAGGAAAGGATATTCATAAATTAGAGGTCTTGTTTTAAATGCATCAACGATTGGATCAAGTTTTTTGCACAGAT
Source organism: Firmicutes bacterium UBA2116 (assembly GCA_002331025.1). Classification (GTDB taxonomy): domain Bacteria; phylum Bacillota; class Clostridia; order Tissierellales; family Sedimentibacteraceae; genus Sedimentibacter. Next base: position 117,262 of record DCYG01000008.1, on the reverse strand, counting down.
CTGATACCATGGATTTTGAGAATGATTTGCCACATAGCTCTTCAGTTATGTTTTCGATCTTTCTTGTAGATATGCCATTTATTACCATTTCTATCATGGCAAGAACGAGAGCCTGTTCACTTCGTTGATATCGTTCAAACATGGAGGTACTAAAGTTTCCATCTCTGTGCCTTGGAACACGAAGTGTAAGGGTTCCAACCCTTGTGGTAAGTTCTCTGTCTCTAAAGCCATTGCGGTATGCTGTGCGACCTTCTGAGCGTTCATATGGGTCTGCACCAAGTTGTTCAGTAGATTGAGCTATCAAAACCTGATTGAGGATTACTTCAAGTAGTTTAGAAAAAGCTTCATCTCGGTTATCTTTTGTAAAAAGTCCGTGCAAAAGTTCGGTATCCAGTGTAATATTTAATTGAGCCATTTTGTTCATCTCCTCAGTTAGGTATTTGTTTGGTTACTTTTATTTTAACCGAGGACGAGCATTTTGGCTCATTTTATTTGTTTTTCGTTTTTACACCATTATACGGACTTTATCAGTTGCGGATATGGATTCAACATAATATAGTTCATTATTGTTTAAGTCTGAATAAAGTAGAAGGTTCCGAAGCCGTTTTACTTCTATCAATCTTTTTACATAACTACTATGAACTGAAGTACATATATAGGAAACCACGCTTCCTTCTTCGCTTTTGTTATGGATATTTTCGATTTGCATGTTATGTAGCAACTCAATAAAATTGAGAAGAAGATCATTATAGGCATCATCATAAGAAAGTTTATAAGCGTACTTCTTCAGCAATGGATTGAACTTTTCGATAAGCAATAAAGTGGCGTCATCGTCCCCACCTTGTAATTTTACAATAATATCAATAGTCATCATGCATCCCACCACCTTTCAAATGATAGAGAGATGGGATGCTTGTTTTTGTAAACATATAAGCAAGAAAAAAATCTAATTTTTCGGCATCATCGTCACCTTCCAAAAATTAGAATGCAGGTATTAAGGCAATTCGCCAATTACCTGCTTAATTTTTTTGTTTATCGAAACTCAATAGTTCAAATTATCTTTTGATATAACAAATTTTCAATTTTATTAAATCTGCCTTTCTATAAATAAAAAAACCTATAATAATTTTTGTATTAATTATGTGTCGATTTATACTCTCTGCCATGAGGACGTCAATCAACACCTAATTCCATGAAATCACACGCTTCACTCAACATCGTCTCAATTTATAAAATCTGAAACAACAGCCTTATATATAAATAACGTATGCGAAAGGAAAACCCCTACAAACATTTGCCATAATTTGTAGGGGTTCGTTTTCGATATGGTATTGCTGAATATGTACTTTAGAAGTCCAGTATGAATAAAAGCGCCGGGATATTAGTTTTATCCTGACGCTTTTATTGTTTTTTCTCAAATCCTTCATATGGGCTAAGATATGTATAACTTTTAATTGCTTAACCTATATAAGTTCTGAATAATGCATTCTATAAGTGCCAAATTTCCGACGATTTCTTTAAAAAAATCTTTCAGATGGACTTTGAAGTCTCTCTGTCTTAGGTTTCAAGATAGAGGCTACTCCACCAACCCACTTAATGTTATTGATTGTGGTAGAGTTGGTGTAGCCAAATTTTTTTAAAAAAAGATGTTTACTTTTTGATTACCTCCCTCTCTTTACTTTGTAGACGAAGCTTCTAAAGTGTGCGCGCCATTTTACAAGTTAGTCAAAAATAAAAACAAAGGAAGGTAATTGATTATGGCAAATACTGCAACAACCGTATATGATAATATTACTCAGGCTTATCGAGTTGATATCAACGGAAAATCTGGAATCTACATGGAAACTCAATCCGGTGCAAATACGCTAAGAGATCGTCTTAATGCATTATTTTCTGATTCGAACCGCGATTTAGACTTTATTACTCCCTCACACGATGGCTCTCGATATATTGTTTCATGCCCATTGGTGAGAAAGAACATTGGGGAGAAAACTTATTTTTATGACACATCCTCAAACCCATCATCCAGCTATTATGGTGAGAAGCTTTATGAAGCGACAAATAATACCGATCCTCGCACATCTGCTCAAACTTTGCTTTACCAAGTAGGGATAAATAACACTATGCCTTGGTATGATGCGCTATTTATTGCTAATAAGATTCGTGCTCTTGTCAATTTGAACTTCAATGATGCTAAGGGAAGCTCAACTTGCACAAACCTTGTTATGCCGACAAACCAAAGTGGAACAGTTGCAAGTACAATTTCTAGCAGCGCTACATGCGATTATTATGGTCTCCCATGCCAGGGTACCCAAGCAGGTAAGACATCAACATGCCCCGAAATAGGATATCCTGCACAGAACATTCTTAGCGCAACAACTGCAAACGGTGAAGTTTTTCATCCCCAAGGTTTAACTGCGGCAATGACCTCCACTAACAGTTGGCATACCACCTATAGAAATAAATTTGTTAAGGTTACAAACTTGTCAAATACTTCAAAAAGTATCATTGTCAAAGTAACTGATACAGCTCCAGCAAATAGGGGTATAGAATTATCTTATAGGGCGTGGGTTTCCATTGGCAAACCATCAGGTGCAAACTCTGTAAAAATCGAACTAATGGCAAACTAATTATTAAATAAACAAAAAGCAGCG
>DCYG01000008.1:78071-114495 GCA_002331025.1 Firmicutes bacterium UBA2116 | reverse complement strand
CGCTGCTTTTTGTTTATTTAACTCGTAACCGCTCATTTGTTTCATAGACATAAGTCACTGAATTTTGATTGGGTCCAAAGGCTAAACTAAAAGTGTTCGTTGTGGCATCGTACATTGAATACTTGGTACCTGATTGTTCGTTAATATTAGCAATACTAACTGTTTGTTTATCAAAATCAAAAAGATAAATTGAAGTATCTGGTACTGTGCCTACAGTAGAAACCACTTCCTTTGTGCCATTTTCATCTATATCGCTAATTTGAGCAAATCCGTCGATCTCCGAAATAATATACGGTATCTTTTCCTTTATCACAAAAAAGATTGTGACACCGTAGCTCGCGCCACGCAGCTCATTTGTTATATAGACCGTATCAGTTTCAGCCAACGTTGTTTTCGTTAAATCATACCAAGTCTCACCAAGAGAACATAACAAAGCATATTTTATCCCGGAAACTTCAATATATGAATAGGTATAACCTTCAGGATTTTCTTCATTGAACTCTTTGGGTATATATTCAATGTATGTGACTATATCATCAATTTTCGTTGATTTAACAATACTTCCTATCTGGCTATCGTCCAATGAATTAAGGGGTATATCGGAAAAATCCCGAGGAGAAAAATTTAGTTGAATGGTGTCTAGTGCTGATGATGTGTTTTGCGTACCTTGTTCTGATGGAATATCATCAACCGGTGTTTTAGGCTCATTTTGTTTTTTTGCACAAGCTGTACACATTAGTAACAGAAAAATAAGCATAAGAGCTGTTATGTTTCTACAATTTACGGTTTTCTTTTTTTTCATAGGGCACTCCTTTTAATTCATAATTGGGAATCATATGTTACACTTCAAGATGCAACTTCAGATGATATTTAGCGAAACAAAAATCCAATAGCAATAAGTTTAGCCTCAGTGTATTGAGAGAACTCATACTCACTTTTTTATTATATAATGAATAGGAGCAAAACCTTTTGATATCGTGTTTTAATTAATATTTTCCCTACAATTTTTTATTTTTAAAATTTACGATTTTTTCTTGCTTTTTACTTAGTGTCAATTATCTCTACTGTTGTTCTGTCTGCATCTGCAGATTTTGAGTTGTCATTAAAGCTCTTAAAATTCCGTTTAAGTAATACCAGATATTTATAACGCGATTCTATTAATCAATCACATGAACTGGTGACGATCCTATTATTAATATGAGCGTCACCAGTTCTTTATTTTAACTTACCTTATTCATTTAATAACCATAAGGCTCCATTTTTATTTAAAATTAACTACTTGTATGTTATTTATAAAACCAGTTGTTTGAATCATTATAGGATATACTTCACCTGTTATTAAATCAAAATCATAAATTCCTCTTTGTTTATCTACTGAAGATATTGAAAAAATATGATGCCCATCTGATGAAAATCCAGCATCTCCAACTTGCAAGCGGTGTGTATTCCATTCGCTAGTATAAATTATTTTCTCATTTCTATTATAGCGGTATAAAGTGGATGGTTCTGCAGAATTATTATATTTTTGGTCACACAATGCATATACGTCACTATCATGAACCATCACTGCTCTAATCCACAAAGCTTCTTCAAACAGTTTATTTGTATTTTCAAAGCTATAATCAATTTCATAAACTGTATGTGTTGGCATTTTCATATTATCTTGTCCTATTGGTCCATCTTGATGTGTAACATTGTAAACTCTTTCTCTTTCAGAATAGGTAGAGGCTATAATTTTCTTTTGCTTTCTATCAATAGTAATTGCCTCAACATTGGTATCCTCATCCCCCCAATAAGATATACTGTTAGTTTTTAAATCAATAACTCCTAATTTAAGAACTTGACTGCCGTTAGGTCGACCTACAAAAAATATTTTGTCACCATCAGAAATTATATAATTAACAGCGAAAAGATCCTTTGTTAATTGTCTTTCTTGAGAAGTTTTTAAATCAAAAACGAATATATTGTCCCCAATATTCTCACCTATGCTTATGCGTTTGGTATAATACACTGACTTTGATTTAGCATCGTAATATCCTAAAGGATATTGTGCACTATATTCAAATTGAAATACTTCTTCTGTTGATTTTGTTTTAATATCATAAACCATTATTTTTGTAGTTATCTTACCAGTGTCAATATTTTCCTTAGAACTTGTTATTGAAATATAGTTATTAATAGGGGGATCCCTATTAATTATAAAAATTGTTAATAATACGAGACATACCAAAACAATGGATACAATCAAAATTCTTTTTTTCAAAATTGAAATCCCCCTATAAATTATTTAACCTTTAATATTCGTAGTAATACCTTCCTGGAAATGACAGTGTATCACTGTACATATATCCAAAGTAGGGATCATTCCACCCCCAAAAATACACATCAAGAACTGAATTTCCCATATATCCAATATCATTTTTATATACAGTTTTTAATACATCTGTACTTGTGGCACGTGCGTTTAAAGCAGTATTATGCTTTGCATTATCTACCGATTGTTTTGTGGCAACATCCCCTGTACCTAACGTCTTACCACTAGAACCTATGGTGCCAGATCCGCCTACGCCTGCACGATAAACTGTAAATCTACCTTCTCCTAAAACATGGCTTGATGTTATAGTTGTAACATTCGGATATGAACCATATTCATATGTGTTAGGAGATAGCCTTGACGGGTATGGTAGTGCCTTACCTTCATTGGGTACACTTGCGAATGGTGTAATTTTTGTTTCCGGACTATAAATACGATTAATTTGTCCATCAGAACCGTAAATAACTATCATTCCTTCAGAGGGAGCTGGTAATTCATACGGAATAGAAACAACTTCATTGTCTTTTGCATCCTTTTTTATTTTCTGGTAAACAGCTTCTTCAGCTAGCAGATCTTCTGCGCTGCCAATATCCTTTTCAACATTGATGATTCTGCTCTTTTGCATCTGTTCATCAACTGTGATATTTGGATTCAGTTGATCGTCATAAGTTAAAATAGTACCTGCCGGCATAGTAGATGGTATAGTTTTCTCTGATGCATATACAAAAATGGATGCACTACCTAACAGTGCTAGTATCAAAGAAAGTGTTAAGATTTTTCTTAAATTTGACATAATGTTTCCCCTTTCTATTTTGCTGATTTCATTTCATAATTAGTACTTTCCTTCTGCGAAAGTATTCACTGTTTCTGTTACTCCATTTGTTGTCACTCTTGCAGTTACACTAAGGCGATATGTATAGCCTTTTGCAACAGCATCCGTTTCATAAAATGATAGAGAGGCTCCTTTTGAACTTGTACTCCATGAATTTTCTAGTGACCATCCAAGTAACCCCTTTCGTTCCAGCTTAAATGTTGCAGATATGTTTGAAGTACCTGAGATGCCATTAATTATACCTACACACTCTGCTTTACCATTTACAAAATACAAATCAAGTCTCACATCATTAGTGTTTACCCACTGTGGAGTTATTGGTGTTTCTATAGCCACACCTTTAGCCACATTTGGTGACACTTCTGCAAATACGGGAATGTTTTGGTTAAAACATAACATTCCTATTAACAGAAAAATCGCCACTTTCTTAATTCTCATTTGTATCACACCCTTTCATTTTATAGAGCTTTCTCTGCTCTTACTTATATAACGTTTGAAAGAATATTTTCCCTACAAGATTTTTATAAGTTTTTTATTTATTTTTCTATTATTGATTCTGCCATCTTTTTCAATTCATCCACAGAGATTTTACCCCACAGGTCAAAGGTATGACCATCCATATTCCATATAACTCCATTATCAAACGCATCATCTACAGCACTTATAGAGAACGCCTCATTATCTAGTATTACACAACTATTTATTTCATGATTTTCATTATCAACAGATATATTTGTAATACCCTCTTCTGGACCATAAGTAAATCTAATTTTTTCACCTTGATTATTTGTAAACTCTATACTTGTAATACGACCAAGCACTTCATAATTTTCTTGTACATATCCTTCAGACAAATATCCCAAAGTCCAATCTTTCTTCTCACTAATTATTTCATCGTCTTTAAATGTAAATGAAGTGAATCTTTCATACCATTCAACAAAAACCTTTCCAACCGCAGCACGAACTTCAGTATTAAAAAGTAATGTGCCAAATAGCAATCCTAATACGATAATAAAAATTGATGCTACCCTTTTACTATAAAACATGGCTTTCTTAAGAAAACTTTTTCTATGATCTTTTATAAAAAGATTTTTCATCATCATTTCAAATTTTGGAGAAGTTGAATATATCTCTGAAAGTTGCTCATTTGATGGGATGGACTCAATCTCTTCATTAAAATTATCAATGACTGCTTGACGAAATAATGCTTCAAAAACTATATCATTCACTTGATCTTTATTCATCATATTTCACATCCTTCTCTACTAATTTACGAACTTTTTCCTTAGCTCTCATAATTCGTGTATCAACATGTTTTGAAGTCATGCCAAGTTCTTCTCCGATTTCTTTATATGACATATTTAGGATATACTTCATAAGAAGCACTTGTTTACTTATTTCATCAATTATATTTAGATACTTACGGATAAGTTCATACTCAGACTCAAAAATAACCTGCTCTTCAACAGGCACCTCGTTCGACTCAAGAAATATTTCTAATTCCTCAATTGATTTATTAGAATAAGGTTTTTGCTTCCTTAATATATCAATACATTTGTTCCTTACTATAATAACGGCCGAGCGACGAAAATCCCTACAATCTAAATATAAATATTTTTCTTTTTTCTGTATGATAGATATAAAAGCATTATGTACTGCATCCTCAGCCATATCTTGATCTCTCATAATCTTCATAGCATAGTGGAGCAAGGCATATTTATGCTCCTCATATAAATCAGTCATCTTTTTTCGTTCCTGCTCCGTATCAAGCATTGATAAATAAATAGTCAGCAATATTCTCCCACCTTTCATCTGAGGAAATTTGTTTTAGTATGTATTTATAGCTATTTTATTATAATACACTATATACAGTTAGGCTAATATTTTCAAGCACAATTCTAAGCTTAAGCTCTCGCTGAACTTATACAATAACATTTATTTATAGAAAATAAAATGTCATAAAATTTTCATATGAAAAATTTAGCTAAGTATAAAATAGTATTATTTTCTTACTTACAGAAAAGACATCAAGATTCTCATCTTAATGTCTTCAATCTTTCTATATACAATTTACATTTTAAGGCACCATTTTTAAAATTTACCCTATGTCATCTATAAATCACCCCAAAAACAGGGGTCAAAAAACGGTGTTTTTTCGCTCTTTTTTCGCTCCAAAATCGTTCTCAAACCACTATATGTTGTGGTCAACCCTTGTTATTTCTTCTCTGAACCACAATACGTCATCAGAATTATACTCTCAACGTGTACCGTCCAAGGGAATTGGTCTACAGGCTGGACTTTTTGCAACTTATATCCGCTGTTTTCTAATAGTTTTATATCCCTCGCCAATGTTGAGGGGTTGCAGGATACGTATACTACTTTTTTGGGTGACATGCTGATGATGGTGTCTATTACTTCTTTTTCACAGCCCTTTCTGGGAGGGTCGATTATAATTATGTCAGCTTTTATATTTTGTTTGTAGAGTTTTGGAACAATTATTTCTGCTTTGCCGGCGAAAAATTCAGTATTATTTATATTATTTCTTTTAGCATTTTCTCTTGCATTTATAATTGACTGCTCTACTATTTCCACTCCGTATACCTTTTTTGCTTTTTTTGCCGCCATTAAGGAAATTGTACCTATGCCGCAATATATATCAAAACAAATATCGTGTTTTCCTATGTCTGCATATTGGATGGCTGTCTGATACAGCTTTTCTGTTTGGACAGGGTTTACTTGAAAAAAGGTTTCAGGTGATATGGTAAAAACTAAATCATCAATCATATCTATGATTGCACCTTCACCATATAGGGTAATATTTTTTCTTCCCATGATTAAATTTGTATTTTTATTGTTAATGTTTTGTACTATGGTCTTTATATTTGGTACAAGTGATACTAATTCGTTGATTAATTCGCCCTTGTTATGAAAATTATCCGTCACAGTAACAATTATCAGCATCAAATCATTTTTACGGTTGTTCCTGATTACAATATTTCTTACAATTCCTCGGTTTAAATTCTTATCGTAGGCTTTGATTTTGTATTTCACCATCATATTTTTGAAAGCTTTTACGACATCATCCGCTTTCTTGCTTTGAAGCATACAGCTATTAATATCAACAGTATTGTATGTACCTTGTTCGTATGGTCCGATTTGTATTTCATCATTTTTTTCCGCAACAGAAAATGCTGTTTTATTTCTGTACCTATATGTATCTTCCATACCTATAGTGTCATATACTATTGATTCTTCAAATGATACGTTTGCTCTTTTAAGTTCATTAATTACTCTGTTCTTTTTATACTTTAACTGCTCGTTATAATCCATATGCATTAACTGACAGCCGCCACATTGCTCATAATGTTCACAAGGTGACTTTATTCTGAATTCAGAGGGTTTAACAATATTTATTACCTGTCCTACAGCATAGTTTTTCTTTGTCTCTGTTATTTCTATCTCAACTACATCTCCTGTAATTGCTCCGCTTACAAATACAACAAAATTATCTATTTTAGCGACTCCCTGCCCTGTGTGATTTAAATCTATAATTTCAACTTCAGTTATTAATCCGCTTATAAGCATAATTACTCCTATTTCTTTGTTATTTTAATTATACCTTTAAATTTAATCTTGTCAAATTAAACCGGATTATCACGATTATACAAATAACTTAATGTAAAAGACTGACTCAAAATCAAGTTACAAGTCAGCCTCAGCAAATTTTTAATAAAACCACTGTACAAAGTAAGTTTAAAGCTACAGGACCGGATCTATTCCAATATCCATGCTGCCGGACCTAAAGCCTTCCAAATCCACGGTAATATAAGAAAATCCCATTTCCTTTAAATCAGAAACAATTCTTTCTCTGTTATTAATCAGCCCTTCCATTGCTTCTGGATCCACTTCAATACGAACAATATCATTGTGGACCCTTAAACGAACATTGCCATTTAACATAGTTCGTAGAAATTCTTCTCCCTGCCCGATGCGTTCAAGAATATCATAATTAATTTCAGTATTGTAGGGCAGGCGGGTTGCCATACAAGGAGCGGAAGGTCTTGAAGCAACAGAAATTCCATACTCTGCAGCAAGTTTTTTTACCTGAGCCTTAGTAATGTGAAGCTGAGCCAAAAGACTTACAATTCCAAGTTCTCTTAAAGCTTTGATTCCCGGACGGTATACGTGCATGTCATCCTCGTTGGTTCCATCCATAATACATGAAATCCCAACCCCTTTTGCAAATTCCTTAAGCGTCTGAAAAAGCTTGTTCTTGCACAGATAGCAGCGATTTACAGGATTGAAACGTATTTCCTCCTGTTCCAGTTCATCCACAGTAACAACCTTGTGAATTCCACCCAGTTCCTTTGCCACTCTGGCAGCAATCTCCAAATCACAGGATGGGTGCAGACGGCTGTCAAATGTAACTGCATATACTTTTTTTCCTGTTTTTTTCATGGCGTCAGCAGCAACCTTTAATAAAAGGCTTGAATCCACTCCTCCTGAAAATGCCAGACAAATATCCCCTTTAGCATATCCAGCCATTGCTTCTTTCAATTTTATTTTTATATTTTCTAATTCTTTTTCCATATTCTTTCTGCCTCTTCTCTGATTGTATAGTACACTGTCTGATAGTCCAAACCATTCTCTCTGCATATTTTTCTGATACTTTCGTATTCAGGATAAAAGAAAGTTCTTTGTCCGTGCCTGCAAATTTTTACTTCTGCCTCGCCAAGCTCTGTATTGATGATTCTTTTCTCCCTGCCTAAAATGGTTCTGGACACCGGACGCCTTCTCACACCTATGGTTGTAGTCTGAGTAAACATAATAGATTCCAAGCTGTATATGTCTTCCTCCCTGCATATTAAGGACATCATATAGGCCGGTCTGTTCTTTTTCATATAAATCGGAGTATACCATACATCCGCTGCTCCTGCTTCCAGAAGAAGTTCCATTACAAATCCAAGGACTTCACCGTTGGAGTCATCAATATTGGCTTCTAAAATCCACACCTGTTCTGCTTGCTCATCCGTATTTTCTTCATGAATGAAATCCTCAATTATCATAGCTCTGAGGACATTGGCTTGTTTAAAATCTTTTTTGCCGGCACCAAGGCCTGTTTTTAATATACGAAATGTAGCCGGTAAGTTTTCTTTGGTCTTAAGTGCTGCTGCTATTGCTGCTCCGGTAGGTGTTACCATTTCTCCCGTATTATCTGTAAAACGCAGCTTCAGTCCATGTGCCGATGCAATGTTCGCAGTTGCAGGTACTGGAACCGGTATAACTCCATGCTGGCACCGAACAGTTCCAAAGCCCTCCGCCAAAGGTGAAACCACCACTTCCTCAATCCCTAAATTGCCAATACATATTGCAGCTCCTACGATATCTACGATGGAATCAATTGCTCCGACCTCATGAAAGTGAACCTCATCAACAGGGATACCATGTGCCCTTGATTCCGCTTCCGCCACAATATCAAACATTTTTTTAGCCATGTCTTTTACTCTTTCGCTTGTTTGCAGCTTTTCAATAATAGTGTAGATGTCATGGATATTTCTGTGTGTATGTTCATGGTGATGTTCGTGGTGATGTTCATGTTCATGCTTGTGATCATGCCCATGCTCGTGCTCATGATGGCTATGGTTATGATGACCGTGATCATGAGTATGCTCCTCTTCCAAACCCACATTGAAATCATAGGCATCCAGCCCGCATTTCACAGTTCTCCCGAAATGAAGATGGTATCCGTCGATTCCCAAGCTGTCAAGTGTCTTTACCAGAACATCCCTGTCAGCCCCTAAGTCCAGCAGAGCCCCTACAGTCATATCTCCGCTGATTCCTGAATTGCATTCTAAATACAATATTTTCCCCATATTATTTCACCGCCAGTCTGTTTATTTGTGTTGCCAAATAACCTGCTCCGTAGCCATTGTCAATATTTACTACTGATATTCCGTTGGCACAGGAATTCAGCATGGTAAGAAGAGCCGACAATCCGTGAAAGCTGGCTCCATAACCTACAGAGGTAGGAACCGCAATAACCGGGCTTTCTGCCAGTCCTGCAATTACCGTTCCCAGGGCTCCTTCCATTCCGGCCACCGCAATGATGCAGTTAGCCTTTGCTATACGTTCTCTCTGAGACAGAAGGCGATGAATACCCGCTACTCCCACATCGTAAATACGGTCCACATAGCATCCGAAATATTCTGCTGTCTGAGCCGCCTCCTCAGCAACCGGAATATCCGCTGTTCCTCCGGTACAAACCGCTATACAGCCCTTTTTCTCCTTTCCCGGACGCTCCACTTTCAAAATTCCGGATATGGGATCATACTGCACCTCAGGCACAATGCGCCTTACCAGCTCAAACTGCTCCTTTGAGGCTCTTGTTCCCAAAACCTCTCCGTCTCTGTCATAAAATCTCTTATATATTTCCACTAAGTACGGATCCGGCTTTCCCTGACAGAACACTGTTTCTCCAAAGCCTGAACGAAGTGCCCGATGATGGTCCAGCTTGGCATATCCCAAATCCTCATAGGGAAGATCCTTTAAAAGCTTTTCAGCTTCTCGAATCTCTATTTCTCCGGATTTTACCTTATTTAACATCTCTATTATATTCATTGCTTCACTCCTAACTGATCCAAATTAATTCTTCTTGTACACACACGTTTCAACAATCCTTCTGAATGGCTTACCATCATTAATCCTATACCCCTGCGAGTTGTTTCCTCCATGAGAAAATTCCATATCTGGCTCTGTGTAATCAAATCAAGCATGGTGCTTATTTCATCTGCAAGCAGGAATTGTGTTCCCTGTCCAAGAGCTCTGGCAATACAAAACCTCTGAAGTTCTCCGCCCGAAACCTCTGAAGGATAACGTTCCAGCCAGTCAGGTTCAATCCCCAGACCTTCTATTACATGCTTTTCTACCCTGTCTCCCTCTTTTAAAGTCTCTTTCAGACGAAGCCTTGGATTTACGGATAATTCCGGATGCTGCCATACCATCTGAACAGGGCAATAACGCTTATATGTGGAAAGCCGTTTCCCATCTAAAAGAACTGCACCTGAATCCGGTTTTTCGTATCCTGCCAGAATCTTGCAAAGGGTGGTTTTTCCAAAGCCGCTGGGAGCGGTAATTCCAAGACGCTCATCCTTATCCATATGCATGCTTAAATTGTTTATTATCTGTCTGTTTCCGTTGTCATAACGGAATAAAATATCAATTGCTTCCAATCTCATCTAATTTCACCGCCTGCCATTATACAACGCACCATGCCCCCTTGGAAGTTTCGGTACTCCACTTCCTGAAGGCATTTCTCCTGCACATATTCGCACCTTGGAGCATAAGTACATCCATCAGGTCGATTTCCAGCGTATGGCTGGGTACCCGGTTCAGCAGAAAATCCATTATCCGGCATAGCGCGATAAAGTGATCTTGTATAAGGATGACGAAGTCGATTTTCTTCTAAAAAGTCATATGCCCTTGCCTCCTCTAAATTGGTTCCTGCATAAAGTACAACTATTCTGTCCGCAACCTCAACAGCCAGCTCCAAATCATGGATAATGAGAAGCAACCCAGCTCCTTCATCCGCAATTTCCCGGAAATGGGACAGCACACGCCTTGCAATGTCAATGTGAAGTCCAGGGGTTGGCTCATCTGCAATCACCAATCTAGGCTGCTCCATAACCGCAGTGGAAATCAAAATCCTTCTTATCATTCCGCCGGACAGCTCAAAGGGATATAGATTTTCAGTGTCCCTGTCAAGTCCGTAACACTTCAGCACCTCCAAGCTTTTCTGCCTGCTGCTCTCATCCTTTTTCCCTTTTCGAATCTGCAGTCCCGTCTTCATCAGGGGATCCAGATAGGAAACACTTTGAGGAACAAGGACTATTTCTTTTCCTCTGAGCTCCCTCATTCTCTTTTCCGTAAGAGTTTCTCCATAGAATGAAATCTCTCCGTTCCTGGTGGCATTGTAGGGCAAAATTCCTAAAACACTGTGAGCTAAAAGACTTTTTCCCGATCCGCTGGAGCCCACTACTGCCACCATCTCACCCTCCTTGACATCCAGGCTTAAATCCTTGATTGCAAGGAGGTTTTTCCGGCGGAATGCTCCCTCGTACTGAGAAAATGACACAGATAAATTTTTTATTGATAAAACCTTTTTTCTTTCTTCCAATTATTGTCCTCCAAGCTTTCCCTGAAAATTAATTTGTATATCACCCTATTGATGTATACGTCCCGGATCTATCAGCCGCCCCAAGGTGTCTCCCACAAGATGAAACAACACTACCACTATTGTAAGAAGCAATCCCGGGAACAATGCCAGCCACCAGCTTCCCATTGTCAGGTATTTCATACCTTCTGACAGGATTATTCCTACAGCCGGCTGCTCCGGAGGAAGCCCGAAGCCAAGAAACGTAATACCTGCCTCGTGCAAAATTGCATGAGGAAACAGCAGTACAAACCCTACGAGAATCTGTGGCAGCAGATGAGGAGTCATATGCTTAACTGCTGTTTTAAGCTTACCATGTCCAAGCTTTTCTGCTATTTTAATATACTGGCTTTCCTTTAACTGCAAAACCTCCCCGCGAATCAAACGAGCCAGTGAAGTCCAGTGAGTCATAGCTATGCCTGTAACCACTCCTTTAAATCCTTTTCCAAGGGCAAAGGATATGAGAACAAGTAAAAGAATATGAGGAATTCCCATAACCAGATCAATAACACCCGATACAAAACCATCTGCTGCCTTTCCCATGGATGCCCCGATTATTCCAAGAGAAAAAGCAATAACAGCACTGACTGCAGCAGCTAAAAACCCAAGCATGATGCTCATGGAAATACCGGTCATAGTTCGTGCAAACATGTCACGACCCATCCAATCTGTACCAAAAGGATAGGAAAAGGATGGAGGAAGGTTTTTTCGGGAAAAGTCAACGACCATTGCTTTATCGTAAGAGAAATACCCGATAATGGTAACTGCAACCAAAAATATAATCGAAAGAATAAAAAAGCAATACATGGTTTTCCTACTGTTCCATTGTTTCATATATTGTTCCTCGCTTTCCGTATCCTTGGATCTACAATTCCGTACAAAATATTGGCCGTAAAATTACCCGTAAATACAATTGCAGCACTGATTACAGTAATTCCTAAAAGCAAGGGTACATCACCGCCAAGCCCTGCCGTTACTGCCGCCTGACCAATACCGGGGTAAGAAAATACCTGTTCCACAAGAACAGAGCCCCCTATAATCTCACTTATGGATGCAAACTGAAGTGTCAGTGCAGGTAAAAGAATGTTACGGATACCGTGTCCTAAAACAATCTGAGTTCCTGTTTCTCCTCTTGCTTTTGCAAAAAGCACATAATCACTTTCCATAACCTCCAGCATTTTCTCCCTTGTATGGAGAATCATAGAAGAGATTCCTGTTATGGAAAGAGTTAAAACCGGCAATATGCCATGAAGTATCCTGTCCCCGATGGTAACTTCTGCTGCTTCTGTTCCTATAGGAACGCTTAAACCTATGGGAAGTATTTTAAGCCATACTCCAAAAATCATCAAAAATACCAATGCAAGCCAAAATGCCGGCGTACTGGCAGTAATCAGCGCATAAGCTGAAATTCCCTTATCCAGTCTTTTCCCTCTGTTTGCTCCCGCAAGGATTCCAAGAGAGAACCCAACAATACCGGAAATCAGCCATGAAATTCCCAGCATTAAAAGTGAATTTGACAGTTTCACTCCTATGACGCGGGAAACAGGCTGTCGGTATAACAGGGAAACACCAATATCTCCCCGTATGAAATCACCTGCCCAGGAAAGATATCTCCTGACAGGAGGAATGGAGGTTCCCCAATATTGTGACAGCTTTTCAATCTGCTCCTGACTCATGGAGCCCAAGGCCGTCTGACCTACATTTACCTTTAAAGGATCTATGGGAGAAACTGATACCAGAAAAAAAGCAACAATGCTGACTAAAAACATGAGAATCGTCATTCGTACAAAATTTTTCAATATAAACAAAAATTCCTTTCTCATTCCCATCCCCATTGATCTACGTTATTGACAATCGACCACCCATGTCCATGAGGATGGATCTTCTGCTCTGCAACCTTGAGGTCTTCCCTTGACCAATATAAATGATCAATATTTACCAGCCATACCCATGGTATATCTCCTTCATGAGTGACTCCGGTTTCTCCATCCCACTGTGCCTTTCTCCAGAGCTCATTGGATTTTTCCATATCCTTTTCAGCCAATGCTTCATCCATGTACCGGTCAACACGGAAATTGGCATATGGCGAATAAGCTGCAAGTCCGGTATCCTCCATGGTATGATAAATATTATAAAATTCCATGGGAGTATGAGCTCCCCAACCCCAAACAAGTGGGTTGGACTGAGCAGAATCATAAGCTGTATCCCAGCCTACTCCTTGTATCTGACCGTCAATTCCCAGTTCCCTTAACTGATTCACCGTATCTGCCGCGAGAGCCTGGCGTACAGAGTCGCTGGCCGGATAAAGCAACAGAAGCTCTGCCCTTTTTCCGCTCTTTTCTCGTATTCCATCCGCACCTTTCAGCCATCCCGCTTCATCAAGCAGTGCATTTGCACCTGACTGGTTATATTCTGCTTTAGAAGACGGCTCATACCATGGCATTTTGTCACAAACGCTGTATGCGGGACTTCCATATCCGTTCAGTACATTTTCAATCATTTCTTCACGGTTTATTCCCATATTAATTGCTCTTCTGACTTTTACGTCACATGTAAAATCATTTCCAACAGGACCCCCGTCTGCTGAAACGCTTCCCGATGGAATTGCCGGAAGATTAAAGCCCCTGTTGTCCACTGTCTGAAAGGATAAAAGCTCATAACCGGGTATGTTCATATTTGCATAAGGGGCTGCCGTATAAGCCAGATCTGCCTGTCCTGCTCTTATGGCAGCCAAAGCACCATCCTCTTCCATAAAAAGTATGGTAACTTTTTTAATATTCGGTGCTTCTCCGTAATAATTTGAGTTGGCTTCCAGAATCACCTGCTGACCTCTGTCCCATTGTTTCAATACATACCTTCCCGAACCCACAGGGTTCTCTCCGTAATTCGGTCCATAACTGTGTTCCGGCACAATTCCAACTGTTGCCATGGTATATGGCCATATGGAATATGGTCTGTTCATATGGAATACTACAGTTGTACCATCCGCTGCCTCCGCTCTGTCCAGCATTGTAAAATCATTAACGGAGCTTGTACTCTTTAAGGTGTTGTAAGTAAATGCTACATCCTCTGCTGTCAGCTTTTCGCCGTCGGTAAATGAAACATCATCACGAACTTTTACAACCCAGTTCAATCCATCATCACTTACCTCCATTGACGTTGCAAGGTCATATCCGATGCTTAAATCCTTACCGGTAACCGTAAGGGTACTCTGAATCAAAGGCTCATGTACGTGCTCTCCGGCTCCCCAGCCATACGCAGGGTCAAAGCCTGCCTCAGGCTCTGAGGTAACACCCATTACTACCACCACGCTATCTCTTATTTCCGAAGAAAAGTCCGGTGTTTCTGTATTTTCATCTTTGCACCCTGAAATAAGCAATATAATCATAACCATCATCAAAATAATATTAATTCTTTGTTTTGTCATAACCCTCTATATCTCCTCTCTGTCTGTTATGTCAATATAATGTCTTGACTCACTATAATTCATCATTTCAAAAAAAAGAAAACCATAGAAGAGTTTTCGAACTTCTTTCTATAGTTTCCTACTATGATTATACTTATGAAATTTCATTTAGTGATACGTCAACTTACTAATATATGGCTAGACATTTTGTCTATTATTATGTATTTCTTATACATATTATTTCAAAAAAAAGTATATCATCTTACGTTATTTACGTCAATATAAATATTCCTTTAGTTTTCGTAAAACAATCCATAGTATGGTAAAATATAATTTCACTTATCACAAGATTCAAAGAAACACACAAGCTATCCTCTGATAATTAATAATCTAATTTCATTACCCATTTCAGTGCGTCAATATAAACAAAAGAAAGATTTTCTCGCGTTATAAAATAATCTTTGTTATTATCTAAAGCACTGAATTTTAATAATTCGTAATTGATCACAATGTCTAATAACCTTTTTATTTCATTATCCGTACCCAGCAAAGCTTCTTTAACATCATCAGCCAGACAAAGTTCATTCACTATTTCATTCATATCCCTATTAAGAAGAACATTAATTGAAGAGAACATTCCCGTCATAAAATATTCAGATTGCCTATCCGTTTTTCCCGTCTCCAATGCTAAAAGCTCCATGAATTTTGCTCTTATAAAACAGTTTCTTATTAATTCTTTATTTTCTATAATCTGTATATCCTTGAGCATCATAAGATAAACCCATTTCTTAATTTCAATTAAACCTAATTGAACTAACGCCTGTTTAATAGAAAGTATCTGATTCCTCGTTCCAAAGAAGGCAGAATTGGCAAGCTTCAATAATTTATATGAAAGTCCCATATCGGTTTCAATTATTTGTGAAATTCTTTGATAATCCGGTTCTTTCTTATTTAATTCATTCATAATTCTGATCAAGCTGTTATTCAGACTTCCTATCTCTTTACCCTTAACAATAACGGGTTTACTGAAAAAATAGCCCTGAAAATAATCATAACCCATATCCAGTGCCAATAGGTATTCTTCTCTCGTTTCTACCTTTTCAGCTAAAAATTTGATTTTGTTTTTATACTTCTTTATTAATTTTCGTTGTGTTTCGTGGTCAACAGCCGAAAACTCTATTTTAATTATATGAGCAATTTCCATTAAAGGAAGATACGATTCGTTAAAGACAAAATCGTCAAGCGCTATTAAATAACCGTTATCTCTTAACTTTCTGCATGCAGCAATTATATCCTCATTTATTTCCACTCTTTCTAAAACTTCCACAACTGTTGTATCGACGGGTAACAATAATGGAATCTCCATTAACAGCATGTCCTGAGAAAAATTTATAAAAGCCTTAGTTCCACTTGTAAGCTCAACTGAATGCATTGACAAAAAGTAATTGTTGATTAACTCGGCTGTTGCCTTATTATCATCAATTTCTTCAAAGAAATTATTCATACTCCTGCGATAGAGCAATTCATATGCGAAAACATTCATATTCCTATCAAAAATAGGCTGCCGACCTACATAAATATCCATTATATATTTTCCTCACCTTTAAATTCTATATTAACCATATATATAGTTACCCATCTCTCAAGCATATAAACATCTATAAAGTATTCTTCATTTTATCATGTAAATTCATTATAGCCATATTTATTAGAGATTCATAATCATGTATATCATCTGAAATAGAAGCAACTGAATAATTTACTAAAATTCGGACATTATTTTTATCTGTTTTAAACAAATTATTTCTGAACTTATTATCAATTATTTCAGCAATATGATTTGCTTTCTCAAAATCAGAATTGTTAAGCACTGTTATGAGAATATTCCCCATATACCGCCCTGTCCAATCATCATGGTTTTCTAAAGAGCTTATAATCATTTGAGCATACTCACGCATTATCTCATCATCAATATTATAACTATATTGATTGCTCAGCACATCATAACTGTAAATTATTGATAGAACTATGGAAAATGGCATTTTTTCATGACTGTTCCTGCGCAAACAAACAGGCAATTTTTCATCTATAAATTGTCTGCAGTAAAGCCCTGTAAGCTCGTCCCTGAAAAATGTACTGTTATCAATAAAATCCTGCGTTTTAAAATTATCTGTATTAAATCCAATATCAACATTATATGTAACCTTTTTCAAAAATTCTATAACATATATCTTTTTACCTACGATTTTCGGAGTGGCTATCACTGTAAAAAAATTATTATTATTCTGATGATCGATTTTCATAAATGTGTCATTCATTATATAAGCCATGGTAGAAATACAGTTTTTGCATGATTCATTCCTGCCCCAGAAATCATAACAAGTTCCTGAAAAAATACTCTCATTATCGTTAGATATCACCCATGACATATGCTTTATAGGATCAACAATACGCACTATATCATATATTTCGTTACATATTGACTGTTTATCGCTAAGATTTTCGAAAACAACAGGAAGAAACTCATCGGCAGAATCTTTATCGGACTTTGATTCCGTATTAATACAAGCCGTATTTCTGAAATCTGACGGCACAACACCTGTAAACTTCTTGAAAATTGTTGCAAAATGATTCTGATAACTAAAACCTACTCTTAAAGCTATCTCAAGAATGCTTAAATTTGTATTAAGCAGCAGTTTTTTGCTCTGCTCGACTCTTATTTTGTTTATATTGTCCATCAGGTTGAATCCTGTCTCTTTTTTAATCATATTTGAGAGATATGCAGGGCTGAGATTAGTATGTTTTGCAAGCTTGTCTAACGTTATTTTTTCTGTGTAGTGTGCTTCTATATATTCAATTACCTGCCGTATAGGTTTTGTATAAGATATTTTCCGACTGGATGCCACGATTTCGGTAAACCTTACCATTGTATTTTTCATCAATTCATATAAATCGTTAATATTATCAAAGATTTCCATTTGACGAATAATCTTATCCGCAAGATCTAATGTTTTGTAATAAGGAGCATTAGCCTCAATCGCAGCATAGCAGCTCATGGCACAAACCTTAATTAAATTATTCTTAAGTGAACGTATATAGCTTTTATCCTGAAGCTGATCCATAGGTATGCTTCCTGCATTAATGTCATTTACAAAGCTTAGCAACGCTTCAGTATCACCTCTTTGAATACATTCCTTAATTGTTACGTAATTTGAAAATGTACTGTGTCTTGTTACGGCATCTTTGATTATATCGGCGCGTTTATTAGGTTTCATAATACTAAATTCGATTTCAGGGTTGACATCATCTTTGCCTTTCAGAACCTGCCTCGGTGTTCCTTCGGAAGAAAAAGCAGTTATTAAACTATTAAGCACCATTCCCATAGGCATTATTCTATCATAAGGTACTACAGGAACTTTCAAAAGCAAGGATCTCATGGTCTTCCTTTTTTCTGTCGAAAGATTCATGGAATCAAGAAGCTTTTCCACTTCGTATGAATACAGCTTATTAATAAAGACAAATTGTGTAACGAAGGCGCCGACATATCTATTGTCGTTATAAAGAAACCTAACATTGCAAACAAGGTTAGATTCTAAAGAAAATGTATAAAACATATTTTGTTTAATTGATAAAGATGAAAATTCTTTTGTTAAAAATGAAGTTATCCTGTTTAAGCCTAATCCAATAAAATCATTGACAATATTCTTCGAAGGCAAGCACGAAGTAATATTAAGTTCTGTGTCAAAGAATAAAATACCTATTTCGGTAGCTTTATAAAAATTATTTAATATTTCATGTATTTTATCATCATTTAACATAATAAATTCACCTCGAATACGATTATATGTACGCTAGCATTATTTGTCAATTTTACTTTGTAAAAATTATCACAATTTTATATCAATAATCTTAATTTTGTATCCATCAGATTGAAATAAAGGCTTAACTAACTTATTTTAAGGTCGATTATTAACGTAGCTAATTTCAATTATTCAATTATGAGGAGATTTTGAGGAGGAGATTGAATGAAAAATTACAAAATTCGCAAAAAATTATTAGTAAGCTTAGGTTCTCTCGGAGTATTGCTTTTAATTATGTGTTCTGTAGCATTTTATTGTATTATTATGACAAATGCACGGCTTGAATCAATTTATACCAAAAATTACACAGCATCAAATGCCATAGGAAGAATACGTGAAATATACCAATACGAGCGTACTGTTTCAAGAGATATTGCTACCATGGATGTAATCAGCTCCGCGACTGTGAAACACAATGAAGCGGATGCGGTCAGTTCCGCAACCATAAATTATGTTGAAGAATTAGATGATTTGCAAATAATGATGAAGGAAAACTTTGATGTATATGAAGCCACAATTAAAACTCAGGAAAGTAATGAAATCTTTGAGAAAATAAAATCTTTATATTTTGGTGATTATGCAAATTACAAAGAAACACTAAAGAATTATGCAGAACAAAAGAACTCATCCGCTGCCCTTGAGCATTTACTTTCAGACATAGAGCTTAATGATATTATGTATGGTTATCTGACGCAAATCGAGGAGTTGAATAAGGGGTACATAGAAAATGCTATGACAGAATCCCAAAGGGCAGCAATTATAACATATGTCACAGGCATTCTATTTGTTATTTTTGCAGTATTCTGGCTGCTGTATTTAGTAAAAACATTGGATAAAATGATTGCCGGACAAGTGGAGAAATTAGTTAAAGCCACAAATGAAATTGCTGTGGGAAATGTAGATGTTTTAGTTGAAATTGACAGTGAAGATGAAATTGGTCAATTAGCAAAAGATTTTAACAACATGATACATGGAATCAGGGAACAGGTAAAAATCGTAGAAGCTATAGAGGTAGGCAATCTGACTGTTAGTACCATTCCCCGCTCCGATAAAGATGTAATGATGTTATCACTTAATAAAACCATAGGAAATTTAAATAATTTGTTGGGAAGCTTTAACAACATAGCTGAGCAGTTAAATGCAGGTGTTAAGGAAGTGGCAAGCGCAAGTCTTAATATTGCTTCCGGTGCCACAGAGCAAGCATCATCAGTACAAGAATTGAACAATTCTATTGCCGAAGTTCTGAAAGAAGCAAATGAAAATGCATCTCATGTGGAAAAAGCATCAAAATATGCAGAGCAAGCAGAAAACGGAATTAAAGAAAGTAACAGACACATGTCTGAAATGCTTAAAGCCATGGAAAAAATAGAGGAATTTGCCACAAAAATATCAGGTATTACAAAGATAATTGATGATATTGCCTTTCAGACAAATATTCTTGCTTTAAATGCTTCTATAGAAGCAGCACGTGCAGGTGAAGTGGGGAAAGGTTTTGCGGTAGTGGCAGAAGAAGTACGAAATCTTGCAGTAAGGTCAGGTGAAGCAGCAAAAGAGACGGCACAACTAACCTTTGACACTGTGGCAGCTGTTGAAAACGGCACTCATATAGCTTCAGAGACCGCCCAAGTATTACAGGATGTTTCACTTAAGGTATCTTCCGTAGGTGAGATAATGTCTATGATAGAAAACGGATCCTGCAATCAAAAAGAAGCAATAGAACAAATAACATTCAACACAGAACAAATTTCCGGTATTGTGCAAAGCAATGCGGCTTCTTCGGAAGAAGGTTCTGCTTCCGCGGGAGAATTATCTACACTGGCAGCACTGCTTATGGATGAAATAAACCAGTTCAGGTTAGCAGAAACAGCTTCATAGATAACACAAAGGTGAAGTCAGGTCACAAGACCGGTACTTCACCTTTTTTATACTCTTATTTCAATGAAGATATGGCTCTTCCTGCCCATTCGGAGTCTTTCAGTATAGCTCTTCCAACACCTATTAAATCTGCTTTGTTATTGTTTAACAGGGCTTCCGCCGCTCCTATATCCACAATTCCTCCTGTTAATATAACCGGAATAGTAACATTGTTTTTAATTGCTTCTGTCAGCTCACCGAAGTAACCTTGTTCTTTTACACCGGGGCGTACATATCCACAAAAGCCGCCTGATATATCCAATAAATCTATTCCCGCTCTTTCAAATTCTTTTGCCGCAAAAACACTGTCATTTAATGTACTTCCACCGTCCATATAATCGCAGGCTCCTAATCTTAAGGCAACCGGATAATCATTGCCAACCGCCTTCCGAACAGCACTTATGATCTCCAGATGCAGCTTTATTCTTCCATAGATTGAAGTTCCGGCATATTCATCGTCCCTTTTATTTGTCAAAGGTGAGAAAAACTGATTTAACAAATAGCCATGGGCGGAATGAATTTCCACACCGTCAAAGCCGGCTTCTTTTGCTCTGCTTGCTGCACGAGCGAAATCTCCTATAACTTTTTCAATATCTTTACTGTCCATTTCTCTAGGTAATATTTCTGTTGCCGTCGGTCTCGGAATTTTAACGGAACTGGCACTTAAAGGCTCGTGTCCTGTAATTTCTTGTATTGCTGCTCCTCCTGCATGGTTAATCTGGGCCATCACTTTTGTATCGTTTTGATGAACTGCTGATACCAATTTTTTTAATCCGGCAATATCATCGTCATCCGATACGGATAGTTGCCCTTTACTGGCCTTTCCTTCCGGACTTATATAACTATGCTCTGTTATAATCAATCCAATATATCCTCCATTGGATTTTTCAGCGTAGTAGTCACATAACTGCTCTGTAACTTTACCGTCGTTTTCTGCTTTGGCAGTTGCCATCGGCGGCATGACTAGGCGGTTACGAAGCTCTGTATTTTTGATACGCATTGGTTTATTTATAATACTCATATTCTTCCTCCTGATTTATTATTATCACTTCTCACATAAGCCAAACACATCTTACCATAAGCATTTTACCTCTCATGTCTTATCATTTACTTTATTTTCAATTATTTCAATCAACGTTTTAAAGCTCTTTGTTTGAAACTTATCTTTATGAAATACAATATGATTTATATTAACTAACTCAAAATCATTTACCTTTATTTCAAAAATTTCACCATTGTTGATTTCTTCTTCTATCAGAATTTTAGGTAACACACTTATTCCTAAATTTTGTTTTACTGCATGAATAAGGGCTTGTGAATTTATACTTATCCACTCGGGATTTGCTTTTAAATTATCTAACAATAATGCACTGTCAAAGACATCACGGATTGCACTGCCTTTTTCTCTAAGTAATAATCTTTCTTGTACTAACTTATTGATATCTACAGGTTCTTCTGAGGCCAATTTATGCATGGGAGAACATATTATTGCTAATTTGTAGGATGAGAATGGAATTTTTACTAATTCTTCATTATAGATAATCCCTTCAATTAAGCCCATATCAATTTCGTTATTATATAGCATGTCTTCAATTCCTCTGGCATTTCCGACTATAACTTTTGTCGGAGTATTTTTATAAATTTTTTCAAATTGCACTATTGCTTTGGGCAAAATAAAGTTCGCTATAGTTATACTCGATCCGATTTTAATAGTTGCATTGTCTTCCAGATCTCTGACATTCTTTTCTAAATCGTCATACAATTCTAACAGCTTTATTACCTTTGCCAAGAATAATTTGCCTGTTTCATTTAAATAAATCCTTCTTGAAATTCTATCAAATAAATACACACCTAAATGACTTTCTAACTCACCGATTGCACTGGAAACTGCCGGTTGTGTCATGAATAGCCTTTCTGCCGCCTTTGTAATGCTTTCTTCTTCACATACTATCTTAAAAATACGCAGATGTCTTATTTTCATATTTACTCCTGATTCATTACCCTTTAGTTATGTATTGTATAAAATTGTACTATTATACTTATATTGAGTCAAGATATATAATAAGCAATGTTGAGGATAAATTTATCGGAGGGTTCACTATTATGAGACTAAAAAAATTAAAGCTATATTTTTCGCTTTTTAGAATCACATTTTCTATCAGTGCTTTTACTTTTGGAGGAGGATATATAGTTATTCCTATGATGCGCAAATATTTCGTTAATGATTTAGCTTTAATCAGTGAACAGGAACTATTAGACATGGCTGCAATCGCACAATCAACTCCAGGTGCTATTGCAGTTAATATTGCTGTATTAGCAGGTTATCGTATCGCCGGAATTACAGGTGCAATTATTACTTGTATCGGAACTGTATTACCTCCCTTGATAATATTATCAGTTATATCTTTTTTCTATAAATCCTTTAGAGACAACAGAGTCATCTCTGCAATATTAAAAGGGATGGAAGCCGGAGTTGCTGCCACAATTGTTGATATATTAATCGATATGTGGCAAGGAATTATAAGAGAAAAAAATTTGCTGTTAACTTTAATGGCCCCCATTACATTTTTCGCTAATTTTGTTTTTAACATCAATGTTCTGGTTATTATTATTTTCTGCTCTATTCTATGTTTTATCCAAGCTTATATAAAAATGAAACAAGGGGGAATCAGAGGTGAATAAAATTATTTTTACTTTGCTTACAAGCTTTTTACAGATTGGTTTGCTCAGTATTGGTGGCGGGTATGCTATTATACCGCTAATACAAGAACAGGTGGTGAATTCTTATAACTGGCTTACATTACAAGAATATACAGATATTATTGCAATTTCTCAGATGACGCCCGGACCTTTGGTAGTTAATACTGCTTCTTTTGTAGGAATACGCATTGCAGGCATACCGGGAGCTATTGCTGCCACTTTAGGAAGTATTTTATCCGGGTTTATTGTTTCGATTGTTTTATATAATTTCTTTAAGAAACATAAGGACATTGACAGCATCTCAAATGTATTAAAAGGATTGCGTTCCAGCTCTGTTGGTCTTATTGCATCTGCAGCATCCACAATTATCATGATTGCCTTTTTGGGAACCTCATCATTTAATTTTGATAATGCAGATATAAACATTGTTGCAATAATTGTATTTACCATCTCCTTATTATTATTGAGAAAGTATAAACCAAACCCTGTATTAATCATAGTTGTATCAGGTTTTGCAGGATTGATTTTTTATTAATCTCTATATGAGGATTAAATGTCTTACTGTCCTTTTAACTTTGGGAATTTATCCATGAACATGGCTCAGGGCCTGTCAGCCCCTTGCCACCGAGTTCAATAAGGTCTTTTCCCGTTATTCAACGGAATATACAATTCTATCCTGTCAGTATTTCTACCATCCTTTCGATACTCTCTTTCCAGACAGTATTCCATATCTGCTTCCATGTTATTTTCCCGAATATATTCTGCAGCGGCATTGTAAAGTTTTTGCAGCGGCAATTTCTTTGTCGTCACTCTTTCAGGACATATCCACGTACTGAACAAGAGATACTTCCCGGATGGCAAAACTCTCTCTTCAAGCCCATCGGGATAACTTTCAAAGGATTTTACAATCTCTACCGCCGCAAAAACTTTATTAGCAAATCCGCCTTTTCCTGCAGCATAAAACGGAAAAGGAAGTGCCGTTTCACCAAAAACTAGTGTAAACGTATTATTGCCCGCTATCATCCTGCTTCCGAAATCCTTACCGGACTTATATATTGCCTGAGCAAGCTTATACCACGGAACACTCTTTTTCCACGGGAGCTTTTTATCTTTTAGCTCATAAAGACACCCCCCGAGAGTTATATCCGGGAGCAGTACCTTTTTTGGCTCAAGCTCTAAAAAAACTTCTTGGATACTATGGTCTTTCTCTCCTTCGGATTCAGATATCCTCTTGATTGGAAGCAGAAGGTCAAGCTGCTTTTTAGAATCCTCTGTTTCTTTTGATGAGAATGTTTTATAGTCAATACATTCTTCCAGGTAATCCCTCAGTATTTCCGGATGCCAATCCAGTTCATAATCTTCATTTCCACGCAGCCATTCATTTAATTGATCCCAGCGTTCTCCTATAATAGTCAGGTATGTTGGGAGTGCCGCAAAAAGTCCTCCATCAAATTCCTTACGGATAAACGGCTCAGGTACTCTGAAATTTTCAGGTACTACTACCAATATTCCATATCCGTATTCTCCGTTTGAATTATTAAAACCAAAACCGAAATGTCTGAACCCGGGTTTTTGTTCCAGAGAATATTCAACAATAAGCCCGTAAATCTTTTCCCAACAATCATTTTCCGGGGTATCGCTTACAACTGCATAGCTTGCAAAAGTCATCCTTGGTAAATTTACAATTCTTACATCATTATTACTATAACTTTCCGACATATCACCATCCCTTTCTGAGAGCGCAATCCGAAGTGCATCTTTCAGCTTTAGAATGGCAGAGTTTTCAGGCACGTCAAGATATTTGAATATTTGATTCGGGTCTCCCTGATCCTTTACCACCTGTATAAGTCTTTCCAAAACAATGCTCAATGCTCTGAGCTCATCTGCTTTGTGGTTAGTCTGCTCAAGATGATTTGTCAGGACTTCTATAGCAACAGAAAGCTCTCCCGACGCAAAAATACGATGGATACCTTGTATGGGAAGCTTAAGCTTACGAAGCATTATAATCTGTTTTATTCTTGCAATATTATAATCATCGTAATATCTGTAACCATTTTCCATCCTGCAGCTTTTTAAAATGCCGGATTCTTCCCAATAATGCAGGGTTCTGTTAGAAATATCATACATCGCAGAAACTTCACCAATTCTTTGCATTGCACATCACCTCTCTATACTTAGGATAAAGCCTTACGCGGTGTAAGGGTCAATAAAATTTTATAAAAATTTTATAACTGAATCAGTATGTACCCCGTCTCTATTATACAAGCTTCAGCAAAATATTTCCATTATGTTTTGAGTAAGAACAAAAATGCCTATTTCCTATATGCAATTGCATCAATCTGTACATGCAATCCCTCCGGACCGCCAGCATGTGCAAAATCCGTCTGTATCGTTTTTCTTGCCGGATACTGACCGGTGAAACGCTCTTTAAATACATTTTCCATTATAGGTATATTCCAGGCATCCCTTAATAATACGTCCACCTTGACCACAGACTCTAAGGTCAGACCAATCTGTTTCAGATGATTTTCCATATCGTCAAGTGCACCGTGCACCTGCGCTTCAATCGATTGTCCGACATTTCCTACGCAGAAATTCAAAAACACAAAATCTCCGGCCTCTACCATTTCTGACCACGCACATTCTTCATTCACATGATATCTTTTAATATTAGTCACAGCCATTTTCCTCCATATATTTATAATTTATCGTTATCGAACTTATGTTCTCTTTAATTGTACTATAATTTATAAACTTCCGCAAGGAAAATAAGAAAGTTTTTTATCAGATTCTATTTCCGTTTTCCGCATCAAAAAAATGTACTTTTTCGGGATCGATCCAGAGCTTATATTCATGGTTGTTCACAGCATCCATTTCAGATACCGACCTTACGACTATATCAATCTCATCTTTTCCCGATCTGAAGTGATAATATATCTCATGTCCTGAGTTTTCTTTTATATAAAGCTTTGCGCTTAAGAAGTTTTCCTCTGAATTATTATCATTATGTATTTTTATATGCTCGGGCCTGACTCCCGCAAGTATTTTTTGATTGCTGTATTTTTTTATTCTTTCGGCATCTGAATTATTTATAGAAATAACTTCTCCATCCTTATTAATCGAAACTCCGTTTTCACTGCACTGTACATACGCTTCAAATACATTCATTCTGGGAGAACCTATAAATTTTGCCACGAATATATTATTTGGATTGTTGTATACATTGTAGGGAGTGTCGAATTGCAGGACTAAGCCGTCCTTCATAACGGCTATTTTATCCGCCATCGTCATTGCCTCCGTCTGGTCGTGGGTAACATATACGAACGTGGCATCAAGCTTTTTGTGAAGGGTCATAATTTCCAATCTCATCCGTGCTTTAAGACCTGCATCTAAATTAGACAGAGGCTCATCCAATAAAAAGACCTTGGGCTCTTTAACCATGGCTCTGCCCAACGCCACCCTCTGCTTTTCTCCCCCTGACAATTGGGATGGATATCTGTAAAGGAGAGTTTTTATATCAAGTATTTCGGAGGTTTTTTCTATCCTTTCTTTTATTTCATCTCTTTTCATTTTTTTCATCTTAAGTCCGAATGCCATATTGTTATATACATTCATGTGAGGATACAAAGCGTAATCCTGAAATACTATGGCTATGTTTCTGTCCTTTGCTTCAACGCTGTTTACTTCTTTTTCGTCTATGTACATACTGCCCTCGGTTATTTCTTCGAGCCCTGCTATCATTCTCAAAGTTGTTGATTTACCGCATCCAGACGGTCCTACCAGCACTATGAATTCTTTGTGCTTTATTTCTAAGTTTAAATCCTTAACCGCACAGCTGTCAGGATAATATTGTTTAGTTATATTTTTCAGGCTTATTGAAGACATTGTATCACATCCTTCACAGACTTATGCTTAATATTAAGTTTATCAACAGCATAGTCGATTAAAATATAGCCGGGAAGCACCATCCAATAAAAGCCCGGAGTTTTGACAGCTATATTGTTTACACAGGCTGTCGCAAAAGATAAAAATAGTATCAGAGCAATGAGCATTTCCGTTGCAATTAGTTTACGTTCCGTTCCAATTCCCAGCATTTTAAGAGAGAACAAAAATATTATTGCAGATAGAACGGAGCAAAGCAGCATAGAATCAGCCATATATTTAATGCATAAGTCGGGGTAATAAGCCTTCATCAGCGCTATATCCCTCAAATATGCTTTAAAGTTATTCATTTTGCTTGCCCAGAATCCAAAATTTGACCACTTGTCGGGTATCAGGCTTTCAGGTATGTAAAAACTAAGCTGAAACACTTCCACATTGATAATAATCCAGATTACACCTATCGCAGACAACATAAAAACATACGCCGTGTTCCTTCGGTTTTTTATAATTTTAAATATTAATTTAAGCAAGACAGCCGAAAAAACACCGTAAGCGGGCAATGAAGCAACAGAGCTCAAAATTCCCGTTATCTCGGTATAATTTATTACAATATCGCTTTCTATAAAGTTTTCGTATTCAAATGCTTCCGGTGACCAAAAATCATCCTCATGGCTTTCGACCTCCATTGCAATGATTTCGGCATCCTTTAACTCAGACTGCCCGTTGGCATTTACAATAATTATGTCTGACATATTGTGAAGTACGGATAAAACCTTGTATCTTACATTGTCTATCAGCACATATTCGCCTTCTGCATCATAGGACTTCCACAGCTCATATGCCTTATCAGAAGAAAAGGCACAGCTGTATTCAGCCACTGCACCTAACTCATGAGGAATATTTCCAAAGGCATATATAACATCGGACCTTATGGATATATCTCTTTCATCGGTTATTTTTTCATCATTGCTTTGAAACCAGCCCGTAATATTTTTTGCACTTGATTTTCCTTCATTTATCTTTTCAACTATACGATTAAACTCATTAACGGTTATGGGATTTGATTCCAACCGGTAGCTTGAGCCTGAATAATAGCTTGTTGCCTGCTCATTAATGAAAAGTGCATACATCCACATAATACATGCAACAAATAAAAACAAAAACGCCAAGGCTTCTTTTTTATATTCCGTAATTATCCTTTTCATTTTTCCACTCTTACTCTTTCACCCTCTGATATGGGTTTATTGCTCTTTGTTATTATTTCTTCATCACCTAAGGAGCCGATTGCCGCAAAGGTATCATTTTTATCCGAGACCTCTACGTTTATCCTGTAAGCTGTCTTTTCCTTACCCATAACAGCATTCTTTTCGTCGACGGCTAATACATAATACTGCCCCGCATCGCTTCGCAGTGCATCTACGGGAATAATCCTCGGATATTCATCCGTACTGTATATGTGTTTAGCAGTTGCCTTCATACCATGGGAAATATTTGAGTTTTTCGGAATTGCAGCTGCTATTTTTACAATATTGTCTTCCGGCTCCGGACTTATTGATTTTATTTCCGCGTTATCGATGGGGGCATTTTTACCGATGAGCTTCACGCTTACCAAATCTCCCGCCTTCATATATTTGGCCTTTTCCGTATCTGTTTTTCCTGTAAAGATATAATCCGTGATTGAATCTATAATTGACATTACTTCCCCGCCGGTTGTTTTTTCTCCTTCTTTTACATAAATTTCGTCAATTATCCCGTCTTCCTCCGCATATACAATATTTCCGATCTTATTCAGCTCTTCGATATTCTCGTATTCATTTCTTTTTAGCTGAAGCTCCAGCTCCAACCGTTTCTTTTCATTTTCGTTCTTCTTAAGCAATTCTTCATTTTTAGCGTCCTGCTTTTCTTTTTGCATCACAGCCAAATTCAGAGAACTTTCCGCATCCTCCACAGCTCTCTTGTCACTTTCCAGCTCCACTCCGTTTATCTGAATATTTATATCTCTGTCATTTATTGCTCTGTCCAATGCTATCTGTGCTTTTTTAATTTCCTCCTCATATATATTTTCATATGTCTGAAGCTCAAGGCTTTGCTTGTTAAGCTCTGAAATTTCAATTTCAATCTGCAATTTATACAGCTGCTTTTCTATTTCTTCCTTATCAATGCAAAACAGTTTCTCCCCCTTAGCCACTCTTTGACCTCTTTCTACATATATCGTATCTATTTTAAACCCCTCTTGTATTTTTATTTTGTTTTTTTCTGAGGCTTCAATATTTCCTTCTATCACCGTCTCGTGATTTATGCTTCCCCTTCGAGGCATCTGAACCTTTACCACAGCTACGGTAACAGAATCCGCCGCACGTGATAAGATTGTAAAAATAAATATTATTATAAAAAATAAAATCAGTGCTTTGACATATCTTTTTTGCATATGCGTTTCCTCCTATTCCTTTAATCCCGAGGCTTGAATACCCTTTTCCAAATACTTCTGACCGGTTAAAAATATCAAAAGCGGAGGAACAAGTATTATTACGGATGATACCAGGTACCCTCCGGTAACCTCAGGCGTTATGGCAGGCATGTAAAGAGATAATGGCCATAAAGCTTTATCCTCTAAAAATGCCAGGGGCTGCTCCAGCATGTTCCAATATTCTAAAAAGCCTAACACCATTGCGGAAGCAATACCCGGTGCTCCCATGGGTATGCCGATTTTTAAAAATATCTGAAGCTCGTTTGCCCCATCCATCTTTGCAGCTTCTGTAACAGCTTCAGGAATTCCTTTGAAAAACCTGTACATTATAAATACTGATAATGTTGAAAATATTGCAGGTAAAACAATTCCGCTCCTTGTATCTAAAAGATTTAAATAATTCAGCACAATATAATTTGAAACCATAGTAACCTGAAAGGGCATAAGCATTAATATTATATACATGGCAAACAATATATTTTTTCCTTTGAAGTCATATCTTGCAAACCCCCACGCTGCGGGAGTGTTAATAATAAGCTGTCCCATGAGTATGGGAAACACCAGCTTGCATGAATTCCAAAACATAATGAAAAATTCAGGCGAATCCAGCAATATCTCCACATATGATTGTAAAGTGGGATACATTGGAATTACATACCACACAGCTTTGTTTTCCAGATTGCTGCTGTTAAATACAGGCTCCAGATTTTCTATCAGCTGGCCCTGATTTTCAAAGGATCCGGAAAAAATCATCAGGAGAGGCAAGAGAAATAACAGGCTGAACAAAATAAGAATTATATGCGTAATTTTATTTTTAAACCTCATTTACTTGCCTCCCTCTATGGAATTTCTAAAAACTATAATTAATACAGATGTAGTTATGGACATAATTACCGCACCGGCACATAATTTTTCTATATCCAAAGCAACAAACCAATTGTTAAACAAATGCTGCAGCATATACATGCTCGTATGAGGATAATTCCCTCCTATGAGATATGCCTCTCTGAAAACCTTAAATGAATTAATTACCGAAAGTATAAAGATTATAAAAAACATGCCCTTTAAATTCGGCAGAGTTATGTAAAAAAATTGTTTTATCCTTCCCGCCCCGTCTACAGAAGCCGCTTCATACAATCCCGCAGGTATGTTGGATAATCCCGCTATCCATAAAATCATATCATAGCCTGTATTTTTCCATAAATAGCTTACAATCAGTACATATACGGCTAAGTCCGTATTCATAAAATCTATGGAATTTCCTAAAATGCTCACAGCAGCCATGCTGAAAAATCCGTTTTCGTGAAATAAAAATTTCCAAATTAAAACGATTGATGCCACCGGAACAGCAAGAGGAACGAGAAAAGCCGTTTTATATATACCGGCTTTTCCTTTTATACTTTTAATCATAACTGCGGACAGCAGGGAAGAAACAAGCAGCAGCGGAATGCACAGCAGCATAAATTTAATTGTATTCTTTGCTGCAAGTAAAAACGCCTCATTTTCTAAAACTGTGATATAATTTCTTAAGCCCACAAATTCGGCTCCCATGCCTGACCTCACAGACCTTCTTACCACATCGGCAAAGGGAATCAGGTAAAATATACTGACCCCCGCCAAGCTTGGAAGAATAAACATCCATCCCGTCAATGACTCTTTGTTATTCCGACAAATACAATTTTGATTTTTCCTTGATTTTTTCAACAGCATCTTCAACCGTTATTTCTCCCTCAAAATATTCCTTGGAATTTTCAATTATTATCTCAATCAACACTTCATCCGGCACAGAAGGATTTTTAACCTTGTAGCACAGCTCCTTTATAACCTCTAATTTTTCACGGGAAGGAGGTACTCCCTCTAAGGTTTCTTCACCGGGTCCGCTAATCATATAGTACATACCTTCATTGCCTGTTCCTAAGGCTCCGTATTCCAGTGCATCTAAATTTACGGGAAATCCGTCATTTATTGGTGCTTTCTGGACTGCTTCCGACAGCATCAGGCTTACAAATTCTTTTGCAATATCTATATTTGCAGAATTGTTGTTCACACCTATGCAATTTACGGGAACAAAGCTTTTTTCAACCTGTCCCGGCAGAAACAAAGGAATTCCCCCTTGTCTTTTATCCTGTGCCAGATTTTCTATAACATATGATTGATACCCTTTTAATAAGGAATAGCATCCGTATGTCTTATTAAATGCCCAAGCAAATGCCTTTCCGTCACTTCCGGTAAAGTCACCCCTGTTGTCATACAAAACTTTTATATTCTGAAGAAATTTCGTTAATTCCTGGCGGTTAATTTCTTTTCCTTCGTTTATCCATTCAGGAAAGCATGTATAACTAAATGTCGTTATTAAATCAGCCGGCTCAAAATAACCAAATACAGGCTTATCGTTTTTTTCTTGTACAAACTCAATAAATGTATCTAAATTTTTCATATAATCCTTGTATTCCTCATCTATCCAAATAACCGGCATATGAAATTTTGTGGGTATAACGGGATATTTCCCGTCATTTGCATATGTATTTATTACAGAAGACAATAGCTTATCATCCTTCATATATGCATTTACTATATCCGACAAATCAGCCAATACGCCCTTTTGTATATATGATTCAACAGATAATCCGTCTAAAAGTATCAAATCGGGTCCCTTTCCTCCAAGCAATTCTCCGTTTAATTGCTTTATGGCATCGGTCTTTGTTACGGAGGTGCCGACCTCCAGACCAACCTTTATATTAACCTTGAAATCAGGATATTTGTTTTGCAGCTCTCCTGCCGTTTGTCTCAATGTATTGTTTTCATTTAGAGTATAGACGGTTAACTCCATGCTTGGCAGTGTAGGCATGTTTTCGTCAAATTCATATTTTGCAACCGACGTATTCTGCTCTCTGTCCGAATATGGAATGTAAAACTCTCCGTTTATGCCCTCCAATATGGCTGAAAAATGCAGTGAAGGTATACCCAATGAGGTTAATTCACCGTCAATTATTTTTTCTAGTATTACTCCGTCCTTGACTATTTTATATACTCCGCTTCTGTCTGTTATATATATTGAGCCATCCTTTCCGGAAGACAGCTTTAAGCTTAATATCATTTCACCCAAAGGAATTTCTCCTGTCATTTCATCCAAAGGAATTTCTCTTGTCATTTCATGGGTTTCTATATTGTACACATTGATTTTAAGCTGTCGTGCGTCAAAATTATAAATATAATCATCCGAAACAGTGTATATACCGTCCGAAGATGAGCCGTATTGACCTAAGTATTTGCCTTCATCTGTATAGTGTAAAATACCCCTTAGTGATTGATTTATCATCAATTCACCTTCCGCAGTTACCGTCATATCAGTTATATATACCTTCAAATCCTCTACATCTGTTTCCCTCCACTCCATATCTATTTCATGGATTTCATTTCCATGCGTTACCTTGAAAATTTTATTATATATGCCATTGTCTATATCATCACCTTCATAAATGAGGACATAAATGTTTCCTTCACCATCGTAATCTATTTTTGTTATATGGTAATTTCCCATGTCGAGTATTTTTGTATACCAAGCGGCTGCATCCTTTTTTTCAAAATTAATACCGTCCGCGGTGCTGTAAACCTTTGTCAGTCTTTCTTCGCTGTAATATTTATAAAACTCAATAGTGCCGTCATTCCTGACTGCTGTGTAAGCCACCATACCTCCATCCTCAGAGCTTAATTCCTCTATGTATTTTTCAACATACCTGCCCATTGCAGCTTGTGGCACATTTTCCTTTGTAACATTGCTTTCAGAATCTTTGCAAGACGAAAGCAATACTAAACTAAAACAAATTATGCAGATATAAACAATCATATTTTTTATTTTTTTCATAAATTACACTCCTCTATAAATTATCACTCGATCATATCTTATTTAACTATAATATATAAATCTCTAAATATCCTCAAAGGTTTTTAGAGACTATTTAGAGATAATTATTGTATAATGAACGTATAATTAATAGTTGAGGTTTGCTATGAGGATATTAGTTGTCGAAGATGATAATGATTTATGTGAATTGCTGAAATTTAACCTGTGCCGGGAAGGATATGTGGTTGATATATGCAACAACGGCTATGACAGCATCCATCTTATAAAGCAGGAAGCATACGATATAATTTTATTGGACAGGATGCTCCCGGAGGTTAACGGTATGGATGTGTTGTCTAAGGTCAGAGCATTGGGTATCAGTGTGTATATTATTATGATTACAGCCTTGGACGGTATAGGGAATAGAATAGAAGGACTGGATGCCGGTGCCGATGATTACTTAGTCAAGCCCTTTGATGTCAACGAATTAATTGCACGAATAAGAGCGGTTAGCAGAAGATCCGTGCAGTGGAAAAGTTCAAGTATATTGTCGTTGGCAGATATATCTCTTGACCTTAGGAGATGCTATTTAACAAGCAGCTTTCAGACATGTCTTTTATCTAAAAAGGAATGTGAGCTGTTGGAAATATTTGTTAATAATCCAAACCAAATTCTGCCCAGATCGGTCCTGCTTTCAAGAATATGGGGACCGGACGCCCCCGTAGAGGATGGTAACCTAGATAACTACATACATTTTTTAAGAAAGAGACTCATTTCGGTTAAAAGCAATCTGAATATTAAAACCAAAAGAGGAATCGGCTACATATTGGAGGCTCCAAATGATTAAAAAACTGCGGCTGAAATTTACTTTCGTCTGCTCCCTCGGGATGGGAATTATTTTAATAGCCATATGTGTATTTTATTTCAGCTTATCAGAAACACAATTAAAAAACCAGAGTGAAACCATAGTAAAAAATAACCTGAATTCCATAGTTTACAAAATCCAGGACAATAAAATAATAGACAACGCATGGCTTTCACAACTTGAAGCAGGAAATAAAATCATTGTACATATAGAAGACGGAAAATATCCTCTTTCCTTCAGAGGCTCATACAAAACGATTACATCCAGAGATATTTTGATTGCTGACGCACAGGAGAAAGCCCTGTCAGAATATGGATTTAACACTAAGACTAAGCCGGAATCAATAATAAATGTAAGCAGCATCTCCTTTGAAATTACCGGGCAGCACAAGGAATTGTACAAGGCTGCCTTAGCAGTAGTTCCGATGGATTCAAGCTGGCAAAGTGTTATAGTATTGAGGGATTTAAAGCAGGATTACGACGCAATGGCACATACCCGTCTTGTTTTTTTTATAGCAATACTATTTTTAACAGTGATCATGTTTTATTTTAGCTGGTGGTTCTCAGGCAAGACAATACAACCAATAGAAAAAAGCCACCGTCAGCAAATGGAATTTGTTGCCTCTGCTTCTCACGAACTCAGATCTCCTGTAACGGTTATGGGATTAAGTATAGCATCATTAGAGAAATCAAAGAATGAGGAGGATACTAATAAGTTTATCAGCTCCTTAAAGCACGAATGCACACGCATGTCGCGACTTGTAAATGATTTGCTTACCCTCGCCAGCTCCGATATCAATACCCTGCCCTTGAATTCAGAAAAATTTGATGTTCAGACACTGCTTTTAAGCCTGTATGAGCATTATACTCCATTAGCCGCTTCAAATGGTCTTAAGCTTTCTATAAGCTTACCCGACTGTACAATCCCGGTTCTAAACGGAGATTATCAAAGATTGTATCAGGCGTTGGGTGCCATACTTGACAATGCACTGTTTTATACGCCATATGGCGGAAATGTAGAACTGGGGTATTATTTGGGCAGGAAAAAGCTTACGATATATGTTTCAGATACAGGAATAGGAATAAAGGATGAGAATAAAAGCAAGATATTTGACAGATTTTTCAGAGAAGACCCTTCCCGCAGCAAGAAGGAACACTATGGACTTGGCCTCAGTATTGCAAAGGAAATCATACACTCTCATTCGGGTAAAATATACATAAAAGACAGGGAAGGGGGAGGAAGCACATTTGTAATAGTGCTTCCGGTAACTAATTAGGCAGATATCTACAAGCATAATACTTTTTTATTTTTGATACCTCCTGATAATTTGTTCTTGTAGTCTATATTTTTTAGACCACCTTTAACCTAAGTATATAGACTAAACTGTCAAGGTACTTTTTATTATAAATACTTCGCGTACATTGTGCCGGTAAGCTTATATATTTTCTCAAATATAAATTATAAATGGAAAAAAATCTATTATCGTGTTATAATATTAATAAAAGTAATGCTGAAGGAGTTGATGAATTATGCAATTTGTACGGAAAATTGCAAATAGTAATGTGTTAGCCGGATTAATAGATATACCTGAAGAATTAAAAAATAAAGAAGTAGAAATTATTATCCTGCCCTATGATAATTCAACTCAAACATATATTGGAAACAAGAAAAATGTACGAGGTGCATTATCAAAATATAGAAATGAAGCATTAAAAGTAAAAGAAAATGAAGCATGGGCGGATGCAACGGTGGAAAAGCATGAAAATAGTTGATGCAAATGTTGTTTTAAGATACCTATTGAACGATAACGATGAACTGTCAAGAAAAGCTGCTGATATATTAGAAAATGATGAAATTTTCATACCTAATGAAGTAATAGCTGAAATTGTATACGTATTACAAAAAGTATACACAGTTAAAAACGATGAAATTAGTAATATACTTTTAAATCTTTTGCAATACGAAAACCTTAATGTTTATAATATAGAAGTAGTTAAAGAAGCTTTTGTTCTTTTCAGCAACAGAAAAATTGACTTTGTTGACACATTACTTTATGCGTATCATAAGGTTAATGGATATGAAGTATGTACTTTTGATAAAAATTTGAGAAATAATTGATAGTAAAAAAATT
>DCYG01000008.1:71307-77867 GCA_002331025.1 Firmicutes bacterium UBA2116 | reverse complement strand
AATTTTTTTACTATCAATTATGATTTTTGAATCCACTGTACGCTAACGGTATTAATATTATGCTTGACACAACAGAGAAGATAATAATAATGAATAGTTAAGCCCCTAAGGTCAAAACATTTCACCGGAGGTTGTTCATGGAAATAAAACGCGCTAAATATTTAAAACAGTAACAGGAAGGTTTATATTCAATCGGCTTATGCCATGCCAACCGAAGAAAAGCTGGCAAGCGAAATAATACCTTTTTCTCTGACCGGTGATTCTTTCCCGAAAATTGTAGTCAGAAAAGACATAGGTAAACGGTGGTATGATGATAATGGTATTCTAAATATCGGGTTAATTGACTTTTTGCTTGACGAGTCAGTAATATGAATAATAAATTAAAACGGAGCACAAGAAAGTAAAATTTCTTGTGCTCTACTTAAAAAATCAATATTACTATCTGATAATATAATCCGACATTTCTGTCTCCTGCCAGTCGACACCGTTAGGAGAAAAATTGTGATACAAGGTTATATTGTTATTTTCGTCAATTACAGCTTTGAGATAAAAATTCATATCCTTAGGCTGTAAGTACTCATCATACAACTGTTGATAGCTGCCGTCACCTTTTTCCTTGGCTTCTTTGATGTATTCAACGGTATCCGGGTCTCGGTCATAATTTTTGTGTACTATGGTATAATTGAAAACTGCTTCAATATTTCCGTCTTTGTTTTCTTCTGCATAGTTATAGATTATAAAATCTAACAACTCATAATATGGAGAAAAAACAGCTTTAGACTCTTCCTCTAAATATGCACTTATTTTATCACGGCTTGTTTTATCGACTATTTCCATAACTTCAATATTCGTTATTATTAAATTCTCATCATATTCAACTACAGCTATAAAAGGAAATGCCGCCGGCGACATTTGCCCGGGAACTTTTACAACAATTCTGTCGTTTACAATTTCATAATTTATAATAGAACCAAACGAAACCTTGTCAAGCCAAACGCCTGCGTATGATTTGTCATAACTTTTCTCAATTGAATTTCCGTTCCATTTTATTTCTACACTGACTATATCCCCATTAATTGTGATTGATGAAGATACAGTTTTATTTATGGCTTCCAAAGGATCTTCTATATTAATTTCAGACAAATCTTCCGAATTTAATATATGTATATCCTGAACCTGTACACCTGTGCCATAGCCGGTAGTCAACAATATTATAATTTCATCCTTGGTATCATTATCCACATCGGCGATATATTTAACCGGAGCATATGTGGGATTAGTCACATTTTTCCATGAAAAGGTCTTTTCAATTTCTTCGGTTTTTACAGTAACCTTTTCATACATTCCGGTAGATTTATTTTCTTTGCTCAAATGAATTGATACATCTTCTGTTACATCCTTTTCAAAAACATACCACTCATTATCTATAAGAACAACTATGTTATCTTCAAAATGTGCGTATTTAGCACCTGTAAATCCAAAGTTGGTCTGACCCTCTTCTGTAGGTTTTTCAGATGGGCTGACAGAGGATTTCACTTCTCCTATGATTGCACTTTCATCAATTTCAGCAGGAACACTCCTTCCCGTATCCAAGTATAACTCACCGTTAACCATTATCATGGGACGCAAGGCATCGAGTCTTGCTTCTGTTTTCGGATTGGATATGAGGGCTGCAATAATTATAATAACAGCTATAACCGCAGCTGCCAGAACCCATACTGCCGGCTTTTTATATTTTAAAATATTTTTAATCCTGCCCTTAGTATTATTTTCGCCGAAAGCAAGAGGACATCCACTCACTATTTTCCTGCCTGTGGACATGAAAAGAAGAGAGGATGAATATTCCTTCTTAATATTGTTTCCTAATTGCTTTACTACATTTTCATCACAGGACAACTCCAGGTCCTCACCCATAAGACAGAACGCAATCCATGCAAGAGGATTAAACCAATGAATACATGTAACTAAAAAGAAAATAGGTTTTACAATATGATCGAGACGTTTTATGTGGGTCTGCTCATGCAGCAGCACATATATTTTTTCATTTTTCGAAAGCTGATCTGGAAGATATATCTTTGGATTAATTATACCAAAAACAAAAGGCGTTTTAAGTCCGTCCAGAATGTATATATTATCTTCTGTATGAACTGCCCCGTTTATATTTCTATATAATTTTACGGTAGTAAAGATACTGTAAAAAAGTAGTATGACCATCCCTGTGATCCATATTATTTCTCCGACAGCAAGCCATGCCTGCATGGGATTAATACTTGCCGCATGATCAACAGGCGCAGGCAACAGATTGTTTACCACACTGTCAACTGAGGATATACCGCTGCTTATTTCAGGATTGGGTGAATAAGCAATATCCTGAGGTATGCGCACATCCTTGGGAATCAGGCTCAGTACACTTTCAAATGAAAATGGAATCACCAATCTGAACAATACTGCAAACCACAATACATAAGAAAATACCTTAGGAAGCCTTTTTAAAAACAATCTCAGCACTATTACAAAAGCAATTGCATAGCTTGCGGTAACGCTCATGTTAATTATATACAAAAATAATCCATCCATGGCTAATCCTCTTTATGCTCTTCGATAAGTCTCTGAAGCTCAGAGATTTCTTTACTGCTTAGCTTTTTATGCCTTGTAAAAGCTGCTAAGAATCTCGGGAAGGAACCGTTGAATCCTTCATCTACTATTTGCTTGCTTTGCTCTGCATAAAATTCCTCCTTAGTAAGTAAGGATTCAACTATTCCTTTATTGTTTATAAAAACCTCTTTAATTTCAAGCTTTTTCAACATCGTATACGTGGTTGATTTTTTCCAGTTCAGCTCTTCTTTGCATATCTGAACCAATTTAGGCGATGTCACCGGTTCATTAGCCCAAATTATTTCCGCAAGCTTCTGCTCTGCATCAGTAAATCTTTTCATAACAGCCTCCTATAGTCTATACTTTTTAGACTATATTTAGTTTATGATTCGTAGACTGATTTGTCAAGAGTTTTTTATTTTCATTTGTGTTATCTGCTACTGTATTGCGAATGTTTGAGCAACACTTTGATAAAAGTGTACATAAATTTAGTAGTGTTATATTCAATTAACCTCCAAAATAAAGCCTCCGATTTTTTCTGTGTCAATCCCATTGTCCCGGGAATTTTAATTTTTGCAGCTTGGGAAATCTTTTATTGAATTCTTCTACTTCTTCCTTCGGAAGATTATCAAAAACCTCTGAATAGTGAAATTTTCCTTTTATTCCTTTCAAACTGCCTTCCGCTAATTCAATTGCCATAAATGCATCGAAGTTCCTGCCGTCAGAGGTTGTAATATTAAAATTATCACATGTTTTAAATCCTATTCCGGGATAGTAATCAGGTTCTCCGAATATTACTATACCTTTATACCCTTTGTTTGCGGCTAAGCTCATTGTTTCTCTCAATAGCATCTCTCCCACTCCGTATCCCTGCCATTTCGGCTCTACGCAAAGAGGTCCGAAGGTTATAATTCCATGTGTATCTTCTCCGTCAACAATTCTTGACTTCGTATACATTATGCATCCTACCACCTGCCCATTCTTTACTGCTATTCTGCTTAATTCGGGAAGGTAATCTTCATGATGACGTATTTTATGCACAAGGTAATGCTCATCACAACCAAGATGATGTTTATTCCAGAATGCGCGCTGTGTCATTAATTCTGCATCATACCAATCATCTTCAGTTTCCATTCTTATTTCTATATCTTTATCATTTAATTTTTTCTTTTCTTCTTGAAGCCATCCGAATTCTAATCTTACCTCTTTTCTTTCCAAGTCGTTATTCTTGTAGCAGCAAGTGTCCATACCGATTAAGATAAAGCCCTCATGCAAATAAAAATCTATTGCATTTGCGTTGCAGGATTGTGTTTCCAATATAACAGCTCTCCGTCTTTCTCTCCTTGCCTGCTCTTTGGCAATTTCTATTAAGGTGTGGCCGATTCCGTGCTTCTGATATCTTTCTGATACCCAAAGTTCTGTAATCCTTATACGATTTGACCATAATTCCTGATCTGTTTCCATTGCGGCAATTAATTCATCGTTTGCTATTACTCCCCAGACATATGTATTCTCCCAATGATCTTCATATAACTTACCTGAAATATCACGAGATAAGAGCTCAGTAAATTTTTTCTTTTCCATCTCAACAGAGAAGCCGTTATATGTTTTATTTACACTAACATCATAGTACTTATCTGTTGTATATTTTATGGGTATTACAGTTCCTTTCCATTTTTCTTTTGGCAAATGTATAATTTCGTAATCCATATCTTTTATCCCCGCTCTCAAATAATTTATGATATTATATCCATCTTTTGCCTATATTCTACCATATGACTTTTTCTATGGCTATGAGAAAATAAGCTGCTTGTCCGCAAATCTTTTTATTGACTCGGAAACACTTTTGTGATATGGTTATATACACAAGTGTATAACCATATAACTGCTCTTAAAAAGGAGTGATCACTATGAACAACAGCTTTAATAATGACAAACCTATTTTTATTCAGATACGTGAAATAATTGAAGACCAGATAGTTAACGGGCTTCTTTCAGAGGAAGAACAGGCTCCGTCGACTAACCAATTAGTTAGCTTCTATAAGATAAACCACGCAACTGTTGCAAAAGGTATAAATCAACTTGTTGATGAAGGAATATTGTATAAAAAACGCGGTATAGGAATGTTTGTATCAAAAGGCGCAAAGGATAAGCTTAGGGATAAACGAAGAAAGGCTTTTTCGGATGAATATGTTGTACCTATGGTTCAGGAAGCATCTAAGCTGGGTATATCGTCAGACGAAATAATTAATTTGATCAATCAGGTGAAAGGAAGTGGTAATCAATGACCTACAATATTGAAGTAAATAATCTGTCTTTAAAATATAAAAATTTTGAAGCATTAAAGGATGTATCATTTAAGCTTGAAGATGGGAAAATATATGGTTTGTTAGGGAGAAACGGCGCAGGCAAAACATCTCTTTTATCAATTCTTGCTTCATACAGACAGCAGACTGCCGGAAGTGTAAAAATTGCGGGAGCAGCTCCTTATGAAAATGCAGAAATAAATCAGAATATATCTTTTCATTTTCAGACAAATTATGAAGAAGAAACAGAAAAAGTAAAAAATATGCTGTCCATGGTTGAAGAGTACAGACCTAATTACGATGCAGAATATGCAAAATATTTGGTAGAGCTTTTTAAGCTGCCAATGAATAAAAATGTCAATAAGCTTTCAAAAGGAATGCAATCCGCCTTGGAGGTAATTATGGGATTGGCAAGCCGTTCTCCGATTACAATCTTTGACGAGTCATATCTGAGTATGGACGCACCCACAAGGGTAAAATTTTATAACGAGCTGTTAAAAGATCAGGAAAATCATCCGCGCATTTTTATATTGTCAACACACTTAGTGTCCGAAA
Source organism: Firmicutes bacterium UBA2116 (assembly GCA_002331025.1). Taxonomy (GTDB): domain Bacteria; phylum Bacillota; class Clostridia; order Tissierellales; family Sedimentibacteraceae; genus Sedimentibacter. The sequence goes on along the minus strand of DCYG01000008.1, from coordinate 72,411 downwards.
TGGATTATTTGTTTGATGAGGTTTTAATACTTGATAACGGTAAATTATTGCTGCATGAAGATTATGAAACCTTGATTTCAAGAGGTATGTCCATAACGGGTAATGCAACGGATGTTGATGAGTTTGTTAAAGGAAGAAGAATACTTAGCTCGCAACAGCTTGGAAAAACAAAATCTGTTATGATTTATGAAGAAAGGACAGAAAAAATTGAAAATGCGGCTGATAGCTTAGGATTAGAAATAGGTCCAATTTCACTTCAGGATTTATTTATTCATTTGACAGAAACGGAGGATTCACATGAAAGCAAATAGTGTTATGAAGGTTGCAAGGGATATTTACATCGAGCAGATGAAGTGGTCTCTTTGGTTTATAGGTATAATGATGGCTGTATATATAGTATTGAGCATAGCCCATTCTTATATTGATTTTAGTTCTGCAAATAATCTGTTTCTGTTTTCTGCCGGATCATCCATGATATACATGTTTGTTATAGGTATTATTGCCGGAGCCACATTTCTGCCACAGCTTATTAAGCTTGGAATAACCAGAAAAACATGCGTTTACAGCATGGCCGTCGCTGCATTATATTTATCCGTCTCATTACCGTTAATATTCAGCTTGCTCGCTTTGATTGAAGCCTTATTTTCAGGGTTGTTTCAATTTAGTATTGCGTCCTTTGCGCTGTACGTTTTTAGTATATTTGTAATGTATCTCCTTGGATGGATAATAAATATCGGATTTTATAAATTCAACTGGATGATAGGCTTGATTTTCATCGCTTTTGCTATTTTTACTGACTATATTTATGCGTTAATCTGGAGCGGAAGTATTGTTGCACTTTATGATTTTGATATGCTCTTCACAGAAACATTTGAAACTGTTGTACGATATTCAAATTCATCATTCTTAATCTCATCCGTACAGACATTATTATTAATAGCAATTATGCTGATAATAATCAGGTTGCTAACCAAAAATATGCCTGTAAAAATAAAGTAAGAATTTATTGCAATTTATTTTAAAAAACGCATGTAATTTCAATTACATGCGTTCAGATTGATGACAAAGTCATCAAGATGATAGGCTGTTGAAAAAGTTCATCCT
>DCYG01000008.1:40710-71216 GCA_002331025.1 Firmicutes bacterium UBA2116 | reverse complement strand
CTGTTGAAAAAGTTCATCCTGCAAGGCGATGGAAGACGGACAACCGGAGCGTATTTAGACATACGTGAGGATTGACCGGCTGAACATCAACGAAGCAGGGGGACTTTTTCAGCAGCCTCAACGCATGTAATTTCAATTACATGCGTTCCTGTATTATTAAGAGCTTATCTATTCAGCTGGCAATATACTGAAACGAACAACATATACCGGCTCACCGTTATTGTAAAACATTACTATATTGTGTTCCCGTTCTGCATTTAATTCATCCTTGCTAAGTGAAGTCATTTCTACAAATACATCCACACTGCCTGTAGCATCAAATAATACAGCGCTTAAATATTTATCCTTGTTGGGTATAAAATAGCTTGAAATAGGATTAATTAATTCTTCGGGGACGCTTTTATTTTCTTTAATGTTTTTTAAATATCCCTTTATAGCGAAATGCTTCGTAAAATAATCTAATTCGTTCTCATTAAGAATGTCTTCTTTTGCTGTCTCCTCCATTTCAGCTACAGTGTTGTTACATATTTTAATATTTTCAATTTCAGCAGTATTTTTCCATGCTTCATTTGTTGAGCTTAAAAAGTCTTCATATATTTCATCCGGCATAATCATCATGTATATGGTTGTTGCTACCTGCTGAACACTTTTGCTTACTCTCAGATGATCATTACCTATCCTTTTGCTCCAATATGCTCCCTTATTGTAATTCTCTTCTTTGAAATAATATTCAAGCAATTTGCCCAATTCTTTATCTAATCCTTTTTTATTACCGTAGAATATCCCGGCCAGCTCAAATTGTTTTGACAATTCATTATGAAAAAATTCCTGAACTTCATCAGGTGTCAATCTGCTCGGTAAATACCATGCCATATTTAAAATCTTGTATCCGTCTCTTACCTGAGCATCAATACCAAACGTAATATTTCTGTCATTGGTTAAAGTCACCATATTCCTCATGCTGTCAACCGTATTAAAGTCTCTGATATACATATCGATTCCCTGCTCTTCCAACACACTTTCTATATCTTCACTTGTCAAAGGGAATTGATATTGTTGAATACTCACGGGATTTGTGCTCAACAGAACAGCTATACAGACTACAATAATGACCGATGCTGCTAAAATCAGTTTTGACGGTTTCTTGTAGCTTAAGATGTTTTTTATTCTTGTCTTAACATTACTTTCTCCGAACGCCAACGGAACTAATAAGCCGCTTTGTTTCACGGATAAGGACAGCAATGAATTGGAGTAATTTATTCTTATGTCTTCATCTATGTTTCTCATTACACTTTCATCGCATGACATCTCCATATCCTTCGACATGAGAAAAAACGAAAGCCATATTAAAGGATTAAACCAATGTAATGCAAGCGAAAAAAATGAAATAAGCTTAATTATATGATCAAATCTTTTAATATGTGTTTGTTCATGCTTTATTATATAATTTAATTCATTAGACGGAATATCAACGGGAATATATATTTTGGGTCTGATAATACCCAATACAAACGGAGTTTTTATCTGATCCGTTTCAAAAATATTATCACAAAGAAGAGTAGACGCATTAAGTACGTTTTTTAATTTGAGATATGAAGCTATCCCATAAATTATAAAAATTATTATCCCCATAATCCAAACAATTGAAACGCCTTCTATAATTGCTTCCATCATATTAAAGCCGGAAGCGGTATTTAAGGGCATTAAGGCTGGGTGTACAGAGTTGTTTACTGCATTATCTGCAACCGAAATTCCGGCATCCATTACAGAATACTCGTTTATTATATTTTCAGGTATAACTCCCGCATTTACAGGCATTAAGCTTATATTGCTTTTAAAAGAAAATGGACACATCAATCTAAAAAGCACAACCATCCACAGAGCATACGAAAAAATCTTTGGTGCCTTCTTAAGAAAAAATCTTATTATAATTACAAATACTGCAGCATAGCTCGCTTTTAAGCTCATATTTAATACAGTCAAAAACAAACTACTCATTTAGAAGCCTCCTCAATCATTTTTTTGATTTCTTCGGCCTCTTTTTTAGAAATTTTTTTATCCTTTAAAAATGCAGCGATAAATGTGGGGAGAGAATTATCAAATGACTTTTCTAACAATATTTCGCTTTCGTATTTTTGAACATGTTCCTTTTTTATCAGTGCTGTTACTATAGCATTCTCGTTTTTTAAAATACCTCTTACGGCTAATTTACGAATCATGGTATACGTAGTAGATTTTTTCCATCCAAGCTTTTTAAAACATATTTTAGTCAATTCAGTTGAATTAACAGGTTCCGATTCCCAAATGATATCTAAAAATTTATATTCCGCGTCAAACAGTTTAAATTCTTCCATTTTATTCACCTCCAAGGTCTATTGGAATAAATCCATATCGTTAAGTTTATCACGATAGACCTGCTTTGTCAAGTGTAAAACCTCAAGGTGACAATAAACAGTCAAGGTTTTTATAAAACAATATTAATAATCTTAATTTACGAATTAATAATATTAATATTAATATTAATTATTTTAATTTTATTGTTGACATTCTATAAAAATAAGTATATATTGTTTATAAAAGGATGGTGAGGAAATGAAATATAAAGCACCAAGCAGATGTCCCGTATGCGGTAATAAACTTTCAGTTACAAAATTATGCTGTCACAAATGTTCTACTTCGATTGAGGGAGATTTCCAGCCATGCGAGTTTTGCAGCCTGCCGGAAGAAGATCTTGACTTTGTCAAAGTATTCATCAAATGCCGCGGAAGTATTAAGGATGTGGAAAGAGAGTTAGGTATTTCATACCCGACGGTTCGAAGCAAACTGGATGCCGTAATAAAAAGCTTGGGATTCGAAGTCAAGGAACCAATTAAAGAAAACGAAAATAAGAAAGCAGAAAAAACTGCTATACTTGACCAGTTATCAAAAGGAGAATTATCCCCCAAAGAAGCAACCGAAAGAATAAAAAATCTGTAATTAATCGGAGGTCCAAAAATGGATGAACAAAAAAGAATATTGGAAATGATTGAAAAAGGTCAAATTACTGCCGCGGAAGGAATGGAGCTGTTAAGTGCACTAAACTCATCAGGTGAACCAGAACAGGAAAAAAATGATTTAATGCCATATGATTCTGTAAAACGCACTTATAAATTCCTTAAAATACGGATTACATCAGATAATAATTCAGTAAATGTCAAGGTTAATATTCCTATACGTTTATTGACTGTTCTTGGCGGAATAGCCGGTAAAATGACTAACATGGTACCTAAGGATGCTCGCGAAGAATTGGAAAACCAAGGTATAGACATAACAAGTATTGACTTTGCCAAAATTATCGAAGAATTAATGAGCGGAACACTAGATGACCCAAGCATAGTAGATATTGAAGCATGGGATGAAGAACACAATACAACGGTAAAAGTAAAAATATATGCTGAATAGTACAAGGCCAAGGGGTCAGAATATGATTTATATTGTTCTGACCCCTTGGCTTTTTAAAAATTTACATTATAAACATCCTTGTTGTTGCGAATTCTCTTACATTGTCCGCAGTATATTTTACTGTGTGTGCATCGATTTGTGTTACTCCGGGATAATAGGATGCGTGCTTTGCATTTTTATGCTCTTTATAGCTTATTTCCACTTCAAATTTTTCAGGAATTTGAAGTTTGCAAGCGGATATATGCTTCAATCCGTTTTTAACTCCCTCTTTTATAAGCTCACATGCCAATTCGGGATTGATATTTATTGCAGCTCCACCAACACCTTCTTTAACTGCAACCGTTTCAATTCCTTTGTTGAATTCCTTCGCCTTTTCGCATAGCATTTTATCGCCGCTCAAGAACACTACCGGTACTCCGTAATCTGCTGCTAAATAAGAATTTAAAACAAATTCCGAAGCATAATCTCCGTTAACCTTTATATAGTTGATATTTGTATTCATGGTGTGAGCCAATGGGTTTCCGTCAGTTCCTGAGGCGGTGTGATACCCTATGAATATTGCCGCGTCAAAGTCTTCGTCTATACCTGCAACCATAGAATCAGGGCAGTTAGTCCACCCGCGGCTCAGTTTGGCGCATTTCGGAAGTTTGGTTATATCGATGTTTCTTGCAGAATCATGTGCGTCCTTAATAAATATTTCCTTTGCTCCCATAGCAATTGCACTTTCACATGCCGCAACTGTTTCCTTTGTCATTTGGTCTGCAAATTGTTTATAATCATGGTTGCCTAATGTTGTTTCACTCCATGATGTCACTCCTGTTATACCCTCAATATCTACGCTCATAAATATTTTCATTTTTCCCTCCTTATTTTTCAACGACCTAATAATGATAATATATTTTCTACTTGCAACAACACTCCTGTTTTTAAACACTCTTCGTCTATATCAAATGTGTCCGTATGTATTAACGATGTAATACCTTTTTCTTTGCTGCCGCATCCTAAGTGGAAAAACGCTCCTTTAGCTTCATCAGAAAAATATGAGAAATCTTCTGCTCCTAAGCTTGGAAATTCTTTAAATACTATATTATCCTTACCAAGAAGCTTTTCAGCATTTTCTTTTACTACGTCGACAACCTCATCATTATTTATCAACGCCTGATATCCGTCATAAAAATCCACCGAGCTATGACCACCGTATGCATTTGCTGTATTTGTAACTATTTCTTTGATTCTCTGTTTAACGTAGTTTCTTGTATCGTCATCTAAAGCTCTTAAAGTACCTGTAATTTTAACCTCGTCAGCTATAACATTATCCTTTACTCCGCCTGATATTCTTCCCAGCGATATTACCACAGAATTAAGAGGTGAAATATTTCTGCTTACAACAGTCTGCAATGAAGTTATAACACTTCCTGCCATGGCAATAGCATCTATACCCTTGTCGGGATAAGCTCCGTGTGCTGACGCTCCATTTAATGTGATTTTAATTGAATCCGTTGATGCATTGAGCTTGCCGTATTTCAGTTCAACCATTCCCGCCTCGATATATGGCATTACATGTAATCCTATAACATAGTCAACGGTGGGATTTAACATGCAGCCTTCCCGAACCATCCTTTCAGCTCCGCCGATAGTTTCTTCCGCAGGTTGAAAAAACAGCTTTACATTACCGTTTATTGAATTTTCTGAATCAGCTATTTCCTTCGCAATTTTAGCTACCCCAAGTAGTATTGCAGTATGTGCGTCATGACCGCAGGCGTGCATAACTCCAACCTTTAAGGAGCTATATGAATGATTGCTTTTTTCATGTATGGGAAGAGCATCTATATCGGCTCTTATACCGACTGTCTTACCGGGATTTTTTCCTTTTATCAGACCCACTACACCCGTTTCTGCACACACATAATTTTCAATTCCCCATTCGTTTAAATAGTCCTGTATTTTTTTCTGAGTTCTGAATTCCTGCTGACTAAGCTCGGGGGTCATGTGAAAATCTCTTCTGATATGTACCAATTCATCGAATATTTCCGCAACTCTTTTATTTATATCCATAGATAGTTACTCCTGCAATAAATAATTTAATACTTTTACAACCTTGCCGCCCTTTATGTAAACTCTCGGCGTCCTCCTTGAAATCCTGCAAAGTATTTCGTTTTTATTTGTATTTAACAAATCCGCCATACCCTGAATATCTATTGTATTGTCCGTTCCGTCACCATAAATTATTACTTCATCTCCAACTTTTGCTTCAGGTATGTCTGTTAAATCCACCATACATTGATCCATATTTATTACGCCTATTATATGAGCTTTCTTGCCGTGAACTGTAACGAAGCCGTCTCTTATGCGAGGATAACCGTCTGCATAGCCCATAGGCAGAGTTCCTACCAATGTTTTTTTAGTTGCCTTCCACCTGTAGCCATAGCTGACACCTTCGCCCGGCTGAAGCTCCTTAATCTGGTATATTTTTGTTTTAAATTTTAAAGCAGTCTTCATAACCACCGAATCATCCTCATATGATTTCATACCATAAATAATTGCACCCGGTCTTATCATAGTCAACCTGTATTCGGGATAATCTATCGCTGAAATGCTGTCGCAAATATGCTTGTATTTGAATGTCTTACCTTTTTCCTCTATTTTACTTACAGCATTTAAAAGTCTTTCGTATTGCTTATCATCTTCTTCTCTGTTTGTTAATGCAAGATGTGAGAAAATGCCCTCAACATCTATGTTTTTTAAGTTAAAGATTTTAACTATTTCATCTATGCTTTCCTGACGATCCTGATATCCGATACGATTCATGCCTGTGTCGTATTTAATCTGAACTTTAGAAATTGTATTGTATTTAATGCTTAAATCATTGATTAGGACAGCTTGTCTTAAGGAAAATATCGTCTGAGTTATATTATTTTTTACCACATATTCCAAATATTCATCGGGAGTGTATCCCATGATGAATATTTTATAATCGCTGTAATAGTTTCTTAACTCTAATGCTTCTGTTAATGTGGCAACTGCCAGCATGTCCGCGCCGTTTTCCATAATAGCGGGCGCTATGGCTACAGCCCCATGACCATAAGCATTTGCCTTTACCACTGCTGCTATGGCCACATCATTTCCTACTATTTCTTTTAGCTTCCTGACATTATATCCGATGTTGTCCAAGTTTATTTCTGCGTGCGTGTCGCGCAATAACGGTTCCATTTATTTTCCTCCATTATATGAGATTAATTATAAGCTCCGGAACAAAAAGGGAACTAACATGTTCCGCTTTCCATAAATATTATTTTATTGTTATGAGCATCTACCTTAACAAGGGTACCAAGCGGAATTGTTGGCTGGGGGAAATTGTGTCCGGCCCTGAAGTTACCTATGATCGGCTTATTGAAAGGTACTACCGTGTTATTAATTACCTCATCTAAGGTTAAATCCAGACCGCCTTCATACGCTTTTTCTTCTCTGTTGCAATTAGTGAAGGTGCCGAATATTACGGCTTTGCAATCCTTAAACTTTCCTGCCAGGCTTAAGGATGTAAGCATTCTGTCTATTTTATATACGGGCTCTCCAATTTCTTCTATAAAAATAATTTTATCCTTTGCATCAAGCTCATATTCCGAGCCCAAGGTTGATACTAAAAGCGTCAGGTTTCCGCCTGTGATCATTCCTTCAGCCGTACCACCATTGTAACTGATGAGTTCTTCACCGGGAGGATTTATATAAAGTCCTGCAGGTTCATTCGTAAAAATATTTTTTGACAGGCTGTTGTATGTATAAGATTCAAAGCTGACATTGTCGTTTTTAATCTTAGCAAAATTGGATGTAGCCATGGGTCCGTGAAATGTAACCATGCTGCAAATTTGATTAAAGGCAACGTGAAGTGATGTTATGTCACTGAATCCCATAAACACCTTGGGATTTTTCTTAATCATTTCATAATCAAGCATATTTAATATACGGGGTGTTCCGTATCCTCCGCGAAGACATATTATACCTTTTATACTGTCATCTCTGAAGCTGTCGTTTATATCCTTTGCCCTCTCTTCGTCCTTTGCGGACAAATGACCGTAATTAGTATAGCACGTCGGAAACATAACGGGCTTTAACCCCAAGCTTCTTAGTTTCAGTTCCCCGTTTTCTACCGATTTTAAATCTGTTGCCGAAGAAGGTGCCACTACAGCAACCTTATCTCCGAAATTTAATTTTTTTGGTTTATTCATAATTTCCCCCTTTAGCGGTAAGGGGACACGCCTTCCGTTTATAGTCATCCCCTATGAGATGAGAAGGAATGTCCCCGTTTATTATTCGTTGGCATGTGCCACACTATCATCCTCATTACTTGCATCCTCTGAATTTGCAGTTAAATTCACATTATACATATCATAAACCAGTTCTGTTATTTTCTCGCCGTCAGCTAAATAAAAGGAATATTTGCCAAGCATCCTGTCAGTACCGGGAAGTGTGATGGTTTCTAAATTTTCTGTTGAAAATCCTATTACATCCTTGGTCAAACCGAGCATATCACTTAAAGTCAAGTCTGTTTTAACATGAGGATAGACAGCACTTATTACACTCGGAAGCTTTAAGCTCAATGATTTCTTTACGGCAGCCTTTATGAACTGCTGCTGTGTCTGGACTCTGCCAAGGTCACCGTTGGGATAGCTCCTGTATCCATCAATATTTGATTTTCTGAATCTTAACAGTTCCAATGCTTTGTCACCCTTAATAAGCTGTTTGCCGGCAGGAACATTAATAACAAATCCATGTGGAGGGTTATCGTATGGGTCAATATATCTCATATGAAACGGAACTTCAAACTCAACTCCTCCTACTGCATTCACGGCAGCCTTGAGTCCATCATATTCAATTGTGACATAATTGTCGACAGGAATTCCCGTCAATTCCTCAACTGCTTTCATCAAAGCTTGAATTCCTTCCTTTTCCATACCGTATACGGCGTTGATTTTTTGCACGTCTGAATATTTTTCATATCCCTCTCTGTAATAATATGTATCTCTCGGAATCGATATGATGTTTGCTTCCTTCGTTTTTCTGTCATAGCTTGCCAGCATTATTGTATCTGATCTCGGACCTTCCAGTCCGACCAACAGAACATTTATTCTTTTACTGTCTTTCATTGCTTTTTCTAAAGGAGTTTGAGCCGAATCATCATCGTCATCTTCTGAATTATCTTCTTCACCGATTATGATGTCATCCGGATCTATGGGTGATAAATATTTAGTATAAGTATATATTCCTGTTGTTGCCACTAAGGAAAATATTATAAATGAAAATATAAATATTTTAAAAAACTGTTTCATTTTTAGTTTCCGCCTTTAATCAATTGTTTTGTGGTTTGTTTTCTGTCGTACTGTACATATCTAATACCATTTCAGCTATATCTTCATTATCCGGTAAATAAAATGACAAACCTTCTAATGGTGCTTCCTTTCCGGGCAGGGTATTCATACTTATATTATCTGTTGAAAATCCCATTAAACTGCCGGCTAAGCTGATTAAATCAGTTACATTTAAATTAGTATCTATATATGAATATGCTTCTCTTATAAGGGATGGAAGTTCAAATCCCAGAGCTTTCTTTGCTGCTGATTTTATAAACTGCTGCTGTGCTTCAATTCTGCCCAAGTCTTGATTGCTGTATCCTTTTCTGTATCTTAAGAATTTTAAAGACTGCTCACCGTCAAGCAGCTGCCTGCCTTCAGGTATGTCTATATATAGCGGTGGTTTATCATATGGGTCTGAATATACCATATGGAACGGAACATCTACCTCAACGCCGCCTAATTTATCTACGCATGAAATTACTGCTTCATAATCTATAATCACATATTTGTCGACAGGTATTCCAAGCAATTTCTGAACAGATGCGGTCAAGCTTTCTATTCCTTCCTGAGAATAAACAGCATTAATCTTTTTAAATTCTGCTTCATCATCGATGTTTCTCGGATAATATGTATCTCTCGGTACAGATATTAAATCTGCATCTTTACTTTCCGTATCATAACTTGCCAAAATTATAGTATCTGTCCTCGTATTTTCAAGTCCGACAACGAGAACATTGAATCGTTTACTGTTTTTAGCAAGCGTGCCAACGGTCGTGCTGTAATCAAACGTACTTGACTCATATATACTTGACGTGTTTATTGTTTTATTTGTTTCTTTTATTTGAATTTTTCCAATAACCATGTCCTTATCGACAAAAACAATATATCCTAAAGCAGTCACACTCAATACAACCGTAAGAAAAATAACCGATGCAAAAAATATCTTAAAAAAATGCTTTATCATATGTTCCCCTAAATATTAATTTTGCCATATTAATGTTTCAATTATACTCAGTTCATTGATATATGTATTCTATCATAAGTGCAAGCCGCTTATCGGCTTGCTTCACACCGATACAATAAATACATATTCAGACAAAGACGTATGTCTTTGTTTCATCTGTGTATTTATTATATCAAAGCATTAAATTAATTTCAAATATTTATTAATACTAATTCAAACTAAATATTTTCCCGAAAGCTAGTCGGCATTAATAATAAATTGCGCATATCATGTCAAAACACTAATATTTATGCACATAATTTTCCGCAGAAAAACATTTTCTTTTTTTCTCATTGTCTAAACTATGCTTTAAATTCTAAGCATATCTCAATTATGAAAATTATTTATCATTTTTTTAATAAATATGTATTGCATTTTTAATGGAAAACTGTTACAATACAGATATCTTTTTTAATATCGGAGGATTTTTTTAATGAAAACAGGCACAGTTAAATGGTTTGATTCAAAAAAAGGTTTTGGTTTTATATCTTGCGATGATGGCAAGGATGTATTCGTACATTTCTCTGCAATAGCTTCAGATGGATTCAAAACTCTTGAAGAAGGCCAAAAAGTAAACTTTGATATAGTTGACGGTCAAAAAGGACCTCAAGCTAACAATGTTACTTTAGCATAATATTTGTTTACGAAATAATATTTAATATAGATATTGCAATAATTATATTAAGATATTTCAAAAGACATGAAAAAGAACTATTCGCATAGTTCTTTTTCATTTTATATGGACTTTTTCATTTTTAATACTTCTTTTTAGTTTTTCCTTCCTGACTCAATTGTTCCAAGGTAGGCATTCCGCTTTGTGCACCTAATTTGGTTATTGAAAGACCGGCTGACTTATTTGCAAACCTGATTGCTTCTTCTAAACTTTCACCTCTTACAAGAGCTGAACCGAGACTTCCGCAAAATGTATCTCCTGCCCCTGTCGTATCAACAACCTCAACCTCATAAGAAGGTATAAGTTTGATTTCTTGTCCGTCAAAATATTTTACTCCCTCTGAGCCCATTGTCACTATAAGCTTATTGGGATATTGCTTCAATATATCATCTATACTGCTTTCACCAAACAACAGCTTAAGCTCATGTTCATTCGGAGTTATATAAGTTGCTTTATTGATAATATTGCTGTTTAATTTTGCCGCAGGTGCCGGATTCAAAAGAACCTTAACATTATTTTCACTGCACAGTCTCAATGTATATTCAACGGTGCTTAAAGGTACTTCAAGCTGCATTAAAACCATATCGGCTGATTGTATTACATCCTTGTATTTATCTATAATATCCTCTGTAAGATGAGTATTAGCCCCTGCTATCACTATAATGCTGTTGTCATTTTCCGCAACAACTATATTGGCTACACCGGTACTGACATCATTTAATATCTCAACACAATCCGTGTTTACTCCCATGGATTTAAGGTTGTTTATTGAAAATTCTCCATTTGGGTCGTTACCTACACAACCAACCATGAAACTTTCAGCTCCTAATTTGGATGCTGCTACCGCTTGATTTGCACCTTTCCCTCCCGGTATCAGCGAAAAAGTGTTTCCAAGAACAGTCTCTCCTGCTTTTGGTCTGATGTCGGAAGTAAAAACCATATCTGCATTGATTGAACCTACAACAACAATTTTGCCCATAATAATCTCCTCATTGCATTATCTTTATTGTTCTGAACGCAGTCAGTGAGAACCGTCCCCTCTGTCTGTTTAGTCTAATTTTTTCAGGTCTTCCAACAGTATTTCCCTGAACTTGTTAAGGTCCACACCTGTTAAAACCTTTGGATACGACTCATCGTAATTAATCCATTCTCTTACGTCACATACGGTGTTTCCTCTGCTTAATTCCTCTGAGCAGTCAACCTTTACATCCATGTGTCTGCAGGTATATAACTCGGGATGAATTAAATACATAAAAGCGCTGGCATCATGTATCGGAGTGAATGTTCCGTTATTAACATGGTCGCCTCGGAAATAAAAATTCAATATGTCTCCGCACATTTTAGTAACTCTGCCGTTGCTTTTTAAAAGCTCATTAACATCTTCTCTGAAAAGTCCCGTTGAATGAGTCACATTTAATCCGCTCATAACGATGGGAAGCTTTGAATCAAAAACTATTCTTGCCGCTTCAGGGTCAGCCCATACGTTAAATTCCGCAACAGGCGTAGTATTGCCTACTGTTGTCGAACCGCCCATAATAGATAAGAGCTCTATATTTTCTGCAACCTCCGGGAATGCTTTGATGAGCAGCGCAATATTGGTCAATGGACCGATGGGAACCAGCGTTACCTTTTCCCGGGAAGACATTATTGTATCTCTTAAAAAAAGCACCGCATTGTTTGAATATAATTCCTTCGTGTGGGGAAATTCATAATCTCCAACTCCGTTTTCTCCGTGAACATTGATTGCAGGGCGCTTTTCCCTTATTAAAGGGCACTTTGCTCCTTGTGCTATTTTTATATCCTTGTTAAGAAATGACATTAATCCGATTGTATTTTTTGTTACTTTTTCTATCGTTTGATTGCCTGCAACCGTAGTAATACCCAATATATTAAATTTATCTTCATTTGCAAATGCAAAGCAAAGTGCAACCACATCATCTATACCCGGATCACAGTCAATTATTATGTTACGTTTGTTCATTTATACCTCCATTATCAATAGATATGCAATTGAGTCATTACCCTCTGTCGCTTAATTTTTGTCTCTTTTTCATTCTTACGTAGCTGTAAATTGCCAAACCAATAATCGTTGTTATATACGGAAGCATCTGTATAATTTCATACGGCCAGTTTCCAAGCTGAAGTATGTTGGACAATGCCGAAGCAGCTCCGAAAAGAAGTGACACTGAGAAACCGCCCACAGGAGTATTGCCTCCCATTGAACTTGCCGCTAAGGCAATGAAACCTCTTCCCGCAGTCATACCGGTTGTGAAATATGTCATATATCCACCTGACAGGAAGAAGCCCCCCATTGATGCTAATACACCGCTTATAACCAAAGCAATATATTGTATTTTTTTAGAACTTATACCTACAGATTCCGCAGCATTCTTATTTTCTCCCACAGCTCTTATTCTGAGTCCTAAAGGCATCTTATATAAAAATATATGGACTGCTGCGACCATCAATAGCGATACATACGTCAATACATTTTGATTGGATAAAACAGCTCCAAGGTATGGTATGTTTTCTATTACGGGGATACTGATTCTTGGCAAAGGAACTGACTTTACCGAGGATGAAACCCCTCTGTCTCCTGATAGCATAAGCAGAATCAAAATTGTTGCTCCGTTTGCAATCAGATTTATAGCTATTGCCGCTAAAATTGCATCTGTCTTTAATCTAAGTACGAAAAATGCCAATAAAAGACCAATTAACCCGCCCATAACCATCGTTGCGAGAAGTCCTAATAACCCGCTTTGGAACATTGCAGAAAACAAAACGCCAAACAATGCTGAAAACAGCATAATACCTTCAAGAGCCATATTTATAATTCCGCATTTTGACGCAACAGCTGATGCCAATGTTGCAAAAAGTATAGGGGTTGTGGCCCTCAGTGTGGCATTCAGAAATTCCGGTGATAAAATCGCATCTACTATCATTATTCTGCCTCCTTAGCGTTGCTTAAAGAGAGTCTTGCTTCTTTCGCAATCATTTTATGTTTATACTTGCTTAAAAACTGTTCCGCAACAACCAACAGTATTATAATGCCTTGAGCTACCGTAATAATTTCGGTTGGTACGTTTGTGGCAATTGACATTCTGGTAGCGCCCGTTCTTAAATATGCAAGAAAAAATGCCGCAAAAGGAACATATAACGGATTTTTTTTGGCCAAGGTCGTAATGATAATGGCATCCCAGCCGTATCCCAAGGATGATGTCCATGAAAAACGATTATACATGCCGAGAATTTCAACACCGCCTCCGATACCGAATATAAATCCGCCTATCAACTGAGATATTAACGTAACCTTTAAAACGTTAATTCCCGAATATTTTGCAAAATCGATGTTTTCTCCGGTTACACGAATTTCATAACCGATTTTTGTTTTATATAGTAACACATAACCGAAAAATGCAACTGCCAATGCAATAAATAATCCCAGGTGTATTCTTGTTCCGGGAATAATTGAATTAAGCTGAATATGAGCCGGTATCGCAAAGGATACTACGGCACCTGCCTTCGGATCTCTTAAAATATAGTTCAGCACATAATTTGCAAAGAAAACTATAATGTAATTCATCATGAGAGATGAAACTAATACATCGGAATCCGTCTTAATTTTCATTACCGCCGGAACCGCAGTAACCAAGGAACCCAAAACTCCTGCCATCAATACGCATACCCACGGACTTAATCCCATGGGGATAGCCGCATTAAGTGCTATGTATGTAGCAACCAAGCCTCCCAAGTGGAAAGAGCCTTCACCTGCCAGGTTTATCTGATTGGCAGAAAACATAATGCTTATGCCGACACCCGTAAATATTAACGGGATCATTTTTTCAATAACATTGCCGAAACTTCTTGTACTCTTTAAAGGTCCGGTCAATAACTCCAATATAGCCCTTAACGGCTCATCGCTGGCAATTAAAATTATTAAGAATGAAATTAACAACGCGATACCGACAGCCAGTACCATACGTAATATATCAAATTTCTTACTGCTATTCATATATTATGCCCTCCAAAACTTCATCTTTTTTAATTCCCAGCATGTATTTACCCAATTCTTCTTCCGTAAGTTTTTTAACGTCCTTAAATACTCCGGAAAACTTACCTTTATACATTACAGCAAGACGGTCGCTAAGCTCAAACACTTCATTCAGGTCTGCCGAAATAAGTACTATCGCGCACCCGGCATCTCTGAATTCGATAATTCTTTGTCTTATAAAGGATGCTGCTCCTACATCTATACCTCTCGTAGGCTGGTTTGCAATTATAATTTTCGGTTCTGTTGAAAATTCCCTGGCAACGACCACTTTTTGTATATTTCCACCGGACAGCATTCCGACGTTTTGCTTATATGATTTGCATTTAATCAAATATTCCTTTATTAATTCATTTACTCTTTCTTCGATTTTCTTTAATTTAAGCATAAAACGGCCGGAATATTCGGAACTTTGATATTGATTTGAAAGCAAATTATCCATAATATTCATATTGGCCGCACACCCCAAGGTCATTCTGTCTTCGGGTATATGTGATACCTTTAATTTTCGGATTTCATTTATATTCTTATTGCTGATATCCTGGTCAAATATTAATATATCGCCGCAATATTTCTTTGTAAGCCCCGTCAATGCCTCTACAAGGTGTCCCTGACCGTTTCCTTCAACACCTGCTATGCCGAAAATCTCACCTTGCTTTACATCGAAGGATAGATCGTCAACCCTTACCACACCTGTGGTTCCTTCAACTATCAGATTACGAACCTTCAATGCAGTTTCCTTTAAACTTAACGGCTTTTTATCAAATGTCATCACAACGTCTCTTCCAACCATGAGCTTAGACATTTCATTTGTGGATATTTCACTTACCTTGTATGTTCCCTTGCTTTTACCGCTCTTCATTATGGTTGCTCTGTCACATATGGTTTTTATTTCATCAAGCTTATGGGATATAAATATTAATGTGTGTCCCAATTCTTTTAATTTTTTAAGCTGTACAAACAATTCTTCCGTTTCCTGAGGAGTGATAACCGCTGTAGGCTCATCTAATATTAAAATATCGGCGCCTCTGTAAAGTGCTTTCAATATTTCGACCTTTTGCTTTATTCCCACGGGAAGCTCTTCAACTCTTTGTGTAACGTCTATATCAAAATTATATTTCCTTGCTAATTCTTTGGAGATATCAATCGCTTTGTTCATATCAACAAAAATGCTTTTCTTTGGTTCAATGCCAAGAACTATATTTTCAGCAACCGTCAATGAGGAAACAAGCATAAAATGCTGGTGAACCATACCGATTCCTTTTTTGATTGCTTCTAAGGGAGACTTTAGTTGTATTTCTTCACCATTTAAAAAAATCTGCCCTTGTTCAGGTGATTCAAGTCCGAATAAAACCTTCATCAGGGTACTTTTACCTGCTCCGTTCTCCCCCAACAAAGCGTGTATCTCTCCCTTTTGAAGCTCTAAGGTAACATCTTCGACGGCAACTATCCCATTGGGATAAATTTTCATTATATTCTTCATCTCAAGCACGTTATGGCTCATAGTCTTCGTTTCCTCCGTTAGTTGGTTATTATTAATAATTAAAAATTGACGGCTGTAGCAGGCTCAAGCAGGCAATTTTTAATCATTAATTATTAAGTAACAGTCAGGGGTTACCCCCTGACTGTCATTCTGTATATTTATTGTACAGAATCCTTTATAGCTTGAATTTCTTCAGTTGATTTTCCTAATGCAGTATCAACAACTATTTCTCCGTTAATTATCTTTTGTTCTAATTCATCTAATTGTGTTCTGATAGCTTCAGGTACCATGCTTTCATAATGTGCATCCTTCACTATTTCAACTCCGCCTTCTGAAAATCCTAAGGATTCAGCTACACCATATTCAAGCTTACCTTCCAAATCAAGCTTAATAGCTCTTATTATAGAGTTTCCTACATTCTTAAGTGCTGAAGTTGGAATAAATTCAGCCATTTCAGGCAATAATGCAGCCTGGTCGGAGTCAACACCAAATGCATATTTATTTGCATCTGCCGCCGCTTCTATTTGGCCTAAGCCCGCAGCGCCTGCTACGTTATAGCCGATATCTACTCCACCGCTTTGGTACTGAGTCAAAGCCAAATCTTTTCCTTTAGCTGAATCCCAGAAATCTCCTACGTAAGCAATCTTAACTTTTACATCAGGATTAACTTCTTTTGCTCCTTGAATATATCCAACTAAGAAGTCATTGATTATAGGATTTTCCATACCGCCAAGGAATCCAATGTTACTGTCTGAAGGATCGATCATCGGAAGTGATCCGTCAGTTGTCATCAATGCTGCAGCCGCGCCTACCAGGAATGATACTTCATTTTGTTTGTAAAGTACGTTGTAAATGTTGTTATGTTCTCCCGATGAAAAATCAAATGTTTCATCAAAGAATATAAATTTCTGATCAGGGAATTCTTTTGAAGCTTTTGCTAATGCGTCATACATCTGCCATGTTCCTACTATTATTACGTCATATTCTTTTTTGTCACAGTATTCAAGCAATGTAGGTTCCCACTTCGGTTCATCTTCGGGCTTAGCTCCCATTTGTTCAACCTTGAAATCAAATTTATCAGCTCCCAATTCAGCTTTTAATTTTTCCAATCCTTGGTTAGCTGAATCAAAGAATGATTTGTCTCCCAAATTTCCATTTAATAATAATGCTGCATTATATTCTGCCTTTGTTTCTCCGCTTTGTCCGCATGCAGTCATTGAAAAAATCATAACAACTACAAGCAATAACGCAAATATCTTTTTCATTTTCTTAAATTCCTCCTAAAGTGCTTTTTTTATGTATTTTAAAGTATCATCAACCAATGTCTCAAGCTCAATTTCCTCATAATATCTCATATAAGTTGTAAGTTTGTTAAACGCCGGAGAAATCAGTCTCTTTGGAATGATACGCATTCCCTTTTGAATTCCCAGTACAGGCATAATCATGCCTGCATTGCAGTCTGCATCTATTCCGCACATGGTTATGATGTTTAAGGTCTTGTCATAATCTCCTTCACCATACATAAGTGCGATTATTTCACAGCATGCGTTGGGATAAGCATGTATCCAGTTGTATTTTATATATTTTTCTTCGCATTTTTTAAGTGCATCCTGCCAATTATCATATTTAGTACAGCAGTCATAAGCAAAGCTCACTACAGAATAATATTCACTGTCGGAAGGTATTAATGAAACAGCTTTTTTAACTATATCCTTGACATCATCATTTATGAATGACATCGATATCATAACTGCATTAAACACTTCACCCAATATTCCGTTGTTAATATGTGATACCTCACCATCAATCCACGCAAGCTTCGCAGCAAGCTCAGGGTTTCCCGGAGCAACCATACCGCATATTGCGCCTCTCATTTGTGCGCCAATCCACTCATTGAAAGGATTGTTCCACTTTGCGCTTTCAGGAGGCATCATTCCTGCTCGTATATTTCTTAAAGCCAATTCCTCCGCGGACCATCCCACAGGTATAAGTCCTATCCAGGAAAGTGCAATATCCTTGCTCGTAACATCGTATCCTTTATCCTTGAATGCATCAAGAAATGCAATTTCAAATGTTATATCATCGTTGTATGTATTTGGCTCTCTTATATACTCCGTTACATTTCCAAATGCTTCAAACAGGTTTTCAGAAGTATATCCTTCAACCATTGTACCCATTGCCGCACCGATTAGTTGCGACATCCATGCAGCTTTTATCTGATCCCTGAATTTTTCCGAATTTATATCTACCTTCACTGCTTCAGGGAAGCTTACAGCTTTTTTATATTCTTCATAACTATTATAATATTTATATTTCCAATAGTCTGATTCTTCATTTTTACTGGCATTCAAAAATTCATTTCTAAGCTCTGCGGATATTTTTTGAAGCAGCACCTTATCATTGTTTTCATGTGCCTTAATGCCTTTTTCTAATAGCGTATACGCATTATCAATGGTATATCCTCTGTTTTCAAGAGCCTGCACTGCTGCAATCATCACTACCTCAGGTGCTCCGGAACCCGGAACGTTGCTTTTCCAGTCTAAGCTCAATATGTTGTCATAAAAATCAGCAACACTTTTTAAAGCACTCCAACCCTGTTCACCTTCTTCCAAAACGGTAGGCTTCGCGTTAGAAAATAAATCGTATGCCATTTCCCATGCTTTTTTCTTCATCAATAACCTCTTTCTTTTTTTGTCATTCATAGACGAGTCCGAAGAATCTTATGTTTGACGGGGACATTCCTTATACTCCAAAGACTATCTCTAAACTAAAGGTGTGTCCACCTTCCTAATTACATGAGATCCTTCACTACAATCAGGATGACAATTTAACTATGCCAGTTCAAGTGCAATTTTCATCATGTCCTTGAATCCCTTTTCTCTTTGTTCGGGAGTTGTTTCTGTTTGATTTACAATTGAATCTGATACTGTAAGTATAGTCAGCGCATTAACTCCCGCTCTGTTTGCATTGCAGTATAATGCGTAGCTTTCCATCTCGGCAGCCAGTAATCCCATTTTCGCCCAGCTCTTCCAGCTGTCCATATCGTCTCCGTAAAAAACATCCGAAGTCAATACATTTCCTACCGTAGCCGTTATATTGTTTTCATCGGCAACCTTTTTTGCCTTTGATAAAAGCTCCCATGAAGCAGTTGCGGAATATATACCCGGCAGCTTATACTGCGCTCCATAATTTGAATCGGTACTTGCACCGATTGCCAATACAATATCATACAAATTCAGTTTCGGGTCGAACGCTCCGCACGATCCCACTCTGATTAAATTTTTCACTCCATACATATGTATTAATTCATAAGAATAAATTCCTATGGAAGGACATCCCATTCCCGTTCCCATTACAGATACCTTTTTTCCGTTATATGTACCTGTGTATCCAAACATATTTCTGACTGTATTGAATTGTTCTACATCAGTCAAAAAATTTTCCGCAATAAACTTTGCCCTTAAAGGATCTCCCGGCAATAAAACCGTTTCCGCTATTTGACCTTTGGCGGCGCTATTGTGTGGTGTAGACATAATTTCCTCCTCTATGTATATTTATGTGTTTTACTCATAAAGCACTTATTATAGTACTTCCAAATGTTGATTTTGTCAAGCTAAGCTTACTTTTTGCCTCTTGCATATTTTTCCCTTTGGGGTGAATTATTTGATTTTAATAACTTTATACCGTCCCTGTTCATTTCAATAACCTTACGTTTCATAAGACGTCCTGCCGCTTTTTTAAAGGAGCTTTTGCTTAAGCCCAGTACTTTGTTAATAGTTTCCGGGTCGGTATCATCATTAATTGATAAAAATCCCTTATGCTTAATCAGGATGCTTAATATTTTTTCTCCGTCCTTATCTATTTGCAGCTTTGGAGCATCCTTCAGGCTTAAATCGAGCTTGCCGTCTTCTTTTATGTGACTTACTCTTACCTCAACAACATCTCCCGGTCTCAGCGGCTTCAGGATTTCTCCTTCATGTATTAAGCCTAAATACTTGCCGTCTACGGCAACAGTGGCACCTAAACCTCTTTTTAAGCTAAAAACAGTACCCTTTACATTATCATTCACCTTGTATGGGGAGTCAGTTCTTAAAACCTTGAATAAATTCATCGTGGCGCACAATCTGTCCGATTTGTCGATGTAAAGTCCCACTAAATATTCACCGTTTAATTTAATTTCACCTATTTGTTCCTTGAAGGGCAGAAATAAATCCTTTTCCAACCCCCAATTCATAAAAGCACCTATTCTTGTTATTTGCACAACCTTTAAGTAAGCTATTTCACCCATTACTAACTTTGGTCTCTTTACTGTTGCAATTATTTTGTCATCTGAATCCCTGTAAACAAAAACATTTATTTTGTCACCTATCTCGATGTCGGCCGGTACCTGCTTTATGGGAAGCAGTACTTTGTCCTCTGATTTTTCGCTGCCCGTACTCTTCAGATAAACTCCAAAATCTTTTTTCTGAGTTACCGTCAGTTCCTGCATTTCTCCTAATTTTATCATACGTCTTCGTTCTCCTCTGTGGCGCCCTAAACCCGATTCGAGTCACGCCCTGCTATTATTATACTTACCTTTTTCCTAACAAGCTAAACATATTTTTTTTGTAATATTCAACTCCGGGCTGTGTAAATGGATCAATGTTATTAGTATACCCACTGATGGCACAGGACATCATAAAAAAGTAAAAAAGCTTACCTAAGTAATATTCGTTCATTTCCGGAACATTTACTATTATTCCGGGAACTTCTCCTGCACTGTGTGCCATGAACGTACCTTCAAACGCCTTTTGATTTATGCAGCTGAATGGCTTACCTGAAATATAATTTAATCCGTCAAAATCCTTATCATCAAAAGGAACAACCATATCATCCCTTCTGTTTTCTATGTTGAGAGTTGTTTCAAATATAATTTTTCGTCCTTCCTGGACGAACTGGCCCATTGAATGCAAATCAGTAGTAAAGTTTAATGATGCAGGGAAAAGACCTTTGCCATCCTTGCCTTCGCTTTCACCGAACAGCTGTTTCCACCATTCCGCAATAGATATGCAGGAAGGCTCGTAATTTACCAAAATCTCTATTTCCTTGCCCCTTCTGTTTAATATATTTCTTGCAGCAGCATACTGACAGCATATATTTTCGTCAAAGCACATGTTTCTATACTCGGACGCACCTGATTTCAAGCCACCCAAGAATTCTTCCACATTAAGATTTGCAAAAGCCATCGGCAATAATCCCACAGGAGTTATAACCGAATACCTTCCTCCTATATCATCAGGTATAACAAATGTTTTATATCCATTTAAGTCTGATGTTTTTTTAAGGGCACCTCTATTTTTATCAGTTACAACAAATATACGTTTTTTTGATTCATCCATATATTTTTCTTCCATCAATACTTTTAAAATTCTGAATGACAGAGCAGTTTCGATGGTTGTCCCTGATTTCGAAATTACAATTAAGCATATTTCCTTATTTTTTACTACTTCCTTCAATTTTTTCAAATAAGAACCGCTTAAGCTTTGCCCTGCAAAATACACAGCAGGTTTTTCGATTTCATTGTGAAAGTCTCCTCTTATTGCTTCTATTGCAGCTTTTGCCCCTAAGTACGACCCGCCGATACCAAGAACTATAAAAGCTTCACATTTATCTTTTATATATTCCTTGGCGCTCTTAATCTCTTCATACTCATCACCTATTCTGTCCGCATAATCAATCCAGCCTGTCATATCACTGCTGACGCCTTCTCTGTTTAACAACAGCTCATGGGCGGCAATAATTTCTGTCTTTATATTTTCCATTTCCTGCTTGCTTATAAAGCTTCCGTCTAAATTTAGTGTAATGTTTCTCATTTTCTATCCCCTTAATAATAATATAATTAGCAAATTAGAGCTGTCTGTTTCCTGTCATTGTTATGAATAAACGTATCGTATGTTACTGTCATTCAGAGGGCTTTAGCCCGAAGAATCTCATCTTTTGAAGTTCTGAGATCCTTCGCTGACGCTCAGGATGACAAATAGTGCGTTATCCTGAAAAAAGTTAAGGATGTAATTTTTTAAATAATCTCTGCCATTAGTATGGCATAGTCATCCTTGTGAGCCTTACAATAATCGTCCAGTGAAATTTTTAAATTATCGAGAATATTTCCCTTTTTTTTAATTATATCAATTAATCTGTCAATACCGTACTGTATACCCTCGCTGTTGGCAGCTTCTGTTATACCGTCAGTATAAAGAAACAATTTATCGCCTACATGCAAGTCTATTGATTTAACTTCATACTTTACATTATCAAATATATTGGCTATCGGATAACCCTTAGCATTTAACAGGGTGATTTCGCCCTTGCTACTAAGCAGTATCGGCTCTGAATTATGACCTGCGTTTATGTACTTAAACTCATGAGTTGTTTTATTATATATTCCTAAAAAAACAGAAAAATATCTGTCGTAATCAAGGTTTAATGAAAGAAATGTTTTGTGCAGCTCCTTCATTATTTTATTAAGCTCCATGTTACCCTTTGCTATGGTTCTTAAGGATTGTCTGACAAAGACGGTCAAAAGGGAGGCAGTAACACCATGTCCCACAACATCACAAATATAAACACCTGTATTCTCCTCATCAATTTTAAATACGTCAAAAAAATCACCGCTCAGCTGCTCGGAGGATTCATATAAATAATTAAGTTTCAAGCCATTGTACATGCCCTTCGGAGGAAGCATTCTTATTTGCATATTTCTTGCAAAATTTATGTCCTCACTCATCTTTTCATTTTTTTCCCTGACTTTTCTTGTTAATTCCTTTTCATTTGTAATATCTCTGAAAACTTCAACCGAACATATTATTTCGTCAGATTTGTTCTTTATGGGCGATGAAATAACCATGTACGTCCTGTCGTTGATATTTGCTTCCTTGTGTAATATTGAGCCGTCATGGAGCGTAGACTTGGATATACAGTAGTCACACCTGCCTCCTGAGCAAAAAACCTCATAGCATAATTTGCCTGTTATATCTCCTAAATCCTCTTTCATCTTTTTGTTTGCATAAAGTACTACATTGTTTTTATCTACAACCCTTACCCAGTCAATCATTCCGTCAATTATATTTAACTGAGATTCATCTACTTTTGATTTATACATTAGATCACTTCCTTTGTTGATTATTTTTTTCATTAATGTAATTTAACAACAATTGTCCTATTTTTCCCGAATTATGTCTAATGTAATTTTTTCTGATTTCAATAAAATTGCTGCTTATAACTCTTATATTCATTTCTTCAAGAGTTTTTATCTGTTCCTTATCAATTATAACCTGAGCAGAGCCCTTGTATTTGTAATTCTCTATTTGTTCCTCAGGTATGAGTTCATCATTGGCAATAACATAATCAATTATATGTCTGTTGCTATGCTTGATTATTGCATTTACGTGGTCGAGAACATTGTAGTTATCTGTTTCACCCGGCTGTGTCATAAGATTACATACGTAAAAAACCGTTGCCTTCGAATTTGTTATCATATCGGGTATACTTTTGACCAACAAGTTAGGCATTACGCTGGTATACAAACTTCCGGGTCCTATAATAATAACATCGGCTTCCTGTATATCCCTTACCGTTTCCTCTAAAGGCATACAAATATCAGGTACCAAAGAGACCTTGTCTATTTTGCTGTCTGTCTTAGTAGCAAATTCGGGTATGTCCTTTTCTCCTACTATACACTCTCCGTTGCTTAAGTATGCCTTGAGCTGCGTATCCTGTAATGTCATTGGCAATACCTTGCCGGATAATCTGAAAATACTGCCTATCTCCTTTAATGCATGCTCATAATCTCCGAAAATTTCATACATTGCCGCAATAAATAAATTGCCGAAGCTTTGTCCGTTTAAATAACCGTCTTTAAATCGGTGCTGCATTAATTTAAGCATTATCGGCTCTATGTCTGCCAAAGCAATTATGCAGTTTCTCATATCACCCGGAGGCAGCATTCCAAGATCTTCCCTTAATACTCCCGAGCCGCCGCCGTTATCCGCCACGGTAACTATAGCCGATATATCCTTTGTATAGTGCTTAAGTCCTCTGAGCAGTACGGATAAACCCGTACCCCCTCCAAAAACAACTATCTTCATATTCTACCTCTTCTGTTTGGTTATGTCCCTGTGATTTACGATAATTCTGTAATTTTGTCCGCTAAGGATTGATGCAATACGGTTGGTGATAGTTACCGACCTATGCTTTCCTCCCGTGCACCCAATGGATATAACAAGATTAGTTTTCCCCTCAATTACATAATGAGGCAGTAAAAACAAAAGCATGTCAACAAGCTTATCAATGAATACTTCCGATGAATCAAAGCTCATGACATAATCCTGAACATTCTTATCGTTACCGGTGAAATCCTTCAATTCTTCAATATAAAAGGGATTCGGTAAAAATCTTACGTCAAAAACCAAATCTGAATCCTGAGGAATCCCGTATTTATAACCAAAGGACATCAGGGTTATATTTAAATTGTATAAAATATTACCCTGCACGAAAATATTGTGAAGCTCTTCTTTTAATTGTCCAAGCTTCATATTTGTAGTATCTATAATATAATCCGAACGCTTTTTAACTTCCTCCAATTTATATCTTTCTTCCTGAATTCCGTCGATAATCGTTCCTGTCGCACTTAACGGATGAGGTCTTCTTTGCTCCTTATAACGCTTAACAAGCTCATCATCAGATGCATCAAGATAAAGAATCCTGTATAAGATACCCTTGCTTCTTAATATATCCAGACTGTTAAACAAATCCTTGAAAAAAATACCGCTTCTGATATCCGCAACTACCGCAACCTTGTTTACGTCCTTGGATGAACTGACACAAAGCTCTGCGAAGTTGGGTAAAAGAGCAGGAGGCATGTTATCCATGCAATAATAATTTAAATCTTCCAATATTTTAATTGCCTGGCTTTTACCGGCACCGGACATTCCTGTTATAATTACAAACTCCATATTCTCCTGCCTTTCTATTTCAAATTAATTATTCTGTCCAAATCCAATTTTGCATCCATGGCTGCTTTCAGACCGTTCTCATAGCTGCCTATAGTGTCTTTTATATGAGAATCGCTGTTTATAACGAACTTAACGTTATATTTAGAAGCAATTTTAATTTCTTCCACGTTTAAATGACCGTGACTGTTATTTATTTCTAAAATTGTTTCGGTTTCCTCTGCAGCCTTAGCTACAATATCAATATTGCATGGGATTTTATCACCCGGATGCGTTAAAATATTTATATTGTATCTTTTCATTGCATTTGCCAAAGCCATAGCGTTTTCGTCTGCCATATTTGTGCTTAATTTATTTTTTACGATAAATTTCAGAGCGTCCTTAGCAGAAGAAAATAATGCGCCCATATGATAACCACACAAAATTATATCGCAATGTTTTATTACATTTGCTGAAATATCCGTCGCTCCGTCATAACTCAGTATGTTGGCTTCTACGCCGTACAATATCTTGATTTGCGGAAATTTCTTACGCATTTGCAGTACTTTTTCTTTTGCTTCGGGGATTCTTTCTTCTTCTATTCCGTACAGATAATGCTTAGGACCATGGTCTGTTATGGCAATTTCCTTAAGGTTAAGCTCTACAGCTCTCTCGACAATTTCTTCAATTGTTGATTTTCCGTGATTTCGCCTTGAATATGTTGAATGTACATGATAGTCTGCTATTGTTTTCATAATTTAGTTCCTACTATTTTAACTTCCGGCTCAAGCTTTACGCCGAATTTATCATTTACGGTGCTCACAACAATCCTCATCAGCTCCAGCACATCTTCACAGCTTGCATTGTCTATGTTAACTATAAAGCCGCAATGTTTATCTGAAACCATCGCTCCTTTATGAATTAAACCCTTTAAGCCGGCATCTTCGATAAGCTTTGATGCATATCCGTTTTCAGGTCTTTTAAATGTGCTTCCGGCGCTTGGCAGATGAAGCGGTTGTTTAGAAATTCTTCTTTCGTTCAAATCTTTAATAAGGCTGGCAATTTCATCCTTATCTCCGGGAGCAAGCTCTAATTCGGCTTCAAGAACAATATATTCCGAATCACTGACCTTACTGTGCCTGTAAGCAAACTCCATATCCTCATTTGAAAAGATAATTATATTGCCGTCTGAATCCATACATTTGACGCTTTTAACAATTTGTTTCATTTCTCCGCCATAGGCGCCTGCATTCATATATACGGCACCGCCTAAATATCCGGGAATGCCGCTTGCAAATTCGAACCCTGCGAGTCCTTCTCTGGCTGCATATTTAGCAAGTACTGAAAGCAAGACACCTGCTCCGGCCGTAACTGTATTGTTTTCTCTGCGAAAGTAATTAAACTTTTCTCCTATTTTTATTACAATGCCACTATAGCCACAATCTGAAACAAGTAAATTAGTACCGTTTCCCATGATAAAGCAGTTTACTTCATATTTTTTTATTAAGCTTAATGCTGTTTTCAAATCTTCTGTATCTTCAGGCTCTGCAAATATTGCTGCAGGACCGCCTATTTTAAAATATGTGTGATTTTTTAAAGGTTCATCTTTAAGAATATTTCCACGTGTACAAGAAGTTAATTTTTCATATAGCTCATTCAATTTTAATTGGTATTCCATTATTTCACCCTTTCCGAATCATCTATATATATTTTAACATTTCTTATATATTTTTGAAAGATTTATTTTGTAAATAGCTGTTAAATAATCCGAATTGACAGCTTATTGTCAATTTAGCTTTATCGGCAGTCTGTCTGTTGACAATGCTGATATGCAATGTTAGTATTAAAAAAAGTAAATAGCGGAGGACATATGAAAGAAAAAGTATTAAATTTTATTGACCAACTTACTCCTGAGCTTAATGAATTGAGCTTGGAAATTTACAAAAATCCCGAATTAGGATACGAAGAATTTATTGCATGTAAACTTCATACTAATCTTTTGTCAAAATACGGGTTTAGCGTTGAAAAGAATTTTTCCGGTGTCGAAACAGGATTTAAAGCGGTTTATAAAAGTGAAAAGCCGGGACCTGTTATCTCATACATGGCAGAGTATGATGCACTGCCGGGAATCGGTCACGGATGCGGTCACAATCTTTTGGGAACTGTAAGTACCGGCGCAGGAATAATACTAAAACAAATAATAGATGAAATCGGCGGAACTGTTATAGTTTTCGGCACTCCGGCAGAAGAAACAAGCGGAGCAAAGGTTACATATGTGGAAAACCATGAATTTGATGGTGTTGATATAGCAATGATGGCTCATCCGTTTAATGAGTATATAAAAAGCGGAACATCACTTGCACTAGAGCCGATACAATTTGAATTTTTCGGCAAAGCGGCTCATGCCGCATCAGCTCCCCAAAAAGGAATCAACGCTTTAGATGCTGCTATACAAACATTTAACAGCGTTAATGCGTTACGAGAACATATTAACAGCGATTCAAGGGTTCACGGTGTTATTTTAGACGGCGGGAAAGCAGCTAATGTAGTACCTGATTACACAAAATCACAATTTTATGTTCGTTCAACATCAAAAACATATAATTTAGAGTTATTGGAAAAGATTAAAAACTGTGCAAGAGGTGCAGCCCTTGCAACGGGATGTGAATTAAAAATATCTAAGTACGAATTCAATTATGATAATTTAGTAACCAATCAGACATTGTCCAACGTATTCAGTGATAAAATTCTTGAATTAACAGGCATAGTAATGAGTCCGCCGAATAAGGGCGCCGGCTCCCTTGATGCCGGACAGGTAAGTCAGGTATGCCCAACCATTCATCCTTATTTTGATATAACAAAGGATACTAATATTGCGGCACACACAAGAGAAATGGCAGACAGTACAATTACCGATTATGCCAAGGAGCAAACGAAAAACACTATTGCGGCTTTAGTATTAACGGCTGTTGATATAATTGAAAATCCAAAGTTACTGGAAGAAATAAAGCACGAATTTGATAATGCTGTAAAATAATAATGCTGCAAAATAATATCTGAGGGAACGGCAAGCCGTTCCCTCTTAATATACCATTTTCTCTATCCATTCCTTCCCTTTATTTATTTGTCTCTGTACCTCAGAAGGAGCTGTTCCCCCATAAGACACCCTTCCATTTACACAACCCTCCATACTTAAATCCGGCAGCATTGCTTTATTCAATCTTATGTCAATTTTCTGTAAATCCTCGTCTGTCAGCTCTTCAAGCTGCTTATGATTATTCTCAGAGTATTTAACCATTTTTCCCACCAGTTCATGAGCTTCCCTGAAAGGGATGTTTATTTTTGCGAAATTTTCCGCTATATCCGTAGCATTTAAAAATCCGCTGTTTAAATGCTTTTGAATATTTTCAATGATAAATTCTGTCTTCTCAAGCATTTTAGCCAATATTAAAATACTGTTTTTTAGCGTGTCAATCGTATCAAACAAGCCCTCCTTGTCTTCCTGAAAATCTTTATTGTAGGCAAGAGGCGCAGCTTTCATAACTGTCAACAGCTGTATTAAATTACCGTATATTCTGCCGACCTTACCTCTTAACAGTTCGGCCATATCCGGATTTTTCTTTTGAGGCATAATACTGCTGCCCGTGCAAAATCCGTCATCAATGGATATATAACTAAATTCCTGTGAATTCCAATATACAAACTCCTCTGCCATTCTGCTGATATGCATCATGCAAATGGATCCGGCACTCATAAGTTCCAGTATATAGTCTCTGTCACTGACAGAGTCCATTGCATTTTCGGTTACATTCTTAAACCCTAACAATTCTGCTGTTCTGTACCTGTCAATGGGAATTGTTGTTCCTGCAAGTGCACATGAACCGAGAGGATTGTAATCTGCTCTGTCAAAGCATTGAATAAACCTTTCCATGTCCCTTTTAAACATCTGGAAATATGCCATTAAATGAAATCCGATGGTTACAGGCTGCGCATGCTGCATATGCGTAAAGCCAACCATTATTTTATCGTAATATTTTTCTGATTTTTCCAAAAGAACATTTTCTAAATAATTTAGTACATCTAATATATTTTTTATTTCCTTTTTTACATATAACCTGGTATCAACTGCAACCTGATCATTTCTGCTTCTCGCCGTGTGAAGCTTTTTACCCGTATCTCCAAGACGCTTAATCAATATCCCTTCAATAGCCATGTGTATATCTTCATCATGGACGCTGAATTCTATTTCGCCTCTTTTAACTTCCTCTTTAATATTGTTTAATTCTGCGATTATTTTATTTTTTTCATCTGCCGTAACAATTCCTTGTTCACAAAGCATCGTTATGTGAGCTATACTTCCTTCAATATCACATTCGTACAGCCTTTTATCAAAAAAAATTGAAGCGTTGAAGTCTTCAACAATTTTGTCCATACCTTTTTCAAATCTTCCACTCCATAAATTAGCCATCTATCTACCTCTTTAATTAAATATGCAATAATTTGTTTATTTATTATAGCATACTTAAGCGATATTGCAAGCAAAAATACGAAATATGAACACACATCTACCGTACGTTCCTGTCATTCCGAGCGTTAGCGAAGATGCCCTAACCCTATTTTTCAGAGTGTTTTTTCTAAAAAATAGCGGTAGGTCATTCGCAACGAATTCCAAAAATATACGACCAAAGGGAGTAATATTTTTGTGAATGAGACTGGGGAATCTCAGCTTTTAAATTCTGAGATCCTTCGAGCTAAAGCTCTCAGGATGACAAATTAACAGTTATCGTTAGTAGTAACTACATTGGCATAAATCCAAAATAATTTAATATACCCCTGTAAATGCCGTATGCAATATTCCATTGCTGGTCTCTTATAATCGCCGCATCCTGAGGATTTGTCAAATACCCCATTTCTACAAGTACTGCAGGCATATTAGTATTTCTAAGCACGTACAATGTTGGATTTAATCTTATGCCGTTATCGGTGAGATCCGTGAAATCCACCAATCCGTTCATTATATGCTGAGCGAGCCAGTCAGCCTGCGTATTGTAACTGTAAATATACATTTCGGCTCCCCTGATATTAGGATTTACATTAGCATTGGCATGTATGCTTATAAAATAATTTGCAGGCCATTCATTTGCCATGCGTACCCTCTCCGCTAAGCTTGTCGAATTGTTTGTACCTAACACAGTTGTAGGTGTAGGTCTTGACAGCATAACCTCAAATCTCGGATCATTTCCAAGCATGCCGGCTAAATATTGCCCTACCTGGTACGTAATATCCTCCTCTATCAAGCCGTGTCCCCTTGCACCCGTATTGTGAAATCCCGTAGGGTTATGTCCCTGATCTATAAATATTCTTATAGCCATAATATCACTTCCTCTATATCAATAATAATTATTTTATTCTCAATATAGTGAAGTGTTAATAAAAAAAGCAAAGGCAGAATTCAAATGAATTCTGCCTTAAATAAACAACAAAAGGCTGTTGAAAAAGTTCATCCTGCAAGGCGCCGGAAGACGGGCAACCGCAGCGTATTAG
>DCYG01000008.1:15811-40588 GCA_002331025.1 Firmicutes bacterium UBA2116 | reverse complement strand
AGGCGCCGGAAGACGGGCAACCGCAGCGTATTAGACATACGTGAGGATTGACCGGCGCAGCGGCAACGAGGCATGGGGGCTTTTTCAGCAGCCTTAAATATTAATATGCTTTTGTATACAGTTCAAAATGTGCTTGCGGATGATCGCATACAGGACATACCTTTGGAGCTTCGCTTCCACGATGCACGTGACCGCAGTTATCGCAAATCCAAACTGTTTCAGTTTCTCTTTTAAATACTTTTCCTGTTTTCAAGTTGTCAAGCAATGCCAAATATCTTTCTTCGTGGCCTTTTTCTATTTTTCCTACTGCTTCAAACAAATACGCTATTTTGTTAAATCCTTCTTCTTTAGCGTCCTTTGCGAAGTTAGCATACATATCAGTCCATTCATAATTTTCGCCTGCAGCCGCGTCTGCTAAATTGAATCCTGTGTCCTGAATTCCGTCATGTAACAGCTTGAACCAGATTTTTGCGTGTTCTCTTTCATTTCTTGCAGTTTCTTCAAAATATTTGCTGATTTGCACGTAACCTTCTTTTTTAGCTTTGTTCTGGTAATATGTATACTTTACGTGTGCCTGTGATTCACCTGCAAATGCAGTCAATAGATTTTGTTCTGTCTTTGTTCCTTTTAAATTCATCTTTCCACCTCATAAATAATATTTTAATGGCATTGCCATTTACTAACTGATTTCATATCAACGTTTTATATATACCCCAAAATATTATCTTTAATCATTTATTATACTGTACATTTCTTTATACGCATCCTTAACCACATGCTCAAGAACCTGTTCCACCTTTATTCTCATGGGTTTTGTGCCGAAAATAATTTCTATTTCATCTCCGGCATCCACTTCTGTTCCGGGCTTCGCTGTCTTGCCGTTAACTAATACCCTTCCCTGTTCACAGGCTTCCTTAGCAACAGTTCTTCTTTTAATTATACGTGCATTCTTTAAATATTTATCTATTCTCATAATTACCTCTTATTACTCCGAAATATTATTCAGCTTTTCCGCCTGATCGGAGGTCAGTAAAGCTTCAATCATTTCCGTTATGTCCCCATCTATAAATGAATCTAACTTATAAAGAGTAAGTCCGATTCTATGATCTGTCACTCTCCCCTGAGGGAAGTTATATGTCCTGATTCTTTCACTTCTGTCTCCCGAACCAACCTGACTTTTTCTTTCCTGGGCAAGCTCATCATTTTGCTCCTGCATGTATTTGTCATACAGCTTTGCTTTAAGTACCTTAAATGCCTTATCTTTATTTTTCAGCTGTGATTTCTCATCCTGGCTCGAAATTACTATACCTGTCGGTATGTGTGTAAGTCGAACCGCAGAGTCCGTAGTATTAACGCTCTGTCCACCGTTTCCTGACGAACGGAAAACATCCACCCTTACGTCATTCGGATTGATTTCAATATCAATGTCATCTACCTCGGGAAGTACCGCAACGGTAGCTGATGATGTGTGTATACGTCCGCTGGATTCTGTGTCGGGAACACGCTGAACTCTGTGAACACCGCTTTCATATTTTAATTTAGAATATGCTCCCTTTCCTTTTATAGAAAATATTACTTCCTTATATCCGCCTACGCCTTGCTCATTAACAGAAATGAATTCAGTCTTCCAGCCTTTTCTTTCCGCATATCTTAAATACATCCTTAAAAGATTTCCTGCAAATAAGCCTGCCTCATCTCCTCCAACACCTGCCCTTATTTCGACGATTACATCCTTATCATCATTAGGGTCCTTCGGTAAAAGCAGTATTTTGATTTCCTGCATTAATTCTTCTTCCCTTGCAGTAAGCTCCTTAACTTCTTCCTTTACCATTTCTTTAAAATCTTCGTCTAACTTTTCCTTGAGCATTTCTTTGGAATCATTTAACTGCGCAAATATTTCCATGTACTCATTGTATTTAGTTACTATGGGCTCAAGCTGAGCTTGTTCCTTCATAAATTTTTGTAATTTTTGTGAATCGCTCAATATTTCAGGGTCTGAAATTTTTTCGCTTAATTCTATATATTTATTTTTTAAATCCTCTAATTTTTCTAACATTTTATACCTCTCGAGATCGATTGATAGGCAGTTGATATGCAATTGACAAGCGATTGATAGGCAATTGATAAATTCTTTTTTTCATCAATTGCTAATCTATTGCCAATCCATTGCTAATCTATTGCCACTCTATTGTAAATAGCCGGTAATTACGCGGTCATTGCCGCCGTAATCCTTATCATATTCTACTCTGTTAAACAAATTTGCACTATTAAACATTTCGGTAACAGCTTCTCTTTGGTTATACCCTATTTCTACCGCAAGAATTGAATCTTCCTTGCAAATATCCTTAAATACTTTTACTATATGCCTGTAATAATTTAATCCGTCATCTCCCCCGTCAAGAGCAAGCTTCGGTTCATAGGCTGACACCTCTATCGGAAGCTCCTTTATTACATCACTTTCAATATAGGGAGGATTTGAAACTACTATATCGTATTTTTCATTATTAAAGTCATAATTGAAAATATCAGCTTTTATTAATCCTATGTTGGTTAAGTTATGTTTATTGATATTTATTTCTGTTGTTTTCAAGGCAATATCACTTATATCCATAGCTGTAACTGCTGAATTTTTTAAATAATATCCCAGTGAAACAGCTATGGCTCCGCTGCCGGTGCCGATATCCAAAATATTAATTTTTCTCTCATATTTACCTGCTATCTTTATAATTTTCTCAACTAAAATTTCCGTATCAGGCCTCGGCACAAGAACGCCTTCCTGAACATAAAAATCCAAACCCATGAACTCCTGGGAATTG
The DNA here is from genome assembly GCA_002331025.1 of Firmicutes bacterium UBA2116. Taxonomy (GTDB): domain Bacteria; phylum Bacillota; class Clostridia; order Tissierellales; family Sedimentibacteraceae; genus Sedimentibacter. The sequence goes on along the minus strand of DCYG01000008.1, from coordinate 37,772 downwards.
GTCATATATTGAAGAGGATATCCCTCATTTCTTTTTCTCGACATTTCATAGAATTTCGCCGCAATATCATTGCTGACTTCATTTTTTCTGTGCACATGCAAATATATCCTATCCTTTGAAAGCAAATGAGATAAGATTAGCTGCACATCAAGATTGGGATTGTTATAATCCCTTTTTTTTATAATATCAATACCGTCCTTTAACAATTTTTCAATTGTTACCATGTATCATCTGCTCCATCTCGCGGAATAACTCTTTCCATCGCCTTAATCGCTACCTCAATCATAGAATCGTCCGGCTCAGCTGTAGTTATCTTTTGTATTTGAAAACCCGGATAGGTAATTATTTTCGTAAAAATATTTTCTTCATTACATTTCCCTACATATTTGTTCAACTCATATGATAAGCCCGCTATAACAGGCAGCATTGCCAACCTTATAGCTAACCTCATCAGCGGATTAGGCCATCCAAAAAATGAAAAGACCAATATGCTTATAATCATTACATTAATCATGAAGCTGGTTCCGCACCTTGGGTGAAGCGTAGTGTATTTTCTGACATTTTCAACCGTAAGCTCTTCATTGTTTTCATAGCAGTATATGGTTTTATGCTCTGCTCCGTGATACATGAACACTCTTTTTATATCGTTTAATTTGGCAATAAAATATACATATAAAACAAACAATCCCACTCTTATTATGCCTTCAACAAAATTTAATATCAAATTGTTATCAACCATACCTTTTATTACATTTGTCAAAAGCGTCGGCCCTAATATGAATATTCCTACTGAAAACAGTAGTGCAATTATTACGGAAACGTAAACAATTGCTGTATCTGCTTTATCCTTAAAAACCTTTTTAAGAAATTTATCTAAAGCATCCTCTTCATAATCTTCTCCATAAAATTCAGCAGAATACATAAGCTCTTTTACACCTGTAACCAAGGAGTCTATCAGCACAAAACTCCCTCTTATGACCGGTAGTTTAAAAAATTTATGTTTAAATTTTTGATTGATTTCACTTTCTTTAACAACTATTTCCCCATCCGGCTTTCTGACTGCTGTCGCAATTCTTTCAGGTCCTTTCATCATAATTCCTTCAATGAGTGCCTGACCGCCTATACTGGTTCTTTTAACTTCTTTTTTTTCTGTATTACTCATTTCGTCCCCTTTTTTATTGTCATTTTACCGATATTACCGTAAAATGAACACACTTCAAATTATTATACAATTATAACATAAAATCTTCAAGTGTTAATACTGATTCGCATTAAAAAAATAAAGCTTTGCAATTATTTTAAATCGCAAAGCTTAATCAAATCTTTGGTTAATTAACTTCAAGAATTTCGTATTTAACGACACCACCCGGTGAATCGACGCTTACAGCAACACCTTTTTTCTTTCCTAAAAGCGCTGAACCAAGCGGTGACACGTTTGAAATTTTCCCCGTAACAGGATCCGCTTCCGTAGCACCGACAATAGAAAGTTCAAGAATTTCATCAAATTCCAAATCCTTGATTTTCACCCGGCTGCCTATTTGAACTGTGTCTTTTTTCTTTTCATTATGCTTAACTATTTTCGTATATTTTAAAGTATGTTCAAGAACAATTATTCTTGATTCGTTTTTATTTTGCTCTTCCTTGGATTCGTGATACTCAGCATTTTCGCTTAAATCACCCTCTTGCAGCGCCCCTTTAATTCTTTCGGAAATTTCTTTTCTTAATTTGGTTTTCCTATATTCCAATTCGTCCACAAGCTCCTTATAACCTGCTTCGGTTACCAGAATTTCTTTAGCTTCCATCTTTTCACCCACTATCATGTGCTTATTCAATAAGATTATTACCCGTCATTATATTATATCCTAAAAAATTATAATTTCAAGTCTTTTATGAATGTGATGCTATCCTCATTCCTCCGCGCACATAATTAAGGTATATATTTCCCCGATTTTTATTTGTTATGCTCTGAATTCGGCAGTAACCCTCACCTTATTATATATTTCGGATAATCTGTTCAGGGCCGTATTTAAGGTTTCATCTTTCTTCGCAAAATGGAATCTTATATAACGATTTTCATCCTCCTTAAAGAAGCTTGAGCCGGGAACAGCTCCAACCTTTACCTCTCTTGCAAGCCATTCGCAAAATTTAAGGTCATCCTTGCAATTGAATTCGCTTATGTCCACAAGCACATAGTAAGCTCCCTGAGGCTCGCTGTATTTGAGGCCTATATTCTTTAATCCTCCTATGAACAAGTCTTTCATGTGGGTATAGTGCCTCTGAAGCTCAAGATAATAATCGTCTCCGAAATTCAAGCCCGTCACAACTGCCTCCATAAGCGGCGCAGGTGCACCCACTGTTAAAAAATCGTGTACCTTTTTTACTCTGTCTGCTATTCTTGCATCAGCGATTACATATCCAAGGCGCCATCCTGTAATTGAGTATGTTTTTGACAGTGAATTGCATATTATTGTTCTTTCCTTCATTCCCGGAAGAGATGCCATGTATACATGCTCATTCGGAGTATAAATAATATGCTCATATACTTCGTCGGTTATAACATATGCATCATATTTTATTGCGAGGCCGGCTATTATATTAAGCTCCTCTCTCGTGAACACCTTTCCGCAGGGATTTGACGGATTGCATAAAATCAGAGCCTTCGCCCCCTGTCTGAAGGCATCCTCCAGCAAATCCGCGTCAAAATAAAATTTCGGAGGGTTCAGAGGTATATAGATGGGTTCTGCACCGGAAAGGATTGCATCCGCACCGTAGTTTTCGTAAAAGGGAGAGAATATTGCGACCTTGTCTCCGGGATTTGTTATTGTCATCATTACCGCCATCATTGCTTCCGTACTGCCGCACGTAGCAACAATTTCACTGTCTGGATCCACACTTACTCCCGAGAAGTGCTCCTGCTTCCTTGCAAGAGACTCTCTGAAATTCTGAGCTCCCCAGGTTGTGGCATATTGATGAGGTCCCTCCGCCGCCACCTGTGCCAATCTGTTCGTAATTTCTGCCGGCGGATCAAAATCCGGAAATCCCTGCGACAAATTAACCGCACCGTGTGCATTTGAAATTCTTGTCATTCTGCGGATTACTGAATCGGTAAATCCCGCAGTGCGTGTACTTAATTCTTTCATTATAGCTCCTAATTTATATGTTATTTCCAAGCCGGCTTATATGCGCCCTTGAAGGTAGTATTGTATATTTCTTCCACAGCCTCAGACTGATATTCTTCTACGATTTTTTTGAAAACCTCATTATCGGCATCCTTTGTTCTTGCAGCTATAAGATTTACGTAACTTTTTCCCGCATAGTAGCTCACATCATCCTGGAATATTGAATCCTCTCCCGGATTTAAACCATTATCCAATGCGTAGTTGCAATTTATAACCGCCGCAGTAACATCCGGAAGCACCGCATACACATTTGCTGCATCAACCTCAACAAATTCAAGATTCAATGGATTTGAAACTATATCTGACAATTCAGGCGCATCTCCCGCTTCCTTGTTCAGTTCAATAAGACCGGCTGCTTCCACAATTTTAAGTGCCCTTCCTTCATTGGTTGCGTCATTAGGCACTGCAATTTTTGCTTTTTCACCTATTTCATCAACACTTTTAACCTTGTTTGAATAGATGTTCATAGCCGAAATAAATGTATCACCTATCGACTGAATTTCATATCCATTATTCTTAATTTCACCGTTAAGATATGCATAGTGCTGGAATGCATTCAAATCAGTATCTCCATTGTTTAACGCCTTATTTGGTGTTCCATAATCCGTAAAGCTCACCAATTTAATATCTATTCCTTCCTTAGCCAGTTTCTCAATTACGGGCTCCCACATTTCATTGGATTCTCCTACAACTCCCACCTTTACGGTTGTCGTATCCTTTTTCCCGGCATCACTCGGTTTTGAGCATGCTGTAAATGATGCTAATAAAGCTATTGCTGTTAAAACTGATATTATTTTCTTTGCTTTCATAATTGTTCTCCTTTAATTTTAATAATTTTTTATATCAATGGCTGTTCTTCCTTACTATGGCACTTCCAATCATTTGTATTATGCTTACTAAAGCAACCAACACTATAACCGAAGCATAAGTGACATCAATTTGATTTCTTTGATAACCGAAACGTATGGCAAAATCTCCAAGTCCTCCTGCTCCAACCGCACCTGCCATTGCCGTAAGTCCGATGAGGCTGATTGCGGTTATGGTTGTTCCTCTTACAATACCCGGAATGCACTCTCTCAGGTACACGCGAAATATAATTTCCAGCGGTCCTGAGCCCATTGACTGCGCCGCCTCTATAAGTCCCGGGTTCATTTCTGCCAGAGCCGTCTCTATCTGTCTTGCAAAGAACGGCACTGTACCGAACACAAGGGGCACTATAGCACCCTCAACACCTATTGCAGTTCCTGAAATCAGTCTGGTAAGCGGCATTACACCTGCAAGCAATATGATGAACGGTATTGATCTGAAAAAATTTATAATCTTGTCAAGCACTTGAAAAACTGCTGTATTCTGAATAATTCCACCTTTTTTTGTAACCGTAAGTATTATTCCTAAAATAATCCCTATAACAAATGAAATTGAACCTGACCAGCCTAACATTATGAATGTCTCCGCAATACTTTCAAAAAAATCCGGTAACTTTGAAAATACATTTGGAAAAACACTATTTAGAAACTCTTGCATCTAAAATCACCTCCACTCCTACATTTTTTTCTCTCAAATAATTAATTGCATCATTTATGCTGCTTTCCCTGCCGCTTACAACAGATATAAGTCCTCCGATGGGATAACCTCCTATAATCTCGATGTTTCCGAATATTATATTTACATCAAGCTCAAAGCTTCTTGAAACATGTGATACCAATGCTTCTGATGCATCCCGCTTAAGATATGTGAATTTCAATATACATTCGCCCTCTTTAAGACGTACTATTTCTGCATTTTCATTAATCAGCTCATGCACCTTGAACAAATTGGATGTGCTGTCAACAAAATCCTTGGTTATTCTTTCAACCGGATTTGCAAATATACTGAATACATCTCCCTGCTCAACAACCCTTCCGTTTTCCATAACCACCACATTGTCACAAATTTCCTTTACCACCTGCATTTCATGAGTTATGACAATTACGGTAATCCCAAGCTTCTCATTCAACTGTTTCAATAATTTCAATATTGACTTCGTCGTCTGGGGGTCCAATGCACTTGTTGCCTCGTCACTGAGCAATATCTTAGGGTCATTTGCCAGCGCACGGGCTATTGCAACCCTCTGCTTCTGACCGCCGCTGAGCTGCGACGGGTATGATCCTGATTTTTCTTTGAGCTCCACCAGCTCAAGCAGATAATTAACCTTGTTTTCTACTTCCTTCCTGCTCAATCCGCTGTTTTTAAGGGGATATGCAATGTTTTGAAATACTGTCCTTGATGCAAATAGATTAAATTGCTGAAAAATCATCCCGATTTTCTTTCTTTCCTCCCTCAATTTCTTCTCCTCAAGGGCTGTGATTTCCACATCACCAAGGATTACTTTTCCTTCAGTAGGTCTTTCGAGAAGATTTATGCATCTTACAAGCGTTGATTTTCCTGCTCCCGAAAAGCCTATAATTCCATGTATTTTTCCTTCACGCAGACTTAAATTTACGTTTTTTACCGCTTCCACAACCTTGCCGTCCGCCTGAAAGGTCTTGCTGACATTTTCAAGTAATATCAATTGTTTTTCCTCCTTTTCCTGTTAGCAGCCTTATTAGGTCAAAAAAATAGCAGGTGCTCATGCACCTGCATATATCTTCACTTATTTTTAAAACAGTGAATATTGTACTAGGTTACATAAAGCATACTAAATACAGCCATTTTTCTTTGCATCATAGTCATTTGCATATACATGGCATTACACATCATTGTATTCATCATACACATTGTAGTTATGTTTGTATTAGTACGCATTTTATTTCTCCCTTCTGAATTCGTTTAATTCTTTTTGCTTGTATATCTCATGTTAGTATTATACATACTTTTTTTAGACAGTGTTAATACACAAAACCAACAACCTGTTATAGGTTTTTCCTATAACGCATTGTCTTTAAATTTCATCAATTCAACAACATATTTTTTGCCTATATGGCTTAAGGTGGAGTTCTTTCTTGACACATAGCCGATTGTCATCAATTCTTCGGTAGCCAGCGGAACCGCCTTATAATCATAACCATTCAGCTCTTCACTGATAATTCCCGAACACAGCGTATATCCGTTGAGACCCCTCATGAGATTAAGCATGGTTGCCCTGTCATTTGCCTTAATTATTTTTTTGTATACGTTCGTGCTGAGAACTTCTTCGGCAAAATAAAACGAATTGTTTGCACCTTGATCAAACGAAAGACATGGATATTCCTGCAAATCTTCCATAGATATAACCTCTTTTTTTGCCAGAGGGTTTCCTTCCCATAGATACACATATGTCTTGCAGTCAAACAGCTCCGTAAATTCAAGGTTGTTTTCATCAAGTATTTTTGAAATCACCTTGCCGTTAAAATCATTCATGTACAAAATTCCAAGCTCGCTCTTAAAATTTTTGACATTTTCTATTACCTCGTACGTCTTTGTTTCATGAACCGCAAATTCATATTCATCCATACCAAACTCTTTTACAGTCTCAACAAAAGCCTTCACGGCAAATGAATAATGCTGTGTTGAAACGCTGAATTTCTTTTTTATGTTACGTTTTTCAACATACTTATTATTAATCAGCTCATACTGCTCTGTCACCTGTCTGGCATAACCTAGAAACTCTTCACCCTCAGGTGTTATGGTAATACCTCGGTTTGTTCTTTTATATATAGTGATACCAATTTCATTTTCCAGTTCTCTGATTGAAGCAGACAGGCTGGGCTGGGAAACAAACAATGACTGAGCAGCCTTGTTCATGGAATTGCAGTCAGCTATTGCAATAGCATATCTTAATTGCTGTAATGTCACTTTAAGCCTCCTGTTTATTTCATAAATTCCGGACCGGTCCTTGCATCACGCATTGTTGACTTTATATATGCAATGGATTCCTTCAACTTGCTTTTTTCCCATTCATTTAGTTCCACAGGAAGCTTCTTCAATACACCCTCACGTCCGATAATACATGGCATACTCAAAGCCACATCTCCGTCATGCCCGTACTGTCCTCTCAAAGTAATGCATGTGGGATAAGCACTTTTTTCATCCAGCAGCACCGCCCTTGCCATGGTAATAGCCGCCTGGGCAACACCTGCGTTCGTCCAGCCCTTGTTGTTGAGTACATTGTATGCCGAGTTAACAACAAGTGTCTTAACATTTTCAGGATCACTGATTTCCTCAGTATTTTCGAAATATTGTCCAAGGCGATCATGAGGTATGCCCGCAACATTCAGGTGGCTTAGCACAGGAAATGCGGTAGCACCGTGCTCACCCATCATAAATCCCGTAACAGATTTCGGATCGATGCCGCATGCATCTGCCACTATTTTTCGAAGACGGGCGGAATCAAGCATTGTTCCCGTTCCGAAAATACGTCCTGACGGATACCCGAATTCATTTTCCGCAATATAAACCATCGTATCCAATGGATTCGTAATGAGAATTACTATTGCATCCCTGGTATAGCTTGTAATCCCCACCATCACCTCACGGATTACTTCACAATTTGTCCTTGTAAGCAATGTGCGGTCCGGCTTTGCATCGGGATTATTCGTATCCGGTATAATGCTTGGTCCCGCAGCCACAATTATAACGTCTGCATCAGCGCACTGTTCATATCCTCCGCTTTTTACATCCACATTGTTCATATATGTCAATGCCGTAGACTGAGCCTGATCAAGAGCCTCTCCTAACGAAACATTTTTCAAAATATCAATCAAGCCTATCTCAGCAAACAATCCCATCTTCATCGCATCTGCCAGAACGTACGAGCCTACGTGTCCCACTCCCACAATAACCAATTTATTTTTGTGCATAATTACCTCCCGTTAATTTAAATTGAAACAATAATATCATATCTCCATTTCTATGGCAATATTTAATTCCCAACCGCTTGAACCGCTTGGGGACGGTCCTTTTTGTGAACCGCTTGGGGACAACCGCTTGGGGACGGTCCTTTTTGGGCTAACATAAAATAAAACTTCTGAACTACCTTATTATTCAGAAGTTTTTGCGTTTTCCTTACTAAGCATTTTAACCCTATTAGATGACAAGTTACAAAGTTCAGCAATTCTATTTTTAGTAATTAAGTTTAAATTAATTAATATTCGTGCAAGACGCTCTTTATGTGCATGGGTAAAATCTTTAGCATCTACCAGATTATTTTTAACCGCATATTGCTCTATTGTATTTTGAATAACTTTTTCAATATTAACTGATTCTTCTTCTATAGTATCAATATATATATTATTATCATATAAGCTATGAAATTTAACGAATTCGTCAATATTTCCAAAAGAATTTAATATGTCCTTTTTATATTTACAGCATATAATTTCAGGCTTTTCATTCATATATTCATTTATACTGCTCCATGTATAAGCTAAAAAATCATTTGTTATATAAGCATTAACAGGATTATTATGAACATATCTCAAAGCCCCATATAAATATTTTTCATTTTCAATAGCTTCACTTCTGAATCTGTTTTGAAAAACATATCCGTATCTTTCCTTAATTTTATTGTAGAACATGGCATATTTTACACATATTTTCTTCATTATTACCGCAAGATTGTCATCATCATCTTTTATAATCAAGTGTAAATGATTATCCATTATACAATAAGCTATTATAGAAAAATCTATTTCTTCTTTAATGTCTTTAATAATCCTTAACAATTTATTTTTTAGGAAATCATTTGAAAATATCTTCTCTTTATTAATTCCTCTAATCATAACATGGTATATGCCTGTATTACTTTTGATTCGAGCCTGTCTCGCCATTTTTTCACCTCGGAAAATGTATCAATTATGTTTTCGAAGTTGTATAAATTATGTACCATTTTTATCCACAATTGTATTGTTTTTATTATATCATAATTGTTAATATTATCCACCAAAAATTTACATTAAATTCTAAAAGCCCCAAAAAGGACCGTCCCCAGACTGTTGAGTCTACAGTTTGTTGCATTTTTTTGTAAAGGAAACTTGACATTAATGTAATATGTAGCTATAATATAAATGTAAAGCAACCTTGTCAAAGGGAGGGATCATTGTTTGAAAAACAAAGTTGAAGAACTAAGAAAAAAATTAGACATGAATCAAGAAGATTTCGCAAAAGCAATTAAAGTATCAAGACAAACGATCAGCTCAATCGAAACAGGAAAATATAATCCATCTTTGGAGCTGGCTTTTGCGATATCAGATTTTTTTGGAAAGAGTATTGAAGAAATTTTTATCCATGAAAGGAGTATGGAAAATGAAAAAAAATAATTTATTAATAGGTATTATGTATGTCATCGTCGGTGTGCTGTTTTTTCTTGCAGCAACACTAACTGACAGCAAGTTAGACAGTTTACTTTTCGGTTTTGCCGGTGCGGGAATCGCTCCTGGCATTATGATAATTTACAGGTATTTTTATTGGAATAAGCCGGGTAATAAAGAACGTTATGCTGAGAGAATGGAAAATGAAAAAATTGAACAGCATGACGAAATGAAAATAAAATTGAGAGATAAGTCAGGTCGTTATGCGTATATATTTGGTCTTGTGGCTGTCAGTATTTCAATAGTAGCATTTTCTGTATTAGGACAATTGGAAATCATTGATAATTCTCGAATGATAATTTTTTATTTGGGCGGATATTTAATATTTCAGTATATCATAGGTGTTGTAATCTTTAATCATCTGCTCAAAAAATATAAATAGTGTATGGAGACCGCTTGGGGATGATCATTTTTGTGCTGACATAAAATAAAACTCCTGAATCATTTAGATTCAAGAGTTTTTGATTTTAATTGCTAAAGTCTCAAAAAGGACCGTCCCCAAAAGGTGGGATTATTTGACTTTGTAAATCCATCCTTCGGGAGCTTTTACGTCTCCCATCTGGATTCCGTATAATGTATCATACAGTTTTTTTGTAACAGGACCCACTTCGGTTTCACTGTGGAACACATGGAATTTACCTTTATGCTCAATTCCTCCGATTGGAGTAATAACAGCCGCTGTTCCGCAAGCGCCTGCTTCAGCAAACATATCTAATTTATCAACATAAACGTCAGTTTCAATTGCTTCCATCCCTAAATAATCTTTAGCTACCTGCATTAAAGAAATTCTTGTTATACTTGGAAGGATTGAAGATGAATGAGGGGTTATAAACTTATTGTCTTTAGTAACACCAAAGAAGTTTGCAGCACCGACTTCATCTATCTTCGTATGAGTTGAAGGGTCAAGATATATACAATCAGCAAATCCTTTGTCTACTGCTTCCTTATGTGATAATAAGCTTGCAGCGTAGTTACCGCCAACCTTTGCCTTACCTGTGCCGTTTGGTGCAGCTCTGTCCGCATCAGTCGTAATAAAGTTAACAGGAGTCATGCCTCCTTTAAAATATGGTCCTACAGGCATACAGAATACTCCAAATATATATTCAGGAGCAGGTCTGACTCCAATGTTTTCCCCAACGCCTATAACGAATGGTCTTAAATATAATGTTGCACCGGAGCCATATGGTGGTACCCAAGCTTCGTTAGCTTTTACTACCTGCATACAAGCATCTATGAATTTTTCTACGGGTACTTCAGGCATTAATACTTTTGCACAGCTTTTTTGCATACGCTTAGCATTTTCATCGGGTCTGAATAACTGGATTCCTCCATCTTTAGTGCTGTACGCTTTTAAACCTTCAAAGCATTCTTGTCCGTAATGCAGACAAGTTGAACCCTCATTAATAGGAATCATATTATCTTCTACAAGCTGACCATCATCCCACTTGCCGTCTTTCCAACGAGATATGTATCTTTTGTCGGTTTTAATGTAGCTAAATCCTAATTCAGACCATTTAATGTCTTTCTTTTGCATTTGAACCTCCTAAATAATATATTTTTCACAATAATAGTATAACCTTTTTATATTTTTTTTGCAAGTGATACTGTATTGTAAAAATTTTTTAAATTATAATTGAAAGGTCCCATCAATTGATAAAGACCTCCATTTTTAACAAATTATTTTTCGTAATACTTATTCAAAACTTTTCCGATTCTCTTTACACCTTCAATTATCTTATCATCTGGCATACAAGAATAGTTTACTCTGAAGAAATTTTTTCTGCCGCTTGTTGGGAAGAAAGGTTCACCGGGTACATAAGCAACATTTTCTTTTATACATTCTTCCATTATTTTGGCTGCATCCAAATCATCTCTCAATTCGACCCAAGCAAAAAGTCCTCCATACGGATTTGTATGTTTCACTTCGGCGGGGAAATATTTGTCCATGCATTCGAGCATTAAATCTCTGCGCTTACCGTATACTTCTCTTATTTTCGATATATGATCATTAAGATCATATTTCTGCATAAATGCTGCTGCAATCCTTTGATCTAAAGAACTTGACTGAAGATCCGCGCCTTGCTTGATAATTATGTACTTATCCAGTATTTTGGGTGATGCGCAAACCCATCCAAGTCTCATTCCGGGTGCAAAAATCTTAGAAAAAGTACCTAAAAAAACAACCCATCCTTCTTTATCGTAGCTTTTTATTGCCGGGTGTACAGTACCTTCAAAAATCAATTCACCGTACGGATTATCCTCAATTACAGGTATTTTATATTCTGCCGCCAATTCAGCTATTCTTTTTCTTCTGTCGTCAGGCATTGTTTTTCCTGTCGGATTCTGAAAATCAGGAATGGTATAAATCATTTTAGCGTCAGGATTTTCCTTTAGTGCCTTCTCTAATTCAGAAATAATTATTCCATCCTCATCCATTTCTACTTCAACAAATTTCGGCTCATATGCAGCAAATGCATTGATTGCGCCGAGGTAGCTGGGACTTTCACATATTACTGCATCACCCTTATTCAGGAATAATTTTGCAGAAAACTCAAGTCCTTGCTGTGAACCTGTAGTTATAAGAATATCATCAGCCGTTAAATCCATTTGTGCGGTTGACATTCTTTGTTTAGCAACTATTTCCCTAAGGGGTCTGTATCCTTCCGTAGGACCATATTGCAACGCAGATGTTCCTTCCTTCTTCATAACCTCCGCAAAAATTTCCTTAACCTTTTCAACAGGAAATAATTCCGGGGCCGGGAGGCCGCCTGCAAAAGATATAACCTCCGGCATTTCAGTAAGCTTTAAAAGTTCTCTAATTGCTGATGCTTTCAATCCGTTTGCTCTGTCAGAAAATTTTATATCCATGTTGTCCTCCTATCAACTAAATTGTTTCAGATAGTATAACCCTTGTAACAATTTATTGCAAGGAAAAAAACATTTTTCTACAAAATATTGCCCGGGCAATTATAGACCTAATTCCTCTTTCACTTCTTTGAAGGCATTAATTGCAAACTCTAAATCTTCCCTTGAATGAGCCGCTGATATCTGGGTTCTTATTCTGGCTTTTCCCTTTGGAACTACAGGGAAATAAAATCCGATAACGTATACACCTTTTTCCAAAAGCTTTTCTGCCATTTTCTGTGATAATACTGCATCACCAAGCATAATAGGTACTATAGGATGCTCACTTTCTATAATGGTAAGGCCTATTTTCTTAATTTCTTCTCTGAAGTATTTTGTATTTTCTTCTAATTTATCTCTGTATTTTGTACTTCCTTCAAGCATTTCAAGAACCTTAAGCGAAGCGCCCGCTATAGCCGGAGCTAATGTGTTTGAGAACAGATAAGGCCTTGAACGCTGTCTCAGCAAATCTATTATTTCTTTTCTTCCGCTTGTATAGCCACCGCTTGCACCGCCTAACGCCTTTCCTAATGTTCCTGTGATTATATCCACTCTGTCCATTACGTTTCTGTATTCGTGTGTTCCTCTGCCTGTCTTTCCTACAAAGCCAACAGCATGGCTGTCATCAACCATAACAAGCGCATTGTATTTATCCGCCAGATCACATATGCCTTCTAAGTTTGCAATTATACCATCCATGGAAAATACGCCGTCTGTTGCGATTATTTTGATTCTTGCGCCTTCTTTATCAGCTAAAATTAACTGTTCCTCCAATGCGTCCATATCATTGTTTTTATATCTGTATTTTTTTGCCTTGGCTAATCTTACACCGTCGATAATACTTGCATGATTTAATTCGTCGCTTATGATTGCATCATTTTCGGTTGTAATAGTTTCAAACAAGCCGCCATTTGCATCAAATGCCGATGAATATAAAATAGTATCCTCCGTATGCAAAAATTCACTCAGCTTTTGTTCAAGCTGCTTATGAATTTCTTGGGTTCCGCAGATAAATCTAACGGATGAAAGGCCGTATCCCCACATGTCATAAGCTTTTTTAGCAGCTTCTATAACATCTGCATTATCTGATAAACCTAAGTAGTTATTAGCGCACATATTCAGTACACCGTTAACCATTGTTGTATTAATCCTGCTTCCTTGGGGAGTAGTAATTATTCTCTCATTTTTCCAAAGACCGCTTTCCTTGATTTCCTTTAATATATCTTCATAAATATGTTTAGAATTTTCGTACATTTTAACCTCCTATTTCCTGACAGTCCAATCCAATATTACTTTCCCGGATTTTCCGCTTATCATTGCCTCAAATCCATTTTCAAATTCAGTATAGTGATATCTGTGGGTTATAACCGGTGTGATATCGAGACCTGCTTGTATCATCGCCTGCATTTTATACCATGTTTCAAACATTTCCCTTCCGTATATTCCTTTAATAAACAGACCGTTAAAAACCACCTTGTTCCAATCGATTCGGGTATCCGGATCCTGTATACCCAACATTGCAATTTTGCCGCCGTGAGACATGTGATTAATCATGTCGTTAAAGGCAATACCATTGCCGGACATTTCCATGCCTACGTCAAAGCCTTCTTTCATTCCTAATTCATCCATTACTTCCTTTAAGGATTCCCGTTTTGTGTTTACTGCTCTAAATTTACCTATCTTTTTTGCAAGTTCTAATCTGTAATCATTAATATCGGTAATAACTACATACCTTGCCCCTGAAAATTCAGCAATTGCCGCTGCCATAATACCTATGGGGCCCGCTCCCGTTATAAGAACATCTTCTCCCAGAACATCAAAAGACAGTGCTGTGTGTGCTGCATTTCCGTACGGGTCAAAAATACTGTACAGCTCTTCCGGCAATGATTTATCACAAAGCCAGATGTTTGAAGCAGGAAGTGCCACATATTCGGAAAATATACCCGTTCTGTTTACACCGACACCTTTAGTGTCTTTGCATAGATGTCTTCTTCCGGCAAGACAATTTCTGCATTTTCCGCATACTATGTGTCCTTCTCCGGATACTAAATCTCCTATCTGCAAATCCTTAACGCCTTTTCCCAGCTCCACAATCTCCCCCACAAATTCGTGTCCAATGGTCATAGGAACAGGAATGGTTTCTTGAGCCCATTTATTCCAGTCGTAAATATGTACATCAGTCCCGCATATGGAGGTTTTACGAATTTTGATTAAAACTTCTCCCTCTTGAGGAACGGGTACATCCACTTGTTCAAGCCACAATCCGGGCTCCTTGTATTTCTTTACCAATGCATCCATTTTAGCCAATAATATCACCATCCTTAATATGAAAAACGTTTCCCTTGAAAATATGATACTTTATTACTGTTTCCGTGTCAAGAGCCAACTACACATAATGTTCATATTTCATATACAATTTTATCACTGTATCCTCTTCGGCTTAAAATCCATATAATCGCTTGAAACACAATGAACCTGCACCTGTTCAATCAAGCCCTCCCTAACATTTTTATGTCCGTCTTCACCATGGAGGTGTCCGTATATACAAACGTCAGCTCTGAACTCTTGCAACATATGAAAAAACTCATTAGGCAATCCGGCAGAGTTAAAAGGAGGGTAGTGAAGCATCACTATTATTTTATTACCTTTTTTCCCCGCACATTCAAGAGAAATTCTCAGCCTGTTCAATTCTCTTAAATAAATTTTTTCATTTGATTTAGCATCCGCATGCTCCTCCATGGTATCCCATCCTCTTGTTCCGCACACTGATAGGCCATCAAATTCATAGCTGTTATTTTTTAAGAACTTGATTGTCTTCAGATTAAGCTTATCTAATTTGCTGGATGTTGACCACCAATAGTCATGATTTCCCTTTCCGATAATTTTAATACCGGGAAGCTTGTCGATTCTCAGCAAATCCTCAATTGCCTCATTAAGCTTAACAGCCCATGAAATATCTCCGGGAATTAAAACCAAATCGTCTTCGCTCACGACTCTTTTCCAATTTTCTATTATTTTTTCCTCATGGTTTATCCAATTGTCGCCGAATACATTCATGGGTTTTCCTTTTTGACCGTCAAAATGCAAATCGGCTATAGCAAATATTTTCATAGGTATTCCTTCTTACTACAGGCTTTTGAAAACAGCCTATAATTTGATATAATTAAATTTAATGTTTAAACTTTTAGCAAGCTCTGCTTCCCTTTCCTGACAGGTAAATAATATAATCTGCCTTCTTTCACTTTCTTTCGACAGCATTTCCAATGAATTTCTTAACCTTTTGCCATCATACTGTACAAAGCTGTCATCAAAAATTAACGGGATGTTTTGGTTTCCGCTCAGTATACTGCCAAGCCCTATTCTTAAAGACAAATAAAGCTGGTCTAACGTACCTCCGCTTAAACTTTCCAGTTCAATGCTTCGTTGCTTGTTGGCTTCTTCCGCAACTGTAATATTCATGTCCTCGTCTATTATAACATCGCTGTACCTTCCGCTTGTAAGATATGAAAAATTGTCGCTTATTGATTTTTTCAGGAGCGGCATAAAATCGCCTTTTATAGAATCAGATATTTTTCTGATCTTCTCTGAGGTAATTTCAGCAACCTTTATTTTGTTTTTAAATGCAAAAGTTTTATTTTCATAAAAATCTATTTCTTCTTCTATCTCAGCCAATGTTCTTGTGCTGTCTTCTATTTCACTGATTTCTTTTAAAATATTATTTATATTTTCCGTCAGCCTTGCTTTTTCTTCGTTCAGCTTGTAAATTTTTAAGCTGTGTTCCTGCTTATCCACAGGCTTAACCTCATAAAACTCAAATTTGCTTAATTTTTGAGTCAATTCATCAAAATTATATTCTCCTAAAATATTTTGAAGCATACTTTTTTTGTAATTTATATTATTGGTAATCTCTGTGTATTCTTTATTTATTTCAACCGACCTCTTAAAGCTGTCCGGATCATCGAACCCGTTACTCTTCAGGATCATGTTTAATCTTTTTTCTTCAAAACTTATTTCCTTGTCTAATTTGGAGATTTCATTCTTTAACAGCTCAGTGTCCTTATTTAATTTGTCAATTTGCTCCTTAACCGCATCTTTTCTCATGTATGCTTCGTTTGCCGCATTTATATTTTCATCGCTAATTCTGTCCAAATTCAGAGATAACATACTTTTGTGCAAATTATTTATTATTTCACCATTTTCATTGATTAAAGCATCCAGAGAACTTTCATCATAATGAATCAGCTTCATTTTTTCTTCATACATCTTTTTTTCACTCATCATTTTGTTGAACTTTTCCGTCATTTCATCAAAGCTTTCACAGCCTGATTCTTTTATTATTTCATCCTTGGAAATGTTTAAGTTTCTTAAATTGATTGTGTGGTCCGCAAACTCGCACTCCATACTTTCAATTTCATTTTTTGCACTTTTTGCCTTTGTTAAAAGAGGATTTATTATTGCTAAAATCACAATGCTTATTAAAGCGGTTATTGAGCCGGCTATTATATTTTCTGTCCAAGGACCATGATAATATCTGTTTATATAATCAGTAATCAATAATTTGTACCACCATGCTCCGAGGATTGCCACGCCACCTGTCATTACCCATAAAAAAACACTTAAAACTTGAGCTCTTTTGAAGCTCTTCATTTTATTATAATTTTTATCATCCAAGAAAATATTTACCGCTTCCGTCTTTCTGTTTATATCTTCTACATCGGTATAGCTGTCAATAAATTTATTTATTTCAATTACGTCTGTATTCTTGATGTTTTCTTGCCCTGCAGCTATTTTATCTTTCAGTTCATTAATTTTTGCATTGTTTTCTTTATAAATGCTGTAATCGGAATTTATCTTGTCAATGTCAAATTCGTTGCCTATTTTGTTGCTTATATCATTTGTTAAACCGAAAAGATCATCCTCTTTTTCTTCCGCTTCATCAGAAAGTATCCTGATTTGTTTATACATCGATTTTAGAGTATTTTCAATATCTGCGGCCTCTTTAAAGTCACTCTCCGAATATTCAATAATATCTTCTTTTTTATAATTTAAGATTTTATTGTTAAGCTCCTCTAATTCTTTTTTAATGGGTTCTGCTTTTAATAATATTTCTTTTTCTTTAGAATATTCGTAATCCGACAGCTCTTTTTTCAACTCATCTATTCTTATGTTTATTTCATGTATTTTATTTTTAACTTTTTTCTTTTCCATTGCTAAAAACATTACCTGTCTTTTTGCATTTACAGAATTTTCCCTTGCCTCATTCAACTCTTTAAGGCGTAAGGAATATTGCCCTAAAAGGGATTTACCATCATTTTCGTTTCCGGCTTCTTCCTTTATGCTGTTTAATCTTTGAAATATTCTATCTATTGAAATTGATTCATCACGAGTCCTGCTAAGGTTTATAATTTTATTTTTAAGCTCCGTCGCAAGCTCTTTTTCGGTTTTATTTCCAAGCTGCTTAACACTTACAGTATTGCTGAAAGAAATTTTGTTCATATTAAAAAAGTGCTCGCCCGGATTTAATATTTCCTCTTCTCTTGCCTCCTGTTCTTGAGATGAATTGAAGAAAGCCTGAGATGTTCCCAGCAAGAAATCCTTCGATATCAGATATCTTTCATCATTTGCGTCTTTTAAACTGAGAGTACCTTTGTACAGATTGCTGTTCCAGGGCTTATATTTATTAAACCTAAGCTCTCCTTCTTCTGTGTCATCAAATCCGTAAAGCATTGCTTCCATAAAATTATGCACGGTGCTTTTTCCGGCTTCGTTTTCTCCGTAAACTATATTGAGCTTATTTTCAAAGTATATTTTTTTATGTATGAATTTGCCGAAGCTTCTCAAATGTAATTTGCTGATATACATATTATTTTACCACCTTTTCTTTACGGAGAACTTCAAGACCTAGTTTAAATGCCTGTTGCTCAAGCTTGTCCTGATTATTTTCAAATTGGAGCTTGTAGCTTTCAATTATATTGAAATCATTGTGGTCGTAAACTTTATCCTCTGAATTCATATATGAATAATTTTCTTCAAATTCAATATAGTAAAAAAATTGCTTTGCTTCATTTTCAATTTCTTCCATGGACACATCCGTATTTACTGTACCATTTAAATTAATCCTTACATAATCCTTGATATTGGAGAAGGTGTCTCCTGAGAATTTGATAAGGTCGAGAATTTTATTAAAGCTGTAGCTTATTTCTAAATCTATATTGCGGGTTATGAATTTTCTTTTTGCCAAACTCAAAAACGTATATTCCAAGTGTTTTTTATCCAATGCTCCGATAACGACACCATGTTCATTGCCTTCTTCAAAATCAAGCGGCTCGGGAGTGCCTGAATATACTATATGCCTTTGTATTTTTTCAAAATTATGTCTGCTGCCTAAGGCGCAATAATCAAATTTGTTTTTTATTAAGTCTGCATTAACAGGCAGCTTGTCTGATTCTGAATTAATGTCGCAGTATAAAAGCAATACATTTATTTTGCTGTCATCAACAGAAATATCATAAATTGCCTGTGCTTTATTGTTTCCAATTCCATTATCCCAGCTCATTGCATGAACACACAGGTTATCATCAGGAAAATTCAATTTTTCAACATAATCCATATTTTTAACAATATATACATTTTGCGGCCATTCTATATATTCATAAAGGCTGTTTATATTGTAAGGATCGCTTTTTCCGCACGCTACTACTACTCTCGTATCGGGTATAGCTTTAAATTTCTGAGCCACTTTAATCAATGTATTAAAATTAATATATTCAATTTCAGTTAAATCACCTGAAATAAAAAGATATCGGATTTCTTCTTTTTTTGCCGTCTTAATTATTTCATCGAAGGTATCCCATATTTCCTGTCTTCTTTTCTCACGCTCTTTCAAACTGAAATTTTTTATATCAAATTTCTTATCCAAGTGTATATCCGATGTATGTATAAACTTTATACTCATAAACGCTCCCCTAAGCTAAAAAACAATGATTTTTATTCTTTTATTGTACCATATAATACAATTGCCTTCAATATTAAATGATATCACAATTTGCATATTTGAAAATTTTTTTGACAAAGACAACATTCGACACATTTTTTTCCCAGTGGACCCAGTGGGGACGGTCCTTTTCGACCCAGTGGGGACGGTCCTTTTTGGGTCAGTATCCGTCAAATAAGTCTGTTAAATACATAAATGGTAAGGGGTGCTGCTGCTTTGTCAAATTTAGATAAATATATCGGGCTCAGAGGTTAATTAAATTTACGCTATAGATGTATGCCTCTCTATCTGTCCCGCGGTGTTAAGAAAACGGGCATAAATGTAAAATGCTGTTGGTAGATTTTTGCCCATATATCACTTATACTTGATTTACATCAAATAAGCGGAGGAGGCAGTAACTATGAGTTTAGGAAACAGTTTATTCAGTGCCCGTAAAAAAAGCAGCTTATCGCAGGAAGAAGTTGCAGAAAAACTTGGTGTAAGCAGACAAACTATTTCTAAATGGGAGCTTGATGAAACGCTTCCTGATATACGTCAGTCAAAAGAATTGTCTGTGCTGTATCATATTACTCTGGACGAATTGGTGAACTTCGACATTGAAGTAAAAGAAATTGAGAAAGCCATCGAAGGGACAAGCGAAGAAACTCAAAAGAAAATTGACTGGACGAAAATGTGGGGCAAAAAATACCCGGTTTTGACAACATATCAGCAGGAGGTTAGGGTTGACGACTATGTCACAAAATTACAAGTAATGCTTGCTCATTTGCAACAGGAGTATGGGTATAGTACCGAGGAGTCATTTTTGGTTTTGAAAGATGTTTTAGTGCAAATCTGGAATACAAAAAGCTAAAATACACATCCTGAGCAGGACATACAGAGAGGACCGGTCAGCGAGAACCGTCCCCTCTGTATGGTTACAGGAGTGCTTTCAGTATTTCTTCGATAGTTCCGTGGGTGAATTGGTTTATATCGTAGTTATTTTTATTTTCAAGATTGGCAGTTACCAATCCTGCAGTGATACCTATTTTTTCGCAAATCATGTCCTCAAGTGTATTGTTCCCAATCATGATGCATTCCTCAGCTTTCTTGTTAAGCTTCGATAAAATATCCTGAAAATATTCTACACTTGGCTTACAATATCTGCAGTTGTCGAATGTCGTTACAAGAGAAAAGTCCTCCGGTGACAACTGAATCCATGCAAGTCTTGTGACAATGGCTTCTATAGGAAACATGGGATTTGTGGCCAGAACCAGAGTGTATCCTCTGGCCTTCAGATTGTCTATCAGCTCTCTTCGACTTATTCTTTCAGTCACAATTTCTTTCACTTCGTCAAATTCATTTTTATAAAAATCTAAAAACATATCCATCAACTGATCTCTGTCTACATTGAGCAGTCTTTCGAATATTTCCCAAAAAGCCTCAGCATTTGTTCTTGTCCCGTCATTATCGATCATAGCCTCCATGCCTGCCATAATTGCCTTAACAAAGGCATCCTTCTCAAAGCCCATGGGAAGAATCTTTGCCGAAAGACGGGTGAAGTAGCTTTTAATAAATGCATCCTGATAAAGTGGAAGCAGTGTGCCGTCCAAATCAAATAATATCGTATTTATCTTTTCTTTCATTTTTGTCTCTCTTTCTTATTAAATCAAGCATGTGCCGCATGAAATTTACATCTTGCATAGCTTGTACATAATTTCAATAAATATGTTATTAAAATTGTAACATACTTCTTTAAATTATTGTATCATTAATCAGCCAATTCTTTCAGTCTTTCAATATTTTTTATTTTTACGGTGGAACGGTATACCTCTATAATCCCCTCCTGCTGCATGTTTGACAATTCTCTTGAAAGGGAAGGTCTTTTAACGTTTAAAAATTCGGCTAATTCCTGTCTTTTCATGGGCATGTCAAAAATAATTGAATTTGTTTTTTTGTGAAGTGATAACAAATACACCGAGATTCTGCCCTTTAGGGTTTCAGCGTTTAAAATATTCATTTTATTGTTAAGCATTACAATTTTATCCGATAATATGGCAAGCATGTTGCTTATAAGCGTTTTATGAAAATCACAGTTTTCCCTGCACATTGTAAAAAATATGCTGTGGGGAATAATTAACGCCTTGCTGTTCCCTGAGCTCACCAGATCGTAGGGTGATTCCTGAAGAGTGGAAAACGCCAATGCTTCACCGAATAAATCATTTTTCTCCAAACTTGTTACTATAACTCTCGTACCGTTATACTTTTGAGATACTAAATTAAGCTGACCTTCTATAACGATCCCCATCTTTTTTATTTTATCATCTTTTTCAAAAATCACCTGGTTTTCATGAAAATCCAAAACCACTGCTTTACTGCAATTCAGAACCATTTTTATTTCATCTATAGTCATATTTGCAAACAGCCTATTTTCTTTTATTAAATCTATTATGTTTTCCATATCTACCTCATATCAGGCCGCCGAAAAAGCCCCCCCTGCGTCGTTGCCGTTCAGCCGGTCAATCCTCACGTATGTCTTAATACGCTGCGGTTATCCCTCTTCCGGCGCCTTGCAGGATGAA
>DCYG01000008.1:0-15626 GCA_002331025.1 Firmicutes bacterium UBA2116 | reverse complement strand
CCGTCTTCCGGCGCCTTGCAGGATGAACTTTTTCAACAGCCTGTTTATAACATATTGTAACATTTGTTACATACAATTCGTTTTAATTTTATTATAATTTTTTTCAAAAGTAAAGTGCTATTTTGAAAGGGGAAAAAATGAAAAGAAAAATCGTTAAAATACACGAAGATAGATGTAACGGATGCGGGCTGTGCGTTGATGCCTGTCATGAGGGTGCGTTAGAGATTATAAATGGAAAAGCGGTTCTTCTTTCTGATGTATATTGTGACGGGCTTGGAGATTGTCTCCCAAATTGCCCTGTTGATGCAATAGAGATTATCGAAAGAGAAGCCGAGGAATTTGACAAGGAATTAGTTGAAAGAAGAATGGAAGAAAGAAAGCAAAAAAAGGAAACTCATAGCTTTGGCTGTCCGGGACAGCGTGCAAAGGAAATTGCGCATAAGAAAGTTGAAGTAAAAGAAGAAATTGTACTGAACAGCGAATTAAGACAATGGCCGGTACAACTGAAATTGGTTTCTCCTATGGCTCCGTACTTCAATGGATCACACGTACTTGTTGCCGCCGATTGCACAGCATATGCTTATGCGAATATTCATAATGATTTCATGAAGGGTAAAATAACCTTAATCGGGTGTCCTAAGCTGGATGATGCGGATTATTCCGAAAAATTAACGGAAATATTGAAGCATAACGATATTAAAAGCTTAACAGTATTAAGAATGGAAGTTCCTTGCTGTTCAGGCATAGTAAATGCAGTAAAAAAGGCAATTATCAATTCAGGTAAGCTGATACCTTGGGGATATAAAGTTATATCAACAGATGGCAGCTTGTTAGACGCATAGCAGAATATTATTCTTATATAAAGAGATGATTCTCCAAACATACAGAATCATCTCTTTTAATTTTCCAGAAAATACAGCATAAGGGTTACAGACAACAAATCGGCACATCCTCCTGGACTTAAATTCTTTCCAATAAAATGATTATCTATATCCATTATTTCATCGATGCTTATATTTTCAATTCCTCTTTCATTGATTAAATTATTTGTCAGAAGCTGCACTTCCTTTAGTGTTTCAATACTTGAGCGTGCAATTATATTTGTGTCCTTCACATTTGCAATTAAATTCAGCAAAGTTAATGCACCTGCATGGTTAAGGGAATAACCTTTTTCAATTAATGACTTTAACATGGGAAGACCATGATTTTTAACAGATGCAAATCCGCTTGCCGCTTCACCTCTGATGCCTGTTATACCGTAGGCCGCATACAGCTTTTCACCGAATGTTCTGGCACTCTCTTTTGTTATTCCGTTAAAGTCATCATCTATTTCTAATGTCATTTCTCTTGAAATTTTAAGGATATTATCAGTATTAACAGCTTCTTCATTTTTATATAAATACCCTGCAGAAGCACATATGATTCCTAATGAAAAAATCAGACCTTTATGAGTATTAATATTGTTTGTTGCCGTAAACATACAATCCTCAGCCAGCATTCCAAGGTATCTGATTTTTTCAAATACTGCTTTGGGCTTTTCATTGCGGAACTTAATTCCCGATAATACTATATCCCTGAAGTATGGAATTAAAGCGGTTGTACTGTCGATGAAGGTGTAAATGTCCATATCCCTGTGAGAGCCGTTATTATTTCTGTCCACAAGACCCGGCTTAGGTGTGATGCACACCTCGTATAAAAGCGAACGAACGGCACATGCAGCGCAATTATCGACAAATTGTTCAGCAAAATAATTCTCCATTATTTCAATAACTTTTTTTTGCAGCTCCTCTATGGGGTGTTTTCTGCTTCTTGAACACGCATGTCCGATATCATCACATATCAGACAGCTTCTTTCAGTAATATTTAAATCACTTCTTGAAATTTTATTGCCTTCACAGTCTATTACATCAATATCAAAAATTCTTCCTAATTCGCATGAATTTTCTATGTCCGTCATCAATCTTTTAACTATTATCGGCTGCTCTTTAACGACAAAAAAGCTTTCGCATCCCGTCTTTGCGCTATCGGAAGCCTGATAAATAACGGATATGCCCTGCCTGTTCAAAGCCTTTGTAATCAGCTTAACAGCTTCGCCATGGGCTTTCAGGCTTAATGGAAATACCTTTATATTTCCCGGGATATTGAGCATAAACGATATGAGAGTTCCCTTATATCTCTCGATTATTTCTCTTTGCACAGTAACTCTTTTTTCTCTTGCATCAAGCATATCACTTAGAGTGACTTCCACATTTAAATCATTCAAATTGTTAACTCCTTAGCTTTTCTTTAATCTTATTTCCTTCATCTGATATTAAAAAATCATAGGTTATCCCGGGTACCATGCTTTTAATTTTTTCATAGTCACCTTCAGCCAACAGCTTTCTCACCAATGATGCGCTGATTGCCGCATCGTTTGCTTCAAGTCGGGTAATTTCAATAACCTCTATATCGTATTCATTCAAAACTCTCTTCATTTCGAGATTATATTCGGCTGTCACTTTGTCGAAAGGCTCTGTTCCCACAAAACGCTTCTTAATATTTAAAATCGCGGCAAAATATTCGCAAAATATTTTTAAATCCAATAAACAATTTATATTGCCTGCCTTGAACTTGTCCTTTATAAAATATGTCGGAAATGTAGCTGAAGAAATCAGGTAATCCGAAGTTGGATGCACGACCACATTATTTAAGTGACTGACTCCCTTATTAACCAGCTCATACCTTATATCTGCGGGAAATATGCTCTTATCCTCAGATACTACGAACAGATGCAGAAATTCGCATTGCTTTGACGCCGTTTCTATCAAATAAAGATGTCCTTTGGTAAAGGGATTGCAATTTAAGACTATTGCGCCTGTATCTTCATACGTAAATTGGAATTTCAGAGAATTAACATAATCTAAAATACCGTTCTTTACATTTTCCATTAAGACAGCATCCTTAGTTTCCGCGATAACATAAAAGCCTAAGTCGAAGAAAATATTTATGTTGTCCGGCTTTGTAAATAAAAACAAATGACTGTGTCCCTTTGATATTGCGTGAGAAATCAATATCGTTACTATTTTCGCGGCTAAGCCTTCGCCTTGAAAGAAACACGATACTGCTATACATTTCAGTATTTTTCCCTCTAATGACCCGGTTGCGGCAATTTTCCCCTTTGAATCAACAAGATTAACGGTAAATTCTATGCCTTCATCATATGCCAACTGTTCATCATTAAGAAATTCAATTAATTTCTCCAGTTTTTTGCCTTTCATCGGGTAGCCGTATTCTTCATAAAAAACTTCATAGCTCATTTAATCACCCTTTACTTCAATTATGAAATATTCCTGAGACACTCCTTGGGACATTCCTCTGAGCCTGCAAAGACTTTCCCTTCTCAGAGGTGTGTCCCATTTTAATCGAGTACATTCCTTTATGACTGACCCAATTGACTTTCTCGCAAAAATTGTGTCCCCATTCCTATTTTACCGATTTTATTTTATCTATTACGGTACCGTCACGGTATATAACATTACCCACTACCTTGTCGCCTAATTTGACATCCTTTGGTATTCCGGTAATTTTTTCGGCTGTATTTTTTAATTCGTTAATATCTATTATCGGAAGTTTTGCTTCCTTTAATCGTACAATTAAATCGTCACGAAGAGGATTAACCGCGATACCTCTTTGTGTGACCAATACATCCACTGTTTTTCCCGGAGTAGAAATGCAAAGAACTCTGTCTGTTATCAATGACAATCTTGCCCGAGTCAGAGGTGCAACAATCATTGTAAGCTTAGCTCCCGCCGCTGTATCGCTATGTCCTCCGGAGCCGCCCATAATATATCCGTTAGAATCCGTATGCACATTTACATTGAAATTTGTATCTATTTGGGTAGCACCTAAAATAACAACGTCTAAATTATTAACTATGGCACTTTTTGCTGCAGGGCTTGCATAGTGGGATGCCGTAACCTCTCTGTGTCTTTTATTTTCCCTTATGGATTCCACGGCTTTCAAATCAAAGCATTGAACATCCATAAGTGTTTCAAAACATCCCGCTTCAAGCATATCAACCAAGTATCCTGTTATACCTCCCATGCCAAAGCTTCCCTTGATATTTTCCTTAAGCATTAATTCTTTTAAATACTTTGCAACTGCTAAGGAAGCACCTCCTGCACCTGTCTGGAATGAAAAACCGTTTTGTAACAAGCCGGAATGCTGTATAACTTTTGTGGCATAAGATGCCATCATCAAGCCGACAGGATCTCTCGTAATTTTTGTTGTTCCCGAAACAATTCCCGTAGGATCTCCTATCTTATCCACAGATACTACATAATCCACATACGTTTCAGATATAGAAAAATCATATAAAGGATAATCAACTAAGTTATCGGTTATTACAACCACTTTTTTAGCATGCATAGCGTCTGCAAATGCATAACCTAATGAACCGCATGCTGATGCTCCGTACTTTCCTGTGCAATTACCCATATTATCCGAAGTAGGTGCAGCGATAAAAGCAATGTCTATAGGAGTTTTTCCTGATTCTATATCGCTGGGTCTTCCTCCGTGACTTCTGAAATCAACCGGCTTATTCATTATTCCTTTCGAAATTTCCCTTCCTACGACAGCACCCATATAATTAACCTCAAGAGCTGTAACCACATTGTTTTTAATATGATTTATAATAGGAGCATGTATATCAAAAACAGAGCTTGCGTTAACCGTAATATCCTTATATCCCATACCCGCAATTTCATCTAAAACCATATTGATTACATGGTCTCCGTTTCTTAAATGATGATGAAAGGATATCCTCATTCCTTCCTTTAAACCGCAAAGCTTAATTACTTCCTTTAAGGTATTTACAACCTTACTCATTATACACACCTCCTCCTAAAGCTTCAGCCATTTCCAATGTCTGTCTTGCTCTTGCAACAATCGGTGCGTCAATCATTTTTCCATGAAGAGAAATTGCACCCTTGCCTTGTTCTTCGGCAACTCTGATTATGTCCATAACCTCTCTTGCATATTCTATTTCTTCGATTGTAGGACTGAATACTTCATTTATAGTCATAACGTGCCTTGGTGATATGCAAGCTTTACCTGTGAAGCCGAGAGATTTGGCAAATAAGGCATCCTCTCTTAAGCCTTCTTCATCCTCTACATCCGTAAAAGGCGTGTCATAAACGTCTATGCCTGCAGCTCTTGCAGCTGTCACCAGTCTTCCTCTGCTGTAGAAAATTTCATCACCATTTTTTGTTCTCTTGCATCTTAAATCTGCGGTTAAATCTTCCGCACCTAAAAAAATTGCTTTCACTCTGTCAGAGGATTTTGCTATTTCAAATGCATTTTCAACTCCAAGAGCCGTTTCAATCAAAGGAATGATATATGTAGGTTTATCGATGCTATGTTTTGCTTCTATCTCTTTCATGTACTCAGCAACGATTTGAACATCACCGGCAGAATTATTTTTTGGAGGCATAATCATATGGGGTCTCAATGGAATAATCTCCTGTATGTCACTTTTCCAGAATTCAGAATCAATTGAATTGATTCTTACAATTATCTCACAATTACTGTAATTAAGGTGCTTTAGCGCATTTCTTACTAAAATTCGGGCCGAATCCTTTTCTGCCGGCGAAACGGCATCCTCCAGATCCAAAATTATACTGTCTGCTCCCAGTGCATCAGCATTTAACAGCATTCCTGCTGAGTTTCCGGGCATAAAAAGCATACTTCTTCTCATTAACTATTCACCCCTCCTGCTCTTTTTAAGGCTGTTTCAACTCTTGCTCGTATTGCACATTCAACAGCCCCTCTGTCCTTCAATTGTATTTTTATATTTTTAACGTTAAAGTCATTTAATACATCTCTTACGGCTTTTTCAATTTCTTCGCTGAATTGATTGTAAACTATTGATTCAAGATGTAACTCAATGCCATTTTCGTTAGGCTCCACAACGACATAAATATCACTTGATTCCAATGTTCCTGCTGCAGCCTTATTTTTAATTTCCATTTAGCATCACTCCTTTTATTCTTTCATTCTTTCTCTAAATAATGGTTTTATACCACCTGCTTCAAGAATACTCATTGCATATTCACCTATTTTGTCCGCCTGCAATATTTCTCCTGTTTTTAGATTTTTTACGGTTCCTTCAACGATATCTGCCTCTATTTCATCACCGTCAGCCAAAACCTTGCTTATACCCTTGCATACCAATAAAGGCAATCCTAAGTTAATAGAATTACGAAAAAAGATACGGGCAAATGAATCTGCAAGCACCAAGCTCGCCCCCATATTAAGAAGTGCAATAGGTGCGTGCTCCCTGCTTGAACCGCAGCCGAAATTTGTTCCTGCCACTACTATGTCGCCTTTCTTGAAATTCTTAGCTATATTTTCATCTACGCCTGACAAACAATGAGTCCCTATTTCCTGTGGGTTAACAATCTCTAAAAATCTGCCGGGATAAATTTGGTCCGTATCAATGTTGTTATCCAATACTATAACTTTTCCTTTTATAATTGTTTCCATATACATCTCCTTCAATACCGTCACTCAATTATTCTAAATCACATGGATTTGTCAGATACCCTGTCAGTGCCGAAGCTGCCACTGTAGCAGGTGATGCCAGATATATCCTTGATTTGTTGCTTCCCATACGTCCCGGGAAATTACGATTCGAAGCTGTTACACACACCTCTCCCGGTGCCAGAACTCCCTCATGAGCACTTAAGCACGGTCCGCATCCCGGAGTTGAAATTGTTGCACCCGCATTGATAAAATCCTGTATATATCCCTTAATGATTGCTTCCTGCATAACCTCTGCCGATGCAGGTATAATAAGCAGCCTTACATCCTTATTTATCTTCTTTCCTCTTATAATATCTGCTCCGGCTTTTAGATCATCTAACCTTCCGCCTGTACAGGTCCCGATAAAACCTTGGTCTATTTTTACCTTCTCGGTATCACTTAAAGAAAATACATTATCGACGCTGTGAGGCACCGCAACCTGTACCGACAGATTTGTTACATCGAAATGATAGCTTTCACTATACTGGAAATCCTCGTCCGTATATTGGACTTCAAACGGTCTAACTGCTCTTTGTTCAGCATATTGCAAAACTTTCTCGTTTGGCTGCATATATGCCGTCTTGGCTCCCATTTCAACAGCCATGTTACACAATACCATTCTTTCCGAAACTCCTAAATTATCAATGTAGCTTCCTGTAAAGTCAATAGCCTTATATACAGCACCGTCTGCTCTCATCTGTCCCATTATATACAGAATTACATCCTTTGGCATAATCCCCGGATGAGGAATGCCGTCTATACGTATTTCAATTATTTCGGGTACTCTGAACCATAATTCTCCGGATATCAATATTGTTGCCATATCGGTGGCACCGACACCGGTTCCCATTGCTCCGAGAGCTCCGTGGGTTGTTGTATGAGAGTCGGTAGCAACAATAATGGCTCCCGGATAAATTAAGCCGGCTTCAGTTAACACCTGATGACACACTCCGGCATTGACATCAAAGTGATATGTTAAGTCATTTTCTCTGGCAAATTCCCTCATTTCCTTATGAATTTGCGCAGACTTTATTGTAGGAGCAGGTGCGTAATGGTCAAAGACAAACGCCGCCCTGTCCTTATCCCAAACCTTTTTGCCGTTCATTTCTCTGAACGAATATATTGTCTGAAGGTACAAATCATTAACCTGTGCAAAATCAACCTTTGCTATCACAATTTCGCCGGTTCTCACTGATTTTTTACCACTGTTTTTAGCAAGTATTTTTTCAATAGCATGCATATCTTTCTCCTTTACTTATAGCAAAGCTCACCTTAAGGGTGAGCTCAGATTTATTTTCACTTGATTATATACGCTGTTAACCGAAAAATATAGGTACGATGACCGAAGCGAAGAAAATAATAAATGCTCCTCCCAGCCTTGAAGAAATTTGAGCAAACGGCATCAATTCCATTCTGTTTGCTGCGGTTAAAACTGCAACATCACCTGTACCACCCATGTTAGCCATGCAAAGACCTGCTGTTATAGCTGCTTCTATAGGATAGAACCCAACCAACTTTCCTACAAAACCGGAGCCTATAACCGCCCCTAAAACAACAAGGAAGCAAAGTACCAGATATGCAGGTGTGAATGCTTCAATTACCTGACCTAAATCAGTATAAGCGATACCTATACCCATCAATAATGCAGGTGTCCAGTTTGATGCAACAAATTGATACCATTTAGCACATGATTTTTCGAATCTCATAGGTATTATATTGAGGGCTTTCGCAACAGCAACAGATACAATCATCCAGGCATAAGAGTGAATATCTATTCCAACAAAATTTTTCATTACATATGCCACAATACTACCAAATGTAAAGAATGTCGTTGCAATTGCTATGCCTATACCAAAATCACTCAATTTAAACGGTTCATTATCCTCTTTTTCTTTAAGTTCATCTTGCCCTATTTCCATCAGCTTACCTTCTCCGCTGAACTTAGGATATTTTTTACCGAACCTGTCTAAAAGGCCTCCGAATACAATTGCAATAGCATTTCCTAAAGCAACGGCAGGAACTAATCTTGATAAGATTTGTTCTGTTGGAATTCCTAATCCTTTTGAAAACACATCAGCTATCGGTACAGCACCTGCACCCATTCCGCCCCCCATTATAGGAATGCCGATATATGCGATCGCTTCTGCAGGTGTATGACCGAAAACTAAACCACCTAAGGCAACAAATGCCAAAGATACGGCAACTCCACCTATTATACACGGAAAATATCTTATAGCTGCCTTAATAAGAAGCTTCTTATTCATACCAAGTATAGAACCCGTAATAAGTGCAGCTATATAAAAGTCAAGGAAGCCGCCGCCCTTCATAAAGGTATCTACTGTCTTTACAACCGGTTCAGGTAATATATTAAAATATACAAGAGCTGCTGAACCAAATATAATAACTATCGGTCCGCCGCCAAAGAAAGTTTTTACAATTGGCGTATTATTACCTATTACATCAAGTAATGCACCAACTATCATCATGAAAGCAAAGGCACCAATCATACCTCCGGGCAAAACATTTAAAAAAATTGCAACAATTATTACTGCAAGTAATGCGAAATAAACCGGTAAGGTTAATCCCATTATTTTTAATTCTTTCATTTTCTATCCTCCAAGTTATTTATAATTTAATTATATTATTTGATAAAAAATTAATATTATAATCTTGCCACACCTGATTTTCTGGCTGCTGCTTCTATTGCTTGGGCAACCGCGCTTGCTACACCCTTATCCAAAGCACTTGGAATTATGTTGTTTTCATTTAATTCATCGTCATCGATGTAATTTGCTATAGCATAAGCAGCTGCTATCTTCATATCAAGGTTGATTTCTTTAGCCCTTACATTCAGCGCTCCTCTGAATACTCCCGGGAAAACCAATACATTATTTATTTGATTTGGAAAATCCGAACGCCCTGTTCCTACAACTCTTGCTCCCGCAGATATTGCAATGTCAGGCATAATTTCAGGAGTAGGATTGGCCATTGCTAAAATAATAGCATCCTTAGCCATTGATTTAACCATTTCAGCCTTAACAACATCTGCGGCAGATACACCGATAAATACATCCGCATTATTCATAACATCCGCTAAAGAGCCTTTTTCGCTATTAGGATTTGTTGCGGTAGCCAATTCAATTTTTGCTTCATTCGTACTTGGCATGCCGGCATATAAAGCACCTGATTTGTCACAGGCTATTATATTTTTGGCTCCCGCAGCAGTTAATAAATTAGCAATTGCTGTTCCTGCAGCACCTGCTCCGTTAATAATTATCTTTATGTCTTCTATGTTTTTGTTCACTATTTTTAACGCATTTATTAATCCCGCCAATACTACAATAGCTGTTCCATGCTGATCGTCATGGAATACCGGAATATCAAGTTCTTTTTTCAGCCTTTCTTCTATCTCAAAGCATCTCGGAGCCCCTATATCCTCCAGATTTATTCCTCCAAGACCCGGAGCAATCAGCTTCACGGTCTTAACTATGTCATCAACGCTTTTTGAATCTATGCATATTGGAAATGCATCAACATCGGCAAATTCCTTAAATAGTATGGACTTTCCCTCCATGACCGGTAATGCAGCTTTTGGACCGATATCCCCCAAACCGAGAACTGCCGTTCCGTCCGTTACTACAGCAACAATATTGCCTTTTGATGTATACTTGTATACGTCATCTTCATTCTGATGAATTTTTCTGCATGGCTCAGCAACTCCGGGCGTATATGCCAGGCTTAAATCTTCCCTTGTTTCTACCTTAATTTTAGAAATTACTTCAATTTTACCCTTGCTTTTTTCATGCAATTTTAAACTTTCTTCAAAATAATTCAAATCGTTTTCCTTCCTTCTATAATATTTTTTGCGTGTAAGTGCATATTAGCATTTCATATGATTAATGTAAATATTGTGTAAATTTAAAATAGTTTTGGTCATTAAGAATAGTTTGTCGTATTTTTATCAAAGTATGCAACAAAAAAACCTAACTATGTTAGGTCAGATTGATGACAAAGTCATCAAGATGATAGGCTGTTGAAAAAGTTCATCCTGCAAGGCGCCGGAAGACGGGCAACCGCAGCGTATTAGACATACGTGAGGATTGACCGGATGAACGGCAACGATGCAGGGGGACTTTTTCAGCAGCCTGACCTAACTATGTTAGGTTTTTATATTTGTGCTGAGGTCTCCCCACCTTACCATATTCAATTATCTTGTCAACCTTGCCTTCTTTAAGCATGAATTCAAGATATTTGCGTACTGTCACTCTGGCTACTCCAGATTTTTCAGAAATTTCTTCTGCCGTTTTATATTCATCGACTAATTTTTCGACTTCCTTCCATATTATCTTATACGTATACTTATTTATTCCCTTTTCCAAATCATTATCAGAATTGTCGTGTTCATTATTTAAAGCATTTTTTATTATATATTTGTCCAGTTCATTTTGCTCAATTGTGTCAAGCTTTTTTATACCGTAATATCTTTCCTTATAATTGTCCAATGCCTCTTTAAATCTATTGAATGTGAACGGTTTAATAAGATAATCAACTGCTCCGTAGCGGAAAGCCTCCTGTATCATATTGCTCGTTTTATCCGCAGTAATTAAAATAACATCTGTTTCAAATTCTTCTTTTCTTAACCACTTTAAGAAATCTATTCCGTTTTCCTTAGGCAGATATATATCTAACAATATCAAATCCACCCTGCTCTTAAACAAAAATTCTTGTGCTTCCTTTATGCTTGGAACTGCCTTAGCCAACTTAAAATCCGGCAATTTTCCCAAAAACCTTGAATTGATTTCTCTGACCATGGGATCATCCTCCAGAATCATAACATGTATCATATACTATCACCACTTTTCATAGGAATTTCTATATGCCATGCCGTTCCACTGTCTAAAGACAAGGTAATTTTTCCGTTGGCATTTTCTATTATATTCTTTACAATATACATACCGTATCCGTGATGTTCTGATTTAGTACTGAAATTCCGGTCAAATATTTTGGCCCTAATATCCTCCGAAATTCCGGGGCCATTGTCTTTCACCTCAATATTCAGGACATTTTCATTCTGAAATATTTTAAAATATACTTTTCCTGTGCCATCAACATTAACGGCCTCTAAAGCATTCTCAATTAAATTACCGATGACAGAACCTACATCATCACCGATTATTGAATCAGGAAGTATAGTTAAACCGGAATTTTTGTCTATTTCAAATTTAATCCTTAATTCTTCCGCTTTATAATACTTTGCCAAAAGCAAAGCAGCAATATTCAAATTTTTAATTCTGCCCGTTATTAAACTTGTTATATCGTTTCCGCTTTTTGCTGTTTTAGAAATATACTTTATTGCTTCATCATATTCTTCTAATTGAATCAACCCGGATATTGTGTGTAATTTGTTCATAAATTCATGATTTTGCGCCCTCAATGACCATGCCATTTTTTTAATTCCGGTTAATTCCTCGGACATCTTTTTTACTTCAGATAAATCCCTGAAATTAATTACGTGTCCTATTATCTGCTTTTTATCATTTTTCAGAATATTATATTTACATAAAATAGTTACACCGGGTCTGACATTAACCTCAAAATCATTGTTTATTTCAAGATCTTTTAAATCCGGTATTATTTTATTTATTTTAGCTAATTCATCAATATTAATGTTAATATCGTTGCCTGTTAAGCCTAAAATTCTTGATGCCTCTCGGTTGTATTGTATGAGCTCTCCGTTTTCGTTTAAGGTTATTATTCCTTCCTTAACATTATCAAGTATAGCTTCTTTTTCCTTTAAGAGTAAGGTGATTTCCCTCGGCTCCAACCCTAACAGTTCATCCTTTATGCTTGCTGCCAGTACAACAGCACAGTAGCTGCCCAAAAACAAACCTATAAATATAAACGGTATAAATTGTTGAGCTTTTATTAA
Organism: Firmicutes bacterium UBA2116; assembly: GCA_002331025.1. Classification (GTDB taxonomy): domain Bacteria; phylum Bacillota; class Clostridia; order Tissierellales; family Sedimentibacteraceae; genus Sedimentibacter. Next base: position 3,136 of record DCYG01000008.1, on the reverse strand, counting down.
TATTTCCTTGCTTATTTCTACTACCGTGCTCCCTACACAGACTGCGCCTAGCTGTCTGCCTTCATAAATAATCGGTACGAAGGCCCTTAAAGATATACCTAAGGTTCCCTTTGCCTGGGATATATATTTGTCTGCTTCTTTGAGAACTCTTGTTTCATCTCCCCCCTCAAATTTCCGACCGATGTTTTCTTTCACAGGATGAGTGAGGCGAATGCTGTCCATATCAAATACAACTATAAAATCTACTTTTGTTTCTGATCTGATTTTTTCTATATGCTCATTAAGTTCAGGTATTTTGCTGCTATCCTTAAATGCTTCCTTTACCTTATAATCCTCCGAAGCATATGTTGCAATAGTCATCAGCTTGTCTTTTAACTGAGCGGTAAGAATGTCCCTCATTTGATAGTAAGACAGTAGTGTCATGCTGCCCAATGAAAACACTAAAATCAAAATAATATAAATATTAATTCTTGTACTGAGCTTCATAAAAACATTTCTTTTCATGCTAATACTCAACCTCTTTTAAAAACAACGCTTTTGGCGGTACCATGGGACCGGCTTCAGCTCTTTTTTTAGCTGCCATAATATTTTCTATATCAGATATATCAAGCTTACCCGTACCTGCTTCAATTAATGTCCCTATTATAATTCTGACCATGTTCCATAGGAATCCATTCCCGTTTACTTCCACTTCTATTATATTGCCCTTTTCTTCTATATTAATATAATTAATGGTCCTGACGGTTGATTTAGTTTTGGATTTTAATGTGGTAAAGCTTTGAAAATCGTGTGTTCCTACCAACGGCTGCGAACATTGCCTCATTTTATCCAAATCTAAATTTTCATTTACTCTATGTACATATTTCCTGTCAAATACATTTTTTACCTGACTGTTATTGATTCTGAAAAGATAGGTTTTTGATAATATATTATACCTTGAATGAAATCTTTCACTTGCATTTTTTAATGACAATAAGGCAATATCTTCAGGCAGATTATCATTTATATATTTTGTCATATCCTCAACGTTAATCTTTGAATTTGTATGAAAATTGGCTGTATAATTTAACGCATGAACGCCCGAATCAGTTCTCCCGCAGCCAATAAGTGTTACTTCCTCGCCGGTCATACTGCTTAGAATATTTTCTAATCTTCCCTGTACAGTATTAACATTTTCATTCTGTTTCTGCCATCCCTTGTACCGGGTACCGTCATATTGAATTATCATTTTTATATTCCTCATGATACTATTGATTAGCAATCTAAATAAATGCTTACTCCCTTTTTGAATTTATAAATCAATTATATATATGGTTATAACAAAAAACAAGGGAAGATTATCTCTTACCTTGTTTATCCGTTGCTATTCTATCGCTAATCAATATCCAATCCATCGCCTATCTATTGTTCAATGAACTCCGCTCCTTCGAATGCTTTATTATCCTTTGTAAAGCCTAGGCTTTCCATAGTTTTCACATTAACCTTTTTCTCAAGGTTTTGTGATGATTGAACAGGAATTTCTGCTATGTCTTTTTTATCTGCCAATATCTACTTTGCAATAACAGCCGATTGTTTGCCTATTTCATAGTAGCTTATGCCCTTTGAAATCAGTATGCCTTCTGCAACGTGAGAACCATCCGCCGAAACCGTCAACAGCCCTTTTTCCTGAGAAAGCTTAGCTACAAGAGGCATGGAGGAAGCAACCATCTTATCGGTAATTATATATAATCCTTCGACTTTTTTGGAAATCGTATCTATTGCCTGCGGTATATCATTGGCAGATGCAATACCTATCGTTTCTATCTGCAGATTCATACTCTCAGCTATTTCCTTTGTCTGGTCAACCTGGACTTCGGAATTTGATTCCCCTATGTTGTAAATTATACCGATAGCTTTTATGTCCTCTTTTAATTCTTTAAACAACTCCAGATTTTCTTTTATGGGTGCGGCATCTACAACTCCCGTAATATTTTCATCCGTAACATTTAAATCAGTAACTAACTGAGAAAATACCGGATCGGTTACTGCCGTAAAAACCAATGGTATATCTGTCCCGCTAATTGCCTGCTTTGCCGCCTGTGCAGTTGAAGTAGCAATTGTAAATATTAAATCTACATCATCCCTGACAAATTTCTGTGCAATTACAAGTGCATTATTTGTATCCCCTTGTGCATTTTGATCAATAAATTCAGCATTTATACCTTGGTTTTTAAGTTCATCTATAAAACCCTGCCTTGACGCGTCCAAAGCAGGATGCTCTATCAGCTGTGAAATGCCTATAATGAATTTTTCTGTATCTGGTGTACCCGATGCACCTTGTGTACATCCGGATAAAATCATTGGTATCAATAATAATGTTGCTGCTAATTTTTTTAATTTCATAATATTCTCCTTTTTTGAAATTCTTAGATATTTTGCTATCGCTCGTAATAACGAATACAAAGATTCTCTTATCCTCTATCGCCAATCCGTTGCTCACTACACTGCTTTAGCAAACGGGCTGTAATTCCTCGAATTATATATCTCCATCAGTTCCTTCTCCGTTATCTGACCGTTTCTCACATCCAGCACTACACTTCCTCTGTCAAGCATTATTATCCTGTCTGAAAACTTTATAGCGTCATTCACATTGTGGGATATCATCATCGTCGTTATCGCCTGTGTTTGTATAAGTTCTCTCGTCTTTTCCATTATCAGCCTCGATGTCTTCGGATCAAGGGCTGCTGTATGCTCGTCTAAAAGCAACAGCTCCGGCTTGATGATCGTCGCCATCAACAACGACAACGACTGTCTTTGTCCTCCTGACAGGTATTTGACCTCTGTGTCTAATTTGTTTTCTAATCCTAAATCCAGTGTTTTTAATATTTCTTTATAGTTTTCTATTCTGTTTTTGTTTATTAATCTTCTTAATGTAAATTTCTTGCATTTCTTATCTGACAATGATATGTTTTCTAATATTGTCAGTGACGGTGATACTCCTTTTGACGGGTCCTGGTGTACTCTTCCTATGAACTGTGCTCTTTCGTTTTCTTTAAGGTTGTTTATTTTTCTGCCGTTTATTGTTATTTCCCCGCCTTCGGCTGTTGTCACACCGCTTATTATATTGAACAGTGTACTTTTTCCGCAGCCGTTTGCT
>DCYG01000018.1 GCA_002331025.1 Firmicutes bacterium UBA2116 | reverse complement strand
GGATATGTACATTTACTGTAATTTAGGGTAGAATATATAATAATATATACTCAATATACTTAGAAAGATACGGTGATTGGATGAATACTGATACAATAGCTGCAATTGCTACATTTCCGGGTAATGCAGGTATTAATATAATAAGAATAAGCGGAAATAATTCACTGGGTATAGCTAAAAAAATTTTTGTGAAGAACGATAAAAAGGATGTAGATTTAAAACCGAGGTATCTGCATTATGGACATATTGTAGATAATAACAGCAAGGTTATAGATGAAGTCTTGATATCTTATATGAGAGCTCCAAATACGTACACTAAAGAAGATATTATTGAAATTAATTGTCACGGCGGTTTAATTTCGGCTAAAAAAATATTAGAAACAGTGCTGCTTCATGATTGCAGAGCGGCTGAAAGAGGAGAATTTACAAAAAGAGCATTTCTGAACGGAAGAATAGATCTTGCGCAGGCAGAGGCAGTTATAGATATTATTAATTCCAAAACGGATTCAAGTCATGAAATTTCGGTTAACCATCTTGAAGGAAGATTATCGAGAGAAATTAATGAAATAATAGAAGAAATACTTGACCTGCTTGCCAATATAGAGGTTAATATAGATTTCCCCGAATATGATGAAGATGAGGTAACAATAAATAAGGTTAAGCAATTAAGTGAAAGCTTAGTTAATGAGCTTGACAGATTAATAAAGACAGCGGACACGGGAAAAATATTTAAGGAAGGTATAAAAACAGTTATACTTGGAAAACCAAATGTGGGAAAATCATCTCTCATGAATTTTCTTTTAAATGAAAACCGTGCAATTGTAACGGAGATACCGGGAACTACAAGGGATACAATTGAAGAGTATGTAAATATTAAAGGCGTTCCTTTAAGAATAATTGATACGGCAGGCATCAGGGATACGGATGATAAGGTAGAAAAAATAGGTGTTGAAAAAGCGCTTAGTAAGGTGGATGAAGCAGATTTAGTAATAATGGTCTTTGATTCTTCAACAGATCTCGAAGAGGACGATGAATATATAATTGATTATGTTAAAAACAAAAAAGCTATTTATATAAGTAATAAAACAGATTTACCAAGAAAATTAAATTTAGAAAAATATGAAAATATCGAAAAAGATTTAATCAATATTTCCATATTAAAAAATCAGGGATTAGAAGAAATAATAAACAAGGTAAATCAAATGTTTTTTGAAGGTTCAATAAATATAAGCGATGATTTGATTATAAACAATGTGAGACATAAAAATTTATTGATAAAAGCTAAAAACAGTTTACAAGAAGTTTTAAATTCAATTAATAATCAAATGACGATTGATTTTATAGAAATAGATCTAAAGCAGGCAATGGAAAATCTTGGATTGATAGTTGGTAAAACAGCTAGTGATGATTTAATGGATAAGATTTTTAATGAGTTTTGCATAGGGAAATAAGAAAGAGGAAAAAAATGAATGATAAAGTAAGAGAATTCCTTGCTGACAGCGTCGATGTGGCTGTTATCGGGGCGGGTCATGCAGGGTGTGAGGCGTCTCTTGCTGCCGCGCGTCTTGGTATGAAAACAATAGTGCTTACGATGAGCTTAGATTCAATAGCGATGATGCCGTGCAACCCTAACATCGGAGGTACGGCAAAAGGACACCTTGTGAGGGAAATTGATGCGCTTGGCGGAGAAATGGCTTTAAATATAGATAAAACTATGATACAATGTAAGATGTTAAACCGCTCTAAAGGACCTGCAGTACATTCTTTAAGAGCTCAAGCGGATAAAAATAAATATCACGGCGAAATGAAAAAGGTATTAGAAAACCAAAAAGGACTTCAGGTTATTCAATCAGAGGTAACAGATTTAAAAATAAATGAAGACGGAAGCTTCAATGTAATTACAAAGCTTGGAGCATACTACAGGGCTAAAGCAGTAATAATAACTACCGGAACATATCTGCAAGGAAGAATTTATATAGGAGAGCTTAATTATTCTTCAGGCCCCAACGGATTGGAGCCATCAACCGAACTTTCTGAATCCCTGATGGATTTAGGAATTGAAATGAGAAAATTTAAAACTGGTACCCCGGCAAGAATCCATTCAGATTCAATTGATTACGAAAAAATGGATGTTCAAACAGGAGATGAAGAGATAATACCATTTTCATTTATGACGGATGAAATAAATATAGAGCAGGTACCTTGTTATATAACTTATACAACAGAAAAAACACATGAAATAATCAGAGAAAATTTAGACAGATCGCCTCTATATGAAGGAGTGATAAAGAGTATAGGTCCGAGATACTGCCCATCCATAGAGGATAAGGTTGTTAAGTTTTCCGACAAGGACAGACATCAGCTTTTTGTCGAACCGGAAGGCTTGGACACAAAGGAAATGTATATCCAGGGAATGTCGTCATCACTTCCATACGAAGTCCAGATACCCATGTACAGGTCGATGATTGGTATGGAAAATACGCAAATTATGCGACCTGCATACGCTATAGAGTATGATTCCATAGATCCTACTCAACTCAAGAGCAGCTTGGAGCTTATAAGTATTAAAAACTTATTTTTTGCCGGTCAGGTTAACGGCAGCTCCGGTTATGAAGAAGCAGCAGCACAAGGCTTAATAGCGGGAATAAATGCCGTTTTGAGTCTGAAGGGTAAAGAACCTTTGGTGTTAGATCGTTCTGAAGCGTATATAGGTGTTCTTATAGATGATTTGATAACTAAAGGAACTAATGAACCATACAGAATGATGACCTCAAGAGCCGAATACAGATTATTATTAAGACAGGACAATGCCGATGAAAGATTGACACAAAAAGGTTATGATGTTGGTTTGGTTACAGAAGAAAGATATAAAAGATTTATATATAAAAAAGAAGCAATAGAAAATGAAACAGATAGGTTAAAAGGAATTAAAATAACTCCGAAAGCAGAAACAAATGATTCGTTGGAGAAAATTGGAAGCGTACCCTTAAGCAAGGCATTATCCTTATACGAGCTTTTAAAAAGGGTTGAACTAAGCTATGAAAATACCGATGAGTTAGATACGGACAGACCTCAGCTTAAAAAAGAGATAAAGGATTACGTTGAAACAGTCATAAAATATGAAGGTTATATTGCAAAGCAGATAAATCAGGTGGAACAATTCAAAAAGCTTGAAAACAAAAAAATACCGACAGATATTGACTATGACGAAATTGGAAGCCTAAGGTTAGAGGCAAGGCAAAAATTAAATAAAATTAGACCCGATTCCATAGGTCAAGCATCAAGAATATCCGGAGTTTCCCCATCTGATATAAATGTATTGTTAATTTATCTTATGACACACAAGCCAAATAATTAATATTAGGAGTATACCTTTGATTAAGACATTGAATGAAGGCTTTAAACAGCTTAAAATTCCCTATAACGATGAAACAGAAAGAAAATTTATTAAATACCGGGACTTGTTGAAGGAATGGAATCAGAAAATTAATATTACTTCCATAGAAGATGACGAAGATATTTATGTGAAGCATTTCTTAGACAGTGTCTTACTGATGAACGAAGGGAATTACAATGAAGAAAAGAGTATTATAGATGTTGGTACCGGGGGCGGATTTCCCGGATTGCCCTTAAAAATAGTTAACAATAATTATAAGGTGACTCTTTTAGACAGCTTACGGAAAAGAATAGATTTTTTAACCATAGTTTCAAATGAACTTTTACTTGATGATGTGGAATTTATTCATGGCAGAGCAGAAGATTTCGGACAAGATAAAAATTACAGAGAGAAGTTTGACATCTGTGTTTCAAGGGCTGTAGCTCCATTAAATGTGCTGAGCGAGTATTGCTTACCTTTCGTAAAAAAAGGAGGTTACTTTGCGGCATATAAGAGCGAAAATATTTCCTTGGAAATTGAAAATTCTGAAAATGCTGTTAAAAAGCTTGGAGGGATCGTTAAAGAAATTAAAGAAATTAATTTGCCGGGAACGGATGTCATCAGAAAAATAGTTATAGTAGAAAAAATAAAAGAAACAGATAAAAAATACCCGAGAAAAGCGGGAAAACCAAGTAAAGAACCATTGGTATAAGGGGGAGAATTCTTTGATAAGCAATATAATTAATATTGATGTGAACAAAATTATACCTAATAAAAATCAACCGAGAAAAGTATTTGATGACAAAAGCTTAGAGGAATTAAGCCAATCGATTAAAAGCTACGGCATAATTCAACCGATAACCGTAAGAAAAATATATGATGACATTTATGAATTGGTAGCAGGAGAAAGGCGGTTAAAAGCTGTTAAATTGTTAAGGATGGAATCTATTCCTGCAGTTGTTATAGAGGTTAAGGAAGAAGAATCCGCAGCAATGGCCTTAATTGAAAATCTGCAGAGGGAAGATCTGGATTTTATTGAAGAAGCAATGGCTTTCGAAAGATTGATTGAAGATTTTGGGTTAAATCAAACTCAGCTAGCAGAAAAGCTTGGTAAATCTCAATCAACGATAGCAAATAAAATGAGAATTTTAAAGCTTCCTGATTCGGTCAAGAAGGAACTCCGAGAAGCAAAATTAACCGAACGTCATGCAAGAGCATTGTTAAAAATAGAGGATGAGGAAGTTCTTTTAAGCATTCTCGAAAAGATTGTTAAGAAAGATTTAAATGTAAGTGAAACAGAAAAGCTTGTAAATTCAATTGCAGAAGATTTGAATATTAAGAAAATGAAGGACAAGCGCTATGTAAGAAACTTTATTAATTATAAAATATATATAAATACTATAAAAAATGCCTACAATGAAATAGTAAAAACCGGTATTGAAGCAAAATTTGAGCAGCAAGAGTCTGACGAGTTCATTGAAATTAAAGTAAGGATACCTAAAAAAAGCATATAGAAGGTGATATAGTGACTAAGGTAATAAGCATTTTCAATCAAAAAGGCGGAGTTGGCAAAACAACTACTAATGTAAACTTATGTGCTGCATTAGCTTTAAAAGGTAAAAAGGTTTTAAGCATTGATATTGACCCTCAGGGAAATTCAAGCAGTGGATTCGGTCTGGATAAAAACAATTTAGAATTAACCATATATGACATTTTGATAGAAGATACGGACATAAATAAAGTTATACATAAGACAGATATAGAAAATTTAGATTTAATTCCCGCAAATATTCAGTTAGCCGGTGCGGAAATAGAATTGACAAATACTAAGTACAGAGAAAAAACCTTAAGAGAATCCATAAATTTATTGGATGATACCTATGACTTTATAATAATTGACTGCCCGCCGTCACTTGGCTTATTATCGTTGAATGCACTGACAGCATCTGACACAGTATTGATTCCGATACAGTGTGAATACTATTCTTTGGAAGGAGTCGGACAACTTATTGATACCGTAAAATTAGTCAGAAAAAACTTGAATCCCAAATTGGAAATAGAAGGCGTTCTATTAAATATGTTCGACGGAAGAACAAATCTTTCCATACAGGTGGTAGAAGAGGTCAAAAAATATTTTAAGGATAAAGTATACAGAACAGTTATCCCAAGAAGTGTAAGATTAGCTGAAGCTCCAAGCTTCGGTCAACCGATCATGCTGTATGATGATAAATCAAAAGGTAGTGAAGCTTACGTAAAATTGGCAGAAGAATTAATTAAAAACAATTAAGGAGGTTACCATGGCACTTAAAAGAAAGGCCTTAGGCAAAGGATTATCGGCATTGATACCTGAGGATTTAGAAAAAGAAGACAATCAGAGAATTGAAGATATAGATATTAATTTAATAAGTCCGAATCCGAATCAGCCACGTAAGGTATTTGAACAGGATAAGCTTGATGAGCTGGCTGAATCCATTAAAAAATACGGAGTAATTCAACCTATAATTGTTAGAAAAGATAAAGATATATACATTATTATAGCAGGGGAAAGACGTTGGAGAGCATGTAAAAGTGCGAACTTAAAAAGCATACCCTGCATAGTGAGGGATATGGAAAACAGAAATGCTTCCGAAATAGCCCTTATAGAAAATATTCAGAGAGAGGACTTAAACCCTATCGATGAAGCTAATGCTTATGATTATATTATGGAGCGTTACGGGATAACACAGGAAGAAGTATCAAACATAGTTGGTAAATCAAGAGTGTACGTAACTAATATAATGAGATTAACAAACCTTGATGATTATGTAAAAAATAAAATAGTAACCAATGAAATTTCTGCAGGACATGGAAGAGCAATTTTAAGCTTTCATCCGGAAAGACAAATAGAAATAACTGATAAAATTATAAAAGAGGGCTTAAGTGTAAGAGATGTAGAAAAATTAGTCAGAGATTCAAAGAAGCCAAGAAGAAAACAAATACCCGAAAAAGATAAATATTTAGTATATATTGAAGAATTATTAACAGATAGATTTTCTTCAAGAGTGAATATTAAGCGAAACAAGAACAGGGGTAAAATAGAAATAGAGTATATAAATAATGAAGATTTGAACAGAATATTAGATTTGTTAAAAATTGAAGAGTCGTAATTTTATGTTAAGCTAATCCCATAAACCGGATTAGCTTTTTTTATTGCACATACAGTATAAGCGACTGACATCAAATTAAAATTTGGGTCATCTGCTTTCGCATACAGCATAAGCGACTGACACCAAATCAAAGATTTGGGTCATCTGCTTACAAACAATCATTGACATTTTATTAACAAAATAATATAATGAAGTCGATATTGACATATTGATAATATTATGGGAGGTTATATTTTGTCAAAAGTACTTGATTTAAAACTTAATGAAAAGCAGTTTCTGCTGCTTAAGGAGTATATTGACTCTAAAAGAGATACGCAGGGCGTATTGATGCAGGCATTGCATGAAGCTCAAGAGATATTTGGATATCTGCCGATTGAAGTTCAAAAATTTATTTCTCATGAGTTAGATGTACCACTTGCGGAGGTTTATGGAGTTGCTACCTTTTATACTCAATTTTCAATTGAACCAAAAGGTAAGCATAAGATAGGTGTATGTCTGGGAACGGCCTGCTATGTAAAAAGTGCACAACAGGTATTAGACAAGTTATCTAAGGAATTAAATATTAAGGTCGGTGGAACGACAGACGACAATTTATTTACTCTTGAAGCCACCAGATGCTTAGGATGCTGTGGATTAGCCCCGGTAATGATGATTGATCAGGACGTCTACGGTAAGCTTGAAGCAAGCAAAATACCGGAAATAATTTCAAAGTACAGAGAATAGGGGGACAGATATGAAGTCATTGGAAGAGTTAAAAAAATTAAGAGAAGAAGCATTAAAAAATGTTGACTTAAGAAATACAGATAAAGATACAAGGGTGGTTGTTGGTATGGCAACCTGCGGAATTGCAGCCGGAGCCAGGCCTGTATTGACTACATTTGTAGAAGAGGTAGCAAAGAGAAATTTGGTAAATGTTCAAGTAGTTCAAACAGGATGTATCGGTATGTGCACCTATGAGCCGATCGTTGAGGTTTACGCTGCAGATAAGGAAAAGGTTACCTATATTCATGTTGATTCTGACAAGGCAAAGAGAATTGTATCAGAGCACTTGGTAAATAACAAAATTGTGCGTGAATTTACAATTAGTGCTGATAATCAGTAAATGGAGGTATTGTTATGAAAATTTTCAGATCTCATGTCTTGATTTGCGGCGGAACAGGGTGCAGTTCTTCAAAGTCTCCTTTGATTAAAAAAAGGTTTGAAGATAAAATAAAGGAATTAAACTTAGATAACGAGGTACAGGTTGTCGTAACCGGTTGTTTCGGACTTTGTGAGGAAGGTCCTATTGTAATAATTTATCCCGAAGGTACATTTTATGCAAGGATGACAGTTGAAAGAGTTGACGAAATAGCAGAAGAGCATTTGCTTAAGGGAAGAATAGTAAGAAAATATTTATATGATGAAAGTGCTAAAAATGAGCAAATAAAACCACTGAGTGAAGTGGATTTCTATAAAAAGCAGAAAAGAGTAGCTTTAAGAAATTGCGGAGTGATAAATCCGGAAAATATCAATGAATATATAGCATTAGACGGTTACATGGCTCTAGGTAAGGTGCTTACCGAAATGACCCCGGATGAGGTTATAAAGTTAGTAAAAGACTCCGGTTTAAAGGGAAGAGGCGGAGCAGGTTTTTCTACAGGAATGAAATGGGGTTTTGCAGCACCTAATAAAGCAGATCAAAAATATGTCATATGTAATGCCGATGAAGGCGATCCGGGAGCATTTATGGACAGAAGTGTTCTTGAAGGGGATCCACATGCCGTTTTAGAAGCAATGGCCATAGCCGGATATGCAATCGGAGCTACCAAGGGATTTATTTATGTAAGGGCCGAGTACCCGATAGCTGTTCACAGATTGGAAATAGCTATTAAGCAGGCAAAATTGCTGGGATTGTTAGGTAATAATCTGTTCAATTCAGGTTTTGATTTTGATGTGGAAATCAGGTTGGGTGCAGGTGCATTCGTTTGCGGAGAGGAAACTGCCTTGATGCAATCAATCGAAGGTAAAAGAGGTATGTCACGAAACAAGCCTCCGTTTCCGGCAAATAAAGGTTTATGGGGAAAACCTACTATAATCAATAATGTTGAAACGTTGGCAAATGTCCCTCAAATTATACTGAATGGTCCTGAATGGTTTAAAAGCTTTGGAACTGAAAAATCTCCGGGGACAAAGGTGTTTGCCCTTGGAGGTAAAATTAACAATACCGGATTAGTTGAAGTTCCCATGGGAACCTCTTTAAGAGAAGTTATATATGATATAGGCGGCGGATGTCCCAATCATAAAGAATTTAAAGCGGTTCAGACCGGAGGACCGTCAGGCGGCTGTCTGACCAAAGATCATCTGGATATACCTATCGACTATGAAAATTTAACTGCTGTAGGATCAATGATGGGTTCCGGCGGTATGATTGTTATGGATGAAGATAACTGTATGGTTGATATAGCTAAATTTTTCCTTGACTTTACGGTTGATGAATCATGCGGAAAATGTACTCCTTGCAGAGAAGGAACAAAACGTATGCTTGAGATTCTCGAAAAAATCACCGAAGGTAAAGGAACGATGGAGGATTTAGACAAGCTCGAAAGATTGTCAGCGAACATTAAAGAAACATCTTTATGCGGATTGGGTCAAACTGCTCCTAATCCGGTATTGTCAACATTGAAATATTTCAGAGATGAATATGAAGCACATGTAAAGGAAAAAAGGTGTCCGGCAGGTGTCTGTCAATCACTTCTTAAATACATTATCACGATGGATTGCAAGGGCTGTACAAGATGTTCAAGAATATGTCCGGTTGGTGCAATTGAAGGAAAAGTGAAGGAAGTTCATATAATCAATCAGGAAAAATGTATAAAATGTGGCGCATGTATGGATTCTTGTACCTTCCATGCTATCATTAAAAAGTAGAAAGGCGGTGCTGATGTTGGATAAAGTTAAATTAACCATAAATGGTATACAAGTAAGTGTTCCTAAAGATTATACGGTATTAATGGCAGCAAGGGAAGCAGGAATTGACATACCCACACTTTGTTATTTAAAGGATATAAATGAAATAGCTGCTTGCCGGGTATGTGTTGTAGAGGTGGACATAAAAGGAGTTCCTATGAGAAATCTCCCTACATCCTGTGTGCTTCAGGTTCAGGAGGGAATGAACGTAAAAACCAATACTGCAAAGGTTAGAAATGCAGTAAGGATGAATGTAGAATTAATCCTTGCAAATCACAACAGGGAATGCTTGACCTGTTTAAGAAACGGAACATGCGAGCTTCAAAAGCTGTGTGATGAATTGGGAATAAAGGATATTGAGTTTGAAGGTGAAAAAAGAGAATCGGTATTAGATAATCTATCACATTCCATAATCAGAGACGGCAGCAAATGTATTTTATGCGGAAGATGTGTAAGCACGTGCAGAGATGTTCAAGGAATCGGAATTCTGGATTTTACCAGGAGGGGGTTCAATACAGAGGTTGCTCCCGCATTTGATTACAGTATGAAGGATGTACCATGCGTATACTGCGGACAGTGTATCCAAGCGTGTCCGGTTGCGGCCTTAAGAGAAAGAACAAACATTGATGATGTTTGGGAAGCAATAGATGACCCGGAAAAATTTGTTGTTGTCCAAACAGCTCCCGGTGTCAGAGCATCATTAGGTGAAGAATTTGGATTGCCTGTAGGAACAGATGTAACGGGCAAAATGGTTGCAAGCTTAAAACGCCTTGGATTTGATAAGGTTTTTGATACTAATTTTTCTGCTGATTTAACTATATTGGAAGAAGGAACAGAACTATTAAACAGAGTTAAAAACGGCGGTAAATTGCCAATGATTACATCCTGTTCACCTGGATGGATTCGCTATTGTGAAATTAATTATCCGGATTTTCTTGACAATTTGTCCACATGCAAATCACCCCAGCAAATGTTTGGCGCAATAGTTAAATCCTATTATGCACAAAAGGAAGAAATTGATCCAAAGAAAATTGTTTCCGTTTCCGTAATGCCTTGTACATCCAAGAAAACAGAGGCAAACAGGCCGGAAATGGAGGTTGATGGATTAAGAGACGTTGATTTCTCAATAACTACAAGAGAATTAGGCGATATGATAAAGCAGGCAAGAATAAACTTTACTAAATTGGCAGATGAGCATCCTGACAGCATATTAGGCGAATATACCGGAGCAGGCGTAATATTCGGTGCTACAGGCGGAGTTATGGAAGCAGCACTTCGTACTGTTGCCGATATATTGACCGGTAAGGATTTGGAGAATATAGAATATCAAAATGTAAGAGGTATAGAAGGAGTAAAAGAAGCATCGGTTGTTCTGCCTATTGAAGGAAAGGATACCGAAATTATGGTTGCCGTAGCTCACGGTACCGCCAATGCTGCCAAGGTACTAAATGCAGTCAAAAATGGCGAAAAGCAATATCACTTTATAGAAGTAATGGCATGTCCGGGCGGCTGTGTACACGGTGGAGGTCAATCTCACGTATCGGCTAAAGCACGTCTGGATGTGAACCCGAAATCGAAGCGAGCAGATGCTTTATATGAGCTTGACAGGTCGCTTCCATTGAGAAAATCTCATAAAAACCCTGAAGTAATCAAGCTATATGAAGAATTCTTAAAAGAGCCGAACAGCCATTTATCTCATAAACTGCTTCATACACATTATAATAAGAAAAGTACCTATGAGATAGAGCAGCAGGAAGAATTTGAAAAATTATTGGAAAGCTTGATGCAGTAACAATAAAATCCCGGAGAGGAGTTCTCCTCTCTCAGGCTGCTGAAAAAGCCCCCCTGCGTCGTTGCCGCTGCGCCGGTCAATCCTCACGTATGTTTGAATACGCTCCGGCTGCGCGTCTTGCGGCGCCTTGCAGGATGACATAAACAGGGTTTGTTAATAGTTTGAGAGAGGGACTGCCCTCTCTTTTTATTTTGCCAAAAAATCATTAACATGATATAATGCATATATCATACCGTTGCCTCGGCAATGCAAGCGAGCTTGCGCTGCACTCGGCTCAGATATGATATAATAGTTGAAAAATGCATAGGGTGGTTAAATGATACTTATAAAAAACGGCAGGCTGATAGATCCTGAAAGTAAAAGAGATGAAGTAACCGATATATTAATAGATGGAAAAACAATAAAAAAAATAGAAAACGGTATATCTGAGCCTGGTATAGATAAAGTAATTGATGCAAGCGGTATGATTATATCGCCCGGATTAATTGATGTACATGTTCATTTCAGAGATCCGGGATTTACATATAAGGAGGATATATTATCCGGTTCAAAAGCAGCAGCAAGAGGTGGATTTACTACAGTTGTATGCATGGCAAATACGAATCCGGTTGCTGATAATGAGGGAATTATACAATATATAATAAACGAAGGTAAAAAATCGCCCATAAATGTTTTGGCTACGGCAGCTGTTTCAGTAGGATTAAAGGGTACTGAACTTGTAGATATGGAAGGCTTAAAAAATGCAGGTGCCGTGGGTTTTACTGATGATGGTATGCCAATAATGAATACAGCTGTTGTTATTGATGCAATGGAAATAGCAAAGATATTAAATGTACCCATAAGCTTTCACGAAGAGGACCCAAATTTAATTTACAATCCGGGCATTAACGAAGGAAAGATATCTGAAAAATTAGGTTTGAAAGGTGCTTTAAAGGAAGCTGAGGATGTGATGGTTGCAAGAGACTGTATTTTGGCTCTGAAAACAAAAGCAAGAGTAAACATACAGCATGTAAGCTCAGGTCAATCGGTTGATATAATCAGGCATGCCAAGTTAAAGGGTGCAGATATTTATGCTGAGGCAACTCCGCACCACTTTGCACTTACGGAAGAAGCGGTTATAAAATATGGTACAAATGCAAAAATGAATCCTCCTTTAGGAACTGAGGAAGACAGATTGTCTATAATTGGAGGTCTAAAAGATAATACAATCAATATTATAGCAACTGACCACGCCCCTCACAGCGGTGAGGAAAAGGAGAGGGAATTCTATAAAGCGCCAAGCGGAATAATCGGTTTAGAAACTTCATTGGCATTGGGAATAACTTACTTAGTTAAAAAGGGTTATCTAGATATTGCAGAGCTATTAGAAAAAATGACGATAAATCCTTCTAAGCTTTATAATCTTGAGGCGGGTCGTATAAAAGAAGGGGCAATAGCCGATTTAGTTTTATTTGATATGAACGAAAGATGGACGGTTGATAATTTTTTTTCTAAATCCTCTAATTCGCCATTTTTAGGTCATGAGCTTCAAGGTAAAGTAAAGCTTACTCTCTGCGGAGGAAGGATAGTATACAATGACTATCAAAGTACGATTAACTACATATAATATAAAGAATAAAATAATTAGCAGGTGATGTTATGATTTATTTAGACAATGCTGCAACAACATATCCAAAGCCGGAGACGGTATATGATGAAGTAATGAGAGCAATGAAAGAATATGGTGCAAATCCCGGAAGAGGCAGCCATGCTATGGCAATAGAAGGTGCAAGGATAATTTATGAAACGAGAGAAAATTTAGCAAAATTATTTAACATAGACGATCCGATGCGCGTTATATTAACATTTAATGCAACTGATAGTTTGAATCAGGGTATAAAGGGAGTTTTAAATCCGGGAGATCATGTTATAACAACTACCATGGAACATAATTCGGTTTTAAGACCTGTAAAGGAATTGGAAAAATATGGCATAAAAAACACCATAGTGCATTGTAACAGCGATGGAAGTATAAATGTTGAAAAGTTAGAAGAAGCTATTAAGATTAATACTAAATTGATAGTTACTACTCATGTATCTAATTTATCAGGTACAATTTTACCAATAGAAAAGATCGGAAGCATGTGTAAGAGGAGAAATGTACTGTATATGGTGGATGCTTCACAAAGCGCAGGTGTTTTAGATATTGATGTGAAAAAGCACAATATTGATTTACTTGCTGCACCGGGACATAAGGGATTGTTAGGACCACAGGGAACAGGTATCTTAATAATCAATTGTGATGATGAAATCAAACATTTAAAGGAAGGTGGAACAGGAAGTGAATCAAGCAATATTTACCAGCCGGATTTTTATCCTGACAAATTAGAAGCCGGTACCCATAATCTTCCGGGTATAGCGGGGTTAAATGAAGGAGTAAAGTACATTTTAAACAAGGGCACAAAATCGATTTACAGCCACGAAAAAAAACTTTTGGAGATGTTCATCAAAGAAATAAAAAATATCTCCAAAATTAAAATATACGGCCCAGAGGATATAGAACAAAGATGTGGGGTTGTTTCGGTGAATTTAGAGAGTGTCGATTCATCCGAGCTGGCTTTTATGTTAGATACCGAATACGGTATAGCTGTAAGACCCGGTCTTCATTGTGCACCGTTGGCTCATAAAACAATTGGTACGGAAAATATAGGTGCAGTAAGATTCAGTGTAGGACCATTTAATGAAATGACTGACATAAAAGCAGCAGTAAAGGCCTTAAAAGAAATTGCAAAAAACAATTAAAAAAGTAGAGCAAGATAAGTAGTTAAAAGTTATCTTGCTGTTTCATATTACTTTTTGCTCTGTCATCCTGAACGTAGTGAAATTTGCCCTAACCCCATTTCTCAGAGTTCTTTTTTCTGAGAAATGGAGTTAGGGCATTTGCAACGAATTTCCAATGTTTGTGACCAAAGAGAGCTGGAACATTGGTGAATGAGACTGGGGATCTCATATTTTGTTCTACAAGGCTCTTCACTGGCGCTCAGGATAAGCGACTGACACCAAATTAAAAATTTGGGTCATTTGCTTAATTAATTTTTAATGCAAACATTACAATAATTTGGTATAATGAGAGCACGCTAAAATTATAGGATAAAAATTATGAAAAAATATATCAGCTTTATTATAATTTGTTTAATAATCATATTTGGATTAATATATTTTACATACGGAAAAGAAATATTGAGATTGTTAGATGAAAAAAGGGTATATAGTGTAAAAGGCACTCATGAGACGGATATTTATACACTTGAAGAATATATGTTTTTTAATAATGGGATTATAACCTATAATAATAAAAAGGTCGTTTTTCTTGAATATAATAATGATGTAGTTTGGGAAAATGAAGATACAGAATTCGCAAAGCAAGTATTTGTTGCAGATAAATATATATTCAGGAAGACAGAAAATAATGTCCAAGTTATAGATAAAAATAATCAAGAGTATGTAATAACTGAAATTAAAGGCGATTTAATAAATGTTTCACGTGAAAATGATAAAACTTATATGATTTTAAGAAACGAATCAGAACATAATTCATTGTATATCATTAATGATAATAATGATATACTTGTAGAGAACAAAGAGTTTGATGATAAAATTACAGGTGTATCCATAAGTGACAGATCAGAAGGATATTCGCTTATTACTATGAAATTTGATAGTGGAGACATTAACAATACTGTTTATTTTAATTTGTTAGACGATGTAGAGCTGTGGAAAACTACAATTGAAAATGAAATATTGGTTAAGATAAAAATCGTAAACAATAATGTTATAGCAATAGGAATAAATAATATTTATTATTATAATTTCAACGGAAAGCTAATGTGGAAAAACAGTATCTTCAATAAAATATTAGATTATGAAATAAAAAAGGATGAACAAAAAGTATTCATGCTGTTTGAAAAAGATGACCACAATGAATTGATTACATATAATTTTGAAGGAAAGGTTTTAGAAATAAACAAGGTGCCTGGTAATGCACGGAAATTGAAGGTTTATGGGAATAAAATTTTTATTTATAGCAATAACGCTATATATATGCTTCATAACAACAAAACAGATAAAATATATGGAGATACAGAAAGTATTATTGCCGATTTTATAGTAGAAGGTAAGGATATCACCATATTATTTAATAATAAGATCGTACGAGGTCTGATAAAATAGATACTACAGATAAAGGAGGAATATAAAATGAACTATATAGATGCAGCTGTGTTGCTCATCATAGGATTTTCATGTTTTCAAGGATACAGAAGAGGCTTTATCAAAACACTTTTTGATACATTAGGGGTTATTGTCGCATTCTTTCTCAGTAAGGAATTTTATTATCTTATGGAAGATTTCTTAATGGACAATACAAAGCTTTTTACTAAAGTACATGATTTCATTGAAACAAAATCTTCAATTAACCTTATAAGATCTGTGGATGAGCTGTTTAATGTACCATCTGAATTACAAAACATACTTAGTAATATTATCAAGACAGGCGATTTAACACAGGCAGATACTTTTCAAATTTTTGTTAATAATATCAGTATAATAGTGGTTAGATCAATAAGCTTTATTATAACATTTTTAATAATATATGCCATACTTGTAGCACTGTCAAATTTAATAAACTTAATTTTCAAGCTACCTATATTAAATATTACTAACAGAATTTTCGGAGCAGGTACAGGATTTGTTAAAGGGATTATAATATTATACATAATTTTTGCGCTATCATCTCCGTTGATTGGTTTTATGCAGGAGAACGGTATAGCTAAGGATGTGTTAAACTCCGAATCAAGCAAAATATTTTATGATAACAATATAATATTAAATTATTTATCATATAAAGGGTTTTATAACAACTAGGAGGAAAAATGAAATTAGTAGATGCAAGAGGTTTAGCATGCCCTCAGCCTGTTTTATTAACAAAAAAAGAAGCAGATTCAGGCGAATTAAAAATAACTGTCATAGTAGATAATGATACAGCGAAGCAAAATGTAACTAAATTCGGTACTAAACTGCAATACGATATTAAATCGGAAAATAAAGAGGATGGTATTTATATTACATTATCCAAAGCAAATGAAGGTGAAGGTATAACAGAAGCAGCAATTGTTATAGAAAAAGATAGTACGAAAAGTGGCTACGTTATAACTACTGATAAGCTTGGCAAGGGATCAGATGATTTAGGAAAGATTCTGATGAAGGGATTTTTGTACACCTTATCTGAAACAAAACCTTATCCGGACTTCTTGATATTTTTGAATTCAGGGGTTAAGCTGACTACGTTGGGCTCTGATTCATTAGAAGATTTAAAGAAGCTTAATGAAGCCGGAGTAAAAATTGTTTCATGTGGAACATGTTTAGATTTCTTTGAAATTAAAAGCAATTTACAGGTTGGCTCAATTTCAAATATGTATGATATAGTAGAAATTATAACTGAATCTGAGAAAACCATAACTATATAAGGGGTTGATAATATGCCAATGCAATTAAATGTAGGAGATGTGGTAAAATTAAAAAAGAAACATCCATGTGGCGGATACGATTGGGAAATATTAAGAGTAGGTGCTGACTTCAGAATAAAGTGCACAACTTGTGACAGACAGGTATGGTTACCGAGACGTGAGGTCGAAAGAAGAATTACAAAAATAGTGAGTCAGGTGGAACCTATTGCTGAAGATTCATCAAATAAAGAATCGTAAAAATGGGGTCAGGGCATAAGCAGTCGCAAAAATGGGGTTAGGGCATAAAAATGTGTTGACACACCATCGAAGATGTAATAAGATAGTTAAAGAATTGAATAGCCCTTTAATCTGGCACAGAGAGGCTGGGAAGGATCACAAAATTATTATGAGAGTTAAAGCTTCCTATGCCTTGCAATGGAAGCTTTTTATTGCATACAGTATAAGCGACTGCTTATAGCCCTGACCCTGATTTTGAGCTGTGCGAAGAAAAACAGAGGTAGTTCTTATGCTCAGAATGCCAAATTTATGCGAAGGTTAGTGAGCGAATAAATTTGATGCATTCCCCTGCGAATATCTTTAAAATAGTCCGGAGAGGCTAAAAAGGAGGAAACATGTTAAAAGGTAGAAGTTTAATTGAACCAATGGATTTATCTATCAAAGAGTTAGACGAAATTTTGGATTTAGCGGATGAAATTATTAAAAATCCCGCAGATTATTCAGAAATATGCAAAGGAAAAATACTTGCTACATTATTTTATGAGCCAAGCACAAGAACAAGATTGAGCTTTGAATCGGCGATGCTTCGTTTAGGCGGCGGCATCATGGGCTTTTCATCAGCAGAATCAAGCTCCGCAGCAAAGGGAGAAAGCGTAGCAGATACAATCAGAACAATTTCATGCTATGCAGACATAGCAGCCATGAGACATCCTAAAGAAGGGGCTCCCAAGGTTGCATCATTAAGTACCGATATGCCTGTTATAAATGCAGGAGACGGTGGTCATCAACACCCTACTCAAACACTTACCGACCTGTTAACTATCAGATCCCTGAAAGGAAGATTAAAGAATTTCACCATAGGACTTTGTGGTGATTTAAAGTTTGGAAGAACAGTTCATTCACTTATCAAAGCATTATCAAGATACGAAAATATAAGGTTTATATTGATATCACCCGATGAATTAAGAGTTCCGGAATATATCCGAGAAGAAATTTTAATAAAAAACAATATAGAATTTAAGGAAGTTGAAAGATTAGAAAGCGTAATGGAAGAACTTGATGTGCTGTATATGACAAGGGTTCAAAAGGAAAGATTCTTTAATGAAGCGGATTATGTAAGACTAAAGGACAGCTATATTTTAAATATGGAAAAGCTTGAAAAGGCTAAAAGTGATATGATAATTCTCCATCCACTTCCAAGAGTAAATGAAATATCAGTTGAAGTGGACAAGGACGAAAGAGCATGTTACTTTAAACAAACTAAGTACGGCGTATATGTCAGGATGGCTTTATTGATGAAATTGTTGGGGGTGGAGAAATAATGTTAAATATAGATAGTGTAGAAAAGGGTTTAGTAATAGACCATATTGAAGCGGGAAAGGCAATGGAGATATATAAATACCTAAATCTCGATAAGATGGATTGCAGCGTTGCAATAATAAAAAATGCAAAAAGCAAGAAAATGGGTAAAAAGGACATAATAAAGGTAGAGGACAATATCAATATGGATTTAAAGGTTCTTGGGTTTATTGATCCCACCATTACTATAAATGTAATTGATAACTGCTCTATAATAAAAAAGATAAACTTAGAGCTGCCTGATGAAGTAGAAAATGTAGTAAATTGCAAGAATCCCAGATGTATTACTTCAATAGAACAGGAAATAACACATAAATTTAAATTAACAGATAAAAATAACAAGGTATACCGTTGTGTATACTGCGATACAGCTTATGAACAAAATTAAAAAGTTGGGGGCGGTAACCTGCATTTCAGGTCCGTCCCCGAAAAACATGGAGGAAAAATGATAGTCGACAAGTTATTTGAACATGTAAAAGAAAGAGGTCATGTTTGCATTGGATTAGATACAGATTACACTTATCTTCCTGAAGCATATGCAAAGCAATTTAAAAGTAAAGCTGAAGGCATATATAATTTCAACAAAGAGATAATCGATGCAACCTATGATTTAGCGGCCTGCTACAAGGTGCAGATAGCATATTACGAAGCAATGGGCATAGACGGCTTAAGAGTATATTCGGACACCTTAAAATATATAAAAGAAAAAGGGCAAATATCAATTGCGGATATTAAAAGAGGCGACATATCAAAGACAGCGGAAATGTACGCTGCAGGGCATTTCTCCGGCGACTTTGAGGCGGATTTTGTTACACTCAGCCCATATATGGGTATAAACGACAGTATAGAACCTTTTTTAAAGTATATAAAAGAAAATGAAAAGGGTATTTTTGTTCTTGTCAGAACCTCAAACCAGGGAGCAAAAGATTTTCAATACATTAAGGATGAAAACGGATTAAATCTATATGAAAATGTTGCTGATATGGTAGAAAAGCTTGCTGAAGAAAATTTGGGCAGCTGCGGGTTTAGTTCAATCGGTTCGGTAGTAGGAGCTACAAATAACGAAGAAAGCGAAGCACTCAGAAAAAAATTAAAAACATCATTTTTATTGATACCCGGCTACGGAGCCCAAGGCGGAAAGGCAGAGGATATAAGAGCATATTTAATTGATGGAAACGGTGCTGTAGTTAATTCGTCAAGAGGAATTCTTTTAGCATATAAAAAAGAGAACGATGGAGAAAAAAAATTTGCTGTGTGTGCCCGTAATGAAGTTATAAGAATGAGAGACGATATAAGAGCACATTTATAGAAAGGGGGACGCACTTCTTTTTACATGGTGAATCTTTGGGGATAGGAGGAATTTCGTCAAAGGAATGTCCCTAAATTTAAAGGAGGCAAGATGAAGGTTATAAATAGCAGGATAACAGAAAATAACTTAATTTCCAGTAGAATATATAAGCTTAAAGTTGAGTTTACAGGTGACATAATTCCGGGGCAATTTTTTATGATAAAAACCTTAGACAACTCATTTTTACTGCCGCGTCCGATAAGTGTACATGATTTTAATCACAATGAGGTAACATTCCTATACAGGACTGAAGGCGCAGGCACTACAAAAATAAGCACAATGAGAGAAAATGATATTATTCAGCTGTTCGGACCTCTTGGAAACGGCTTTGACATAAATAAACTGAAGTGCAAGACAGCTATAATAGGCGGTGGTATAGGTGCAGCACCGTTGCTGTATCTTTCGAAGGTGTTGGGAAAAAATGCCGATGTTTATTTGGGGTACAAAGATGATGTATACATGGATGATTCATTTAAAAAATATGCGGGTAATACGGTTGTGTGTACCGAAGACGGATGTATAGGTGAAAAAGGCTTCGTTACGGATTTCATCGACTACAATAATTACGATGCAGTCGTTACGTGCGGTCCCGAAATAATGATGAACAAAATAATTGAAAGCTGCAGAGAACATAATGTCAAATGCTTTGTTTCTTTAGAAAGAAGGATGGCATGCGGCATGGGTGTATGTCTTGGATGCACGGTTGAAACAAAGGATGGATATAAAAGGGCATGCAAGGATGGGCCCGTTTTTTCGGCAGACGAATTGAGGTGTTAATATGGCAAAGCTAATAACAAATGCAATGGGGTTGGAATTCAAAAATCCTGTTTTAACCGCTTCCGGAACATTTGGATTTGGTGAAGAGTTTTCAGAAATCTATGATTTATCAAAGCTTGGAGGAATTTGCAGCAAGGGGCTTACTTTTCGTGAAAGGCAAGGCAACAGCGGTATACGGATATGGGAAACTCCCATGGGTATGATAAACAGTATTGGACTGCAAAACCCGGGAGTGGATAATTTTATAAAGCATGAGCTCCCAAGGATGAAAAGCTATAATACCATAATTGTTGCAAACCTAGGAGGTCATTGCGAGGAAGATTATTTTGAAGGAATATATAAATTAAACGAATCAGATGTAGATTTAATAGAATTAAATATTTCATGCCCCAACGTAAAAACGGGAGGCATGGCATTCGGAGTGAAATCATCAGTTGCCTATAATATAGTATCAAAAGTAAAAAGAATTTGCAAAAAACCCTTAATGGTTAAATTATCTCCTAATGCGGAAAGCATTTCTGAAATGGCAATTGCTTGTGAAGAAGCAGGAGCAGATGGCATTTCGCTGATTAATACGATTCAGGCCATGGCGATTGATATTAAAAAAAGAAGACCGGTGTTTGATAATGTTTATGCCGGTTTGTCAGGACCGTGCGTAAAACCCATAGCACTGAGGATGGTTCATGAAGCGGCTAAAAGTGTGAAAATTCCTGTATGTGGATTGGGGGGCATAATGGCTGCTCAGGATGTTATAGAATTTATAATGGCAGGTGCGACCTTAGTGCAAATAGGAACAGCTAATTTTATAAAGCCGGATGTTGCCATAGACATTATTGACGGATTAAAAGAATTCATGGACAGAGAAGGTATTGATTCACTTGATGAAATAAGAGGCATAGTATAGCGATGGAGGATAATATGAGTATAGATGTGGTTGAAATATTAAAGGAATGCGGAGCATTATTGGAAGGTCATTTTTTATTATCATCAGGAAAGCACAGCAACAGGTATTGCCAATGTGCAAAGCTTTTGCAATATCCTGACAAGTCGGAAAAAGTTATATCATTAGTAGCTGAAAAAGTTAAGGACTTAAATTTAGACGTAATAGTAGGTCCTGCTATGGGCGGAATAACAGCTGCCTATGAGCTTGGAAGACAATTAGGCATAAAAGCCGTATTTACCGAAAGAGAAAACAATGTAATGACTCTTCGACGTGGTTTTGAAATACATCCCGGAGAAAGAATATTAATAATGGAAGATGTTGTTACCACGGGCAAATCATCCATGGAAACAGCAGAGGTACTCGAAAGATTAGGTGGAGAAGTTGTTGGAATCGGATGTGTAGTTGACCGAAAATCAAGCCGGATTTCATTACCGATATACAGTGCAACAGAATTGGAATTTGAAACCTACGAGCCGGATAATTGTCCGCTTTGCAGTGACGGCTCAAAACCGATAAAACCGGGCAGCAGAAAGTTCTGATGATGGATTGGCAATAGAGTTACACGAATTTTAAGGGAGATCCTTCGCTATGCTCAGGATGACAAAATCGTGTCATTCCGAATGCAGTGAGGAATCTCACCTTATTTTTACCAATTGCTAATCAATTGTTTTTATTGGAAGAAGAAAGGCCAAAATAACCACCAGATTGGATTCTCACATCTGCCGTATCTGTCACAATACGGATATTGATAATATCTGTTTCTGTCATACCTTCTATCATATCTCCGGTCATATCTGTACATGTCATCATATCTTCCGTAATAATCATCCATATATCGTCTGTTATTATTAAATCTTGTGTTATATACATCATACATATCCATATTATCATTCATGTTAAATTCTTCTGCTTCTTCATAAATATGAGGATTATTGTTGTAATCGTTGTTCATATATACACTCCTTAATATAAAATTTATATACTATAATATATGTACAGATTAATAGTGTGTTACCTACTATTTCCTTGGCAATAATAGATTCTCTCACCGGAATGATGAAATATAAAATTGTTTTTGTATATTAAAGCACAAAATAATTGTTTACAAATAACAAAAAAAGTATTAAATTCTTATTATAGCATATTTAATGTGCTACTGTGGCGCAGCTGGTAGCGCAACTGATTCGTAATCAGTAGGTCAGCGGTTCAAATCCGCTCAGTAGCTTATGCGGGTGTAGCTTAGTGGCAGAGTTCCGGCTTCCCAAGCCGGCTGTGTGGGTTCGATTCCCATCACCCGCTTCGACAACTGCTTTTGCAGCATTGATAATAAGAAGAAACACCCCAATGCTCTTGAAATATACAAAGCATTGGGGTGTTTCTTCTATGTATGTAATTTGTAAATACTAACCTACCTGAGTTGTCAGGAAAATAGGAAGTGTCATTTGCTCAATTTGATCTTGTAATTCCTCAATTTCATCCATGTGACGGTCTTCATCGTTCAGAATTTGTATGAGGATATCTCTTGTGGCATAATCCCGAAGTTCGCCTGCAAGAGCAATGGCATTATTATATGCCTCGATTGCACCGACCTCAGCAACGCGATCATTTTCTATCTGCTTGGGAACTTCATCGCCGATGTGAATATTGTTCAGATTGCTGACGATAGGTGTTCCTCCGAGGAAGAGTATTCTTCCAATCAATTTTTCAGCGTGCTTCATTTCATCAATTGATCTCTTTTCAAAGCTGTGGTGTAGCTTGCTATAGCCCCAATCCTCACACATTTCAGCATGAACAATATACTGGTTAATTGCGGTCAACTCATCAGCAAGCAAAAAATTCAAGGTGTCAATCAGTTTTGGATTTCCCTTCATATCAATAACTCCTCAATATGTTTTTTTAATGTTGTATAATAATATTATACTTTCTTTTTGAGTGCTTATCAAGTAATAGATTGAACGGCAGTTATTGTTTTAAATATTTACTTACCTTTCCCGTATAATATAATGACAATCTGTGAAGTGCTCTTGTTGATGCTACGTACAATAGCTTTTTATCAAATATGTTGTTGTAATTTTTATCGTTTGCTTCATATATCATTACAGCATCAAACTCTAATCCTTTTGCTAAATAAATAGGGACTATTATAACACCGGTTAAATTTTGTTCTCCTACGTAATCAACAAGCTTAATATCGATTTTGCTTTTCAATCTGAAGAATAAATCAGAAGCATCCTCTCTATTTTTGCATATGACCGCGATAGAATTGTATCCCTGTGTTTTATACTTACTAATATCCTCAACAATTCTGTTATCTAGGTTTTCGGAAGTCTTTTCGCAAATTATTTCGGGTTTTTCTTCATTTCTTTTAAAATACTCGGTATCAATGCTTTTCTCTTCTAACAGTTTCTCGCTGAATTTGCTTATTTCATATGAGTTTCTGTAGCTTTTATTTAAATAAATTTTGCTGCTTTTTTCGAAATTAAATATTGAAATAATTTCATCATAGAAGGATAAATCACTTTTCTTTTCAATAGATTGATTAACATCGCCAACAATTGTAAATCTTGCCTCTCTGAACAACATTTTCAGCACACAGTAATGCATTGGATAATAATCCTGTGCCTCATCGACAATAACCTGCTTTATGTCACTGAATGTATCAACGCCTTCAGCTTTTATTTTAAGATACATTAAAGCAATTCCGTCAGAATAAGGTATGTTGTATGGATCATTAATTTCCCTATAGGTATAATCAATTATTTCATCAATGTTTTCCGGAAGATTCAAGCCTTTGCCAAGAGTTTTAAATAAATCCTTATCATTGAATAGCTTCTTATACAGCTCATAGCTGTTAAATTCGGTAAATTTATGAATTCGTTCGATTAAGGAATTGGTTTCCTTAGCTGCCAGAACTCTGGTAAAGCTTTTAATTTCAAACTCATGCCCGTTGGATTCGCTTACTGCCTTTTCTATTTTTTCTCTTCGGTTGTTTTTATGGTCACGAACCTTATCCATTATTCTGTTTTCGATGATTTTTAATTTTTTGGAAGTAGACATATTTAACTTTCCGCTTAATAAAAAAGCTTTAATGAGTTGTTTGTTCTCAATTATTTCACCGTTAAAGTAAACATCTTCAAAAGGTATCAATTTATGTTCAAAGTAGTAAATAAACCTATCAATAATTTTCATGAAATCATAAGACCCTTTAAACTCATCATATGATCTTAGAAAATTTCTTTTTTTCTCGGTTTCTGAACAGATAATATTTTCAAAGTTTTCGCTTTTCGTTTTCACAGATAAATTGTTTTCAAAAAGCTTATTAAATATATTTTCAAAGGTAAATTCTCGTATATTTTCTTCACCCAGCTCCGGTAGTACATTGGATATATATTTAGAAAATAATGTGTTAGGTGATATTATGATTACATTGTTTGAGCTTAATTTCATATTAAGACCCTGATATAACAAAAAGGCTATTCTATGAAGAGCCACAGAGGTTTTTCCGCTTCCTGCAACTCCTTGAACAACAAGTAAATCATTTTTCAAGTCACGAATTATAAGATCCTGTTGTTTTTGTATAGTTTCAACGATTGTTTTCATTTTTGAGGTCATATTTTTTGATAATGCTTCCATAAGCATTTCATCAACAATATTAACGTTACTGTCAAAGAAATATTCCAACACGCCTTTAGTAATTTTATATTGTCTTTTTAAAGAAATGATTCCTCTTATTTTTCCTGAAGGTGCCTTATATTCTACGGGACCGATTTCTGACCGATAATACAAGCTTGAAATAGGTGCACGCCAATCAAAGACTTTAATGTCATGGGTTTCATCATCCATTAAATTAAAAAGTCCTATATAAATTTTTTCGGTGTCATCGTATCCCTCTTCGGTAAAATCAATCCTTGCAAAATATGGATTACTAAGCATCCTTTCATGCTTTGCAATACGCTTCTCAAGCTCTGTATAGCTTAAGGTTTGCAGCTGCAATGCACTTAAATACTGATTTAAATCGGTCAGCTTATCAAAATCAGCAGAAGTATGAGTAGTATTCTCCCACATTTCTTTTCTTGCTTCTATCAAATCTGATTTTTGTTCTGCTAATTTTTCAGTATCGATGCTTAGATAATAACTTAACAGATGTATAACTTCATTTAAATAATTATTTTCCTCTATATATTTTTCACTATATTCCATTATGAAAACCCCTTTAACACTATGACGAATTTATATAATTAATAGATTATTATAACATAATATGCATTATATGAAAAGAAAAATAAAAATACACCAGCAATGAGGAATAAACTTTAAAACACACAAAATTACAAAAAGAATAAGTCTACTATTTTACAATCTTTTTCAAATTTTGTAAACATTTTAGTGACATAATTATTTTTTTGTGTATAATATAAGTAGAGTATTAATGGGATGAGGGGATGAAATTGGTTGGAGAGAAGATTAGAAGTATCAGGAAAAGCAAAAATTTAACAATCGTGGAACTATCAGAAAAAATTAATGTAACATCCGGTTATATATCACAAATAGAAAGAGATTTAATATCTCCTTCACTTTCTGTTCTGAAAAGATTGGCTGATGCATTAGAAATACCGCTGTCGGTTTTGTTTTCAGAAGATAACGATAAAAGTGTCATAACTATTGCCGAAAACGAAAGAACAAAGGTTAAATTTGGAAACATCAATGTAGAATTAGAATTTATTACACCTGTCTTAAACAACGGTGAAAAGAATTCTCAGGTTGAGGCATTTTTGTTTAAACTTAAACCAAAAAGCTGGATAAGTGAAAACGTAATAGTAAACGAAGCGCAGGAATGTATTTATGTTTTGTCGGGTGAAATACAATGTCATATCGGAGATAAGGTTTTTACGTTATCAAAAGGAGACAGTATTTGTGTTCCTGAAAACAACGGACATATGATTTTTAACAGCCATGACGGAGAATCGGAAGCTTTGTGCATCATTTCTCCTGCAATTCATTAAAAAATAGTCCTTGACAAAGCATTTTTGTTGTAATATAAATAATATCGATATAATATCAATGATGGAAAACAGTAAACAATATTTTTATCAAGAGAGTTGGCGGCTGGTGTAAGCCGATATAAGGAATTGTTGAATCCGTTCCGGAGTATTCGGGGGCAGCAACCTTGGACGTTATAGGCGTTAACTTATCGAGTGGTTATACATATGTATAATAATTAGAGTGGCACCGCGAGTATCCTTCGTCTCTAAAAATAGAGACGAGGGTTTTTGTTTTTAGTAATAAAAAGATGTTAGAACTTGGAGGAGAAAATGTTAGATATTAAAAGAATAAGAAACAACCCGGAAGAAGTTGAAAATTTATTAAAAAGAAGGAATCCGGAATTAAACTTAAAAAATGTTTTAGAATTAGACAAAGTAAGACGTGAGAAGCTTGTTGAAGCTGAAAATATGAAAGCCGAACAAAACAAGGTTTCTAAGCAGGTTCCTTTATTAAAGAAGGAAGGAAAAGATGTTACGATAATTCTTCAGGAAATGAAGGATTTGGCTGAAAAGGTGAAGGTACTTGACGGTGATATAAAAGAAATTGATGCTAAAATTGAAGAAGAGCTATTAAGCTTACCCAATACTCCGAACCCGGATGTAGCTGTAGGAGCTTCCGATGCCGACAATAAGGAAATCAGAAGATGGGGAGAACCAAGAGAATTTGACTTTGAATTAAAACCGCACTGGGATTTAGGTGTTAACTTAAATATTTTAGATTTTGAAAGGGCAACTAAAATTACGGGAACCCGCTTCTCAATGTTTAAAGGGATAGGGGCAAGATTAGAAAGAGCAATTACAGCGTATATGCTTGATAAGCATACTGTTGATCACGGATTTACAGAAATAGCGCCTCCATTTATGGTAAACAAAGAAAGTATGTACGGAACGGGACAGCTTCCGAAATTTGAAGAGGATATGTTTAAGTTAAGTCAAAAGGATTATTATTTAATTCCTACTGCCGAGGTTCCCGTTACAAATATTTACAGGGATGAGGTAATAGATGAAGCAGAGTTACCTATTTATATGACTGCATATACACCGTGCTTCAGAGCAGAAGCAGGCTCAGCCGGAAGAGATACAAGGGGGTTAATCAGAAATCACCAATTTGACAAGGTTGAAATGGTTATGTATTCAGCACCTGAGGATTCTTACAGACAGCTTGAAATATTAACAAATTTTGCCGAAGAAATACTAAAGGGGTTAGGACTTCCTTACAGGGTTGTTGAGCTTTGCACGGGAGACATAGGATTCAGCTCGGCCAAAACATACGACCTGGAGGTATGGATGCCAAGCTACAACAGATACGTGGAGATTTCTTCTTGCTCTGACTTTGAGGATTTCCAGGCAAGAAGAGCCAACATAAAATATAGACCTACAGATAAAGGAAAGCTTGAATTAATTCATACATTAAACGGTTCAGGTCTTGCGGTGGGAAGAACATTTGCCGCAATACTGGAAAACTATCAAAATGAAGACGGTTCAATAACCATTCCTGAGCAATTACGACCTTATATGAGAGGTATGGAAAAAATAAGTTTATAACTATCAACAACCTGAGCATAACGACGAAGTCGCGCTCAGGTTTATTCATTTCTTTCTCTGAAATAATAAATTAATGAAGTTATTAACGCAGCTGCAGTTTTCACTATGAGATCACTCATTGTATCTTCAAGCCCGCCTTTTACCATGCCTGTATCAAATATAAAATCGCCGGAAAATTCAAAGATTTCCCACAATGTTCCCAGAGAGAGTGCGAAACTGAATGCAAATAATGCAGTCGTCATAACGTATCTTTTGTGTGTAATTTCTGCTTCCATTCTGATAATTCCTTTTATTAAATGAAGAAAGGTTATAACCATGTAGCTTCCAAAAGCTCCATGTAACATTAGATCCCACCACCATATATTATCATAAAAGTCTTTGATTTCTCCGAAATATTGTGCTGTAAAAATAAATATAATACCGAACAATTGAAAGCCTAAGGGAAGATTCAATTTTTTCTTTTTAGCTAAGCAGGATAATATAAAAGGTATGAGTATGCTGAAAGCGGCCAGAAGTGAAAGCTTAAAAACACCATAATCTTTTTGCATCAAAGCAGTGAAGCCGGTGAATATTAAGGTTACTTCAAAGATAAACAACAATATTGTTGCTGCTTTATTATATAGGTTCATTTAAATTCCTCAATTCAGATTTTACTATAATATTATGTAATTTGAATTTTATTATTCAATAGATTATTATTCATTATTTTACCGGTTAGGGCAGGAGAAAAGGATTCTATCAGTTAATTATTTACAATAATCAAATTAATAATGCAATTTGTCGAAATTTAATATATAATTATATTATGATGGATTGGAGGATACATATGAAAAAGATTTTGTCTGTTTGCCTTTTAATAGTTATTCTGACTAATACTGTTGTATATGGTGACATTAATATTAACAATAATATAAAGGGTGCATTGTTAGGTGATTTAGAAACCGGTGAAGTTTTATATGAATATAATATAAACGAGCAATTGGCAATTGCCAGCATATCTAAACTTATGACGTACCTTGTAATGATGGATGCCGTATCAAACGGAGATGTTTCCTTAGATGATGATGTTGTAATCAGTGGGCATGCAGCTTCTACAGATGGCAGTAAATTTGGTCTGGTATCTGGTGAAACGATTAAGCTGAGCCTGCTTGTTAAAGGTATGCTTATAGTTTCAGGTAACGATTGTGCAACGGCAATTGCCGAGCATGTAGGTAATACAGTAGATAATTTTGTCAAAATGATGAATGAAAAATCCTCTGAATTAGGGTTATTGTCCGGAAGCTTCATCAATCCTCACGGCTTGCCGATAAACGATGAAAAAACAGGTCAAAATCATATGTCCGCAGCAGATTTATATAAATTGACCAGACATATATTAACTAAATATCCTGAGATTTTAGAAGTTACAAGACAGGATGAGCTTGTTGTAACGGAAAGGAATTACAGAAAACAAGCTACAAATCCAATACTTGGTTTTGTAGAAGGTGCCGATGGTTTAAAAACCGGTTTTACGGATAAAGCCGGTCTTTGTCTCGTATCATCTTTACCCGTTGACGGTGAGCAGAATTTCAGATTGATAGGTATTATATTAGGTGCGGTAACTCATGAGGAGAGGTTTGATAAAACAAAAGAGCTGTTAGAATACGGCAGAGACAATTTCAGCTATAATAAAATTATTAAACAGACAGAAACAGCGGACCACGTATATATTACCAATTCCAAGGATGGTAAGATAGAAGTATTTCCGTCATCAGATTATAATAAAATGTTAAAAAATGATGATATAATTAAGACGAAAATTTCATATAATGATACTGTTAAAGCGCCTTTAAAATCAGGTGATAAAATTGGCACTATCAGTATATATGTTAATGATAAAGAAGTCGGACAGGTAGATGCTGTAGTAAATAAAAATATAGAAAAGGCTAATATCCTTGTCAGGATATTTAGATTTTTCGGGAACATTTTCAGCTGATTAATATCTGTTAAAAATTTAATATTTTGAAATATTTTCAGTATATATAAAAAGGCGCTTTGGATATTTATTAATTTTGTCGAAAAATCTGTAAGCGTCTTTGTGTTTAATTCACAACTAAAGTCATTAATTACAACATTAATTACTGTTATATTTATACATGATAAGTATGATTCTAACGATTTCATTAAGTAATAAGCATATTGACAAAATGAACAAATTAGTGTAGTATTCATTTTAAGCTAAATGTGCATCTGTAGCTCAGAAGGATAGAGCAGTGCCCTCCTAAGGCATGTGCCAGGGGTTCGATTCCTCTCAGGTGCACCACCTTACAATAAAAGAAAACGATAACATTTTTAATAATATTAGTTCATACTAATTTTATTATATAAATTTATTTTGGAGGGGACAATGAAAAGATTATTATCCTTAATATTAGTACTCACTTTGGTTTTAACAGCATGTACCGGTGGAACAAATCCTGGACAGGAACAACCAGAACAGCCAGAACAACCTTCTCAAGGAGAAGACATAACCGAAGGCGGTAAATATGCAGCCGAGCAGGTATACAAGTATACATACGCTGAAGAAATTACAACTCTTAACTATCTTATAAATACAACATGGATAGATATGAGCGTTGCTGCAAATCTTGTGGATACATTGGTTCAATACGATAAATACGGCGTTCTTCAGCCAGCCTTGGCAGAGAAATGGGAAGTGTCGGATGATGGACTGGAATGGACATTCCATTTGAAAAAGGGAATTAAATGGGTTGATTACGAAGGAAATGAAATGGCAGAAACTACCGCAAACGATTTTGTTTCATCTGCAAAATATATATTAACAAAAAATAATGAATCCGAATCTGCTAACATAGTTTATTCTGTTATAAAAAATGCCGAGGAATATTATAATGAGGAAATAACTGATTTCTCACAAGTGGGAGTTAAGGCAGAGGATGATTATACTCTGGTATACACTCTGAAGGAACCGGTTCCTTACTTTGAGTCCATGCTGACTTACGTAAGCTTCTTCCCTGTTTATGAACCATTTCTGGAAGAAATGGGAGATTTGTTCGGAACAGCGAACTCGGCTATATTATATAACGGTGCATATTTGTTAACTGAATTTGAACCTCAGATTAAGAGACTGAGCACAAAGAATGAAGCGTACTGGGATAAAGATAATGTATTTGTAAAAGTGCTTGACTACAAATACAACAAAGAGGCGAGCGCCTTGGGAGGAGAACTCTTCAGAAGAGGAGAGGTTTCTCACGCAGTTATTCCTACGGCAAATCTTGATGAGTGGATGACAAATCCTGAGCTTAAAGACAAAATATCTCCGGACAGATTGGGAACATACACATATTTCTATGCATTTAACTTTAAACCTCAGTTTGATGCGGAATATGAGCCTGAAAACTGGAAGATAGCAGTAAACAATGTTAACTTCAGAAAGTCAATCGTGGCTGCACTTAACAGACGTGCTGCTGTTGCAACAGAAGACCCATACAATCCTGATTACAGGGTTCTCAATACTATTACACCTCCGAACTTTACTTCTCAGGATGGTTTGGATTATACAGATATAGGTGATTTGGCAGCACTGAAAGGAAAAGATTTTTACAATGAGGCAGAAGCTAAATCTTTAAAAGAGAAAGCGATTGAGGAGCTTACTGCAGCAGGTGCAAAATTCCCTGTAAAGATATTGATGCCTTACAATACAAATAGTTCATACTGGGCACAGGAAGCACAGGTTGTTAAGCAGGGATTAGAAACTATTCTGGGCAGTGATTATGTTCAGGTTACGCTTCTCCCGCACGCTCCTACAGGATTCCTTGACGGAACAAGAAGAGCAGGTAACTATTCATTTATGCAGGTAAACTGGGGTCCTGACTATGCAGATCCTCAGACATATACAGATCCGTTCAGACGTGACGGAAACTATAATTTCCCTGAATACACAACAGAAGTAGATGCTGACGGAAAGAATATCTACGACGTATATGAGTCTATGATTCAAGAAGCAAAGGCAGAGCTGATTGATCTGACTAAGAGATATGAATTGTTTGCAAATGCTGAAGCATACTTAATAAATAACGCATTTGTTATGCCGCTTAAGGTAAGCGCAGGGGACGGATATGTGGCATCTGTTATACTTCCGTTTGAAAGACCGTATGCGCCGTTCGGTATTGCAACTATGACGTGGAAGGGAGCCAGACTTCTTGCTGATCCTATAAGCATGGAAGAATTTGAAAAGGCACAGGAAGAGTGGCAGACAGAACGTGAAAATGCTTTAAAGGAAGCAGCGAAATAGTTCTTAAAAGATGGGGGCTCTCAGCCCCCATTTTGTATTTGAATCAAAACAGAAAGGAAGAAGTATAATGAAGTATTATGTAATAAGGCTTTTTAGATCTTTCTTGACGCTGATGATTGTTATAACAATTGTGTTTTTTTTGATGCGTATGATGCCTATTGAAGGATATTTCGGCTCAAGCTTTGATAAGCTAGATGCCGGTCAGATAGAAGCTAAACTTAAAAACCTTGGGCTTTTAGACCCGTTGCCTGTACAACTTAAAAACTTTTATATGAATTTGCTAAAAGGAGACTTAGGTCAATCAATCACATACAGGCCTAAGGTTGATATTACGAAAATATTGGGAGATAAGTTGATAACATCACTGCGCTTCGGAGTGGCTTCTCTGACATTGTCGCTGATAGTCGGATTGAGTCTCGGCATTTTAATGGCACGGTATAAAGGCAAGTTTTGGGATAAATTCGGAACATGCTATGTTGTAGGTGCAAACGCAGTACCTGCCGTAATATACTATCTTTTCATACAGGTGTTTTTTACAGATATATTCAAGCTTCCTCTGCTGTTTGACAAATCAGACCCAAAAAGCTGGATACTTCCGGTGCTTTGCTTATCATTGGTAACCACAGCTTATTATGCTATGTGGATAAGGCGTTACATGGTTGATGAGCTGAACAAGGATTATGTCAGACTGGCAAGGGCAAAGGGCTTAAAAAGCAAGGAAATTATGGTAAGACATGTTATGAGAAACGCCTTTGTTCCTATGGCGCAATATTTACCTGCTTCGATACTTTATACTGTTGCCGGCTCTATTTATGTGGAATCATTATTTTCAATACCGGGAACAGGCGGACTTTTGGTTACGGTAATACAAAGACAGGACAACACATTGGTTCAGGCATTGGTGCTTTTGTATTCTTCCATTGGAATAGTAGGATTGATGTTGGGAGATATACTTATGGCTGCATTTGATCCGAGAATAAAATTATCGCACGAAGGAGGATCAAGATAATGACGAGCAAAAAAATTATGAACGACATAACCGACAACGTAGATCCATCCTTATTTGAATTTGCCGAATATGATGAGTCCAAAAGTGAATTGACGGGATATTCAAATTATTCATTCTGGAGATCTACATTTCAGGTTTTCATGAAAAATAAAGTGGCAATGGCACTGTTGATTTTAATTGTTTCTGTAGTTTTATTTACCGTGATACAGCCGTATTTGCCGAATCAAAAAAGCCCTACACAAATATATATAAATCCGGATACAGGCATACAGTTCAGAAATGTCAGACCTAATGATGAATTTGTATTTGGAACGAACTCAATCGGACAGGATTTATGGGCGCGTGTTTGGAGCGGTACGAGGACATCCTTATTTATAGGGGTTTCCGTAGCCATATTTGAAGCAATAGTTGGTATAACTATCGGAGCTCTTTGGGGTTATGTCAGAAAGCTTGATGCCGTAATTACTGAAATATACAATGTTTGGGACAACATACCTACCACGGTGGTTTTAATTATATTGACATATATTATGAAGCCAAGTATTTCCACTATTATATTTGCCATGTGTATGACAGGATGGCTTCAAATGGCGAGATTTGTAAGAAATCTTATATTAATTATCAGAGACAGGGAATATAATCTTGCTTCAAGGTGCTTAGGCACTCCCACAAGCAGAATTATAACCAAGAATCTTTTGCCTTACTTAGTATCCGTTATAATGCTCAGAATGGCACTTGCCATACCGGCTGCTATAGGAAACGAAGTATTCTTATCATATATAGGTATGGGATTACCGATTGATATACCGTCACTTGGAAATCTGGTTAATGAAGGAAGAGCCTTGATGATGGATCCTAACCAAAGGTATCAGTTATTCTTCCCGGCTGTCGTGATATCTGTTGTTACTATATCCTTCTATGTAATCGGCAATGTTTTTGCAGATTCTGCCGATCCAAGAAATCACGTATAGGAGGCTGCCATGATAAATAACGAAAAAGTATTATCTGTTGATAACTTAGTTATAAAATTTAATTTACGCGGACAGGAATTAACCGCAATCAGAGGTGCGTCATTAGATCTGCATAAAGGTGAAAGCCTTGCGATAGTTGGTGAATCCGGCTCCGGCAAATCAGTTTTTACGAAGTCATTTATGGGACTTTTAGATGCTAACGGAAGAATCGAAAGCGGGTCCATAATATATAAAGACAATGATTTGGCGAAATATAAAACTGAAGATGACTGGATAAAAATAAGAGGAAAAGAAATAGCCATGGTTTTTCAGGATCCCATGACGTCGTTAAATCCTCTTAAAACGGTAGGTAAGCAGGTGCAGGAGTCAATAGAGCTTCACCAGAATTTGCAGGGTGAAGAAGCTAAAAAATTGGCTGTTGAAATTTTAAACGACGTTGGTATTTCCGAACCGGAAAGGAGATATAAACAATATCCTCACGAGTT
Source organism: Firmicutes bacterium UBA2116 (assembly GCA_002331025.1). Taxonomy (GTDB): domain Bacteria; phylum Bacillota; class Clostridia; order Tissierellales; family Sedimentibacteraceae; genus Sedimentibacter. The sequence continues at coordinate 9,421 of DCYG01000018.1, read as the reverse complement.
TTCCGGTGGTATGCGTCAAAGGGTTGTTATAGCCATAGCCGTGGCATGCAATCCGAACATTTTAGTATGCGACGAACCGACAACGGCTCTGGATGTTACCATTCAGGCACAGATTCTTCAATTATTAAAAAACCTGCAGAAGAAATATCAGCTGACAATTATATACATTACTCACGACTTAGGCGTTGTTGCCAACGTTGCCGATAGAATAGCTGTTATGTATGCAGGAGATATAATAGAATTAGGTTTGTCTGAAGAGGTATTTTTCGATCCTAAGCATCCTTACACATGGGCACTGTTATCTTCCTTGCCTCAGCTTGGGATAAAAGGTGAGGATTTATATTCCATAAAGGGTACGCCTCCAAACCTGTTTAAAGAAATAAAAGGTGATGCTTTTGCACCGCGTAATCCTCATGCACTAAAAATTGACTTTGAAAAAAGACCTCCTTATTTTGAAGTGACCCCTACTCACAAGGCGAGAACATGGCTGCTTGATCCAAGAGCACCAAAGGTCGATCCACCTCTTTTAATTAAAAAAATGAGGGAAATGGAAGTAAAGAGAGGTGAAGGTCTTGAATAACAAAGAATGCTTATTAGAGGTTAAAAATTTAAGAGTAGAATTTGGAAAAGGGAAGCAAAAATTCGTTGCGGTAAATGATGTAAGCTTTAATGTTTATAAAGGTGAAACCTTCGGGCTTGTCGGAGAATCAGGTTCAGGTAAGACTACTATAGGCAGGGCTATAATAAGAATTAATCCTGCTGCCTCAGGGGATATAATTTACAACGGCCAGAGGATAAGCGGAAAGATAGATAAAGAATTGGATAGTCAGGTTACAAGGAAAATTCAGATGATATTTCAGGATCCTATGGCTTCTTTAAATGAAAGGGCAAAGGTTGATTATATAGTATCTGAAGGTTTATATAATTTAAAAAACTACGGCTCTGAAGAAGAGAGAAAAAAGAAAGTGGAGCAGGCATTGCTGGATGTTGGGCTTTTACCTGAATTTGCAAGCAGATTTCCACATGAATTTTCAGGAGGACAAAGACAGCGTATAGGTATTGCAAGGGTATTGGTTATGGAGCCGGAATTGGTTATTGCCGACGAACCTATATCAGCTCTGGATGTATCAATTCGTGCTCAGGTTATAAATCTGTTATCGGATTTACAAAGGAAAAAAGGATTGACATATTTATTTATAGCTCACGATTTATCGGTTGTCCGATTTATTTCAGATAGAATAGCTGTTATTTATAAAGGTGATATCGTTGAATTGGCTGAATCTGAAAAGCTGTTTGCCAATCCTCTTCATCCATATACAAAGTCACTTTTATCAGCAATACCGACACCGAATCCACATGCTGAAAGAAATAAAATAATAGAAGTATATGAACCGAAAAAAAGTCATTTCGATTACGGCTCAAATCCGCCTAAATGGGTAGAAATTGAACCGGAGCATTATATTTTAGCTAATGACAGGGAGCTTGAAGGTTACAAAAAGATTATGGGTCGCTAAAGCGTCCGGAATATACTTTTCATAAATTTGAGAGGGCTTAAATCCCTCTTTTTATAATGCAAAAAATTATGTTGACAAGGAGTGTACTATGCGATATAATACAGCTACTGTACTAAGTGTATTAATACACATAACATAATAAAGAGGCATAGAAGGTAGAAGAAAATGAAGGAGATAAAAATAGTTTTAACTCAAACAAATACAGTTGTATCAAAAACATTGAAACTTGTATCAAAAAAACCCTACAATCATATATCAATATCTTTTGAAGATGATTGTTCAACAATGTTTAGTTTTGGCAGAAAAATAAACTGGTTTCCTCTTATAGGAGGATTTGTTAAAGAAAATCCGAATAGCGGTGTATTCAAAATGCATCCCGAAACAAAGTGCAAAATATATAAATTAGAAGTGACGGAAGCAGATTATAATACAATTTTAAAAAGACTAAACAGGTTCTTAAATGACCCAAAAAGCTTCAGATACAGCTTCTTGAATATATTTTTGATGTACTTTAATATTCCGTTGCAAAGGCAATATTATTATGTTTGCTCAAGCTTCGTATCATACTTATTATGGGGTATAATACCATTCAAGAAAGAAATTTCGCTTGTGATACCGGATGATTATAACACATTAGAGCTTAAGGAAGTTTATGAGGGAAAATTGACAGATTATGTGAACAGAAAATTGGCATACAACAATATTTAACAGGAGGTGTGAGATGATTCTGATTGATAATAATAGTTCAAAAGCCCTATATGAACAAATATATGACGAATTGACAAGATTAATATTGTCAAAAGTGCTTAAACCGGATGAAAAATTACCATCGGTAAGAGAACTGGCCGCAATGATAAAGATTAACCCGAACACCATACAAAAAGCATATAAAAGCTTAGAAGAAAACAATTATATTTATACCGTGAAGGGAGTAGGAAATTTCGTAAAGGATTCCATAGAACTGAGGAGTATACATATAAGGAATATGGAAGAAAAATTGAGTGAGGCAATAAAATCATTAAAAGAGCTTGGGTTAAATGATGAATATATAATTGATTTAGTGAGGAAAATACTTAAGCCTAATGTAGGTTAAGGAGGTAAAAATGTTAAAGGTTGAAAATTTAAGCAAGAAATTCGGAGAATTTCAAGTTTTAAGCAATATAAATATAAACCCTGAAAGCAGCCAGATATATGGATTGGTAGGTTCCAACGGATGCGGCAAAACCACGCTGTTAAAGCAAATAATGATGATTTACAAGCAGGATGAAGGAACTATTTATTATGACGATAAGGAATTAAAAGAAAATACTGAATTTTTAAGTGATTTCTATTTTGTTCAGGACAGCTTATTTTTCCCGTACCAATCAACATTGAGTAAGCTGTTTGCTTACGAAAAATTATTATATAAAAATATGTCAACTGAGAAATTTGATAATTTAGTTAAATACTTTAATATAGAGAAAAATAAAAGTTTGAATAAAATGTCCAAGGGTCAAAAAAAGCAGGCAGCATTTGTATTGGCAATTGCAGCCCAGCCGAAAGTATTACTTCTTGACGAAATAGTGGATGGACTTGATGCAGTGATTAAACGAAAGTTCTGGGATGTCCTGATACAGGAAGTTATGGAAAATGAAATGACCGTAATAATATCTTCCCATGATTTAAAGGAATTAGATAATATATGTGATAAAGTAGGTATTATGCACGAAGGCAAAATACTGAAGGAAGAAAACCTTGAAAAAATGAAGGATGAAATCAAAAGAGTTCAATTTGCGGTTGAAGGAGAATTTAATCCTGATGAATTTAAAGAATTTAATATTATTAAATCAGTAAAAATAGGAAGCATTAATATATGTACTTTAACCGGAAATTCTGATGAGTTTAAACATCAATTAGAAAAAGAATATAAGGTTCTTTTGTTTGATAAGCTTTCCATGAACCTTGAGGAAATTTTTATTACTGAATTAGGAGGTGCTGGTTATGGAACAGAGAAAAAATAATTTCACTTCATTACTTTTGTATTCGTTAAAAAGTAAAAAGAACTGGTTTCTTTTATCTACAGTAATAATTTTTATTACAACGATGTTAATACCCTTTATATTGGGAATAGGCGGAGAATTTTTTATTGCCTTTGGGATAGTCGAAGTATTTATTTTAGCATTTGTTAACTGTCTTGTAGATAGCAGCTTTTTACATAATGACTCTAAGCTAGCTTACTACAAATCAAAACCGCTTTCTTTCAAAGATCAGATTTTTATAAATATTATCAGCAACCATATATTTACAGGATTCTTATTGATATTGGTTTTATTGTCAGATGCTGTTCAAAATTATAATATTGATATATTAGAAATATATAAGGTTATAATACCGTGGCTTTCGGCGGGCATATTTTTATCGGCACTGTCTTCAATATTATCGGGCAACACCTTGGTAGCCGGATTAATGACAATATTTAACTTTGCTTTGCCTGCTATATTTTATTTGATAATACAATTTATGTTTTCAATATTGGAGGACCTGGTTATAGGATTCAGCTCCAATGTATTAATGGAGTACTTTGTAGACGCTTTTTACAAGTTGGATTACATTTATCTGATTGCATATTCCTACAACTCCATAGATATAGTATACTTTTTAATTTTAGGTGTAATAATTGCTTTCATTACCTTCCTGATATTAAAGATGATTAAGAGAAGAAAGAATGAAAACACCGGTAATTTCATGGTTTTTGACGGTTATAAATACTTTGTTTCCGTTCTAGCAAGCTTGATAATTCCTGCACTTTTCTCAATATCCTCTTACGACAGAAGCGTTGCAAGCGAAGTGATGGTATCATTATTGCTAGCTGCCCTGTCATACTATATAATAATTGCAATTATGGAAAAAGCATTCAGAATTTCAAGATTGTCAATTAAAGTATTTTTAGTAAGTATGGCATCATTTATAGTACTGACCGGTGCCACCGTATTATTTGCAAATCAGTATAAAAATGTGGTTCCTGCTCCGGAAGACGTAAAAGCTGCTTACATTGGTGGCAACAGATGGGCATACAGAGAAGCGAACAGGTATTTTGGAGATGAGGATATTTTAAATGATGAAAACTTATCGGAGTTCGAAAGTTACTATTATAATAGAAACATCATACTTTTTACTGATAAGGCAAACATCGAAAAAATAACAGAGCTGCATAAGGAAATTTTGGATAATCAGGGCTATGATAATGATGAATTCTATATAAATAATGTAGTGATAAATTACTATATGAATGACGGCAGCATATTAATCAGAGATTATAGAATTAAAAACGACGAAAATTCCGAAAATAAAGTAAAGGATGAAATTGCATCGGACATCTTGAAATCCGAAGAATTGAAAGAAAAAAAGTTTTTCTATTTATATAATGAGGATTACTACTTAAAAAATAAAGACAATATAAAAGTTGTGCTGAGCAATGACAGGGGAGAAGCATATTCTCCTGATGAAAATATAAGTCTTGAGCATATAAGACCCCATTTAATTAAGGATATCGATACAATGCTGCATGACAGTGATAAAGCATTTATGATACTGAACAGCTACAGCTTAGACTGGCCTGCAAGGGATTATAAGGAAAATTATTATCTGCAAATTACCGTAGCTAACAAAGATAATAGTTCAAAGGATGTTTATCAAACTATTTATTTAGATGATAGGCTTGTAAACACAAGAGAATTTTTAGGTATTAAATAATAAAAAGATGAGATTCCTCACCGCGTTCAGAATGACAATGCTGTCATTCTGAGCGATAGTGATATAAATCTCATCTTTTTATTTTATAATCTTTACCGGATTGTTCTCGTCCTTAACAATTATATTTCTCGCTGTTACATCTGTTAATTGAACAGTATTAACCTTGCTTGCATAAATTACTATATCTCCCAGAACAACAACGTTTTTTAAATAAACATTTCCTGTTCCTACTGATTCTAATATATTTATATCTCCGACAACTACGGCGCTGGTGTACAATTCATCATAGTTAGTTATATTGATTCCGTATTCTATATTTTCATTTTCTATTATTTCATAAATGATTTTAACTGCTTCGGCACGGGTCAAAGCTTTTGACGGTTGATACGTTTTATCGGGATAGCCTAGGATGTATCCCTTGTTATAGACTGCGTTTACACTTGGCTTGGCCCATTCCTGCACAGTACCATAATCTGATAAAAGCGTTGCACCTTCACCGTCAACTCCTCCGGTTGTCATTGCACTGCTAACAACCTTCGCAACCTCTTCTCTCTTTATGGGGTTGTTAGGTCTGAATGTATTATTTTCATATCCTGAAAAAAACCCCGAAGCAACAGATTTGCGTACCTCATCATAAAACCATTCACTGCTTTTCACATCGGTAAAGTTGAAGTCAGCTTTCTTTTCGGTTTTCAAAGCACCGTTCAGCAGCTTGGAAAATTCCGCTCTCGTAATTGTTCTGTCCGGCTTAAACGTACCGTCATCGTAACCGGAAACAAAACCAAGCTTAATGGCTTCATTTATCCAGTTCTTAGCCCAATGCCCTTCTATATCGGAGAATTTAGCTGTTATAACGGCAGGCTCCTCAACCGTTGTATCTTCTTCGCTTAAATCTTCTGTAATTGAATCTTCTTCGTTTGAATCTTCAGTATCTAATTCTTCAACTGTTGTTGATTCGTCTATTATTGAATCTAATACTCCCGCATATGCTACTGAGTTTATAGTTAAGCTTATACACAATCCCAACACGGCTATTTTTTTAATTATCATACGTCCTCCTGTTTTTTTGTCCATAAGACATACTTCTATTTATTAGACAGAAAATTTTTAAAAATGTTCCCAATTTCCTTAGTTTAATTATACCTTATTGAGCACCAAAGTAAATAGGTAATATCAGACATATGTATTGACTTGAATGTTAAAAGTAAACTATAATAAATATATGGATGAATATTTTATGAAAGAAGCTTTAAAGGAAGCTTATAAGGCATATGAAATAAATGAGGTGCCGATTGGAGCCGTTATAGTGAGAAACGGAGAAATCGTAGGCAGAGGTTATAATCAAAAGGAAACCTTGAAGGATGCTACTCTGCATGCAGAAATTTCGGCTATAAGAGATGCATGTAAAAACTTAGGGGGATGGCGTCTGCCGGGCTGTACAATGTACGTAACTTTAGAACCCTGCCCTATGTGTGCCGGTGCTCTGGTTAATGCAAGAGTCGAAAAATTAATAATTGGTGCTCCCGACTATAAAACCGGAGCCTGCGGATCAGTTATAAATATTGTACAGACTGAAGAATTCAATCATCAAATAGATGTAAAATTCGGTGTATTGCATGAGGAATGTTCAAATCTGTTAAAAGATTTTTTTATAGAACTGAGAAATAATAAAAGTGAGGTGTAGTATGAGCAAATATCCTGTTCTTGAAGTCGACCTGAATAAAATACGCACAAATACTGAAATAATTACTAATTTATGTAAGGATAATGGAATTGAAGTATCCGGCATAATAAAGGGCTTTGGAGGAATTGTTGAGGCTGCAAAGGCAATGGCGGAAGGCGGATGTACACAGATGGGAAGCTCCAGAATAGAGCAGCTTAAAAGTTTAAAGGAAGCAAATATAAATGTACCTTTATTACTTGTAAGAATTCCAATGTTCTGTGAATTAGAGGAAGTTGTTAAATACAGCGAAATGTGCCTCGTATCAGAAAAAGAAACTTTGGTTAAATTAAATCTGGAAGCAGAAAAACAGAATAAAAAATACGGCATTATTATAATGTACGACCTTGGAGATTTAAGAGAAGGTGTCTTTTATAGGAATGAACTGGTTGAATTATCCAAGCTTGTCGAATATGAGCTTAAGAATCTCACTCTTGAAGGTATCGGAGCTAACTTAAACTGTTACGGGTCCGTAGCGCCTACATTCAAGAACCTGATGGAATTATCCGATGCAGCGGAAGAAATAGAAAAAATTCTGCAAAGAAAGTTACATATAATATCAGGTGGAGGAACTACCACATTGCCATTGATGATTAAGGGCGGTGTTCCGAAAAAGATAAATCATCTCCGCATAGGAGAAGGAATAAATAATACACAGGATTTACCCCTGTATTGGGATACGGATATCAAGGGTCTTGATAAGGATACTTTCGTTTTAAAAGCACAAATAATAGAAATTAACGAAAAACCTACTTATCCGATCGGTGAGCTTATGGTTAATGCATTTGGAGAATATGGTCATTACGAAGATAGGGGCATAAGAAAAAGAGCATTGATCGGATTAGGAAATCAGGATGTGGGCGATTCATCCAAGTTAGTTCCAAAGGATAAAAATATTATTGTATTAGGCGCAAGCAGCGACCACACAATATTGGATATTCATGACAGCGAAATAGAATACAAGCTTGGAGACATAGTTGAATTTAATGTTTTGTACCAGGCGATGCTTTTTACTTCACTGTCTCAATATATAAGCAAAAAAATAATCGAATAATTAAAATCATAGGAGGATAATATGCCGATAGTACAAGTAGAAATGTTAAAAGGAAGAACATTGGAGCAAAAGAGAGCTTTAGCTCAAAAGGTCACTGAAGCAATTGTTGAAACAGCTAATTGTCCAAAGGAAGCAGTAAAAATAATAATCAGAGAAATGGACTTTGAAAATTTTTCACAGGCAGGCGTACTTAAGTGTGACGAATAACAAAAGGAACTGAATTTTTCGGACGGTTCTTTTAGAACTGTTCCGGATTATTATTGATAGGAGATTTTTATGAAGTTAATATCTTGGAATGTAAATGGGTTAAGAGCATGTGTAAATAAGGGCTTTGCTGATGTATTCAAGGAGCTGGATGCAGATATATTCTGTATACAGGAAACTAAGCTTCAGGAAGGTCAGATTGATTTAAATTTAGAAGGTTATTATGATTTCTGGAATTATGCACAGAAAAAGGGTTATTCAGGGACAGCTGTATTTACAAGGCATAAACCGTTATCATATTCTTACGGTATGGGAATAGAAGAGCATGATAACGAAGGAAGGGTAATAACATTAGAATTTGACAATTTTTATTTAGTGAATGTATATACTCCCAATTCAAAAAGAGGTCTTGAACGATTAAGCTACAGAATGATTTGGGAGGATGATTTCAGAAAGCACCTGAAAAGTTTGGAAGAAAACAAACCGGTTATCATATGCGGGGATTTAAACGTTGCACATAAAGAAATAGATTTAAAAAATCCTAAAACCAACAGAAAAAATGCAGGCTTTACGGATGAAGAAAGAGATAAGATGACTGAACTTATTTCTGCAGGTTTTATCGATACATTCAGATATTTTTATCCTGATAAGGAAGATGCATATTCCTGGTGGTCAAATTTTGCCAAGGCAAGAGAAAGAAATGTCGGTTGGAGAATTGATTATTTTGTGACATCACAATCATTAAAGGATGAATTGGAGGATGCATTTATTTGCCCTGAAATTTATGGAAGCGATCATTGTCCTGTAGGATTGATACTGAAAGCATAATCCCATATAAACAAACAATGACATCAAATTGACGTATAATCATTTGACTAATTACGAAGGATGTTTTTAAAATAGTGCTTGCTTATTCCTATTTATATGGTATAATATCCATACAAAAGAAAAATTTAATATGAACGCATCAATATAATGTGGAAGATATGGTTCCAAAGTTTCTACCAAACGACCGTAAATTGTTTGACTATTGATAGTTTTAATTTTTTATAATGATGCGTGTAGTTTATCTATACGCATTTTTTTATACTTACAACATAAGCGACCGACACCAAATCATAAGATTTGGGTCGTCTGATTATTGAGGTGTTCGTATTGATTTATCCACTAATACAAAATAGGAAGTTGTTAAAAGAA
>DCYG01000029.1 GCA_002331025.1 Firmicutes bacterium UBA2116 | reverse complement strand
CGGGCAACCGCAGCGTATTAGACATACGTGAGGATTGACCGGCGCAGCGGCAACGACGCAGGGGGACTTTTTCAGCAGCCTGAGCTGCCTATTAAGACAGCTATTTATTTATTGAAGAACACTCTTCGGATTTGCTGCACCCTGAACATCCCGAATGGCAGCCTGAACCGTTCTTTTTTTGTTTTTTCATAAATACCACAACACCTGCTATAATTACTACAATTATCGAAATCACAATAATATCTGAAAAATTCATAAGACACCTCCTATAAGATCAAGTTTCCAATCTGATATACCAGCATTCCCACAACATAGGCCGTCACTGTCTGATATACAGCAGTCATCACCGCATACCTGATTGAGCCAAGCTCTCTTTTTGTAGCCGCGAAGGCTGCAATACAAGGCATGTATAACAATGTGAACGTTAAAAATGCAAAGGAGCTTAATGGTGAAAAAATGGTGCTTATTGCGGTTGAAAGCTGTAAATCTGAAGAAGCTCCGGTTAATACCGACAATGTGCTTACAACTGCTTCCTTTGCAGTAAGACCTGTTATTATTGCTGTGGATGCTCTCCAATCATTAAATCCTAACGGTATAAACACCGGTGAAATTACTGAGCCTATTGAAGCAAGTATACTGTGTGTACTGTCTTCAACCATGTTAAAAGACCAATTAAAGCTTTGCAAGAACCATATAATTATTGTTCCTAAGAAAATAATCGTGAATGCTCTTTCTATAAAATCCTTTCCTTTATCCCACATATTTAACATTATACTTCTCCTTGAAGGAATTCTATATGCAGGAAGCTCCATAACAAAGGGGATAGGCTCTCCTTTAAAAATTGTACTTTTTAACAAAAGTCCTGAAAGGATCGCCACCATCATTCCCATTATATAAAGTGAAATCATAACTGCAGCAGCATTTTCCGGAAAAAATGCCATGGTTATCATACCATAAATCGGCAGTTTTGCACTGCATGACATAAAAGGTGTGAGAATTATCGTCATCTTTCTGTCTCTTTCGCTTGATAGTGTTCTCGTTGCCATTATGGCAGGAACACTGCAGCCAAAGCCTATCAGCATCGGAACAAATGAACGACCTGATAATCCTATTTTCCTTAACAATTTGTCCATTAAAAAAGCAACTCTTGCCATATATCCGCTATCTTCCAGAAATGACAGGAAGAAAAATAAAACAACTATGAGCGGCAGGAAGGACAGCACGCTTCCAACGCCTGCAAATATACCGTCTATTACCAAGGAATGCAACAAATCATTTACTTCAAACCTCATCATCAGATCTGACACATATTCTGTAGTTATTCCTATTATTTCTTCTAAATATCCTTGAAGCGGAGCTCCTATCAATCCAAAGGTAAGCCAGAAAACAGCAAACATTATTCCTATAAATATCGGTATCCCAAAATACTTGTGAGTCAATATTTTGTCTATTTTTTCTGACCGTATCTGTTCATTTGTTTCTTGTTTTTTAATTACCGTATCTTCGCAAATTTTCTCAATATATACATATCTCATATCTGCTAAAGCAGCTTCTCTGTCCATTTCTAATTTCATTTCCATATCTTCCACTACATGATTGATAATATGGAGTTGATTTTCCGATATATTCAATTCTTTAAATGTAGGCTCATCGCCTTCCACCAGCTTTGTAGCCGCAAAGCGTAGAGGATATCCCGCTTCCTTTGCCTGATCCTCTATCAGATGTGAAATAGAATGAATTGCCTTATGTACCTCTCCGGTACAAAAATCAAGCTTTCTGATACTTTTATCCTGTGACTGCGCAGTCTTCATAACCACATCTATAAGCTCTGATATCCCTTCGCCCTTGCTTGCAGATATGGGCACTACGGGAATACCTAGATGGTCAGATAGTTTTTTTACATCAATAGAGTTACCGCTGGCTCTTACTTCATCCATCATATTTAATGCTATAACCATTGGTATGGAAAGCTCCATTAATTGAAGTGATAAATAAAGATTTCGTTCAATATTTGTTGCGTCAATTATGTTTATTATTAAGTCCGGATTTTCCTTTAAAAGAAAGTCTCTCGTTACAACCTCTTCCATAGAGTATGGTGATAGTGAATAAATGCCGGGCAAATCTACCAAAGAAGCATCCTTGTATTTTTTAATTTGACCTTCTTTTTTTTCTATCGTTACTCCGGGGAAATTTCCAACATGTTGATTGCTGCCTGTCAGCGCGTTATAAAGAGTTGTTTTGCCGGCATTTTGGTTCCCTGCAAGAGCAAAAATATATTTCATATGCTAAATACCTCTTTCAATTCAATTTTAGAGGCCTCTTCTTTTCTTATTGTCAGTACATAATTTCTTAAAGACAGCTCAATCGGATCACCCATAGGTGCTACCTTTCTGACTTTAACCCTTGTGTTAGGTGTTAAGCCCATGTCCAGCAACCTTCTTCTCAGAATTCCATGTCCACCAATTGATGAAATAATACCGCCTTGACCAGGTTTAATATTATCTAGCGTCATATCTCATTCCTCCAATCATATGCGATATTGAGAATCATTATCATCGTTTGATTTTATTATATTCCTACAGATAATCATTGTCAATAAGAATATTACGTAAAATTAATAATCGTAAATTGATAATAATTAATAATTTAAAAGAGGTATGATTAAATCAATTTAATCATACCTCTTAATTTCAATTTTTTTATTTTAAATCATCTGCATTTGAGCCGTACACTTCTATCACAGGCATAACAAACATAAATCCTACACCCGGTTCATTAAAATAATCCAATTCCTCCCTGACTTTTCCTACTACATCATCAAGTTTTTCTCTCTCTTTAATAATACTTATTATCATTTTGCTGTATGGCTTTCTGCCGTCAATAAGCTTTCTTACATTATCAAGCATGGGTATGTTGATATTGTGGTCTAAAAGAACCTTACCCATACCTTGACTGTCAATTGTGGTAGCGCCTATTTCCTCCTGGTAAAAAACCTCATGTATATCATCTAATTTGGATATGTCGTTTAAAATTAAAAATAAGGCAAACATTAAAGCATAAAACCTCCCATTATTTAGTCCTGAGTTTCTGATTTTATCTTTGTATCATTAGTCGCATTCATTATATCATATCTGAGCCGAGTGCAGCGCAAGCTCGCTTGCATTGCCGAGGCGATGGTATGATATATGTATTATATCATAAGGAATTTTTCAATTCAACACATGTGTCGATAATTTCTAAATGAAAACACTTTCATTTATATTTAATATTTCCACATTGGATAATTTTACTTTGTTTTTAAATTCTTCCGGATTTGCTTTAATTAAATCAAATGTATTATAATGGAACGGAATAACCGTTTTCGGCTTAATGAAATCTACTGCTTTAACTGCATCATCAATATCCATAGTGTAATTTCCTCCTATAGGCAGGAAAGCAACATCTATGTTTTCATCCTCTAATAATTTCATGTCAAGTGTAAGTCCTGTATCTCCTGCATGATATACCTTGTTGCTGTTTATATGTATTATAAATCCGCCGGGGTTACCGCCGTATATCATATTGCCGTTGTCAGATATACCTGAACCGTGCAATGCGTTGGTCATTTTTACGATACCAAAATCAAACTTCGTTCGTCCTCCGATATGCATTGCATGTGTTTTTATATTAAAATTACTAAGATATGCGGAGATCTCAGCATTTGCTATAACTAAAGCTCCACTTTGCTTAGCTATATCAACAGTATCTCCTATATGATCCCCATGTCCGTGTGTTACAAAAATATGAGTAACATCCGATAATTCATCCAAATTAATATTTGCAAGTGGATTTCCTGATATAAACGGGTCTATAATACCCTTAAATTTTCCCTCTTCAATTATTACAGCCGCGTGTCCTAAATAAGTAAGTTTCATTTCAGCCACCGTCCTTTCAATTTTAACTATATAATAACTTCATATGGAAATAAAAGCAACGTTTTTCTTTCCCAGATAAGCTTCCTTTATCTTTTCATTTTTTATAAGCTCATTGGCATTACCCTCCATAGTTATAACACCTTGCTCCAGCACATAGGCATAGTCGGCTATGGATAGTGCCTTAAAAGCATTTTGTTCAACCAATAATATTGTTTTACCCATATTTTTTATTTCAATAATTATATCAAATATTGTGTTTATTAATAAAGGAGCAAGTCCAAGAGACGGCTCATCAAGCAATATTAAATCGGGATTGGACATCAAGCCCCTTCCCATTGCAAGCATTTGCTGTTCTCCGCCCGAAAGTGTTCCCGCTATTTGCTTTTCTCTTTCCTTTAATATAGGGAAAAGATCAAATATTCTGTTTAAATCCTTGTCTATTCCATTTGTATCATTTCTAAGAAAGGAACCCATTCTAAGATTCTCCATAACAGTCAGATTGGCAAATATTATTCTTCCTTCAGGAACCTGACATATACCGGCCTTTACTATTTTGTGCGCTTGTTTTGAAAGCTTTTCTCCCTTGTAAAATATTTCGCCTTCCTTGTATTTAACTATACCGCTTACAGAGTTTATCAATGTGGACTTGCCTGCTCCGTTTGAACCGATTATAGAAACTATCTGCCCTTTTGAAACATTCAGGGATACTCCCTTTAAAGCATGAATACCTCCGTAAAATACATTCAAATTATTAACCTTCAGCATATGTCTTCTCCTCTTTCCCCAAATAGGCTTCAATAACTTTTTTGTTTTCCTGAATTTCCTTTGGTGTTCCAAGGGCAAGAGGAATACCAAAATTAAGTACAAAAATTCTATCGCATACACCCATTATTAAATCCATGTGATGCTCTATAATTAATACAGTTAAATCGAATTTATCTCTTATTTCTTTTATTAATTCCATAAGATGTATTGTTTCTTCGGGATTCATACCTGCAGCAGGCTCATCAAGGAGCAGCAATTCAGGATCTAATGCAAGAGCTCTTGCTATTTCAAGCTTTCTTTGAAGACCATACGGTAAATTTGAAGCTACTATGTCCTTATAATCCCATAACCCCATCAATTTTAACAACTCGTCCGTTTTATTTTTTAAATTTCTTTCCTGAAGCTTAAATTTTCCTATTCTCATTATTGAACTGAATATATTATAATCAGCGGACTTATGGCATGCCGTCAACACATTTTCATATGCGGTAAGCTTTTTAAACAGTCTTATATTTTGAAATGTTCTTGTTATTCCCATATTTGCTATTTCATAAGGTTTTTTACTTTGAAGCTTCTTATCATTGTAATATATTTCTCCCTCAGTTATTGAATATATGGCCGTAATTAAATTGAAAATTGTTGTTTTCCCCGCACCGTTAGGACCAATCAAACCGAAAATTTCTCCTTTTCCAATATGAAAGCTTACATTATCAACAGCGGTAAGGCCTCCAAATCTTTTTGTTACGTTATTAAGAGAAAGCACATTCATGATTTTACCTCCTCTTTCTTGTTTTGTATTCTTTGTCTGACGAAGTTTATAAATTTTTTAGCTGACTTTATAATAGATTTTATGCTGAATTCCCTGCCTCCCATTAAACCCTGCGGTCTTGTAATCATAATCAATATAACTGCCGCACCGTAGATTACTAATCTCCAATTGTAGAAGCTTCTTAAAATTTCCGGCAGGAATGTAAGGAGTATCGTGCCGATTACACTTCCCGATACACTGCCTAATCCACCGAATATTACTATAATTGTAAGCTCTGTTGATTTCACCATTTTAAACATAATAGGCTGAATGTACCCTAAATAATGTGCCAGCAGCCCCCCTGATATCCCTGCATACAATGCGCTTATGGCGAGGGCCATCATTTTATATTTAAATATATTTATTCCAACAGTCTGTGCGGCAAGTTCCTCTTCTCTGATTGCCACCATGTTTCTTCCGTGCCTTGATCTGATGATTGATACCAAGACAAACACCGCAGCAATATTTATAATAATAACATTGAATAATGTGGTTGTACCTTGTGTAGGTATACTCGAAAGACCTCTTGCTCCCCCGAAATACTGTACATTATCCAATATTAATCTCGTCGCCTCACCGAAGCCTAAAGTGGCAATACAGAAATAATCTCCTTTTAAATTCAATGTTAGTCTACCGATGACCAGGCTGACGAGCATGGCTGATATGCCGCCAATCAACAATGCAATAAAAAAAGGTATTCCGTATTTCATTGTCATTGAGGCAGCCATATATGCTCCTATTGCCATAAAGCCTGCATGTCCGAATGAAAATAAGCCGGTAAATCCCGTCAGCAAAGACAATCCAAGAACGGTCATTAAGTTTATGCCTGACAATATTAATATTCCTGATACATAATCCCAACTCATGATAACCTCCTATGCCTTATCTTCTGTTGTCTTACCCATCAATCCCGTAGGTTTTACTACAAGAACTAATATTAAAAGTGCAAAAGCAATCAAATCTCTGTATTGTGATGACAAATATCCGGATACCATAGTCTCTATAAGTCCTAAGAGAACGGAACCTATAACCGCCCCCGGCAGGCTTCCCAAACCACCAAAAACAGCAGCTATAAATGATTTTGTGGTTATATTTCCTATCTGCGGATAAACTGTGTACCTCATTCCAAAAAGCATCCCTGCAAGACCCGCCAATAATCCACCTAATACAAAAATAATAAAAATAACCTTATCTACATTTACACCCATCAATGTACTTCCTTTTATGCTGTATGATGTAGCTCTTATTGAAAGTCCTATCTTTGTTTTCTCAATAATATACACCAATACCATTAAACTTATTGCAGATATCACAAACATCAATAAATCAATCCTGCCCAATGCAACATTTCCAAGCATAATGGGTTCAGATGAAAAAACAGTCGGATAAGATCTGAATGTCGGCCCTATAGGTGAAGCAATAACCACATTCTCTAAAAATATTGAAGCTCCCATGGCAGATATAATGAAATAAAGAAAAGGAGCATTCCTTTTTCTTAAAGGTCTGTATACGATTTTTTCCATTACTACGGCAAGAATACCTGAACCAAATGCAGATAATAAAAATGCTATAAAAAACGGTACTTTTAAAAAAGTTAAACTAAAATATCCTATATAAGCTCCTATCATTATTACTCCGCCATGAGCAAAGTTTGAAAAATTCATTATGCTGTACACGAGGGAATATCCCACTGCCATCAAAGCATAAACACTTCCTATGGATAATCCGTTTATAATCTGCTGTAAAAATAGTTCACTCATTTGTTCCCTCCGTTTGTGTCATCCTGAGAGATAGCGAAGAATCTCATAGTAGTTGAAATGATGAGATTCTTCGGGCTATGCCCTCAGAATAACAGTGTCTAAAATATTCTTTTTCAGTAACATTAAGGCGGGGTAAACCCGCCTTAAGTTGATATCTAAACCTCCAAGATGAAAGATATTATTGCAAGCCATATTTTTCTTGGAATATATAGTCAGCATTTTCAATTTTAACTATTGCAGCTTGCTTTCCAACAGGATTATGGTCTTCTTCACTTAATTTTATAGTTCCGGTTACGCCTTCTACAGTAACTTTTGTCAATGATTCTGTTATTTTCTCAGGATCTGCGGAGCTTGCATCAATGATGGCAGCTTCTAACAGCTTGAATGCATCATGTGCCATGTATCCGTTTAATTCCATCGGAAGGTTGTATTTTGCCCTGTATGCTTCCTGTAACGGCTTAACTTCAGGGTCATTAAAGTCTAAATGGTTTACTACATAGCTGCCTTCAATTGATTTTGCAGCCATCTCCATCAGCTGTTCTGATGGCCATCCGTCACCGCCTATAAGTGTTGCATTAATTCCAAGATCACGTGCCTGATTGGCACTTAATGCAACCTCCTTGTAATAATAAGGCATCAAAATCAAATCCGGTTTTGCATCTTTAATTTTACTGAGCTGAGGTCTGAAATCAACATCTCCTTCTTTGAAACCCTCTTTTGCCACTATTTTACCGCCTTTTTCTATAAATGTTTTTTCAAAGAACTCTGTAAATCCTTGTGAATAGTCACTTGCAACGTCATACAGTATGGCAGCATTTTTTAATCCTAATCTGTCATATGCATAACCTGCGGCAACTGCGCCTTGATATGGATCAATGAAACAAACCCTGAAATTATATGGCTTAACATTTCCGTCATCCCCTACAGTAACCTTTGGATTTGTGGCAACTGTTGCAATATCAGGAACTTTGTATTGCTCAAGAACTGCAGAAATTGAAATTGCCTGCCCGCTTGCATTTGGTCCTAGTATTGCAACTACACCGTCCTGAGTGATTAGTCTTTTTACGGCATTTACAGCC
This sequence comes from Firmicutes bacterium UBA2116, assembly GCA_002331025.1. Classification (GTDB taxonomy): domain Bacteria; phylum Bacillota; class Clostridia; order Tissierellales; family Sedimentibacteraceae; genus Sedimentibacter. Next base: position 9,816 of record DCYG01000029.1, on the reverse strand, counting down.
TCAGCTGCATCTCCTTTTGTGTCATAATAAATGCCTTCAACTTGCTTGCCCAGTAGTCCTCCCTTCGCATTTACTTCCTCAATCAACATTTTTACAGTATTGCTTTCACATGTTCCCCAAACTGCCTGGTCCCCTGTTAACGAACCGATCCAACCTATTTTGATTGTGTCACCTGCGGCTTTAGACGTTCCGGAACCACCGCAAGCTGTAAGCATCATCGCAAAAATCAATAATAAACTGACTATCAATAATACATTTTTTTTCATCGCTTCCTCCTAATTTATAAATCTGCTGCTTTTTGTACAAACATTTATTTATAATAAACTATTAACTTTTGTTGAATTTAATGTCATATATTTTATAGTTGCACATATTTTATTAATGCAAAATATACTATATTATGATAAATTTCAACTGTTTGACTTTATCATCTTAAGATTTATTTAAGTTGATTTTATGTATAAAAGTGGTATAATATATTAAATTATTAAATAATAATGCTCCTTGCATAATATACTTGTTATGTATTCAATGAGAGATGTGTATTCGACTTTTCATAAGGGAGGTCGAAGATTTTTTTAAAGCTTTAATAGCTTTGGAGGAATTATGAAAAAATACCTGATAGGACTTGACATTGGTTCTACAACAGTAAAAATTGCGGTAATAGATGATTTCAAAAACTTAGTGCATAAGCAATATGAGAGACACTATTCAGACATAAGAAATACCGTTGCGGAAATTATTAAAAATTCATATGACAAACTTAAGGACAGCCGGATAAAAATAAGCGTCACCGGATCTGGTGCTATTGATGTGTCAAAATATTTAGGAATTACGTTTGTACAAGAAGTTGCCGCATCAACGAAAGCAATCGAACAATATATTCCCGATACAGATGTTGTTATTGAATTAGGCGGTGAGGACGCTAAAATAACTTATTTGTCGGGGAATCTGGAGCAGCGTATGAATGGTTCCTGCGCAGGAGGTACGGGAGCTTTTATAGATCAAATGGCTGTTTTAATGAAGACAGATGCTGCCGGTCTGAATGAATTATCTAAAAAACACAAAACAATATATCCAATCGCATCACGCTGCGGCGTATTTGCAAAGTCGGATATTCAGCCACTTTTAAACGAAGGAGCAAGGCAGGAGGATATAGCAGCTTCTATATTTCAGGCAGTTGTAAATCAAACAATTAGTGGACTTGCTCAGGGTAGACCTATAAAAGGTAATGTTGCCTTTTTAGGAGGTCCTTTGTTTTTCTTGTCTGAGCTTAGGGAGAGATTTAAAGAGACATTAGAACTCAATGAAAAAAACTCTATATGTCCTGAAGATGCAAATTATTATGTGGCTATAGGCGCTGCTCTGATGTCAGAAGAAAATAAAGAAATAAGCTTTAATGATTTTTATAACAGAATCAATAACACAATTAACAATTCAAATATTGAATATAGAAAAAAAGACTTAGAGCCGTTATTTGAATCAGAAGAGGAATATAATAAATTTCTTTCAAGACATAATCAACATAATGCAATTAAAAAGAACATTGAAGACTATGAGGGTCCTGCTTTCTTAGGAATCGATGCCGGCTCTACAACAACTAAGCTTGCCCTGATTACAGATAAGGGTGAATTATTATATTCATATTATTTCAGCAATGAAGGAAATCCTTTAAATTCTGCCGTAAGAGCAGTTAAATTGCTCTATTCGCAATTACATGAAGGTATAAAAATTGCATATACTGCCGTAACCGGTTACGGAGAGCACTTAATTAAGGCAGCACTTAATGTTGATGTCAGCGAAATAGAAACAGTGGCACACTACAAGGCAGCTGACTTTTTCTTAAACGGTGTTGACTTTATAATCGATATTGGCGGACAGGACATGAAGAGCATGATTATCAAGGATGGAGTTATAGATTCTATTATGCTCAATGAAGCTTGCTCCTCCGGCTGCGGATCATTTATTGAAACATTTGCTAAATCATTGGAAATGACCGTACAGGAATTTGCAGAGGAAGCTATTTTTTCTAAAAATCCTGTTGATCTGGGAACGAGATGTACCGTATTTATGAATTCAAAGGTTAAACAGGCACAAAGGGAAGGAGCTACATTAAGCGATATTTCTGCGGGCATATCCTATTCCGTAATAAAAAATGCTTTATTTAAAGTAATACGATTAAAGTCTCTTGATTCATTAGGAGAAAAGGTTGTTGTTCAGGGAGGTACTTTCTACAACAATTCTGTGTTAAGAGCTTTCGAACTGATAACCGGCAGAGAGGTGGTAAGACCTGACATTGCAGGGATTATGGGTGCATTCGGAGCAGCCATAATAGCACAAAATCAATATGACGGAGAAAAAGAAAGTACATTTGTGAGCATTGATCAGCTTGATAATTTTTCTTTTGATACTTCCATGGAACGTTGCGGACTCTGCACCAATAATTGCCTATTGACCATCAATAAATTTTCAGACGGAAGATACTTCGTATCAGGAAACAGGTGCGAGCGCGGTGCTGAAAAATATATCCATGTAGAAAAGAAAGAGCCATTGCCTAATCTTTACAAATATAAATATAAACGGGTATTTGACTATAAGCCGCTTTCTGTAAAAGATGCAAAAAGAGGTTTAATCGGCATACCGAGAGTATTGAATATGTACGAGGATTATCCTTTCTGGTTTACATTTTTTAACGAGTTAGGATATAGAGTCGTTCTTTCAGGCATGTCCAGCAAAAAAATATACGAGCTTGGAATGGGTACAATACCTTCAGAGTCTGTATGTTATCCGGGTAAAATAGCGCACGGGCACATAGTAGATTTGTTAAACAAGAAGGTTCCTAAAATATTCTATCCTTGTATTTCATACAACATAAAGGAAGATGAAAATGCCGGTAATCACTATAATTGCCCAGTCGTTGTTTCTTATCCTGAATCTATAGAAGCAAATATTGATTTAAGTAATATTAAATTTTACAAGCCTTTTCTTAATTTAAATGACAGGGAAAGATTAATACAGAAGCTCTATAGGGAAATCGGTGCATCTGAAGATTTAGCATATGAAGAAATTAATAATGCAGTAAATAAGGCATATGATGAATTGTTAAATTATAAGGATGATGTTAAAAAAGAAGGATTAAGAGCTATTGAATATATTAAGAAAAACAATAAAAAGGGAATAGTGCTGGCAGGCAGACCATATCATGTAGACCCTGAAATTAATCATGGTATACCCGAAATGATAGAGGGCTACGGAATTGTAGTGTTATCAGAGGATTCATTGGAAAAAGCACAGATTGAAAGACCTTTAAGAGTAATCGACCAGTGGTCATACCATACAAGGTTATATTCAGCTGCAACATATGTTTCAAATACTGATTACCTTGAACTTGTCCAGCTTAATTCCTTCGGCTGCGGGCTTGATGCTGTAACTACAGACCAAGTTAATGAAATACTTACAAAAAATAATAAAATATATACTGTAATTAAAATTGATGAAATAACAAACCTTGGAGCCATAAGGATACGTATACGCTCACTTCTTGCTTCCATAGAAGAAAGGGACAGAACCGGAATTGTTCATATAAAAAGACCAAGCAGCTTTGAAAAAATTGAATTTACTAAAGAAATGAAGAAGAAGCACACAATTTTAGTTCCTCAAATGTCCCCAATTCATTTTCAATTTATAGAAACGGCGGCTAATTTCACAGGATACAAAATGGTGGTATTACCTGCAGTTGATAAAAAGGCAGTTGATGCAGGGTTGAGAGTTGTAAATAACGATGCCTGCTATCCTTCTATTATTGTAATAGGCCAGCTTATAAACGCATTGGAATCAGGCAAATACGATTTAAATAATGTATCCTTGATGATTTCTCAGACCGGCGGAGGCTGCCGTGCTACCAATTATATCGGATTTATCAGGAAGGCATTGAAGGATTTGGGATATGGACATATACCTGTTATATCCTTTAACTTAGTTGGTCTTGAAAAACATTCAGGCTTCAAATTAACAGCATCCTTTTTACACAGATTAGCCATATCCATGGTTATAGGGGATACTCTGATGCGTACAACCTACAGAACAAGACCTTATGAAAAGATAAAAGGTTCCGTAGATGAAATGTATAAAAAATGGGTTCAGGCAAGCTATAATGTCATTGAATCAGGAGGATATAAAAAGTTCAGAAATCTTATAAATAATATAGTTAATGATTTTGATAACATTGAATTAAACGACGGTATAGTTAAGCCAAAGGTTGGTATAGTGGGGGAAATACTCGTTAAATTCCATCCCAATGCAAACAATGATGTATTTTCATTATTGGAAGAAGAGGGGGCAGAAGTTGTAGTGCCGGATTTATTAGATTTCTTCTCATATACTACACTTAATGGTGTTATAAAATATGATGAATTGTTAACCGGAAGTAAAAAAGACAAATTCATCAGTGCTACAATAGTAAAAATAATTGATAAATATAAAAAGCCCAGTGTTGATGCTTTTAAAAATTCCAAAAGATTTTTAACACCTTCAAATATTTTGGAACTTGCACATAAAGCACAAAAGTTCTTATCATTAGCAAACCAATCCGGAGAAGGATGGTTTTTAACAGCCGAAATGATTGAGCTTTTGGACAGCGGAGTTAATAACATTTTATGCTTGCAGCCATTTGCTTGTTTGCCTAACCACATTACGGGCAAGGGCATGATTAAAAAGTTAAAGGATGCATATCCAATGTCAAATATAGTTCCTATTGACTACGATGCAGGTATAAGCGAGGTTAATCAAATTAACAGAATCAAGCTTATGCTGACGAATGCAGTAAGAAATATGCGCCAAAATGAGGAAAACTCATCCATAAGCCTAAGGGAAATAGAAGAAGACGCAAATATTTCATATGAGATGAACATAAGTGAACAGGAAATATAAGTAAAAAAATAAAACATTCGCTAAGAATGTTTTATTTTTTTGTAAGATATCATAATTAGTATTAATTATCCTGAATTACAGTACCGGTTAAACCGTTTAAAGCATCCATTGATTTATACAATGATGTTATTATAGATTTTCTTTCCGGATGTGATTTTACAAATTTAACAGCAGCCATCACCTTTGGGAGCATGCTGCCCGGTGCAAAATGACCTTCTTCCATGTATCTTTCCGCTTCTTTTACAGTCATGAAAGATAAATCCTGTTGATTTGGTTTTTTAAAGTTAACAGACACTTTTTCAACCTCCGTAAGAATCATTAGTATATCTGCACCAATGTCCTCAGCAAGTTTTTCTGCCGCTAAATCCTTATCAATTACTGCAGCAATTCCTTCAACTGATCCATCTTCATTTTCAACCACGGGTATTCCCCCGCCTCCGCAAGCAATTGCTATAGTAGAATCCCACAATCTTTTAATAGTATCAACTTCTATTATCCTTTCAGGCATAGGTGACGGTACAACTCTTCTCCATCCTCTGCCTGCATCTTCTTTCATAATATAACCTTTTTCCTCGGTTATTCTTTTAGCTTCCTCTTCTGTATAGAACATTCCTATGGGCTTTGTAGGATTATTAAAGGCTTGATCATTTTTATTTACAACTACCTGTGTCACAACAGTTACAACCGGAAGTATTCTGTTTCTCTTAGCCAATGCATATTTTAATCCTTGCTGTATGTGATAACCTATATATCCCTGAGTCATTGCTCCGCATACATCGAACGGCATTGACGGTGTTACGTCCTTTGCAGTTTCAGATGCTAATAATAATCTGCCGACCTGCGGACCATTTCCATGGACTATGGCTATTTCATAGCCGGTACAGCTAATCTCTGCAAGATACTCACAGGTTCTTTTTACAACCTCCAATTGAGCTTCAGCTGTTGACGGCATGCTTTTATCTTCTAAGGCATTACCGCCTAATGCAATAACTACTTTAATAATTTTATCCATTATATCCCTCTCTAAAATAATGTCTTGACTTTAAGCTATTGTTGCAACTATTACTGCTTTAATTGTGTGAAGACGGTTTTCTGCTTCATCAAAAACAACTGAGTGTCTGCTTCTGAATACGTCATCTGTCACTTCTCTTATATCATAGCCAAGTTCCATTTGTTCTCTAGCCAGTTTTGTTTCAAAATCATGGAATGAAGGCAGACAATGCATAAATATTACATCATCGTTCTCTGTTGCTTTTAATAAATCCATAGTAACTTTGAATGGCGTAAGCATTTTAACTCTTTCGGGAATCTGAGCTTCTTCACCCATTGATGCCCATATATCAGTATAAATTACATCTGCTCCCTTTAGGCATTCAGGATTATCGGATATTTCTATATTGCCTCCGGTAAAGGCTGCCACCTTATATACTCTTTCAAGCACTTCCTTATCCAATTGATCACTAAGCTCCTTAGGTCCATAAGCCACATAATGCATTCCCATCTTAGCACATCCGTACATCCACGCATATGACATATTATTTCTGATATCTCCGGCAAATACAACCTTGACCTTATTTAACGGCTTTGATATATGTTCTTCTATAGTCAACAAGTCCGCAAGTATTTGAGTGGGATGATCCACATCTGTTAATCCGTTCCAAACAGGAATACCTGAATATTTAGCCAGCTGTTCAACTGCTTCTTGTTTATATCCTCTGTATTCAATACCGTCATAAAATCTTCCTAATACCTTTGCGGTATCTTCCAATGATTCTTTTTTACCCATTTGAGAGCTTGAGGAATCCAGGAACGTTACGTGAGCTCCTTCATCCAGCGCAGCCACTTCAAAAGCACATCTTGTTCTTGTTGATGTTTTTTCAAACAACAGAACAATGTTTTTTCCCTTCAGCAAATAATTAGAATCTCCTGAACGTTTCTTTGCCTTTAAATCATGCGATAAGTCTAATAAGTATCGGATTTCTTCAGTTGTAAAATCCATTAATGTTAAAAAACTTTTTCCTTTCAAATTTACTGCCATAATTACCTCCAAATCAAATATAAAATACATAAAATAATTGCAGTGTGTTTAAATATTACTTTTATTGTATAATTAATTATGTTAACACACAATTGTTCAGCGTGCAATAAAAATTTATAAATATTTAAAAAAAGTTATAAGTTTTCCCTTATTAAAGGCATGCTCATACACCTTGGTCCACCTCTGCCTCTTGATAATTCAGAGCTTGGCATGGTGTGAACCTTAATGCCTTCCTGCTGTAAAATTTCATTTGTCACATAGTTCCTTGAATATACAATGACTTCTCCGGGAGCAATACACAATGTATTTGAACCATCATTCCATTGTTCTCTTGCAGCATCTATAACACTGTTCCCTCCGCATTTAATTAATTTTACGTTATCTAAATGAAGCTCCTTTTTCAAAATATCTTCTAAGGTGCCTTTTTCTTCTGTTATGCTAATTTTTCCTTCAATATCTCTTTGAAGAACATATACATTTATATCTGACTTTATGTTGGGATGAATTGTGAATTTGTCATAGTCAACCATAGTAAATACGGTGTCTAAGTGCATAAATGCTCTCGTCTTAGGTATGTCAACAGCCAATACTTTCTTAAATGCAGTATCTTCTGTAAGCAGCAAGCTTGCAAATTTTTCTATAGCGTTAGGATTAGTTCTTTGAGATATGCCGACCGCAACTACCTCACTGTTTAATACTAAAATATCTCCACCTTCAAGGGAAGCTTTTTCACATCTGTCATAATACAATTTAGTTTCTTTATATTTTGGATTACAATTAAAAATATATTTTGCAAACAAGGTTTCTCTGTTTCTTGTTACAGTAAACATTTTATGAATGGTAACACCTTTTCCCACTGTTGCAAAGGGATCTCTGGTAAAATATAAATTAGGCATGGGATCAATTATGAAAGGATATTGGTTGCTTAAATAGTCTGCTAACCTCGGTCCTCTGTAATCATTAATTTCTGATTTTCGTATACCTTCCATCATTTTAACGACCATTTCTTTATTGCTCTTAAATGACAAGAAAAATTCTTTTAATATCCTTGACTCTCTTCTTTCTTTAATATCTGCTTCTTCTATATATTCGTCGATAAATTGATTCTTAATATCTTCATTTGCTAATGAATCTGCAACTAAATCTTCCAAATATACAGTTTCTATATTCATTGACCTGAAGATATCAGCAAAAAAATCATGCTCCTCCTGCGCTTTTTTCAAGTAAGGAATATCATCAAAAAGTAACCTTTCAAGATATTCGGGCATTAAATTCTCTAACTCTCTTCCGGGTCTATGCAACAAAACCTTTTTTAATCTTCCTATTTCCGAATAAACATTAATAGATGAACTGCTCAAAACATCACCACCATTATATTATTTGACAACGATTTCTTTATGCTGACGACATGCTCGACCTTTAATTTATGCATTTTCTAAGAAGTAATGTAGGTAAGTAAGTCGTCTACCCTGATGTAAGTACGACTAAATGAAAAGTAAAATATTAATTGTAAGTAAGTTTATACTGTCAATTTTATCTAATTATATTTTATTAAAAATTATTTTTATTGTCAAGGATAATTTTAAATAAATATGAAATTGATAAATAAATATACAATTTTGTATATACCTTAATAGACATCTATAGCAGTGAGTTACATCTCAATTATATTATGCTTTGAAATATATTTGTTTTATTGTAAAATATTATAAAGTATAAAAAAAGAGGAATAATGTGGGAGGTTTTATGAAAAGAAAACATTTATTTATAATTACAATTACATTGTTGTCTATTATGGTAACTCTAAGCTCATGTACAAATGAAAACAATGACAGTATCACAAACAACGAGGATATATTGAAAAGCATGAATGACTACAGGTACGATTTACCCCTTGACAGTAATGATGTTGAAGCAATTATTTCCCAAAAATCGCTTGAATGGAAAATCGACAGCCAGGATTCTTTCAGAGATGGGCATGCAGTTTATCTTCTTAAGAAGGATTTAGAACAATTTTCTAAATTGCCTTTTTTGCTCGTAGATTTAGAGCAGTCTGAAAATATGCGGCATATTATAATGTCCTACGTTTCCCTTGATTCTCCCCGTGATAAATTTATAAACAGAGACGAATTTTTTGAAATATTTGATTTAGCATTAACTTTTTACAGCAATTCCGATTATTCGGAGGTGATTTTTAACGATTTTGTGGATTATTCTCCTGAAAAATCCCTTTCTGAATATAGGATTACCTGGTACAGGCGTATCGGTGATGCAAGCTTTCAAATTTCATATTATCCTGCTGACGATGAAAACTACGGACTTAATACCAGAATAGTAATTGCCAATCCGGGCAGCAATGAAAGAATGAGGGAGTCGGAAAGGTATTTTTGGTTAACTAATATAGAAGAGATGGGAGCTGATTATACCGAAGTTACTATAGAAGAAATGCTTAAAATGCAGTTGCCGAATGATGTCACTTATTATCTTACAGAAAGCCGGCTTAAAGATATAAAAGAGACCAAGATTATCTCCGAAGGATTAAGTTCCTTTACTAATATGTTTGTCAATCTCGATAAGAAAGATTATTTATCTGCAAAGCTTGAAGATGATACGGGAAGCGTAAATGTCTATATTCAGCCAAGCACCTTTACCATCGAAGAATTAGAAAAAACACGGAACAATAAAGTTATTTCCGTCAAAACAGGCTCAGAACAGTTTTATATTGTAAATGTAGGTGAGATTATAAAAGATTAAATATGATAAATAAGGGCATAAAAAAACAGCTGATATCAGCTGTTTTTTCAACTCGGCGACGTCCTACTTTCCCAGGCAGTTTCCCACCAAGTATC
>DCYG01000007.1:147384-273398 GCA_002331025.1 Firmicutes bacterium UBA2116 | reverse complement strand
TGCATAGTTAAACATTTCATTAATTCGCTCTTCTAATGTTGGCATTACTACTTCACCAAATAATGCATAAAGTCCAGCAAGGAGTAATGCACCTAAAACAACAGCAATTAAAATCTTTACAGCTGTATCAATATAGCCCTCACCACGGTTATTGCTTACTGCAACCTTTACTGCGACAACCTTTCTTGTTACAAAATCATTTGCTTTTCTTAACATATTTCTCATCACATTTCCTCCATTATTTTTTAATTTTCTAGGGTTTTATTTTATTAAATACTCATATTCATATCTTGTATCTGACCCTTTCCTTCAAAATCAATTTCTTTAAATCCGAAACGATCTACATAATAAAACTCACTGCCATTGTCATCATATAGCTCAACTACATCAGACATTGACAGTGAGTGACCAGTAAACCCATGTGGATGATTTAGATTAAACTTTGTATAAATGGATTCTAAATCATTTGTTTCTATTTCTCCTTCATATACAAGCTCATAGTTATTTTTATCTGGCTCTCCAAAGTTTTCTTTAAGTTCCTCATATCCAATAAACTTACATTCAGGACTTATATCAGCTCTTAACTGCCAGATACGACAATCTTTAAGAGGTACTGATATTTCATTATTAAAAGGGAGTACACCTTCTTTTGAAAGTTTTTCAAATACACCCTCTGTCCATTTTGCTGTAAGCTTACGGTTGCTAAGCCACTTACTAAATTCTTCATTTTGGAACATAGAATCTACTATTGCTGTACCGTCTTCCACATATCCTGACGGATTTCCATAGTAAAATATACAGCCATTCTTTAGCTCAATTCCTGTCATGATTTACCTCCCATCATTTAATCTCCATAGACAACATCCTCCATCATAATCCTTTCTTCTAATTCTCTGATGCAGATACCTGACATCTCAAAGATATCAATAACAAACTTTGGTACATCGGCTATATCATAGTCATAATCTGCCTGCATCACTATGATTTCCCCACTATCTTCTTCTGTACAAGCACAAAGCTTTGCATCCTTTGGAATACCAGCTTCTTCAAGAAGATAATCCGGAACAATAATCTCATCAAATTCTTCAAATCTCTCACAGTAGGAGCAATCATGACATCTCCCACAAATCCCTGCTAGATGAACAATTAACTCTTCTGAGAGATTTTTAAGTCCTTCTGCCACCTTTATAAGCTCCATTGCATTCATAGTTGTTTTCATAGCTACAATAGCATTCTCTAAGGTATTAAATTCAATTTCTTCACACCCTGTAAGGTCTGCTGCATTAAGTATTTCATTTGGTAAACTAATATTGTTGTCTAAAGATTCTTTAATCATTTTCATTATAAATTTCCTCCTGTTTTCCTATTCCATTTTTCATTTCAAATAAATTAATTTGTGATGGAGAATTTATCTCCCTTTCATGCATATCATAATTTGCCACCAGTATTTCAGGAAACTGAGCACCATTATCATAGCGCTGTTTAATATTATTAATACGGGTATAGCTTTCAATTTGGATGTTCGGTGCATCATATAACTCTCTAATAAAAGAACAGTCATTATAGGAAAGCAAGAACTTTCCCTCAATGCCCATCAGGGTATCTCGAAGTCTTATATGATCTTCTTTCTTAAATCCATCTTCACCAACATTTTTATAATATTTTTCTGTTTCAAAATACGGTGGATCTGCATAGAAAAAGCTGACAGGGCGGTCATACTGCCTTATCAGCTTTTCAAAATCTTTGTTTTCAACCACTACTTTGCTAAGTCTTCTATGTGCCTGTTCAATTAAGGGAAAGTTGCCCCACATATCATGGGGTTGACTCCCATAGCTAGTAAGTCCAGAGGCATAACTATAGCGAATTAATTGATAAAAGTACGAGGCTCTTATTACATCACTTGTAGGACTGTCTCTTGCAAGTGCCTCCTTTACTATGTCAAAATCCTCACGAGAGTTTAACACAAAATATAGTGCATCTATTAATTCATTTGGTTTCTCCCTTACGCAGCGATAAAGATTGGTTAGTAATCCATTAAAATCGTTATATACTTCAAAATCATTGCCTGGTGGCTTATGAAATAGTACCCAGCCTCCGCCTCCAAATACTTCTATATATCGTTCATAATATAAAGGAAAGAAAGATACAATTAATTCTCTTAAAGATTTCTTGCCACCTATCCAACTCATAAAACTATTAATACTTCATCACCTCTCTCTTACCTCTTTATCAAGGTCTAATCTCAATTGTCCGTTTGCATCTGGAAAATGCTCTAAAGCTTTGACAAGTCCTCTCTTTGCTTTTGCAATTTCTCTAATTCGACTTGTCATCTGCCCTATACTAGCAAGCAGCTCCTTTCTATCAGCAGCATAATAATATCCATTGTCACCACTGCATATGGGATTGCCATCATTTCTTAATTGATTGACTAATTTCCTGACAGTTCTTGAACTGATACAGAATCTACTTTGCAAATATGCACTGGGGACTGCCTTTTCATTTCCTGTATGATACTCCTTCATATAGATTAAAAAATCATGTTCCACCTCCTCGCCTCCTTTCTCATGCCATGTTTCATAACACTGTGGATATGATTGTTTTTGGGCAACAAAAAAGGCCGACTGCTATGCTGTAATTTACAGCTAACAATCGGCCTCTTTATTTTTGGGTATAAAAAAACACGGATATCTTCCGTGCTACCTTAGAATATTAAGTTATGGGATATATCAATAAGAAGATTTACTACTCCATTGATATTCCCATACTATCTAGTTTTTTACTGAATTCATAGTGAAACTGTTCCCCTTTTGATTTTATAAAACCATTTTTGCAAGGCGCTAACCCTCTATTATCAATATCTGCTTTTGCATATAGAGTATAATCAAAGTTGTCTCCAAGTATGGTATCAGGTTCTACAATACCATTCTTTCTTGCAATTAGTCTGCCGTATCTTTCAAGTTTTTCTTCCTTTGGAGCAAAGTCATAACAGTTTAGATTCTGTGAAATATCAAGAGCAAAGTCAAGTCTAGTACAACCTTCAAGCTCCATTGCTGACTCTAAATGCTCTGTAAAGAAAGCCATCCCTTGTCCTTGCTCATCACAGGCATATCCAAAGTTATTACCATCAGATATTAATTCTTCTATGGAGTCATATTGTTCTGCCAGCTCTTTAACATTAGGGAATACACACTTTGCATCTAATAAGGCACATCTACTCCACTTATTTGTACCAAGTGCATCTAAGGCTATTGCCATTTCATCAGGTTCTAAACCATAAAATTCATAGTCAGGCAAGTTTATCCATACACCTTCAGGATAATCTTTACTTCCCACTTTAATTTTTACAGTCCAATCATCCCCTGTCATCTCATCTAAATTTGTGCCATCATAGATTTGTTTGAGACTATTTCTTTGATATACATAGCCTTTATCAGTAAATATCCCATTGAAATCTTCATGGTATTCACTACCAAGCTGCTTGGTTTTAATAAAGGGAAGTATATCATCAGATGCACATTCCTTATGCCTTGCTATATATTCTCCAAGAGATTCATTATCATTAGCTTTGTAATGAAAATCAAAATTACTTAGTTGCTCTGTTAGATTTATCAAATCTGATGCATTTTTGACCTCCACAATCTGAACAGCACCCTGTAGAATATATTTTTCTTTGACTGACATTTCAGCAAATCTCTTTTCTAGATATTCATTTTCTTTCTCTGTTCCTTCAATATCTTTCCATAGATATTCTAAGTTTTTCATAAACTCATTCCTCCCATACCTTGTGATTGCTCTTTTGAAGGCTCATCTGACTCTTTAATCTCTTCTTCCTGCGGGCAAGATAACACTTTAAAATTATCTTCTCCAGGAATAAGACCAAGACCTCTTCCATTATCCCATTTCATGTGTATGGTTCCAATGTCATCTACCCCTATCACTGTTCCCTTTGTACCCTTTTCAACGCCTTGTACATCATCCATTGCCTGAATTAATTCAATTCGTGTACCTACAGGATAGCCGTTCTTAATTCTTTCTACTTGATTCCTATTATCATTCAAATTTCATACCTCCCATTTTTTGATTTTCTTCTATACCCATTTCTTCAGCTGTTTTAATAAACCAGTTATCACTGTTCCAAAAGGTAACATAAATATCTCCCATCTCGGTACTAATCTCTCTCTGTTCAAAAGACTCCCCCCAGCCATCTGCAGCCTGACCGATTATTTCACCCTTTATCTTTTCAAACTCTTTTGAAGTCAATTCATCATTTAAAGTAAGAACAGCTACCCCCATTAGTTCTCCTTCTACGAGTTCAACGGAAAACACATACTTTGATACTTTTNNATTTTCTTCTATACCCATTTCCTCAGCTGTATTAATAAACCACTTATCACTGTTCCAAAAGCTAACATAAATATCTCCTATTTCAGTATTAATTTCTCTCTGTTCAAAACACTCTGCCCAGCCATCTGAAGCCTGTCCAGTTACATTTTCTTTAATCTTTTCAAGCTCCTTTGGAGTCAGTTCATTATTTAAAGTAAGAACAGCTACCCCCATTAGTTCTCCTTCTACAAGTTCAACGGAGAACACATACTTTGATACTTTTGCATTCACACTGTCATGGTCATCATAATATCTCATCAGACCTCTTTGTTCTTCTTCTGGAAGATTATTTTCTTCTATTGCCATCAGGATTACATCTAGATACTGGGCTACTTCAGCATTTGAAATTTCCTGTGGTTCATTTGCATATTCTTTATAACCATATTCGTTTTCTATATCATAGGTAGTTATTCTAAGAGGCATATACAGTTTTAAGGTTTTTAGTTCTTCTTGTTCAGGAAATACCATTCCAAGATTTTCAAATAATAAATTGGCAAGTTTTTGATTATATCCATGGTAAGTGATATATCCTTTCTCTGAAAACGCTCCAAATTCATTTGCCATTTTCTCCTGTCCATATCTTTTAAAGTCAATGTATTCTTCAAGATTTGAATCATATTCAAAATGTCCCGAGTCACAAATCATATATCTTCCATAGCTTTCTACACTATGGATACCATCAAATAATTCGAATTCATACATAGAATCTGCTAGTGCAAAGATTTCTTCAACAGTTCGAGGTTTAATATAGTCCATAAGTTTTTCAAAATATTCTATATCATGGTTACCTATTTCCTTATAGTATTCTGCTAAATTATTTAAGGTATCTATCTTAATTAATGGTGTTGTATCATCAGAAATAATATTTATTATTCTATCTGAAAAGTTATGGCTATCAATTGCAACTTCACAATCATGTAAGTAAGGAGTTTCTAATCTCAACAGTGCCTTTTCAATTTCAACATCAGAACAAGGAAGATAAATAAATTCATTTGCACCTTTTGCAGTCAGCTGTATTGTTCCTACAGTTTCTTTCCAATGGTATTGGGGAAACTGCTTGCCATTATATATTTGCTCTGGTTCATTGCTATTCTTATATAAGACTCCATAAGGAGTAATTCTAAAATTAGGATTGTTTTTTATTACCTCCATTGCAAAGGATCCACCATCAAGCTCTTCTAATTCTCTAATTGCTACTGCTTGCTTTTCTGATAGATATAAATCTTTTCCTACAGTTTCAAGATTATTAAAGTCACTTACAAGGCTATAGCAATGAGTATTAAAGCTTTGATTGATTAATTCTGCTATTGTTTCAGGATTTTCTGCAAAGGCTGAAGCAAAAAACACTTTTCTTTCCTTTGTATCGAAACTATCCATCCTCTTAAATAAGAAATTTAATTCATCGATATTGCACTCTTTACCTTTTAAAACTTCATTCATATCTGAATCATAGACTACTTCTTCAATATAGCAGTTGGGAGCAGTTGAAGTTTCAAGCTCCAGCTGATTATATACATTGGATATTTCACTTTCCTCATAAGGGAAATTAAACATAATTGACTCATCTTCTTTTCTGTCGAATCTTTTTAATCTAATTAGCATATCTCTCCTCCATCCTATTTTTTAATTGAAAATACATTTGCACCATACTTTGCAATTAATGATGCGTTAATTATTATCTTAAATGTAGTATCATCAATGAGTTCTCTATCTGCTATCTCGCTGATTCTTATATATTCTTTTCCTGACCATATAGTTTTTGCTGTTTGGTATAGAGCATATTCTTCCGTACTGATTTGTCTAAGATGTATCTGTGAAAAATCAAATCCATTTAAACAGACCGAATGCTCCGAGATGTTCCATAATACTTCATCAGCAGTAAGAAGAAATATTACTGCAAGGTAGCTTGGCGCTCCATCCTCTATATCAATATCTTGTTTCTGAATTAAATAATAAAATCTTTCCTTATGGTTATGATTTAAAAATAGTTGACCAGTAAATCTATTACTAAGTAATTTCAATCTTTCTTTTAGAGCATAGTTTTTTATTCCTCCAAAGCAATCTTTTGTCAGAGCTGCATATACAATTTTATCTGCCTCTAGTTTTTCTTTAAAACAAAAACAATCATTGGTGTTACCTCTGCTTTTAACCTTTGCTATACATCCATTACAAATCTTAATACCTCCTTCACAATTAAAATGATTATTAATGACTATTCCACTTCTTCTTTTAGGAAAATTAGGTGCCAGCATCATCAGCTGTTCTATCCCTCCCAATGATGTACCATACATAAAATATCTTGACATTGTTCTCAATCCCTTCATAGTTTTTGAAATAAAAAAGAGGCGAAGACTATCGATCATAAGTTGACCGAAGACTTCGCCTCTTAGAATTGCTATATTTAGTTTTGGATTTTATATAAAACAAAAGCACCAAGAATTTTATCTCAGTGCTGTTGAAGTTTTTACATGTTATTGTTAGTATAAAAGATATGCTCATTTTCTGCTAATGAAATGTTACACTCTTAATCAGCGATTAAAAAACATTTTTTGTACTGTTATAGCTTCTTTACATTCAAAGCTCTAAAAGCATTTAATACTGCAATGATAGTTACACCTACATCTGCAAATACAGCTGCCCACATAGTAGCTATTCCAAAAGCACTCAAAATAAGAACAATTATCTTTATTCCAATTGCAAATACTATGTTTTGATTTGCAATTTTTAATGTCTTTTTAGAAATCTTCATTGCAGTAGCAATTTTCGATGGCTCATCAGTCATAATTACAATATCAGCAGCTTCAATGGCTGCATCAGAACCTAAACCACCCATTGCTATTCCAATATCTGCACGAGCTAATACAGGTGCATCATTGATTCCGTCACCGACAAAGGCAAGTTTACCTTTTGTGGATTTTTGTGAAAATAATTCTTCTAGTTTTTCAACTTTGTCTGCTGGCAATAGTTCTGCATAAACCTTATCAAGACCAAGCTCTTTAGCAACTTTTGAACCAACACTTTTATTATCACCTGTCAACATAACTGTTTGCTTAATATTAGCTGCCTTAAGTTCCTTGATTGCTTGTGCTGAATCTTCCTTTACCTCATCGGCAATTACAATGTAACCTATATATTTATTATTAACAGCAACATGTACAGCAGTACCGATCAGCTCTCCCTTGAAATAAGGGATATCCATCATTTTCATAAGTTTGATATTTCCTGCCATAACCTTTTTGCCATCTACTGTTGCAATAACACCATGACCTGATATCTCTTCTACATCTGAAATACGTCCATTGTCTATTTCTTTGCCATATGCACGTTTCAGTGAAAGTGAAATCGGATGATTGGAATAGCTCTCCACATATGCAGTTAATTCAAGTAGCTCTTCTTTGGAAACTCCTTCTGGATGAATTTCCTGTACATTAAATACACCTTTCGTTAGTGTACCTGTTTTATCAAAAACAACAATCTCTGTTTGAGCCAATGCTTCAAGGTAGTTACTACCTTTAACTAAAATACCTTTTTTTGAGGCTCCACCTATTCCACCGAAGAAACTCAAAGGAATTGAAATAACTAAAGCACACGGACAGGATACCACAAGGAATGCTAGTGCTCTATATATCCAATCACTAAAAGTCGCCCCGTCTATAACAAGAGGCGGTATAATAGCTAGAAAAACTGCAATTATAACCACAACTGGTGTATAATATCTCGCAAACTTAGTAATAAATTGTTCTGAATTGGATTTTTTACTACTTGCATTTTCAACTAAATCAAGAATTTTGCTTACAGTAGATTCTCCAAATTCCTTGGTAACCTCTGCTGTAATAACTCCATTAATATTGATGCAACCACTCAGGATATCACTTCCTACTTCTACTTCACGAGGAACAGATTCACCAGTAAGTGCCGATGTGTCAATCATTGAACTTCCCTCTATTACCTTGCCATCAAGAGGAATTTTTTCTCCTGCTTTAATTACAATAATATCTCCAATTTGTACTTCATCTGGGTCAACTTTGACAAGTTCATCGCCTTTTTTAACATTTGCATAATCTGGTCGAATATCCATAAGGCTTGCAATTGACTTTCTCGACTTGCCAACTGCATAGCTTTGAAACAGTTCTCCAACTTGATAAAACAGCATAACTGCAACACCTTCAGGATACTCACCAATAAAAAATGCACCAATTGTTGCAATACTCAATAAAAAGTTTTCATCGAAAACTTGACCTTTAAAAATATTTTTTACAGCTCTTTTTACAACATCTCCACCTACAATAATGTAACTTATTATAAAGAGAGCAATCTGTAACCATTCGTTATTTAAATTAAGCAATACTGCTGTAGCTAACAAGGCTGCACCAATAATTATTCGCCATAGTCGTTTTGTCATACTAAATAGCCTCCTTTAAGCCTTTTTCATAGTTGTATCGGGTTCAATTTTTTTAACTATTTTTTCGGCCTCTGCTATTATTGTTGGCATTTTTTCATCCTCACCATCAATAACGAGTTTTGTGGTCATAAAGTTAACAGTAGCTTCTTTCACTCCATCAAGCTCATTAATAGCCTTTTCCATTTTTGCCGCGCAATTTGCACAATCTAAACCTTCAAGTATAAATTTCTTTTTCATTATTAAATCCTCCTAAATATTATTTGTAATTTTATTTTGAATACTACAAGTCTTTTTCAAATTTTCTTAAAGCATTGCTCATTTGAAATGAAGACTTAAATATCTGCCCAAATATCTTCAAAAAATATTCTATTCTACCGCATTACTACTTCTCGTTGATATGAATTAGACCTTGGTCAAATATTTCTCTTACATGATCGTCAACTAATGAATAATATACTACTTTGCCTTCTTTTCTGTTTTTTACTAAATTAGCTTGTTTCAAGACTCTCAGCTGATGGGAAATTGCTGATTGTGTCATGTTAAGTAATACAGCGATATCACAAACACACATTTCAGATTCATGTAAAGCCCATAGTATCCTGATTCGCGTTGAATCTCCAAATACTTTAAATAATTCTGCTAAATCGTAAAGGCTTTCTTCTTGAGGCATTTTATCTCTAACTTGATTTACAATATCCTCATGAATTACATTGCAGTCACATCTTTCAATTGAATTAAATTTCTCAGTCATATTATCACCTCTTTTTAAATCATTTCATCTGAATACTTGAGCAGTTATTTATATGTTGTGTATTTATTATATTATTGTTTTTCTCATATGTCAATAGTTATATGAGCATTTATTCAAGTGTTTTTTAAATATTATTTGAAATATCTCAAAACTATCTACTACGACATTAGTACCATAAAAGGGTGGTTTCAATACAAACATTTTTTAAAAAAATATTATTGTAGGTTCTAAAATAGTTTGAAATAAAATTTCAATCTAATAAAAAACTATAGTGGTAGCTGTTTCAAAACAACTACCACTACTTTAGATTATATAAAATTCTTATCATCCCAGAGGATTATTTCTACCTCTTTCTGAGCCATCAATTTCTCCACCTTTATGATGTCTTCACTCAATTTACCCTATGTCATCTATAAATCACCCCAAAAACAGGGGTCAAAAAACGGTGTTTTTTACTCTTTTTTCGCTCCAAAATCGTCCTTGAACCACTATATATTGTGGTCAATCTCTACTCTTTGCCATCTGAACCACAATACGTCATCAGAATTATACTCTCAACGTGCGGAGTCATCGGAAACATATCCACACACTGAACCTTCTCCACCCTATACCCATTCTGCAAAAACACCGGCAAGTCCTTCTCCAAAGATGTCGGTTTGCAGGAAATGTAGATGAAAGTTTCCGGCTTATAGTTAATTATTTTATCTATGGCTTTTGGATGGATGCCTTCCCTTGGTGGGTCGATGACTATAATGTCAGGCTTGTCGTCAAGCTCATCTATTTTCTTCAGGACGTCTCCGGCTATGAAAGTGCAGTTTGTTAAGTTGTTCATCTTGGCATTTTCGTTGGCTTTTTCAACTGCTTCTTCCACTAATTCGATACCTATGACTTTTTTGGCTGTTGGGGCTAATATCTGACCGATGGTTCCTGTTCCGGAATAAAGGTCGAATATGGTTTTATCCTTTGTTGTTCCGATGAAATCTCTTACTATTGTATAGAGTTTGTCTGCTCCGAGAGAGTTTGTCTGGAAAAAGGAGAAGGAAGAGATGTTGAATTTTAAGCCTAAGAGCTCTTCTTCTATTTTGTCCTCTCCGTAGAGGATTTTCATTGTATCTGCTCTTGCTACGTCAGCGACACCGTCGAAGATGGAATGAGCGATACACTTAATTGTTCCTTTTAATTCTGTGTTTAGTATAAGGTCAACAAATTCCTTTTCATTTAAGGTGCTTTGGCTGGTGGTAATCAGATTGATTAATATCTGTCCTGTTTTTTCTGCTTTTCTTACCAATAGGTATCTTAAAAATCCAATATTAGTGCTTTTATGGTAGTAGGATTGACTATTTCCTTGGAAATAGCCCAAAATCTTACATAATATTTGTCGAAAGTCTTCGTCTACGATTGAACAACCGCTGACATTGACGATGCTGTGAAAGCTGTTTCTTTTATGCATACCTAATGTAAGGGGTCCTTCTTTTACTTCATCACCGAATGAAAACTCCATTTTATTTCTGTATTCTGTTTTTTTGGGGCTTGGTACAATTGTAAGAAATTCATAGGGTTCTGACAGGATGCCGTTTAATATATCCTTGACCTGATTTTCCTTCATGCCGAGCTGTCTTTCATAGGGGATATTCTGGTATGAGCATCCGCCGCAAAATGAGAAATGGTCACATCCCGGTTTTATTTCGTATGATGCCGGCTCAATAACCTCAAGAACCTTAGCTTCTGCGGTATCCTTTCTGGATCTGCTTATCCTTGCTCTGACCTTTTGTCCGGTAATTGTATTTTTGATTTTTATTCTTTTTCCTTCATAGGTTGCTTTACCTATGTTAGGAAAATTCATATCTTCGATTGTTACTTCTATAATGTCATTCTTTTTCATTATTTCTCCTACTTGCAATTGACGAGCGATTGATTTGCTGTAGACAAGCAATTGATAAAGTTCTTTTTTCCATTGCACATCTATTGCTATTCTATCGCTAATCCATTGCATATCTATTGTTTAATACTCTACTTCCTCTGGTGCCTGTGACAGGTCATCCATCATTAATGTATTATCTGCGCCGGTTTCCTTTGCTAATTTTTCTAAGCTCATTTTATAATATTTTGCGTGTCCGGTTGCTGCGATACTTCCGTCCTCTAATATTATTTCGCCTGTTCCTTCAAATAAAAGACGGGTATTGCGGGTTGTTCTTGCAACGCATTTGATTGGTTTGTCTATGGGTACCGGTTTTTTATATTTGATATTTAATTCAACTGTTACACCCCACGCATCCGGCTCTTCTATCATGATTGCTCTTCCTATAATTTCATCTAAGACTGAGGAAATAACACCGCCGTGAACTCTGTCGGGATAGCTTTGGTGAGTGGGTGTAGGCGTTGAAACAGACATGAGCTCACCGTTTTCTAATTCATAAAATTTAGTTTTAAGTGATTCTTTATTATCTGTTCCGCACACAAAGCAGTACTTGCTTATTTTTTGTTTGTTTTTTACTTTGTATTTCATATTTTACCCCTTTATTGTTATTTATCAAAAAAGACGACTTAGGTTGTAGTCGTCCTTACAGTTGTAATAATCTTTCAGTCATTTCTTTAATTGCTAAAACTACTTCCCTGCTGGGTCTTAAGTTTGAATAATCTCCCACATAATGTATGAGTCCGTACGCCGGAAAATTCTGTCCTGTCAACAAGTCTGCCGGAACGGGCACGGGAGTCATTCCCATGTGCTGAGCAAAAATATTTATAGCATTTAAGCACATATCTCCGCCGCCTTCGGCATTGCCTGCCGTGGTATAAGCAAAAGTTTTTTTGCCCCAGAACTTCGCATTGGTCCAATAAGGTGAAAATGAATCCATAAAGCTTTTCATTGCTCCCGATACATTGCCGTAATACGTGGGAGAACCGAATATAATAATGTCACTGTCTAAAAGCTTCCCAGCTTGTGCTTCTTCGATTTTTAATATTTTATCTTTATATTGACCTGCAATATTAAACTGCTTTGCAAGCTCACCGTAATTCGGATCATTTACTCTTAATATTTGTACTTCCGCGTTATGTTTCGTAAATTCATCAAAGAATTCCTTTGCCATTATGTAGCTGTTTCCACATACGCTGTGAAAGACGATTGAAACTTTTTTGCTCATTAATTTTTACTCCTTACGTTGCACCTTTTCAAATAGTCATTGTCTTCTGCAAACAAACAGCTTAAATAATCTTCAACCTCTACTGCGGTTTCCATATTTAACGTCTTATTAGCTATTTGCTCCATTTCATTTTTATATAAATTCCTGATTATATATCTTGAACTTAATATTGACGGTGAGTTCATGCTGAATTCATCCAGACCCATACCTAAAAATATAGGGATAAGCTTTGGATCACCTGCCGCTTCTCCGCACATTCCGACCCAGATACCTGCATTGTGTGCATTATCTATTATGCCCTTTATTAATCTTAAAAGTGCAGGATGATATTGGCTGTACAAATGAGACAGCTTTGAGTTCATTCTGTCCACTGCCAATGTATACTGAATTAAATCATTGGTTCCTATGCTGAAAAAATCAACTTCCTTGGCCAATAAATCGGAAATAATTGCCGCGGAAGGTATTTCTATCATTATTCCTATTTCAATATCATCCTTGAAAGGAATTCCTTCATTCTTGAGATCTTCTTTAGATTTTTCAAAAATTTTCTTTGCGTCTCTAAGTTCCTTCATTGTAGAAATCATAGGAAACATAATCTTTACGTTGCCATAAACGCTTGCTCTTAAAATTGCTCTTAACTGCGTTCTGAATACGTCAATATTTCCAAGGCACAATCTTATGGCTCTGTATCCTAAGAAGGGATTCATTTCCTTCGGGATGTCAAAATAGGGGACATTTTTATCTCCGCCTATATCCAGTGTCCTTATGATAACAGGCTTATCGCCCATTCTCTGCAATACTTCTTTATATTCTTCAAATTGTTCGTCTTCTGTGGGCTGACAGCTTCTGTTCATAAAAATAAATTCACTTCTGAATAAGCCGATACCTTCGGCATCATTTTCTAAAACAGAGTCAACGTCATGGGGTGTACCTATATTAGCTGCCAGAGATACCTTAAAGTTATCTTTTGTAATTGAAGGCAGGCCGATTTGTTTTTTAAGTTCGATGTTTAATTTTTCTAATTTATCTTTTTTCTGCTGGTAATAGAATAATTGTTTTTCGTTAGGGTTGACTATTACCTTTCCTGTCTTGCCGTCACAAATAACAATGTCATCGTCCTTAATTTTATCAATTATATTATCTATACCGATTACCGTAGGAATACCCATAATTCTCGCTATTATGGCTGCATGTGAGGTTTTTCCGCCGATTTCGGTTATCATTGCTTCAATTTTTCCTTTTTCAAATTGTGCCGTATCCGACGGTGTCAAATCCTTTGCCACAATTACGGCGTTGTTATGTATCTTTGAATAATCCGTATCCTTAATGCCAAGCAACGATTTCAGTACTCTTGACATTACGTCCTTTATATCTTCCGATCTTTCTCTTAAATAATCATCCTCTATGTTTTCAAATAATCGAATATAATAGTTTGATACTTCGTTAAAAGCGTACTCTGCATTTACCGCTTCGCTCTTTATTTTATTTTCCACTTCTGATATAAAAGTATCATCTTCAAGCATCATTTCATGAGATTTGAAGATTTGAGCTTCTTTTTCGCCTATATCATTAAGAGTTTTTAAATACAATTCATTCAATTGATTCTTACCGTCTTCCATTGCATTTCTCAGACGATTTATTTCATTTTGAATATCATCGACATAAATTTTATTTATATCCATCGGCTTTTTTTCAATTATAAAAGCTTTGCCGATTCCGATACCCGGTGAAACTCCTAATCCTTTCATACTCTCACTACCTTTCTGCCTAAAATTATCTTTTGCACCGCAATAAATGTAGGATGCAATTAATCGCACTACAATATTATATTATTAATCACAGTCTATTGTCAACGAAAATATTGCAATTTCAACATTTATTTATGGTAATGTTTTCATTTAACATTTGTATTTCAATCGTTGAGGCGATGGTATATAATATAAATAGTAGAAAAAGAGAGATTCCTCACTAACGTTCGGAATGACACAAGCGTACTGTATCGGTATATTCATGGTAATGACAGAAATGGCGCTGGAAACTACAGCGGCAATGAGGATAAATAATAAAGGAGTTCGTATGAAAGCTGTTCGGGTCAGAGATTTAGTGTTGGGTACCGGCGTACCTAAGATATGTGTACCCCTTGCCGGCACAACAAAAAATAAAATTTTAAATGAAATTAAAGAGCTGAATAAAACTGAGCACGATTTAATTGAATTAAGAATTGATTTTTTCGAGCATTATTCTCATGTAAATTCAATCATAGAACTTCTGAAGGAAATACGTAAAATATATTTTAAGCCGATTATTTTTACCTTCAGAACAAAAAATGAAGGCGGTATGAATTTCATAGATGAGGATGAGTATTTTAAAATAAACAATTATGTGGCAGAATCTGAATTAGTGGATTTGATTGACATTGAACTGTTTAAACCGGAAAATAAAATAACGGAATTTATAGAAGCAGCTCATAAAAATAATATAAGGGTTATATTGTCTAACCATGATTTTTACAAAACTCCGGATAAAGAGGAAATATTAAACAGAATGCTAAGGATGCAGCTTCTTGGGACGGATATTTCAAAGATAGCAGTAATGCCTAAGTCGGAAAATGATGTTTTGACTTTATTGTCCGCCGGCTTAGAAATGAAGCAAATGAAAAATCTGAAAGCAGACAGACCGTTTATTGCCTTGTCCATGGGTTCTTTAGGTACCATCACAAGGGCGGCTTCCGAATTTCTTGGTTCTTGTATTACTTATGCATCATTGAATAACAATTCTGCGCCGGGGCAGTTGAGTGTTGATGATACAAGGGAGATTATGAGAATATTGCATAATAATTAACATAACTTCCGGCAGCCATGAGTTTATTGCTGATTTATAAAGGATGCAGCTGTAATGATGCATCCTTTAATTTTTATTTAAACTATTGTATCATTCAATCATTTGATCTTATATACTGCTCCAATATTCCAATATATGATAGCATTGTATCTTTCAATACATATTCATTTTCCTTATGGTAATTTACTCCCTGAGGTCCGTAAAGTATCGTTGGTATTGATAATTCATTGAAAAGTACATTTCCGTCACTTACACTCCGGTTTATTTTAAATTCCGGCACAGTATTATTATTTTTACGTATAATATTTAATAGATTGTTCAAATAGACAGTATCCGTATTTATTTTATATGATGGGTAAAAGGGAATTTCTTTAGTTATTATCAGTTCTCCTTTTCCAACGTATTTTTCATATAAATCCTGTATATTTTTAATAAACTCATCTATATTTTCATCAGAATTTAACTGTTTATTTAAATATGACGTACACTCCTCAGGAATGCTGAGACTATATCCTTCATACTTGCTAAACACTCTCAGAATACACAGCGAGCCTGATTTGTTGTCTTTATAAAGAGGCATATATTCATTGTTCAGAGCATTTATAAGCAAAGCCATACAGTCTATTGCATTTGTTCCGGATTCGGGTATAGCCGCATGTCCTGTTACGCCTCTTATTTCCAGCTTAAGCAATGCCTTGCCTGTGGAGCCGATAACTATATTATCATAATGCGGTTCTGCCAAAATTGCAAAATCCGCTGAATTTTCTGCCTTTTTTCCGTTAACGTAAGCATATGCGCCAATTGAATGTCTTTCTTCATCTGCTAAACCTATAAATTCAATTTCTCCTGAAAAGTCCAAATTACTGTCAAACAGATTTTTTAATACGGTAATCTGAGCAGCTATTCCGCCTTTCATATCACCGGCACCTAACCCATATAAAAGATTGCCGTCCTCTTTTAAACAATACGGGTCTGATTTCCAGCGATCATTAGGCGCAACAGTATCTATATGCCCTCCTAACAGCAATTTTTTACCTTTCCTTTTTCCTCTAGCTGTTGCAATGACATTGCAGCTTTTCCCGGATATATGCTGTAATTTTACCTGCATCCCCATATCTTCCAGCCATGAGCATAAAAAATCAGCTATATTCTTTTCATTCTGTGATTCACTTGGAATGGAAACCAGTCTTCTCAACAAATTTATGCAATACTCATTATAATACATTTGTGTCTCCAATTTACCACCATTTTCTGCCGCTGTTATTTAATATTTCACATCCGTTTTCTGTAACAAGAACTTCGTCCTCTATACGGCATCCGCCAACACCTGTATTATACAATCCCGGCTCCACGGTAATGACCATTCCCGGTCTTAAAATTGTCTTATCGCCTTCTGCCAGCACAGGCGGCTCATCAACTCCCAATCCTATGGCATGACCCAATAACGTAGCCGGACCATTATAATGATTTGTATGGTTTTTATTGAAGCCGTTGTCCAGTGCTATTTTACCGGTTATCCGCTCAAGGCTTTGTGCCGTAATACCCGGCTTCATTGCCGCAACAGCTTGGTCAAACATATAGAGAACCAAATCCAAAATTCTTATCTGTTCCGGAGAACTTTTACCTACCACGGTTGAACGGCAGATATCTATCATATATCCGTCTAATTTTCCGTTTATCTCCATATGCACCATATCTCCCGAGTCAATTATTTTATCCGAGGCAAAAACTAACTCATATGCCGTTTCCGACCTTATACCTGACTGACAGGTGGCAAAAGCTCCGGTAACTCCTCGTTTTGACAGCTCAGAAGTAATAAATTGATATACGTTGTATTCGCTGAGTCCCGGACGAAGATAATCGCGAAGCAGCAGTGCCACTTCATCCGCAATATGCGCACCTGTTCGAAGTATACCCAGTTCATACGGACTTTTGGTTGCTCTCAAATTCATTACAATATCATCACATGTAAAAAATCGTGCTTGATAAAGCTCTTTCTGAAGATCGTTGTAAAGTGCAACAGCCAATATATCCATGCCGACTATTCCAATATCAGCCTTTGCCAGCCCTCTCTTATTCATCTCCCGGGCAATATCCTCAAAAAGGTTATCTCCATAACGTACATCGCTGATATAAAGGTCCTTTTCGTAAAAAGGTGTTGTTGTAAGCAAGCATGGATTTCCTTCTACAGGCAGTATAATAGCCGAATATCCTCTCCCCTTGAAACCATATCGTCTGGGATGTCCGGGCAGCATAGGCTGATGACCTGTGAGATACATCAGATCTCCCACTCTCCTGGGTGCAAGCCCGAATATTAACAAACAGTCCATCCCGCGATTAGATGCTTCAATCCTGACCTTTTCAATTCTTTGTTCATATTCATTTCTAAGATTTATATTCATTTATTCTGCTCCATATATTTATTCATAAGTAGTGACTGAAGTACAACAATCGTCACCCTTTAAAATATTCTTGCCCGGCGTATATATTACATGTTCGCTGTAACCTTCTCTTATAGCGGTATCAACCATACAGTATATGTGTCCGACTTCCGCCCAATCTTTTTCCATCCATACATCCGCAAACGTGCAGCTTTCGGTAGTATTATATTTGCAGTCTTTCTCGTATATTCGGTTTGGACTCCAGCCGGCAGCAATAGGTATATCATAATATTTATCCAGATTTTCAATAGTTAGTTCTTCGCCTGCCGCTTTTACCTTTTCTGCTATATTGCGGCCACGCTCATGACCAAATTTTATTATTGCCTTTTCAATAGTTTTTTTTGCATCATCCCCAAAGTCGTCTATCATCTCCTTAGTAAGGTAATAGTATAATAATGCCATATGGTTTGATATTTGCTTTACAGCACTTTGAGTTATATTATCTGACATGTTTTTCTTCCTTTCATAAATTAATTTATTTTGTAATTAAGTCCTTTATTACTTCCTTGTTACCTATGGTCTCAATAACATAGACCTTCTCAGCAGCAAGTCTGACGGCACATCCTAACTGAGACTTCCCGTTCACCTGCATAATACATGCTCCGCATTTTCCCATTCTGCACAGGCACACCGGATAGGCTATAGTCCTGTCAAGATTTTCATATATATATTGCAGGGCTGACAGAATATTCATTCCTTCTTCAAAGGGTACTTCAAATTCATCATATGTCTGTCCATGTCTTCTCAATTTTATATTGACATTTTTATTATTGCTTTTCATATCTGCTGCACCCCCTGTACCTTCCGAGTTGAGACAGAGCAATTACTCATTTTAAGCTGCCCGTTTGACTTCTCCGCTGTTATGTTACAAAACATACTGTCATCTGGTTTGTTATAATCCTTGCGGTAATGACTTGAACGACTCTCTTTACGGTGAGCCGCCGCAGCCGCAGTAATCCTGATTATATCACACATATTAGCGAGGCTCATCGCATCAATCCATTCTTTGTTATACACCCTGCCCACATGGCAGCATAAATGCGGTATCTTGTTTTCAACCTCGTCGCAAACACGTATAGCACGTTCGAGTTCTTTTTGTTCACGAACAGGTCCTATTGTTTCCCATGCGGTTTTTTGCAGTTGCTTTTTGAGTGCCACAGGATCCTCACTGCCGTTTCCGCAAAACATATCTTCTAATTTTTTATAATAAGCATACTCTTCTTCTTTAGACAGAGCCGTCACTTGAGCAGAAGCTGCGGTACGGGCAGCACTGCGGCCTGCTATGTTTCCTGTTACCAATATCTCACTCATGGCATTTCCTGATAACCTGTTTGCCCCATGGATACCACCGGCACATTCACCGGCAGCAAAAAGACCTTCTATGTCTGTAGAACAATCTGTGTCAATTTTTATTCCGCCATTCCAAAAATGGGCCGATGGCATGGATTCTATACCGTCCTGCATCAGATCAGGTAAAAAATCCTTTTCATCAAAGCCTGTTTTTTTGCCTTCATACCACTCAGTGTAGTATTCAAATAAATTTTTTGGTATGTGGCGTACGGATACCCATACCCCGCCATTTCGACCTCCGCGGCCTTCCAATATCTCAAGCGTCGATGCTACGGCAATTTTATCCCGTGTGCTTTTTTCGCGCCGTTCAGGATCCCACTTTTCCATAAATCTTTCTCCCTCACGGTTATATAAATGAGCTCCTGCTCTGCACATAAGTACAAAGGGATAGTTGTTTCCTACAAGCGAAGGCGGCGAACAGCATCCCATCAGAAATGTCTGAAATTCCATATCGACCATCTTTGCTCCGGCTCTGTATGCCATAGCCATGCCATCTCCCATCAAATCATTGGGAGCCGTTGTTACAGGAAAGACATTCATTGCCCCTCCGGTAGCTATAATTATTGATTTTGCTGATATTGTGGTAAATTCTCCATTCATTATATTCACAGCGTATACACCTGTCGCACATCCGTCTTTAACTATTATATCCAGTGCTATTACACCTTCCAATACTTGTATAGCAGGTCTGAGTCTCACCTGACGTGCAAGAGTATGAGCAAAATTGTTTCCTTTGATAATAATTGCCCGGCGATAGGTATGTCCCGGAGATATAGCAAAGTTTTCAACCTTTGCTCCCCAATCTATCAATTCTTTAACACGCTGGGGTGCCTGATCAACAAAAACGTCTACAAGCCCTTTATGATTAAGACCCCAGCCGCTTTTAATCGTATCAGCTGCAAATTGCTCTTTTGAATCTTCAGCATCACCATTAAAGCCAAGAAGTTTTGTAATACTGTTACTATCTACACTTACGTCAGCACATGCCGTAACAGTTGAGCCGGATACGCCAAGACGCCCCTTACTTAGTATCATAACATTCGCTCCGTCATCGTGAGCCGAGATTGCGGCGCGCATACCTGCACCTCCGCTGCCGATAACCAGTACATCCGTAATCAAATGATTGTAATTCTTCATGCAGCATTCCTCCTCTGTATCTAAGTATAATCATATTGTCCATACTTTTCATCAATAAATATAGACAATATGATATTTTACTTCCATATCCTTCTAAAGGTATCTTGTCATAAAATTAGAAATATTGTTCCATGTAACAAGAAGTATAAGAATATATGATATAATCAAAGCAGCATTAAAAATCGGCTTCGGCTTAAACTCTCCCATTTCTTTTTTGTTTAAAAGCATAATTATGAATATCCCCAAAAGCGGCATACTTACAATTGTACAAGCAGCAGCAATCATAAGCATCTGTACCGGTGCCTTTCCTATAGAAACACCTAGCACACATCCAAATATTAATATAGCTAAAGAACAGACGCGAACTAATTTGTCTTCCATACCATATGGCTTACCTAATCCCGATAGAATAAGGACAGACCCCATCTGAGCATTTACTATCATGGATGATACTGCAGCACTTAACAAGCTTAACCCCATAAGATACTTAGCTGCTTCTCCTATTATCGGAGTTAACTGTTCTGCCATATCCTGAACCGAAGTTACGGTTATTCCTCTCGGATGCAGTACGGCAGCACTCGTAAGCATTACCAAAATTACTATAAGTCCGATTGAGCCTACTCCGACAGCTGTATCCCATGTGATATTATTGTTTCTGATATCTTCAAGCCCCCATTTTTTCTCTTTTCCAAGATATGTACCATAAACAATACCCGGCAGTGAGCAAGTAGACCCGATAAATGCTAAAGTAGTAAACATGGAGTTTTGATCGGGAAATTTGGGAATCATCCCGGCAGCCATCCCGCTTATAGATGGCCCGCCTGTCGCTATCAAAGAAATACCAAAACAAGCTATCATTGCAAAAACACAGACTTTCATAACCTTTTCAATTTTGACAAAGACATTTTTACTTAAAATAAAGTATACGCTTGCCAAAGTCATAACAACACCGCCGATTTTCCAGTCCAAGCCCGGAAAGAGCAAGCTTACACCCATTCCCGTTCCACTGAAATTACCAACCTGATACGCAACACTTCCAAGCAGACATGCAATACCCGTAATGACACCTAATACCGGACCATAATATTTACGAATGGCCTCAAGAGTAGGATGTCCCAATACCAGCGAACTAACGTATGCCCCTCTGATGAACATTGCTCTTACAACTATTGTCAATATAACCATCCATAGCAGTGCATAGCCATAGGATGACCCGAGAACCGATGCCGTTGTTACTGATGCAGGCCCTATACATGCAGCAGCCATTATAAGACCCGGTCCGCTGATTTCGAGAATACGTTTGATTTTAGATTTTTTTGTTGAATTTCCTTCCATTTGATTACCTCCCTTTTTTATATAACTTATTTAATAATTAAATCTTCAATATTTTGTCATATAAATATGCAAAATCTTTTACCTGTTTCATTGCATCAGATATACGGTTCTTATTTTTTACAAGCTGCGTCACTACCATACCATATTCAAAGGAATCTTTATCCAAGCTGTTAAGAGCCTCTAAATCGGCTAACAACGGTACCATAGCCGAGAGCTTTGTATATCCGTAGCTATCCTGCTGATACTTTTCAGAATAAGTCTGAAATACGTTTGTAGTCAATCTGCTTACAATCATTACAAAGCGGTTATAATCTTCTATTTTTGCTGCATCTGTAATTTTAAATGCCCGTTTTTGAACCAATTCAACTGCTTTTCCGGCTTCTGATACTTCGTTGCATAATGATGCAAGCTCAAAATCACTGCCATATTTCTGTGCAAGCGCCATTACCCTGTCTTCCATGCTTTCAAATTTCTTTTTGAAGTTATAAGGTAATATATGGCTTTGTGCCAATTTCCATATCAGTGATAATGTCACTCTCGTATCTTTATATAATGTTTCTATATCGTATTTATCAAGACCATCTTCACAAGTATGATTCCACCATCCCAATGTAGCTCCGTGATTACGGTCCATTACTTCCTGTGTGTAAGACATTCTCTGCGCAACTGCGGGGACACCTATACCCATAAAACTTTGGTCCCCTATTTTCTTAAGTGCCATAGCTCTGATGGTATCGATTTCAACGCTGTCGTTTGCATTTCTCTCGGCAAATTCTATGAGTTCATCCGATGCCTTTATTTCAAATATTTCAGTTTCGCGTACCCCGGTAGAATCTATATTTATATATCCGATGCATTTATTATTTATCAAATTCCAATTGTTATCTACAAACCATGTAGATCCGGAAGCTTCTGCAATCTCATGACCATTCCAGAAAACAAAGTATACATCTCTATCTAATTCATCTTTATGTTTTGCCAATATCCGGCAGATTTCAAGGTTAGTAGCATTTCCGGTAGCATTACAGGTTACTCCGGGCATCCATGCATCAATATGTGATGCCACTAAAATAAACTGCTCGCTTTTGCCATTTCCGTGTAATATGCCTAAGGGCTGATGCACTTTGCTCCATTCCCTGCTGGCTTCGGCTTTAACCTTAATTTTTACCGTCTGCCCCGAAATACAAAGCTCCTTCAGCTTTAAACCGTCTTTTCTTGTTATGCTGATTCCTGTTATATCGGGAATGTCTTCTAAAGTATTTTGGGTTGGATTTCCCCAAACAGCCTTCAATCCTCTGTTGCAGATTACTTCTTCATCATTTCCCCAGTTCATGCAGATTATACCGGCAGCCTTCATGCTGCTTGCAATCCGGGCTTTCTCAGGTACAGGAGGCGAATATGATACTTCCACAAGAACCATTTTACCTGAAACATCAAGGTCTTTATAATCTTCGTAAGAACCGCTTTTCAAATATACTACTTCGAAAACCTCCCCTTCTTCTGAAGTAGATTTAATGTGGGCACATGGCAGACTGTCCATCTTTATCGATACGGGTGATATAATTTCCAACTCGGAACTGACAGGATTGCTGTTATATGTATAAAATTCCTGATTAAAAACTTCTAACCCGTATTTCTTCATTCTTTCAGTTATATATTCGGCTGCAAATTTTTCATCATAGCTTCCTGCAAGTCTGTATGGCGTATTATGTGTCAGCCATTCTACAGTTTCCCTGATTTTTTCTTTGCTTACTTCATTAATTATTCTTTCAATGTTATCCATGATGCGCTCCTTTTTATAATCGTTAATCAACCAAGTTACTTGGTCACCCTCTTGTTGTAAAAATATAATGCTTCCTCATACTTATACAGGCGAAGCATTTTAAACGTTTGCACATTCTATTCTATATTGTAAAATACGTTCTGTCAACTGATTTTTAAAAATTATTATCGAATCAATGATATAAATCATTACTTCTAAAATGTATTGAAAAATTTAGAATTTGATAATAAAAAACAGATATTATTATTTACAGTAAAATATCAATAGTGCGTTGGATATGGTTTTTCATTGCATTTCCGGCACGTTCAGCATCACGGCACTTCATAGCTTCAATAATCTCTCCGTGAGCCTTCATACTTTCTTCCACTGTGTGTACTATGAGAACGTCATGGAATGTACTGTTCATTATTTCAAATGTTGTTTTAAACGCTATATTAATGATTTGTTCCAAAAAATTATTCTTGCATTTTTTCGCATACATACGGTGCATATCAAATTCACCGTTTGTAGAATCACTTTCCTTTAAAGCTTTATAAAGCTTGTCATAATACTCACATATTTCGCGAATATCATCATCAGAAGCATATTTCACTACTAATTCCACTGCCTTTGTTTCTAAAACCTGACGTGTTTCATAAATTTCCAAAAGCGAATACCTTTCAAGCTTTTTAGATAAACTTTCATTGTTGATATCGTATTCCTTATCCGGAAGAGTACGTAAGAATCTGCCTTTACCTTGCCTTGACATAATTATTCCTCTGTTTTCAAGAATATGAAAGGCTTCTCTCAAAACATTCCGGCTTATATCCCATTTCTTAACTAATTCACGTTCCGATGGAAATTGATCGCCCGGTTTAATCTTATGTTCATCTATAAGCTTATATAATGCTTCTACCACTTCTTCATAAAGAAGAGTACGATTTATTCCAATTTTCATCCTGACTCTCTCACTTTATTATATTATTCTTCCCAAGTTTTATATATTAATATATATATTAACATCTCATATACCTGTAAGTCAATATTAAATACTTAAGGCATGATGGCAGCATTCAGAAAAACGGTATAGGAAAAATTCCTATACCGTTTATTGATTTTCACTTGCACATAAGCAGCCGGCGCTAAATCAAAGATTTGTGCATCTTGCTTAAATTCTTTCTAATTTCATTCCTGTGTCAATGCCGTTTAAGTTCTGAACTTCCATTGAAGCGTCATCAACTTTTTCAATTGTATCTGCCAATGTTTCTATTTTGATGAATTCGCCGAATTCCTTAACAGCTTTGTCTATTTCTTCTGTACCTTTATAGAATATTTTTATTCTGTCCATCATTTCATATCCGTTGTTCTTTCTCATCTGCTGAACCTTGGATGTAAATTCACGGGCAAAACCTTCATTAATCAAATCCTCGTTCAATTCTGTGTCTATGATCGTAAATAAATTGTTGCCTGTTGATACATCATATCCTTCTTTTGCAGCTATACGGATATCCAGAAGCTCATCATTAAGCTCTACCGTCTGACCGTTTACGGTAAATTCACATTTTTCTCCCGACTGAACCTTGCTGATTATTTCTAAGGAATCAGCTTTCGCTAATTCAGCGGCAAAAAGTTTAACGTTGCTTCCAAGCAAAGGTCCCGCAACCTTGAAGTTCGGTTTTAATGAGAAGTCCATGAATTCCTTCAAATCATGTTCAAACACAACTTCCTTAACGTTCAATTCTTCTTTTATCAACGGAACCAAATCTTCTATTAATTCCTGATATTTTCCGTCGATATGAATTTTTCTTATCGGCTGTCTCACCTTAATTTTAGCATTTTCTCTTGAGCTTCTTCCAAGCTTAACGAGATCCTTTACAAGATCCATTCTCTTTTCAACATTTTCATCTATTAATTCTTCATGAGCTTCAGGATAGTAGCTTAAATGAACTGATGTTTCTCCTGTTAAGTTCCTGTATATTTCTTCAGCTAAATAAGGTGCAAACGGGGCTGTTAATTGCGCAACACCAACCAGTATTTCATAAGTTGTGTTGTAAACCGCCTTTTTGTCTTCAGTAAGCTCTGTTGCCCAGAATCTTCTTCTTGAACGTCTGATATACCAGTTTGACAAATCTTCATTTACGAATTCCTGAATTGCTCTTACCGACTTGTTGTGGTCATAAACACCCATGCTTTCTCTTACATATTTAACTAAATTGTTGAATTTAGATATAATCCATCTGTCCAGTTCAGGTCTGTCTTTGTATTCAATAAAGAATTCTTTAGGATTTATAGAATCCGTATTGGCATAAAGGGCAAAGAATGTATAAACATTTTTTATAGTTCCGAAATATTTGCTTAATACTTCTTTTAATCCGTCCTCATCAAATTTCGTAGGTGACCACGCAGGTGAAACGTACAATAAATACCATCTCAATGCATCTGCACCGTATCTGTCGAACAAGTCAAACGGATCAACCGTATTTCCTCTTGATTTAGACATTTTCTTGCCGTATTTATCAAGTATCAGGTCGTTAACCAGCACTCTCTTATATGGAGATTTGCCCATAACGAAGGTGGAAATTGCTATCAGTGAATAAAACCATCCTCTCGTCTGGTCGATACCCTCACATATGAAATCCGCCGGGAACAAATCGTCAAATCTTTCTTTATTTTCAAACGGATAGTGCCATTGTGCATAAGGCATGGCGCCTGAGTCAAACCAGCAGTCAATTACATCCTTGACTCTCGTCATATGCTTGCCGCATTCCGGACAAACTATATGGACGTCATCAACGTAAGGTCTGTGAAGCTCTATGGTGTTTTCATCTATTTTTTCCACTGCTTTTTCAGCTAATTCTTTTCTTGAGCCGATGCTTTCCACATGACCGCATTCACATCTCCACAGCGGCAGCGGAGTACCCCAGTAACGGCTTCTTGAAATAGCCCAGTCATTTAAATTTTCAAGCCAGTTGCCGAAACGCTTTTCACCCACAAACTCGGGATACCATTCAACAGAATTGTTGTTTTCAATCAATATATCCTTTAATTTTGTCATCCGGATGTACCAGCTTGGTCTTGCATAGTACAATAAAGGTGTATGGCATCTCCAGCAGTGCGGATAATTGTGGAGAACAGGTTCCTTCTTATAAAGCTTGTTGTTTTCCTTCAGCCATTTTAATATAGGCTGGTCTGCATCCATAACAAACATTTCCGACCACGGTGTTCCTCTGAATCTGCCTGTGTCATCGACAGGATTTAAAACAGGAAGTCCGTATTTTATTCCCGTGTTATAGTCATCCTCACCAAATGCAGGAGCAGTATGAACTATACCCGTACCATCTTCAGTTGTTACGTAATCGGCACATGTTACATAGAATGCCTTTTTATTTACCGGCACCTCAACGAAAGGCATAAGCTGTTCATATTCGATGAACTCCAAGTCCTTACCCTTCATTTCTTCCATTACTTCGTATTCTTCATTTACAACCTTATCTGCCAATGCTTTTGCAAGGATGTATACCTCGCCCTTTTCATCCTCTTTATCCTTTGTTCTTAACTTTACATAATCAACCTCAGGATGTACCGCTAAGGTAACATTGGACAATAAAGTCCACGGAGTTGTTGTCCATGCTATAAAATATTCATCTGCATCTTTTCTCTTGAATTTCGCATATGCGGTTACCGTCTTTATTTCTTCGTATCCTTGTGCAACCTCGTGGGATGCAAGACCTGTTCCGCATCTCGGACAGTATGGAAGTATTTTATGACCTTCATACATGAGTCCCTGCTTGAACAT
This sequence comes from Firmicutes bacterium UBA2116, assembly GCA_002331025.1. GTDB lineage: Bacteria > Bacillota > Clostridia > Tissierellales > Sedimentibacteraceae > Sedimentibacter. The sequence continues at coordinate 246,057 of DCYG01000007.1, read as the reverse complement.
GTTATCAAGTATCCACCATTCTGACTCAATATAGTCATTTTCCAATGTGATGTACGGGTCATCCAAATCTATCAGATACGCCATACGTTCAGTCATTTCGCGCCACTGTGCTTCATAGGTAAATACCGAATGACGGCACTTTTCATTGAATTTATCGATACCGTACTGCTCAATATCGTTTTTGTCCTTTAATCCTAATTGCTTTTCAACTTCGATTTCAACCGGCAATCCGTGAGTATCCCAGCCTGCTTTTCTGTTTACCTGAAATCCCTCCATAGTCTTGTATCTGCAAACAGAATCTTTAAGTGTTCTTGCTATAACGTGATGAATACCCGGTCTGCCGTTGGCAGTCGGCGGTCCTTCATAAAATATAAACGGTTCTTTATCTTCTCTTGTTTCAACACTTTGTTTTAATAAGTCAATCTCATTCCAATATTTTGATATTTCTTGTTCGTATTGTTTATAATCTGCTTTTGAGATATCTTTAAATTGCTTCATACTTTATCCTCCTGTAATAAAATAGTCCCATGTCAAAGACATGGGACGAAAATCGCGGTACCACCCAAATTACATATAAATACTTTAAATATATGTCACTCAAAAATTTAACGCATTTATACGTAATTTCTTACTGTTATTTCAGAAATTATACTCCTGGATGATTTTCAACGCATTTGGAATTATAATCTCACACCAACCGATTATATCTCTTTCAGACCGACCCGCGCCTACTGTTCCAATCACTGTATTTGGATTTTAATATACGTATCATCTTACATTAAATCAAAAATATTGTCAAGATTTAATTTCTTTAACCATACTAACTTCTCGACAATCAAGTGGTTATAATATTTTTAATAACTAATAAAAAATGCTTATTTTTATTTATTAAATTGAAATCCACCAACACACTCCAAATTTATCAATAACAGTGGCACAACATTTGCTCCACGGAACTTCATGAATGGGATTAATAATAACACCGCCATTGCTCAAAATATTAAAGGCATTATAAACCGATTCTTCGCTTCCCATCTCAAAAACATTAAAAGTCATTGTTTCCCATTTCATTTTATGAACTAAGTTTATGTCACAAGGGTTTGCTGCTTCGCCTAATGCTAAAAAACCTTCACCATTTACGGATAATTCACAGTGTACATAAGCAGTTTCGGTATCATTTTTCACTTCAAATGTAATTTCTGCGCCAAAAGCTTTGCAATACATTTCTGCCGCTTCAAAACTACTTTTCACATAAACTTGAGTATAATTTTTCATATTTACCTCTGCACAAAATATAAATACCATTACACAAGCTTGTTTTGCTTGACTTGCGTACTATATCTTAACTAATCTTGATTTATTTGTAACTTAACTATAAATATCATATATCTATACATAATAGCTGAAATTAAGATATTTGTATCAAGCATGACTCTCATCTTACTCTTTCCTCCGCTCAGCACGCACTTCCTTTACCATACTAACTACATCATCAATATCTTTTAAATCATATTTTTCTGCTTCTCCGTCGAATTCCTTCCTGATATTTTCAAAGGCAATCATGGTAGGGTTAATAAGCACATATCTGCCGTCTTCCTCTATAAAAGCAACTTTGTCTCCATCCTTTAAATTAAGACTCCTACGAATACCAATAGGTAAAGTAATTTGTCCTTTTGAAGTAATCTTAGCAAGTTCCATAACAACACCTCCATTCATTGTTTCCCTTACTTAGTATTATACTAAGTTACTCTAAAAACATCAATATTTTTAATATATTTTTAATAATATATGATTGATTAATTTACGAAAAATGCATAAAATCTACAATAATAACGACCTTTAAAATTTGTATTTAAGATGTAAATAAATTATAATGTAATAAATTTTTTACATTCCAATGCAACCAAAAGCTATCCTGAAACGTTCTATAGTTAAAGAGGTGGTTATGTAGACATGAATTTATTGATTGCGAACGATTTATATGTTAACCATGTTGAAAAATATTCTGACATGGTAACACGTATATGCTATCTCCGTTTTAATTGCCTCGCAGATGCTGAAGACTGTTGGCAAAATGTATTTATTAAGTTATATAATTCAAAGGAGATGTGGCAAAAACCGGATGAAGAGCTTCGACGATGGCTTATAACCGTCACTATTAATGAAAGCCGGGATATACACCGGAAGCTATTTCGCAGAAATCACTTCGACATAGATAAGCTGGTGATTCCGTATATAGAGAAATTCGATCGGAGCTTGCTGCATGCCGTCAGAGCCCTGCCATACAAATACTCCGAGGTAATCTATCTATATCATTATGAGGGATACAGCATTAAGGAGCTTGTTGAAATTCTCAAAAGAAACGAAAACACAATAAAATCTCAACTTAAACGAGGAAGAGAAATGCTAAAGGATGTGATTAAAGATGAGTGATTTCAATAACTTTAAAAACATTATAACACCGACAGAATGGAAGGAAAAGCTATACGTTAAAACAGAAAGGCTGTCAGAAACCACAGCTAGACGCAGGCGGTTACCTTTGACTGCAACTGCTGTTTTGATATTAGTAATAATTTTATCCACCTCGGTTTTGGCGGTTTCAATTGTTGGAGGATATTTTACTCAGCTGTTTACAAATAAGGCGGAAAGTTCTGGTGGCGTATATGATTATATGAATGTCGAGCAACTTAGTGCTATTTCCGGGACGACAATCGGCACAGTTACCGAAACTGATGAAATTAAAATCGAAGTTATGGACGTTATATCCAGTGGAAATATGGCGATGGTAATGTTGAGAATTACTGCAAAAGAGCTGCAAAGTGTGCTGTTTGATACAGGATATGAAACTCTCATGAATTATAGGTTCGAATCCGAGATTGATGGAAGCCTGCTCAAAAACATGGAACAGACGAAAGTACGTTATTATTATAGTGATGACAATCCCACTCTTGCGGATAATCAGTTTGAGATACTCTACACCATCATAAACCATAATGATTTTGAAGCTGGTACATATTCAATAGCACTCGAAAATTTTGGGTATTATGTTAGCAATGGCACCGCTCTTGTAATGAAACCATTATATAAGGATAAGTGGAAATTTGAGTTGGAGCTGACAGATGGAAGTAAATACAGCCGCACTTTTCTTATACGAAAGCCGGTTACAGTAAATGAATACAATTTTATGCTTGAGAATATTAAAATAACTCCCATGAGCTCTACGATTGTATTTTCATATAATTTACATAATAAAGATGTTTTTGAAGCATTTTCATCCGGAGTCGGGAGTATAAGTGTCACACTCTCTGATGGTACCATACTTACAGAAGATGACTTCAGTTATAGTATCATGAGTGGTAAAGACGGTGAGGGTAAGTCTGTTTCGGCGTCAGTGATAAACATCTCTTACGATTTCCCTATTACTGCAGAGTTTGTAAGGGAGTTTTATATCTTCGGTGAAACATTTTCGATTTCCAGTGAAGCTTCAGCGTTTTTGCCATAAATGAAAGGTCTTTCAAGTGCGAACTAAAGATATTTAAAAACACCTAAAGGAATTATTTTGATTAATACTTTAGGTGTTTTTAAATTTGTACCTCAAAACTGAAACCGTTACAGTTTAATCGATATCTTTATTTTTTCATATGATTCTCTTTATCTCTTTCTTTTACATAATGTCTGTATTCTATAGGCGTACCTTCCTTTTTTGTTGCAATCATTTCAGTAACATTCACAAGAGCTTTTAATTTATCGTCAAATTCCCTCTGCCTTAGTCGGCTTCATGAGTATATTCCCTAACTGTATTGTAACATTTTTAATAAAATCTCATAAATTAGTCTAGGGATACATTGTTTCCTGCCGCTAACTTTTTGTAGTTATAGTTGGTAAAAAATTATTTCTTAATAAATCAAAATAAGCTATTGCATCTTCAGGACTTTAGGTATATAATATAATTAAATTTAGGTATACCTAAATCGTAGGAGGAAGCAATATGACACCAAATAAAGAAGATTATTTGAAAGCTATTTACAAACTTGGAGGAATGGAACATCTGGTTAATAATAAGCAAATTTCGGATGAATTACAAATTGCCCCTGCTTCCGTAACGGAGATGCTTGGAAAACTGAAACGCGAGGGGCTGATATATTATGAAGCATACAAAGGTTCACGCCTGACTCAGGAAGGAATACGTGTTGCAATCACTCTGGTAAGAGGACATCGACTTTGGGAAGTTTTTCTTATGCGTCACTTAGGATACTCATGGAGCGAGGCTCACGAGGATGCGGAGCTTCTGGAGCACATCACTCCGCCGCGACTGACTATGCGTCTTGATAAATTTCTGAATTATCCGGCGTACTGTCCTCATGGCAGTGCTATACCGAATAATGACGGACAGATTGACAGCACGCCGTTACTTCCGCTGAACCTGCTGCCTGTGGGAGAAACCTCGCATATTCGCCGTGTAAAAGAAGAAAAAGAATTGCTGGATTATTTACAATCAGCCGGAATCACCATAGGAAGCTCTGTCCGTATTGTGGAGGCAGGAGCATACGAAGGTCCATTCACTCTTGAAATCGACGGCAAATGTATTCAAATCAGTTATAAAGCTGTCTGTCAAATCTATGTAGATGAGACACGGCAATAACGCCGAATATATTATTTCAGGAGGTTTACATGAATAAAAAAATCAGTGCTCTTCTGAGCACAGCTTTAAGTCTTGCATTATTATTTGCGGGCTGCTCTGCTCCCGCAGCAAATACAGATTTTTCGGAAGATAAAATAAACATAGTGGCAACTACAACCATGCTTGCGGATTTATCTGCCGTTATAGGCGGAGAACGGGTTAATGTAAATGGCCTGATGGGTCCGGGTATTGACCCTCATCTCTATCAGGCCAGCGCAGGTGACGTGTTACTGATGCAAAAATCTGATGTTGTAGTATATAACGGTCTGCATCTTGAGGGCAAAATGGGTGAAGTCTTTGAAAATCTGTCCGGACAGGGACTTACGGTCATCTGTATTGAGGATGGTATGGATGAAACTCAGCTTCTCGCATCGGAGGATGACAGTTCAGTACATGACCCGCATATCTGGTTCGACGTATCACTGTGGAAAAATGCCGCCAAAATTGCGGCAGACGGACTGTCCAAAGCCGACCCCGAGGGAAAGACCGAATATCAGGAAAATTTAAGCTCTTACCTGAAAGAACTGGATGAAGCAGATACTTACATCCGTAACAGAGCAGCAGAGCTGACACAGGAGCAAAGGATATTGGTGACGACTCATGATGCTTTCCAATATTTTGGTGAAGCCTATGGATTTGAAGTCCGAGGTCTACAGGGCATCAGCACAGATTCAGAAGCAGGAACGGCAGACGTGAGCGGGCTGGCAAATTTCATTGTGGAAAGACAGATTAAAGCCATATTTGTGGAATCCTCCGTTCCTCCCAAAACCATAGAAGCATTGCAGGCAGCAGTAAAATCTAAAGGCTTTGATGTTGTCATAGGAGGCGAGCTGTACTCCGATTCTTTGGGTGATGTAAATTCCGGAGCTTCTACCTATATCCTGACCGTCAAAGCAAATATTGACACGATTGTAGATGCCTTGAAGTAACGGGAGGTATAAGATGGATAAACAAAATTATGCGGTAGAGGTGGAAGACCTCACCGTTGCTTATGATATTAAACCGGTTCTTTGGGATATTGACCTCAAAATCCCGAAGGGAAAACTTATGGCAGTTGTGGGTCCGAACGGAGCAGGAAAAACAACACTGATCAAAGCCATGCTTGGACTATTAAAGCCTGTAACCGGTAAGGTTCATTTTATGAATGGAAACGGTGATATGCGTATGCTGAAAAATCGTATCGGATATGTGCCTCAAAGCGGCAGTGTAGACTGGGATTTTCCGACCACTGTGCAGGATGTGGTGCTGATGGGCTGCTACGGCAAGCTGGGCTGGGTTCGCCGTCCCCGCAAGACGGATGTAGAGCTGACACGGCAGATGCTTAAAAAGGTCGGCATGGAGGAATATGCCTCAAGACAAATCAGCCAGCTTTCCGGAGGGCAGCAGCAACGGGTATTCCTTGCCCGCGCCCTTGCTCAGGAGGCTGACGTATATTTCATGGATGAACCGTTTAAGGGTGTGGATGCCCGGACGGAACGTGCCATTGTTGTACTTCTGAAGGAATTGAAGGAACAGGGAAAAACTGTTGTAGTTGTCCATCATGACCTGCAGACTGTACCGGACTATTTCGACTGGGTGACACTGATTAATCTTCGTGTGGTTGCCAGCGGTCCGGTGGAAGAAGTGTTTCACGAAGAAAATCTTAAAAAAACTTACCTCAGCTCCGGCACACTTATGAGGAGCGTGGTATGACATGAATAACATTCTCGCTTTATTTCAGGACTACACCTTCCAAACCGTTGCGCTAGGTTCCGCACTTTTAGGTATAATCAGCGGAGTGCTGGGAAGCTTCGCCGTCTTGCGCAAACAGAGCCTTCTGGGTGACGGAATATCCCACTCAGCTCTGCCGGGCGTTGTCATGTCATTTATTCTGACAGGCAGCAAAAATACGGAAATCCTTCTTTTAGGAGCCCTTGTTTCAGGTCTTTTATCTACTATTTTTATAGTAGGCATTGTAAAGCATACACGCATCAAATTTGACAGTGCCCTTGCCCTGGTGATGTCTGTCTTCTTTGGGATGGGTCTTGTACTGTTAACCTATGTACAGAAGATTCCAAACTCCAATCAGGCAGGACTAAAACGTTTTATTTTCGGTCAGGCATCAACTCTGCTGCAAAGGGATATTGCCCTTATGATTATTTGCGGACTTATCCTGCTGATCTTAGTGCTGCTATTCTGGAAAGAATTCAAGCTTTTTACCTTTGACAGCGATTTTGCAAAAAGTCTCGGTTTTTCTCCCGGCAGGCTTAATCTCCTTCTGTCATTTATGATTGTAATGGCAATTATTATCGGGCTGCAAACCGTAGGCGTTATCCTGATGAGCGCTATGCTGATTACTCCGGCCGTAGCCGCCCGGCAATGGACGAATACACTCTGGGGAATGGTGACACTTTCCGCCCTGTTCGGAGCAATATCAGGTGTTGCAGGAACCGTATCCAGCTCTTTAATCCCAAAGCTTCCTACCGGACCGGCTATTGTGGTGTGCGTAAGTTTAATCGTCTTGATAAGTGTGCTTTTCGCACCGGGCAGAGGTATACTTCATCAGCTTTACCGTCACAGGAAAAACCGGATATTATATAAATTGGAAGGGGGTATACGGGATGTCTCCTCAAATTGAGATTCAAATTATTGCCGTAATTGTGGCGATAAGCTGTGCTCTGCCGGGTGTTTTTCTTGTGCTGAGAAAAATGTCCATGATGTCAGATTCCATTACGCATACCATACTTCTGGGTATTGTGATCGCCTTCTTCATCACGCGTGACCTTTCGTCACCTTTATTAATTGCAGGAGCTGCCCTTATGGGTATTGTGACCGTCTGGATAACAGAAACACTCAGCCGGACGCGGCTTTTGGCTGAAGACGCCGCAATCGGCGTAGTATTTCCTTTGCTTTTCTCAATTGCCATTATCCTGATTACCCGCTATGCCGGCTCCGTTCATCTTGATACAGACTCAGTGCTTTTGGGAGAGCTGGCTTTTGCACCTTTTGACAGAATGGTAGTGTCAGGTACGGATATAGGCGCAAAGGCAATTTACACAACGGGGACACTCTTACTCATTAATCTTGCATCCATAACAATTTTCTTCAAAGAATTGAAGGTGACAACCTTTGATCCTATGTTGGCTGCCGTACTGGGTATTTCGCCTGCGTTGGTGCATTATGGACTGATGACGTTGGTATCTCTTACTGCCGTAGGCGCATTTCAGGCAGTAGGCTCCGTGCTGGTAGTGGCTTTTATGATCGGTCCTCCCGTAACGGCTTATCTGTTAACCGATGATTTAAAGCATATGCTGATTTTAAGCGGAGCTATAGGAGCGGCAAACGGAATTATAGGGTATCAGGCTGCAGCCGCCCTGGATGCTTCCATTGCGGGAAGCATGGCAGTAGTCACAGGATTTAGTTTTCTTGCGGCATTTATTTTCACTCCGCGCAAGGGACTTCTCAGTAATATTTATAAACGCAGAAAACAAAAATTTGAATTTGCAAAAGCCGCACTTCTCTTTCATCTTTATAATCATAAAGACAGTGAAAAAAATTTTAATGAATTGAAAGTTGAAGCCGTACAAATATATTTCCACTGGAGACCTGACTTTACCGCAAAAATAATTAAGTCCTTAGAACATGAAAGGTGCATTGAGCTTGACAAAGGCTTTATAAAGCTGACCGACGGATGCGATTTCTCAGATTTTTTCTTCTTCACAGCTGTCAAAGACAGAACTCTGTTAAACCAAGAATAATGTATAGAATAAATTGATTTATTTATGAAACAATATTTAAAACTGTGTAAAGAAGAAAGAGGTAATATATGGAATACCCACGACGTTCATATTGGCATGAATCGGCTGATAATAAAATTGAAGCTACACTAAATAAGGATAATAAGGATAAATTAAACGGCAGCAGCTACGATGTTTTAATAATAGGCGCAGGGTTAACAGGACTTAATACTGCTTATTTATTAAAGGACAACGGACTTAAAATAGGAATAATAGAAGCCACAACGGTCGGTTATGGGGTAACCGGCTATACAACAGCTAAAATTACCGTACAGCACGATTTGATTTATGATTATTTAATAAACAGCTTTTCTCCTGATGAAGCGAAAAAATATCTAAAAGCTAATGAAGAAGGCATAAAGCTGTATAAAAAAATAATCGGCGAAAATAATATCAGCTGTGATTATAAAGAGCAAACAGCATATGTTTATGCCGTAACAGACCAGGAGCATGATGAAATAAAAAAAGAGCTTGATGCCTACAAAAAGCTTGGAATTGAGGGTTTTTACACTGAAAGCATTCCTCTCCCCATAAAAGTAAAGGGTGCAATAGGCATTAAGAATCAAGGACAGTTTAATCCTCTTAAATATTTATATACGCTGTACAACATTATCAGCAGGACAGAAAACTGTGAAATTTATGAAAATGTAAGGGCTCTGAATATTGAACCTTCAGACGGTAAACATCTTGTGACAACAGATGCAGGAGAAATTAAAGCAGATAAGGTAGTAGTAACAACACATTATCCCTTTGATAACAGCTTCGGGCTATACTTTTTAAGATTATATCAGGAAAAGTCATACGTTATCGCCGCAAAAACAAAAGAGGAACCCTTTGAAGGAATGTATATAAATTATACAGACCCCGTATATTCCATGAGATATCAATTTTCTGACAAGGAAAATATTTTATTGTTAGGTGGAGGAAAGCACCGTACGGGAGAGAAGGAAAATGAAGAGGATTCCTACAGAGAATTGGAGGATTTCTTAAATGAAAACTTTCCGGGTGCTGAAATAATTTCAAAATGGTCTACACAGGATTGTAAGAGCTACGACAAAATACCTTTTATAGGATTGTACTCCAACAGCGTAGATAACTTATACGTTGCAACAGGTTATAAAAAATGGGGTATGTCCCACTCTGCCGCCGCATCCATAATTTTAAGAAATAAAATATTGAATATAGAGGATGATTTTTCTGATGTATTCAATCCGTCAAGATATACAGTGGCCCAATCTTCAAAGGAATTTTTTAATTCAGTGGGCGTCATATTAAAATCCTTTGCAGAAAGAGTTGCTCCGCCTCCTGACGATGTAGATGATATTGAGGTTGGAGCAGGTAAAATTATAAATTACAACAGTATGAAGGTTGGTGTATATAAGGATGAAAAAGGAGATTATTTCGTAATCAATCCCGTATGCTCTCACCTGAAGTGCTCGCTTTCATTTAATGAAGCTGAAAAAACATGGGATTGCCCATGTCACGGTTCAAGGTTTGATATAAAAGGAAATATACTGGAAGGTCCGGCGGTTAAGCCCTTAGATCGGATTCATAATGTGAAAATATCACAATGAAAAACGAAGTTATTTTTCTAGTCAAATATTATGCAAAACTAAAGCATGATTTTAGTTTTGCATATATTATTTCTTAGAAGAATTTTTATTGACTGTATGTCTCTTTACACTGATACATATCGTATACATCCTTTGTGTATTTACCGTCTTCACCGTAAATATAAAGAGGCGGGTCGAATTTCAATTCGGGATTTCCGTTTTTTGATGCCCTGATTAAAATCATGTTTGGCTTTTCGGCAGCTCTCGGGTGGACAAAACGTATCTGTTTCGGCTCCAGACGGTATTTTCTTAAAAGGCACATTATATCTGCCAGCCTGTCGGGGCGGTGAACCATGTAAAAACGTCCGTATTGCTTTAAGAGGGATGCTGCCTTGCTTATGACGTCCTCTAAGGAGCACATTATTTCGTGCCTTGAAATTGCCTTTTTATCGGAAGGATTTATAATGCCGCTGTTGTTCAGCTTGTAGGGCGGGTTGGAAATTACCGCGTCAAAGGAATTTGGCTGAAGATAATTCAAAACATCCTTAAGGTCAATATTCAGCACCTCAATTTTATCCTGCAGATTATTAAGCATGACGCTTCGCCTTGCCATCCCTGCCACTTCTTCCTGTACTTCGATTGCGTATGCCTTGGAATAATTTCTTTTTCCGCTCAAAAGTATAGGTATTATACCTGTGCCGGTACCTAAATCGACTACTGTGGAATTGTTTTTTATGTCGCAGTAATTTGTCAGCAGAACTGCATCCATACCAAAGCAAAACCATTTTTTATTTTGAATGATTTTTAATCCGTTGCACTGCAGGTCTTCAATCTTTTCATTTTCTTTTAGTTCTATGTTCATAATCCTATTGTTCTCCAATTGTTCCCCTATCGTTAAAAAAATCCGCTTTCCAACAGCTTCTTTGTATAGCTTTCTTTAGGGTTTAAAAATATTTCCTTTGCTTCTCCCATTTCAACTATATTGCCCTTGCTCATTACGATTATCGTGTCGGACATATAGTTTACAACACCTATGTCGTGAGAAATAAATATGTAGGAAATATTATATTCCTTTTGCAGCCTTTTTAATAAATTCAGTATTTGTGCCTGAATCGAAACATCCAATGCCGAAACCGGCTCATCACAAACTATCACCTTTGGGTTTACAGCCAGAGCTCTTGCTATAGCTGCCCTCTGGCACTGACCACCGCTGATTTCTGAAGGATATTTGTTCTTTATATCTTTATCCAATCCGACCTTTTCCAGCATTTCTTCAACCTTAAGCATTGCATCTTTTTTGTTCTTTTCTATATCAAAAGTTATTAACGGAAAGGCAATATTATCTCCTACAGTATAATTGGGGTCCATGGAACCCTTGGGATCCTGAAATATGAATTGGACATTTTTCCTGTAATCGTGGCATTCTTCATTCGTCATTTCAGCGATATTTTTCCCATAATAAAATACATTGCCAAAGGATGGGTTTTGCAATCCTCCTGCAATTTCTCCAGTTGTTGATTTCCCGCTTCCGGACTCTCCCACGATCCCCACAGTTTTTCCTTCCTCAACTTTAAAGGAGGAATTCTTAACTGCAGTCACTTTTTCTTGTGTCCTGCCTGTGAGGAAATGCTTTTTTGTGATATATTCTTTCCTTATATTTCTTACTTCAATAACTGTTTTCACTTTTCAGCCTCTTAATATAGATTACATCTGTAATAATGTCCATTATCATCGTGTTCCTTTACGCTTATGCTGCAGACATCCATAGCAAAGGGACATCTTTCTTTAAACAAGCATCCTTGGCTGTCTCTGCCTTTTTCGGGAACGAACCCCTTTATTTCCGGAATCGGTTCACTTTTTTTGATATTCATAGTAGGCATCATTTTTATTAACAATTGCGTATATGGATGCTTCGGATTTTCAAATATATCTTTTGAATACCCGGATTCCACTATCTGACCGGCATACATCACACCGATTTTGAGGCAGTAATGCTTTATCAGGCTAAGGTCATGGGATATCAACAATATCGAGATACCCGTATCCCTGTTAATTTTCTTAAACAATTCCATAACCTGCTTCTGCACTGTACTGTCCAATGCGGTTGTAGGCTCATCTGCTATTATAAAGGCAGGATTATTCATCAATGCCATTGCAATATTCACTCTTTGGCGCATGCCTCCGCTCAATTGCCACGGATAAAAATTAAGAATGCTTTCCGGATTTTCAAAACCGACCATATTCAGAAGCTGTAAGCTTACCTTTAATCCCTCGGCTTTACTTTTCTTCATATGGTGCATATATCCGTCGGCTATTTGGTTTTTAATTTTTATCATTGGATGCAGGAAAAACACAGTATTCTGCGGTATATATCCGGCATTTTTTCCTATATACGAAGCCGCTTCGCTGTGTGAGGTTTTTAAAATGTTCTTTCCTGCAACTGTTATTTCGTCTGCAGTCAATTTTAGTCTCTTCGGCATCAGGTTGATAATTGATTTTGCGGTTAATGTTTTTCCCGAGCCTGATTCTCCCACCAATCCGTATATATCCCCTTTTTCAATCGTAAGAGATGTGCTGCTCACAAGAGTATTTTTTCCGTCTTTTATGTGAAGGTTTTTTAATACAACTATCTCATTCATTGTCGGACCTCCTGTGAATCAGCATATCGTTCAATTCGTCCCCAATCAGTATAAATCCAAGAACTGTCATAATTATCGCTATTCCCGGAGCAACAGCCAAATAAGGATAATTGAGAAAAAACTGTCTCGATTCACTCAGCATCAACCCCCAGCTTGCAAATGGCGGTTGTATTCCGAGACCTAAAAATGACAGTGATGTTTCAATCATAACGGCAGAACCGATGGCAGAGCTGAATTGAGTTATCAGCCTCGGAAGCATCGCAGGTATATAATGCCTCATAAAAATTGTTAAATTTGAACTTCCATAGCTTCTTGCGGCCTTTATATACAACAGGTTTTCTGTATCTAAAATCATAGAATAAACTAACCGGGAAAAAACAGGTACCATAAAAATGCTTATGGCGATCACCGAGCCCTTTATACCCCTTCCTACGACTGTAACAAGCATCAAGGCGAGCAATATTCCCGGAAAGGCCATTAACCCATCCATTATTCTCATAATAGCAGCACTTAGGAGCTTATTGTTAATTGCGGCAATTGCCCCCAATATAATTCCGATAAGTGTACCCAGACTGACTGAACCGATTCCTACCAAGAGAACGTTCCTTGACCCGTACATAATTCTGGAAAGTATATCTCGTCCAAAATTATCGGTTCCTAAAATATACTCACTGTTCATACCGGGCTTTAAGAATTTTTGCGAAATATTCATTTCATTCGGTTCATGAGGCATGTATATGAATGACAATAAGCAAACTGTCAAAATTAAAATTACAAGGAAAACTCCAAGAGCTATGCTTAAATTTTTTTTCATTATTCTCCTCTTTCGACGGATTTAATCCTTGGATTTATAGTCATTATCAGCAAGTCAACCATCAGGGTAATAAGTATAACCGTCGTGGTAATAAACATTACCAGTCCTTGCAAGAGAACTATGTCTCTTCTTTCAACCGCAGTTAAAACCAATCTTCCTATACCGGGCAGAGCAAAAATAGTTTCTACAACCACCGTTCCTCCCGCAAGCTTAGCAAACTGCATTCCTATAATTGTAACCGGTGCAATCAATGCACCTCTCAGGGCATATTTCATATATATTTTCCATTTGTTGAGTCCCTTGATCCTTGCGGCATCCATGTAATCCTGCTTTAATGAATCGAGCATGGAGCTTCTGACTATCCTGAGAAGAGTACCCGTTTCGCCTATGGCAAGAACTATTGCAGGAAGGGTGATACTTTTTAAGAACCCTGCAAAGCTGCTGCTCATGGGGACGAATCCGGATATAGGAAACCATTTTAATCTGAGCCCGAAATAAACAATAAAAACCATTCCTATCCAAAAGGAAGGAATGGCTGTTCCAAGCTGCATAATGCTTCTGGAAAAGTAATCTATTATTGAATCTTTTTTCACAGCAGACAGAATACCGAAAAAAAGCGCTGTAATCGTTGCTATGAGCATGGCAAAAACTGCTATTGAAAATGTAACAGGTATCGCTCTGATTATTAATGAAGTAACTGCTTCGCCATATATATAGGATGTTCCCAGGTCAAATTTAAGCAAATTAAGTAACCATCCTAAATATTGCTGATAGTATGGTCGGTCTAAGCCCATGGCAATGCGAAGGTCTTCTATTGCCTCAGCAGTTGCGTCTGTTCCCAGAATGAGCTGGGCAGGATTTCCCGGTATAATCATGAGAACAAAAAATGTAATCATTGATACTACCAGCAGTATAATTAAAGAGCTTTTAACTCTGTTTAATACATATTTTAACATTTTTCACCTTGATTTTTTATTCCGTAAAATACACTTCCTTGAAATCATAATAATCCAACGGGAATATTTGCATTCCGTCTACATTTTTCTGCAAAGCAAGCATGGTTCTCGGTGTCTGCAGATATATTGCGGGAAGCTTTTCAGCAAGAATAACCTGAATATCTTTGTATATTTCTTTTCTCTTATCTCCATCAAGCTCTTGCAGAGCTCTTTCCAATAATATATCAACCTCGCCTGTAGTTAAACTGATATAGTCATTGCTTGTTGATTTATACCTTGATAAAAATGCATAAGCATCAAGCCGGCCGGTGTGTCCCACAACAGTCATATCAAAATTCTTTGCTCCGTAAACATCGCTTAGCCATGTTCCCCATTCAATTATTTCTATTTTGGCATTAATTCCGATTTTACTTAATTGGTCTGCAATAACCTGACCTGCATCAACATGAAGCTGATAATTTTTAGGAAGTGATAATCTGACGTCAAATCCGTTTTCGTATCCCGCTTCCTTTAAAAGTTCCTTTGCTTTCTCGGGATTATATTCTATAACATCGTTCGTATCGAAGTAATCCGGTGATGTAGGAGGCAGATGTGAGCCGATTTTATCACCGTAGCCAAACATTGAAGCATCAATTACTTCATCCTTGTTTATAGCCATGGCCATCGCCTGTCTGACCTTTTCATCGGCCAATATCGGATTTTTTGTATTTAAAGACATAATCTGAACAGCATTCATCGGTTCAGATATAACCTTGTATTCGGATTTATTTTCAACCATGGTAACCTGATCGCCTGTTAACGGAACTATATCCAAATCCCCTAACTGAAAGCTTGCCATCATAGAAGTTGCATCAGGTATCAGTACCAATTTAACCGTTTCAAGCTTTGATTTGTCCCCATAGTAATTTTCATTTCTCTGCAACGTAAGATGCTGCTGAGGAACCCACTCCTTCAATGTAAACGCACCGGTTCCCACGGGCTTTGTTTTTAAGTCTGCCTCTGCTTCCTCGGGAACAACCGATGCCCAAGGGTAGGCAAAGTTTTTTAACAATTCAACATCCAATGTTTCCGTTACAAATTTTATGGTATTGTCATTTAAAACTTCTATTTTAATTATATTTGCATAGTCTCTCGCTCTCGGACTTTCTGCATCCTTCAGTCTGTTGAACGAATACTCTACATCCTTTGCAGTCATTTTTCTTCCGTTGTGAAAGCTTACATCATCCCTTAAATCAAATGTAATTTCCATTCCGTCTTCGGAAAGCGTCCAGTCTTTAGCCAATCTTGGAATCAGCTCCCAGTCAGGTGCTACTCCGACAAGAGTATCATAAATATTGTTTGTTACCGTAAATGTGGAAGCTGCTGCAGTTCTGTGAGGATCAAGGCCTTCGGGCTCTGTGGTATAACCCATTACGAGATTTGTCTTGATATCTGCA
The DNA here is from genome assembly GCA_002331025.1 of Firmicutes bacterium UBA2116. Lineage (GTDB taxonomy): Bacteria > Bacillota > Clostridia > Tissierellales > Sedimentibacteraceae > Sedimentibacter. The sequence goes on along the minus strand of DCYG01000007.1, from coordinate 230,202 downwards.
GTTTCGTTCGGTGTGTTTTCTTGATTTGCGCACGCTGTTACACTTAAAATCATAAGTACAACAGCTAAAACCAAAATAGTTTTAAAGTTTTTCATTTTCTTGTTCCTTTCAGTTAATAAAATTTTTTGTAAAATATCTTTTACTGAACTATTTTATTTATAATAATATTCTGCCTATTTTCAAGCTTTATAATCAAATCATTAATATGTATCTGTTATAAATCGCGAAAATATATATTATAATAAATCATTTTTAGGTTTAACACAATTTCAGTAAAAAGTCAATAGTTTAACCAAAAATCCCTACCAAGCACCAAAATATCCTATTGTTTCACTGCTGCTCAAAGCACCTTTTTTCATGCAATCCTCAATAGATTTTTCTTCAAGGATACCCATAAGAAATCCGGCTATATAGCTGTCTCCCGCACCCATGCTGTCTATTACTTCGCACTCTATTATTCCGAAGCTGCTGAACTCGTTGCCGTCATAAGCAATACTCCCTTTTTCACCTCTCGTAACAACTACTATGCCCGGACCTTTGGATTTGATAAATTTCATAAACTCATACAATTCTTCGTCACTTTTGCTGTCGCAGGAAAAAAATGCGTAGTCCACGAAGGGTACAGCCTTTTGTGTTATTTCATGATCAAGCTTATCCGCAAAATCAAAAGCAACAGGCACTCTCCTGCTCTTAATTTTATACAATTCCGATTCGATCATTCCCCATATGCCGGTTACAACCAAATCATGGCTGCACAAAAAATCTATATCTTCTTCTGTCAGTTTGAAGTCTGCCATTACGCCTTCTTCATATTCACCCAGAATTCTGTCTCCATTTTTGATTTCAACGTGTGTGATTGCAGTCTTACCGTCTAAAATTTTAATATGAGATGTATCAACACCCTTTGTGGTTATGGCTTCAATCATAAACCTTCCGTAATCATCATTGCCGACAACACCTGTATATGATGAATTTCCGTTCATCCTTTTTACATATACCGCAACATTGACCGGATTTCCGCCGGCATAATATTCACCTGTATTATCATAAAAATCTATGCAATTGTCGCCAACTGCGGCTATACTTATTTTTTTATCCATAATATCCTCAATGCTCTGTTATTTTCTTAAATCTGTCTATTGCCTTTTTTGCATATAATGACGGTTCATTTATATATGCCGTAACTAACTCTATGGTTGCGCCTTCATTATATCCGTAATCTCGGATTTCCTCCATAAGCTCCTTAAGCGGAATGCTTCCGTCTCCGGGCATAAGGTGAGTGTCACTGCTTCCGTCGCTGTCAATTATGTGAAGATGCTTAAGATTTTTTCCGAGCTTCCTGAAATAACTCATTATAGTTTCCTGCTGCACAAAGGCGGGAACAATATCGCACATTGCACCAAAATACGGTGAATCAATGTACTCGATTATGTCACAAAGGTCATTTGCTGTTGTACAGACATTGGATTCATACGGAGTAAGCGCTTCAATAAGAAGCATGTGTTCTTTTTCCTGCGCATAATCAACCAGTTCTCTGATGCTTTTGCACAGTCTTTCCCATATTTTTTTCCTTGTGGCTCCATAGCCGGCATGGCCGGCAGATATTACCGTGTATTCCGCTCCGAGGGCCTTGCCCATTTCTATTGCGGTTTTAAGATATTCGATTGATTCTTTTCTTTGATATTCGTCACCGATCATGTAATTGTACGGATATGCATTGTGCTCCGGCGTAAACACCTTTATGGGAATTTCATATTTATCCCTGAGACTCAGCAATTTATCCGTTTGCCCTCTTTTAAGGTCATATGCATATGCATGAGGACGGCCTCCCCACAGCTCAATGTAGTCGTATCCAAATCTTTTAGCGTCTCTGAAGATATCCTCCGCATCACTGCGCTGATATCCCGACGTAAATATTCCAACCTGCATAAAATCTCCCTTCATAAGTGAAAAATAGGCTGCTTCATAATTAAGAAGCAGCCGGTAAGGTTGATGACAAGCTCTTAATAGTCAAGCTGTCTGTAGTATCGTCTTATCTCCATAGGGTGACAATTTAGTCTTTCCAAGTGAACATCTATTCTTGAAGTTATTACTCTCATAAGCAGATGAGAAAGATGTCCCCTGAATTTATCACTTATCCCCTTGAGTTCATAATCCTTTGTATCAATTATATTGTAATTTGCACATATTCTCGGTAAAAAATTTGCAACTCTTTCGCTGAGTGCTCTTTGAGAATCTTCTCCCACAAACACCGTAACAGCAGTATCCCTGTCAACAATTTCAAACATGCCATGGAAAAATTCCGCACTGTGAATAGATTTTGTCCTTATCCAGTGCTGCTCCTCCCAATAGCACATTGCATAGGAGTACGTTGCACCATACTGATTTCCTGCCCCAACAAAATAATGTATACTGTCATTCATATGCTTCCTTGCCAGTCTCTCTCCCAGTTCATCGGCTGATTTTTCAACATCTGCAAGTCCCTGTGCAAGATGTGCGTCAAGCTCAGCATAAAGCTCATTATATTCTTCGAATTCTCCGGCATTATACATAAATCTGTCGGCAGTCATAAAAAATTTAAGCTGCTCATTTTTCGGATATGATATGAGATAATCAGCCATTTTAGCCAGCGTAGTATCCGGATAATCAACAAATCCTATAACTTCGGCACCTGCTTCCTTAGCCTTTTTTACTCCGTCAATCATTTCTTCTGTACTTCCCGTAACAGAAGAAATAACCACTATGGTGCCTTCTCCCACCTTTTTGTTTCCGGTGGTAATGTATTCTGCCGCATTTTCTACAAAGAAATTTATTGCCGATCTTTCCTTCATATGCACCTCGGCCTGCAGAACGGACGCATACGTCCCGCCTATACCAAGCCAGCAGATGTTCTTATATCCTTTATTACAAATTCCGTCTACAATGGACTCTATTTCTTTTCTGAGAGCCAATGCTCCGTTAACGCTGTCCAATTGCTTCTGTTCGTCAAATTTTAACATTATTATGTTCTCCTGTTTAACTTAATTATTCCCCAACCTTTAATTTCTGATAATAGTCATTGTATATTGTAATTACGTTTCCTACATCCTTTTGGAAAAACACATTTTCCTTGTAAGCAAAATCTCTTGCAGGGTCATTTTTGTAATCGTCAGAAGCCGCTTCCACCGCTGCATCATTCGGGCATGAATATGGATATTCTACAAGGTTTGCAGCCATAACCTCAGGGTCAGTGATGTAGTTAAGGAATTTTTCCGCAAGATCCACATGCTTAGCTCCCTTCGGCACTACATAAAGGTCAAAACCAAGCTGTACCGGATCCTTTTCAAAGTCAGCTATTACAAGATTATTTTTATCTCCAAGCTCTGACATAGCCCATGAAGCATTTCCGTCGTATGTGAATGCAACGGATGCAGTTCCGTTTGTAAGATTTTGCTCGGCATTTCCGTATGCCACAACATTATCGTTGTATTTCACAAGCCACTCATACGCTTCTGCTATTTCATTTTCGTTTATTGAGTTAGGGTCATAACCGAGAGCAACAAGGGCTATAGGAAACAGGTTTCTGGCACCGTCTATTGAAGCTATCTGTCCCTTTAATGCAGGATTTATAAGATCATTGTAGCTCTTTATTTCAACAGGACTCGTGTCCTTGTTATAAACTATGTAAATATAGTTCATCAGGTACGGTACACAGTATTCTTTAGCAGTCCAGTATGATTCATTTATATTTTTCGCATTTGGAATATTTTCAAAGTTTATCTTTTCAACATATCCGCCTTCTACAAGTGATTCCATATAAGCATCACATGTCATTATAAGGTCATACTCTTGTCCGCCGCCTGCCGTAAGCTTGGTAATCGCATCTGCGTTATCACTCATGTATGACAGATTTACTTTAGCATTGTTATCTTTTTCAAATTTAGCAATCAAATCATCAGATATGTATTGCTGCCACATATAGATATTGAGCTCCGTGCTCGGTTCTGCATTTCCGCCTTTAGCAGAATCGGTACCGGATCCACAGCCTGTAAAAAGCCCCATGATTAAAACTGAGATTAATAGCATGGAAATAAGTTTTTTCATATGTTTTCCTCCATTTTTTCGCGTTTCTTTAACGCATTTCTGATAAAATTATTCAAAATCATTGCTATAACAATGAATAGAATCATGATTGTTGTGAGCGCATTGACATCAGGCGTAACTCCTGTCTTGTTCATTGAAAGAATCAAAACCGGCAATGTTGAATTTTTTGCGCCTGCAAGCATATTACTCATTACAACGTCATCTATTGAAAGAGTAAATGACAAAAACGCCGCACTCATTACTCCGGGCATAATGTTCGGAAGAGTTACGTTTAAAAATGTCCTGATTCTGTTGGCACCAAGATCCATGGATGCCTCCTCAAGGCTGTAGCCGTCACCGCTTATGCGTCCCTTGATTGTAACTACCGCATAAGGTATGCAGAAAGTGCAGTGACCTATTAATATGGTTCCCATTCCCAGAGACAAGCCTATTTTTATGAATATAATAAGCAGTGCAACCGCCATAACAATTTCGGGAACTATTATAGGTATGTAAAGCATATTGTTAATGAATTTCTTTCCTCTGAATTCATATTTCTTTAATCCGAGAGCACCGATCGTGCCTATTGTAACAGAGATCACAGTTGCTAATACTGCAATTATCACCGAGTACCATAAGCTTCCGATAACGGCTGAGTTAGTAAATAATTTTGCATACCACTGAGTAGTAAAGCCGTTCCAGTAATAATTGTATCTTTGATTGTTAAATGAAAACATCATCATTACAAATACCGGAATATACAGTACGGTGTATATGGCAATTGAGTAAATTGTTCCGAGAAGCTCCTGCCGTCTTTTACTTTTTTGTTTTCTTGAGATACTCATTTACAACACCTCCATATCTTCAATCTTTGCAAATCTGGTGTATATATAAATAAGCAATCCCGTTATAACAATCAATAGTACGGAAAGAGCGGCCCCAAGAGGCCAGTTTCGTATTGACCCGAATTGGTTTTTAATAATATTTCCTATATACAGGACTTTTCCGCCGCCGAGCATGTCCGTTACGGTATATATTCCAAGAGAAGGTATAAATACTAATATTATCGAAGAGAATATCCCCGGAAATGTAAGAGGCAGTGTTATATTGAAAAATGTAGTGCGCCCGGAGGCACCGAGATCTGCCGATGCTTCCAGAAGAGATTTGCTTAATTTTTCAATTGAGCTGTACATGGGGAGCACCGCAAACGGAAGCATATTTGTTATCATACCAACCATTACAAGACCATCCGTATATACAAAGCTCATAGGTGTGTCTATAAAACCCGTGCTCATAAGAAAGTTATTTACAGGTCCGCTTGTCTGAAACAAAAGAAGCCAGCTGTTAAGTCTCATCAAAGAGTTTGTCCAGAAAGGAATCATAATAAGCATTATAAGCTTTGACGCTACTTCCTTTGGTTTTTTCGCAATGTAATACGCAAACGGATATCCTATAAGAATACATAAAACCGTGGTTATAAATGCAGCCTTTATGGATTTTACTATAACTTTAAAATATGTGCTGTCCAGTAATGTCTCATAGCTTTCCAATGAAAATTTATATACAACGTCGCCAAACACCCCTCTGGACATAAAGCTTATATAAATAATATACAGCATGGGCAGTGTTACAAATAAAATCATCCATAAAGAAACCGGTCCGGCCATAGCTATGGCCGGCAGTGTTTTTCGTTTAAAAGTATTTTTTTGCATATGGCCCTCCACACTACTTTTTAGCCTTTATGGCAACAGCTCTTTCAGGATTCCAATATATGTTTACAGAATCTCCTTCTTTGAAATCTTCATCCTTTTCAAATCGGGAATACTTTATTTCAGTATTATCTTTTAAGTCAACAGATGTTTTTACAACCGTTCCCATGTATATATAATCCTTGACATTACCCTTGAGATCAAATCCCTCCGCAGGATTGATGCTCACCTTTACATACTCCGGCCTTATTGACACGTGGATATTCTCACCCGCATCAAATCCGCTTCCCTTTACCTTCATTGTGCCCGCTGCGGTTTCAACGTCTAAAATTCCATCATGTAAATCTATGACTTTACCGTCGAAAATATTAGATTCTCCGATAAAGCCTGCTACAAATTTGGTAAGAGGTCTGTCATAAATCTCTCTGGGCGTTGCAAGCTGTTCTATCACGCCTTCATTCATTACCGCTATTCTGTCACTCATCGTAAGAGCTTCTTCTTGATCATGAGTAACATAAACAAAAGTAATTCCAAGCTTTTTTTGCAGTCTTTTCAGCTCTACCTGCATCTGCTTTCTAAGCTTGAGATCCAGTGCACCAAGAGGCTCATCCAACAACAGAACCTTAGGATTATTTATGAGAGCTCTGGCGATTGCGACTCTTTGCTTTTGTCCTCCGGAAAGTGCATCGGGCTTTCTGTTTTCATATCCATTAAGCTGAACAAGATCCAGCATTTCATTAACTCGTTTTGTTATTTCATCCTTGGGTCTTTTTCTGATTTTCAAGCCATAAGCTACATTATCAAATACGCTCATATGCGGAAAAAGAGCATAGTTCTGAAAAACCGTATTTACATCTCTTTCAAAAGGCTCCTTATCTTCAACACTTTCTCCCTGAACCTTGATTGCTCCGGAAGTGGCTTCTTCAAACCCTGCGATCATTCTCAGGGTGGTAGTTTTCCCGCATCCCGAAGGTCCGAGCAAAGTCAGAAATTCCCCTTCCTTTATTTCAACATTCATTTTCTTAACAACTTTATTTTTCCCGAAACTTTTTTCAACATCTATTAAAGAAACAATCGAATCAGACATCTTCCACCTCATTTTTTATTTATTTAAATATTACTTGGCCACAGCTCGGTATAAAAGGCTGTTTTATCACCAATATTTAATGATAATGTAGATTCTACGACTTTTTCATCCATGTCGTATGATATAGATTCCAACAAAAATGCCGGCGTATTTTCTTTCACATTTAATAATTTAGATTCTTCTTTATTTAAGGTAATTATTTTTATCCATTGTTTGGAGTATTTTAGCTTGTAGTTGTAATTTTCTTCTATAACCTTGTACAGCGAATCCTTTTCAAAATCATATTGCAGCAAATTGTCAAACAGATTTACAGGTAAATAAGAATACTCCAATGCCAGTGCGATATCATTTCCATATCTTATACGGACAATCTCATAAACCTTCGTTCCCATTGTTGTTTCCAACAATGAGGCTATTTTTTTATCAGCCACAATAATTCCCGACTTTACAATTTTGTTACCGGGCTTGATTCCTTTCGACTTCAACATTTGAGAAAAACCGCTGAGCCTGACAAAATCTCTCTCGATTTTTGGAAATCTTACAAACGTACCTTTTCCTTTAAGTCTGTAGGCATACCCGGAGTCCACAAGCTGTGTAAGCGCATTCCTTGCAGTCATCCTGCTAATCTTATATATTTCGCTCAGTTCCCTCTCTGACGGTAACTGACTGTCACTTTTAAATTCACCGGAATTTATTTTCTCTACAAGGATATCCCTGATTTGAATATAAGCCGGAGGTATGTATGATTTATTTTTGATAGTATCACACTCTTTCATAATTGGTATGCTGGTATATACCACGCGATAAAATTATAACACATAAATTTTACATTCGCAATACAATTTTAAATACTGCTTAAAGGTTAAATCGGAAACTTCTGATACAGGCTTGCATCTTGGGATGCTTTCGGTATTGAAGCAGGACTCAGGAATTCTTTAAAATGCGTTTCAAAAAATTTAAGCAGGTCAATATGTGCAGAAGATATTACATTTTTAAGCTTAGTCTTTTAATAATCAAAACCCCAGTATCTTAAAATATATTCTTCCACTGAGGTTTTTTTCATATTTACATTTTTTTCAACGTAATTAGTTTTTCATATTTTCTATGATTACCGCAAAAGATATCTTTCGCTATTTTAACATTAATTAATAATCAATCCTCTCTACCTTGAACACAACCGGTCTTAAGCCATCAGTACAGGTTGCGATGATAGTCCCTTCATCTTTAAAGTTTGGAAAATCGGCATTGAACATCACGGAAATAAACTCTCTGTGTATATCCGACCATGCCCAAGAACAAAACCCTTCCGGCTTATCAAAGCTGTCAATAATGAATTCCTGCCCGACGTGGTGGCGATAGCAAGGACCGTATGCTGCCTGCTGATCGGGTAATAAATATTCTTTAACCAGATCCTCATGATATAAAGTTTTTAATACTGTGATTTTTACTTTTGCTTTTTTCTTTCTTTCCATATACTTTACTCCTTTTATTTTTATAGAATATTTTATAATAAGAAAGTTTAATTAAAAGCCATTTCCATCTTACAAATAAATGAAAGAAACATTTTTCATTCAGAAAGATATGCTTTACGAACCTCATCATTTGCAATCATATCACGGCCCGTACCCGAAATAACAATTTCACCGGTTTGTATGACATATGCATAATCTGCTATATTCAATGCCATATGAGCATTCTGCTCCACCAATAGAATAGTGATGCCTTGATTCTTTAAATCAACAATAATATCAAAAACCTCACCAACCAGCTTAGGTGAAAGACCCATCGAAGGTTCATCCATCAGCAACAGCTTTGGGTCAGATACCAACGCCCGTGCAATTGCAAGCATTTGCTGTTCTCCCCCGGATAGTGTTCCTGCATGCTGTTTTGTGCGTTCTCTGAGTCTTGGAAAGAATTCAAGCATATTATCAATTCTATCATTCACGCATTTCTTATCTTTTATTGCATATCCCCCTAAAAGCAGGTTGTCTAACACAGAAAGTTCAGGAAAAACCTGACGTCCTTCCGGTACCTGCGACATACGATGTTTAACCATATTATAAGGTTTTTCCCTGCTGATATCTACGTTGTTAATAGCTATCGTACCACACGTGATTGGAAGAATACCCGAAATTGCTTTCAGCGTAGTGGTTTTTCCTGCACCGTTAGCACCTATTAAAGCAACTATCTGACCCTCTTCTACTTTTAAACTTATACCCTTTAAAACTTCAATATTTCCATAACTGCAACGAATATTTTTTACACTTAGCAAGACGATCACTCCGATCTTTTAAAATGAGTAGACTCACCATATAATTCAATACAACGATTGTATTCTGTTTTATTATAAAAAAGATCTGTTTCTTTAGTAAAGGATTTTGCTACCTCAACACAAAATACAGCTGCATCACGTATATCGGTTTCTTGACATGAGCCGGTTGCACATCCCGGTATCGTTGATTGTGAAGTAATAGCTACACCTACAACAGGAACATTGGCTGCAACAGCCGGCTGAACAATGCTGTTTATGTGACTGAGTCCATTACCATAAGGAGTAATGTCATACTGACATATGGGGAGAACAACAGGCAGCATGCCGGTACAGTAGCTTTCCAACTCAAGCAATTCCTGGCTTACAGGTAAAATATAACCGTTTAAGACCGTTTGTGTTATTGCAATACCGCATTTATTCAAAATAATATTTCCTTTAGTCGCATCAATGGACAAAATTGCATCCATTTCTTGTAACACTTCATATTTATTCAATATTTCCATATTAACAGGAGAATTCATTAACGGAACAGGCTTATGGGGTAATATCGGTGCATTCGGACAAATATGAGTACAAATAATAACATCTCCTCGGAGCTTATCTCCTCTTTCTTGCATTTCTACTAATTTCAAGGCAACCGCCAGTGCTGCAATCGCACCATCCGCATCAGATACTATGCCTATGCGATTAGGTCGTGCTCCAACACCTCCTAATCTTCCAATAACTCCTAATGTTGGTTCATCTCCTCCCACAGATTTTCCCATCGTACCGTTAATTTGTATTTTCAGAAAGTCTGTATGTCCGTGTTCTCCGTCAATAGGGGTTATAGTAACTGATTTTGCACCGCGTTCACGAAGATAATCTGCAACATCATTACCTGTTACCATCCCATCCAAAATATCTTTAATCTCTAAAACCTGTTTAAGCATAGTCGTAAAATATCCTTTCTACTGCCGGGTGCCGGCCTTTTATGAATTTTATACACCCATTTTAATCAGTTGATTCTTTTCTTAATCAGCTTTTTTATATTCTATCGTATCCCTTTCTCCTACAATCCCCAAGTAAGCTTCTACTACCTTGCTATCCTTAGTTACTATTTTGGGATTACCGCAAGCTATTACTGAGCCATGATCAAGACATGTAATAATATCAGCAAGTTGCATAACTAATTTCATATCGTGTTCGATAATTAATACTGTCATATTATATTTATCACGAATATTTTTTACTCTCTCAATAAGTTCCGAAGTTTCTTGCGGATTCATACCTGCTGCCGGTTCATCAAGTAAAATAATTTTCGGGTTAATACCCATTGCTCGTGCAACTTCCAAAAGACGCTGCTTCCCATAAGGCAGATTGCATGCAATATCATTTCTTTGATCATACAATCCTACAAAGGTAAGAAGCTCATATGCCTTATCATGTAATTCTTTTTCATATAATTTGCGTTTAGGTGTTACAATCATATTGTTGATTAGTTTGTATTCTGATTCACTCTGCAAACCTATGAGAACATTCTCTAATACTGTCATTTGTTTAAATAGAAATATAGTCTGAAAAGTACGTCCCATACCTAATCGTGCCATTTTATACGGTACTGTTCCGGTTACATCCTTTCCGCAGAAAATTACAGAACCCTCATCCGGAACATACAATCCTGTTATGACATTAAAAAAAGTAGTTTTTCCTGATCCATTGGGACCGATTATTGCATGTATTGATCCATGCTCAACTTCTAAATCCAATTTTGAAAGAGCTGTTAGTCCTCCAAACCTTTTTGTAATTCCTTTAATTTCAAGTACATTATCTGGCATCTTCATTCCTCCTTCGCATAAGCTTAAGGAAAATTTCTTTAAAGGAACCATAAATACCCTTAGGCATAAACATAATAATTAAAACAAGCATCAAACCATATATAATAAGCTGGTACTCATTGAAGAAACGGAACCATTCCTTAGCAAATGTTAATAGGAAAACTCCGATTACCGGACCCCATTTATAGCCAAGTCCTCCCGCCAAAACCATCATAAGAAATGATACGGATTGAGTAAAGCTAAAACTAAACGGCGAAAGGTACCCATCCATATGGGCCAAAAGACTGCCTGCAATGCCTGCTAAAAATGATGAAATAACAAAAGACACTAACTTCATTTTTGCAACATTAACTCCCATGAACTCAGCAGCAATTTCTTCATCGCGGATAGCTCTGAATGCTCTGCCCACTTCTGAATCAATAAGTGAATTTATTAAAAAATATATAAGAATGACTATAGGAACCAATAAATAATAGTATTTCAAATCATTATTTATGGCAATTCCAAAAAATATCGGTGAAGGAATCCCCTTGAAGCCCTCTGCACCACGGGTCACTTCCGTCCAGTTTATCAGTACAAGTCTGGTAATTTCTCCAATTCCGATTGATGCAATTGAAAGATATGCGCCTTTCAATTTTAATATGGGTTTACCAATTAAATATCCTATACAAGCAGTTATAATACCTGAAACGGGAAATGCAATCCAAAAAGATAATCCCATTGTTACAGACAAATATGCGGATACATATGCGCCGATTCCATAAAAACCAGCATGTCCTATGGATATCTGACCTGTAAAGCCGGTCAGTAAATTCAATCCTAAAGTCAAAATAATAAGAATCAATACATAATTTATCAGATGCAGATAATATACACTTTTAACAACAAACGGAATTGTAATAAGAATAATTATCCATATTATAGAAGGTTTTTTTAATGTTAATAAATCTGCTATTTTCTTCATTACTATACCCTCATTATCTTCTTGCCAAGAATACCATTCGGCTTAAACACAAGTACACCTATAAGAATTAAGAATGCTACCGCATCACGATAGGCTGAAGAAATAAAACTTGCAGAAAAATTTTCGGCGAGTCCCAGTATAACCCCTCCAACTATAGCACCAGGTACGCTTCCGAAACCTCCCAGCACAGCAGCTGCAAAGCCTTTGAGACCTGCAATGGCACCCATTTCAGTTTCAACGAAGAAAATGGGACCTACCAGTACTCCACCTATGCCACCGAGACCAGCACTTATGGATGCAGCAAGAGAATCCGATTTAAAAATATTGATTCCCATGATGGATGCTGCATCCCTGTGTTGTGCTGTTGCCAACATAGCTTTACCGGTTAGCGTCTTTTTAAAGAAGAACGTTAGAAATAAAATTGATACAAATGCTATACCAATTATCCAAAGATAAGAAGGCATAATAACAATTGGTCCAATTTTCACAGGGCTGCTGCCAAATACAGGAGGGAATGACATGGCCTGTGAACCCCAAATTATCTGTGCTAAAGCACGAATAACAATAGAGACTCCGATAGTTGCTATTATCAGGTTAAGAGGAGGACTATTCCTGAGTGTTCGGAATATGATCCGTTCAATAATCATTCCTACTAACGCTGCACCTAACCCTGCAAATATCAGAGATATAAAATAATAACCTCCAAAATTTAAATAAATTGTTAATCCAAAAACTGCACCCAACATAAACATATCACCTTGCGCAAAATTGATTACGCGAAGGGAATTATAGGTTATAGTGTAGCCTAATGCAACAAGTGCATAAACGCAACCCATCGCAAGACCGCCGACAATAATTTGTAATATATCAGAAAAGCCAATTTGCAAATTTATCACCCCAAACTTTAATTTTTATGTGGCTAACGGTTCTATAATTTACCGCTCAACCACCAGCCATAGCAGGAAGAACAACCACGCGGTCAGAATCTTTCAGAACTGTCTCAAGCCCGGGAGAAATCATTACATTGTATCCGTTTAATAAAACAAGAAATTCTGTAAATCCTTCTCCTTTTCCAAACTTCTGCGGCATCCTATTCTCTTTTTGAAGCATGTTTAGAAGGTCTTTAACACTAATTTGTTCAGGAATTTTTACCTTTTCGTTTATAACGGGAGCAAACTTACCTCCATATACACTTAATGAAATATAAATTGCCATGTTAAATACCTCTTACATATTCTTTAACGCCTCATTTCCAAGTTGAAGCATAAGAGCAGTCCTTGCTACTTTTTCACCAATAATTTGTGCAGATTTCATGCCTACATTAACATCCTTTTCTACGGAATCCTTGTTGGATTCTTCCATAAGCCATCCGGGAGCACCGATATAACCTACATGAGTGCCGCCTACTACTACAAAGTTATTTGTTAAAAACCAATGATCAAGTGATGAAATAGCATGCTCTTGTCCACCGTTTCTATCAAAACCTACTGCCATACCGGCAGCTGCGGTCTTAGTCCAATCAGGAGGAAACTGTTTTGCCTCCGAAAAGAAATTTCCTTTTAATAATGAAGTAGTACGCTCTAAAAAAGCTCTTGTCTGAGAATTAAGATTGAAAAAATAAACCGGTGCTCCGATTATTACTCCATTAGGGACAGGATCCTTCAATGGCTTGAAGCATTCCTCCCAATCATCTTTTATGATGCAATAGCCTGTCTTAATACAAGCTCTGCAATTTGTACAACCTTTTATATTTTTTCCTGCCAATGATACAAATTCAGTAATCACCTCAGCATTTATTCCTTTTGCTGCTTCAAGAGCTGCTTTAACCATAATCTCTGAGTTTGCATGTCTTGGACTTGTTGAAATTCCAACTATTTTAATTGCCATCGCTATAATCTCCTTCTCTTATAATTGTATCCAGTCCATATTTTTTTATGGTTCCTAAAAGGGGAAGTCCGGTTTCATCCCACTCTCTGATTATATAATACTGATCGAGCATATTGTTCAGCTCCTCAGTAGAATTCATCGCCCTATCGCCCTTAGGGTTTTTTATTGACTCATTCATAAGTCTCCATGGCAATGTATCGCTTTCTCGCCTTACACCTTCACGCATATTAAATGAGCGCTCTAAATTGATTACCCTGCGAGCTGATTCAAATATATCCTCTTCAGACATTTTTATACCCGTACCGGATTCAAATAACTTAGCCATATCCTCAGGGAGTATTGCATAAGTTGATAATGTTGCACGGGAACAGAACCCAAGAGCATCAGTCATTACATATGATTCTTCATGCCACACTACTATCTCCGGCTTCATCTCTGTAGAGCCCGGTACCGCATACTTTTCATCCCCTGTTATATGCTTAATAATCGCCCGCATCTCCGGTGAAAATCCACCTTCGGCCATTGGCTGCCCATAAAGATGGTCGGGTCCTCTCGGGTTTGTTGCAAAAGCGAGAGCATAAGCCTTAGAATTACGAGTTTCAACTCTTGATTGTTCGAGCCCCTTTGATTCAACCGCCCACTTCCAGGATTCACCGCCCACACGTTCCGAAGCTATTTTTACACCTTCCGCAAGCAAATCTCCTATTCCTCTGCGGAATGCTATCATATCTATTAAAATCAACATTGCTTCTGCATTGCCAAACTCGAGATTGTATTCTATGCCGGTAGCAGGATCCGTAAACTTATTTGGCAATAGCCCGTTTTCTGCTGTTTCCATTGCCCATTGAATTACCGCTCCGGTTGAAATGCAATCTAAGCCATACACATTGGTTAGATAATTAGCCCTTAAGCATGCATCCATATCAACTACCTCACAGCCTGCTCCAAAAACGCTGATCGTTTCATATTCAGGACCGCCGGATTCAGTTCCTATATACTTTTTCGTTGTTTTACAATAGCGCTTACAGGAAATTGTACATCCAAAGCATGATTCCCACCGCAAAAAATTACCTTGCTCCATAATTGCTTGTCCGCTTATGTCATAAACGTTATCCATATTTCCTGCCTGAAAATTCCTGACAGGCAATGTTCCGCCCTCATTTAATCCAATCATTCCGCCGGCAGTTCCATATTCCTTGTAATATGTGCATCTTCCAATATTCTTGATTTTTTGCTGAACATACTCAACATCTTCAAGATATTTCTTTGTATCGTGAAGCTGAATACCGGTACGACCATAGCACGATATAGCCTTTATCTTTTTAGCACCCATTACAGTACCCAGTCCGCCTCTTGCAGCAGTATTATACATGGAGTTAAATATCCCTGCATATTTTACTAAATTCTCTCCTGACTGTCCGATGCAGCACACAGAAATACCGGGCATATTTTTATATTTTTCCTCAATTTGTTCTGTAGTTTCCTGTACACCTAATCCAAGGTAAAGATCTGCAGATTCGAATAGAATTTCATTATTTGTTATAACCAGATTAACCCACTCTTTTGAATTGCCGTGTATAACCAAAG
This sequence comes from Firmicutes bacterium UBA2116, assembly GCA_002331025.1. Taxonomy (GTDB): domain Bacteria; phylum Bacillota; class Clostridia; order Tissierellales; family Sedimentibacteraceae; genus Sedimentibacter. The sequence continues at coordinate 214,820 of DCYG01000007.1, read as the reverse complement.
CGTCATAACCGGTATATTTTAGTTCAGCACCCCAATGTCCGCCCATACTTGCTTTCATAAAGAGTCCTGTTGCAGGACTTTTTCCTGTTACTGTAGTGCGCCCGGCCGTTGGAGCATTAGTACCTACAAGTGTACCCGGCGCAAAAATAAGTATATTATCCTGCCCGTACGGGTCTGTATTTTTAGGAACATCACGATATAAAATCAAGGAAGCAATGCCGCGTCCACCCAAATATTTTTTCATATCTTCTTCGCTAAATACTTCTATAAAATGGCTTCTATTCTCCAAATTGACATGTAAAACCACACATTCATTCACTTTTCGCATAACTAAACCTCCTCTGCAACCAGAACATTTGCAGGACAAGCTTTCACACATTTAATTTCCCCATTGCACAAATCACATTTATAAGCTTTTTGCTTTATATTGTTTCTACCCATTGCGTGAAACGGACACGCTTCAACACATATCCCGCAACCATCACATAATTCTGAATTCACTGCAAGTATGCCATTCTTATCCGGATTAATTGCATTGTTAGGACAAGAGCTCCGACATTTTGCATTTTTACATTGATGACAAATGTGAGGCTTGGATAATTTGATTATTTCATTACGTTGAACAACAACTCTGGATAGCCATGGTGAAAATTCTCCTTCATGAAAAATACTGCATGCAAGCTCACATTGACGACATCCAACACATTGAGCCTTTTTATTTATCTTTAATTTAGTAATCAATATATCCTCCTCATCCGCTGCTTTCTATTTGTTAACTGCAAGTATTTCTACTGATAACATATTGCTTATTTTCACATTTTTAGTAGAATATGCTTTTATTTTTATCATTTAGATTTTAATAAAGTATGATTTTACCTTTTTCAATCCTGAATACCAAAGAATTTGTACCGCCTTCACCATTCTCTCTGAATGATACGGGACCGCTTATTGCCTCAAAGTTCTGGATTTTACTTAACGCATCACGTACAGCAGCTCCATCTGTTGTTCCGGCATCATTTATAGCCTTAGCTAAAACATTTATGGCATCATAAGCCAGTACAACATTTATATCAGGAATATAACCCATTTTATCACTATATTCTTTTACAAAATTCTGAGCAACATCATCGGGTCTTTCAGGACTAAAACCGGATGATATTCCGTAAAGATTATCTGCAGCTTCGCCGGCCAGTTCAAAGAAATTGCCAATAGTAACACCTGTTGATAAAAGCACTTCACCCGGAACAGACAGCTCTTTTATCTGTCGAACCAGCTGTGCGCCTTCTGTATAATTACCCCAAATAATTATAGCATCAGCACCTGCTGATTTTACTTTCAGGAGCGATGGAGAAAAATCCTTGGTTCCGGTAGTATAACCCTCAACAACAACAGGCTCTAATCCTGCTGCCTTAATATTATCAGTTACCATTGCCTTACCGCCTTGACCATAGTCATTGGTATCATGAATTATGGCTATTTTCTTTGCATTTAGTTCATTTACCGCAAAGTCAACAAGACCTTTTGAATATACAACATCTGTAGCTGTGATACGAAATACATATTCATTACCTGATTGTGTAATTGCTCCCGCCACACCGGATGGTACTATATGAGGAGTTTTCGTTTCTGCAATCATATCGAGGACTGCAAGTACCTCAGGACTATTATTAGAGCCAATTGTTGCAATTACTTTATCTTTGTGAAGAAACTTATTCATAATATTAACCGCATTCTGAGCATTACCTTCAGTATCTTCAAAAATTGGAACAAGTTTTGCTCCTAACACTCCACCAGCTTCATTAATCTTGTCAATTGCATATTGAACACCATCTTTCTGACGTGTTCCTCCAATTGCCATAGTACCCGTTAAAGGACCGAAAACTCCTATTTCAATCTCTTTTAAATCAGATTCTTTGCTATCACTACCGCTGTTTGAACATCCGCTAAGCATCATCGTAATTACCATAACAAATATAAGTAATGATACTAATATTTTCTTACCCATCTTTTTCCTCCTTTTAGTTAATTATATTAATAGATATCCATATGGATATCTATTTTGAAAACCTTATCATTGATAATTAAAAATAATAAGCCTTATTTATTTTGAAGTATTATATCATATTTTGAGAGGAATGCTCGTTAATACTTTTATGTGATATCATAGAATAAAGCACCTTTAGTTATGATATCACATAGCTAAAGGTGCCACTAACGAAAAGACTTTTATTCATTATCTCCTATTATAAAATGGAGCTTAATAGTTAATTGTAAGATGAGTAATCCATCTGATGTATCTAAAGTGTATCCTGTAAGTTGTTCAATTTTATTTAACCTGTATCGAAGTGTTTCAACATGAATAAATAGGCTATCTGCAGTATCTTTCATATTCATATTATAATCAAAATAATACTTAAGTGTTTTAATTAGTTCTCGCCCATACTTTTTATCATAATCTGACAACACATCAATAGTTTTTTTATAATACTCCACAAACTGCTTATCATCCTTAAGAGGATAAACAAGTTTTACAGTATCAAGCGAATCATAATACGTTATTTCATACTTTTTATCAAACATCCTTGTTATCATACAATCATTATACATTTCAAGAACATCTCTGATTGACTCATACATGCGTGATATTCCAAATGTTATTCTTATATTTTTATTGTAGTTCTTTTTTAAATACAGCTTGATAGTTTTTAACAATCGATCCATATCTTCTATATTATCTATCCCGAAAAAAACAATTATACTGTTTTTCCTTTCCGTAATCAGATATTCAATTTTTTCAAATATTCTATTAATAACTCTGTAAATATATTGCTTCATTTTTTGTACGTCTTTATTAACAGAAAATTTTCTTATATCTTCAGAAGTAATTACCAGACCGATTGCACCTTTCTTTGAATTCCACGAATAATCATATTCAATACTATTATAAAAATCTTCTCCAAGATTTGCATTATTTAGAATCAATTCCGTAAGTGACCGCTTTAGCTTAATCTCTTTTAAACTTTGTCGTTCTTCTTTTTTTTCTTTCAGCGAAAATATCATGCTGCCATATTGTAACGCTTTTTCCTGAAGAATACTAATTTCCATATCGCTCGCCACACACATATAGCTCGCAACCCCATCCGATGGCATCAGGAAATATTTAACAAAATAGACGTTGTCATCAATCCCCAATCTATAGCACTTACCAAATTTTCTTTTAGTATTAAGCAAATCCTTATATTCAGCACTTTCAAAAACTAATTTATGTGTTTCATTAACCAAACAACTTGATATTTCAAAAAATGCTTCATCGTATATAACTATGGAAACATTGGTAAGTCCGGAAATCCCTACTACTACTTCATCCGCTTTATTCTTGTCGAAAACAAGATTCAGCAGTCTTTCATCCATGTTTTTTGCCTGTACGAGATATTCATTTTTGATATAAAACAGCGCTTCATAAAAGGATGCAATTTTATCAGTATAAATAGAGTCAATAGGAAGCAATATAACGGGTATATTATATTTGTCAGCCTGATCTATCATTTCTTGAGGGATTTTTAATAAATATCTTTTTTCTTTTATAGCTATTGCAGCTATCTCCATTTTATGTGCCCTAACAATTACAGTTTTCCAAGCCTCGGGATTATCCTTAAAAGCAAATCCGGACGTCAAAAGGAATTCCCCTCCCTGGAGCCATTCAATTCCTTCCGGTGTCTCTAAAATAATCATATGCCTGCAGCGATTATTAAGTCCACCTTTTCCTGCGATAAGTTGATATCCTTCAAAATTTACATTATTCAATACTTCTTCAACACTTAGAGTGTTGCTTACAAGATCCTGCAAAAACTTTCCTTGATTATTTGATATTGCCCTCACCTACTTTTCAAATTCCGCTTTTAACTATAGATAATATCAAATCCGTGTTTGAAAAACAATACATTATCTTAATGATTTTGGTGCTTATGTTTAAAAATTTTTAAATTTTACATTCGTAAATTTTAAAGAATACTTAAGGTACACAGGGAAATTGAGCAAATTTGACGTTGTAAAGCAGCTTGGAAAATGATAATATAAATACATAATATGTATATCCGAGGTGTCCTATGTACGAAATGCGAAAGAAAAAGCAGAGAGAAATGCAGCAAAAAAATTGGTGGAGTTATGCCCTGCTGGCAGCTGCCATATTTGTATACACGCAAGGGTGTTCATTAATAAAAACTAATATGGGATACGCATTGCCTTTAATTTTATTAAGTTTTATCATGCATTTAAGAAGTGTGGGAGATTTATCAAAAAGGATTTTTAAATTAAAGGAATCTAAATTAGCAAACATAGCAATGCTGACTGCATTAACAGCTATAGCAATTATCTGCTATTTAAACGATTTTAATGTTTTCTATATTTTACTGTTCAATTTAGCAGCAATATTTATTTACGTAATTACCGCGGCAATATTTTCTAAACATAATAAGGAGCAATAATAATGATCAAAAGATTTATATCGTACTACAAACCTAAGCCTATCAAAAAAATATTCATTATAGATATGCTATGTGCATTTATTATGGCGGTTTGTGATTTGTTTTACCCTATGATTACGAGGAACATAATAAATATCTATGTACCCAACCAGCAATTCCAGCTGATGGTTACATGGCTTGTAATCCTTGGTTTTTTGTATATATTAAAAGTAGGACTGAACTATTACATAACGTATTACGGTCACATAATGGGCGTTATGATGCAGTCAGACATGAGAAGAGATATATTTGAGCATCTGCAGGACCTACCCTTTGTATTTTTTGACGAGAATAAGACAGGAACCTTAACTTCAAGAATTATCAATGACTTGATGGAGGTTTCGGAATTAGCTCATCACGGTCCCGAGGACTTGTTTATTTCACTTGTAATGCTGGTTGGTTCGTTTATTGCGTTGAGCACTATAAACCTGCCCCTTGCCTTAATAGTGTTTTCAGTAGTTCCTTTTCTTGTATTTCTGGCAATGAAATTAAGAATCCGAATGTCTGATTCATTTATGGAAACGAGAGAAACCATCGGTGAAGTTAATGCCACAATTGAAAACAGTATTTCCGGCATAAGGGTATCTAAAGCATTCAGCAACAAGGATAATGAAATTGAGAAATTTGAACGCAACAACGTTAAATTCATTAAAGCAAGGGAAAAAGCATACAAGGTTATGGCCGAGTTTCATGTGAGCTCATCCTTTATAATAGATTTTCTTAACATCTTAGTATTGAGTGCCGGCGGTATATTCTTCTTTAAAGGCTATATAAACTTCGGTGATTTTGCGGCATTCATATTGTACATAGGAAACTTTTTAAATCCTATACGCAAGCTGATTAACTTCGTGGAGCAATATCAGTCCGGTGTATCAGGCTTCAAAAGATTTACTGAAATTATGGATAAGGATGTTGAATACGACGAGCCTGATGCCAAAGATATCGAATCTGCAAGAGGCGATATAAGGTTTGAGGATGTAAGCTTCTCATACGACGATAACAAAGAAATTTTAAAGGATATAACCTTCAATATTGAAAAAGGCAAGACGGTTGCATTCGTAGGTCCTTCGGGAGGAGGAAAGACAACTCTCTGCCACCTGATTCCCCGTTTTTACGAGGTGGAGGAAGGAAGTATTTATATAGACGATACAAACATTAAGGATTTCACAAGAAAATCCCTGAGAAAAAACATAGGTATAGTGCAGCAGGATGTCTTCCTTTTCACGGGAACTATTGCCGACAACATACAGTGCGGCAGATTCGATTCAACCGAAGAGGAAATACAGGCAGCCGCTAAAATGGCAAATATCCACGATTTTATTATGTCGCTGCCGGAGGGCTACAACACATATGTGGGCGAGCGTGGAGTAAAGCTTTCAGGCGGACAGAAGCAAAGAATTTCAATAGCAAGAGTATTTTTGAAAAATCCTCCGATATTAGTATTGGATGAAGCGACATCCGCCCTTGACAATGCTACAGAACTGCTTATCCAGAATTCGTTGGAGGAGCTGTCAAAGGGAAGAACTACAGTTGTAGTAGCACATAGATTATCAACAATAAAAAATGCCGATGAAATAATTGTTTTAACAGATAAGGGCATAATAGAAAGAGGGCGACACGAGGATTTAATCAGCAATAACGGCATTTATGCGGAATTGTACAATTCACAATTTAAAAATATGTAATGGAGAAATTATGAAGGTTACAATAATAGGACATTGGGGAGGTTTCCCCAAGGCAGGGGAAGCAACCTCGGGATATTTAATAGAGCATGATGATTACAGGCTGTTGCTGGAATGCGGCAGCGGGGTAATCAGTTCAGTTCAAAAGGTTACAAACATAGGAGAGCTTGACTCTGTTCTTATATCGCATTATCATTATGACCATTGCTGCGACATAGGACCCCTCCAATATGCGCGGCAAATTAAGACGCTGATGGGAGAAATAAATAAACCTCTGCCTATTTACGCACCTGAGGGTGAATTATTCAAGCTTTTGAAGTGGGAGAATTACACCTATGGTGAAAGCTTTGATGAAGGCAGCATATTAAACTTAGGACCCTTTGAAATCAGCTTTTTGAAAAATATTCATCCCGTTTTAAGCTACAGCATTAAAATCAAATGTGATAATAAAATATTATCATTTACTTCCGATACCTCATATTTTGATGAGTTGTCTGATTTCTTTAAAAATTCGGATTTATTGATTGCAGAATGCAGCTTTTATTCGCATATGGACGGTACTCAGGCGGGACATTTAAACAGCTTGCAGGCAGGAATGCTGGCAGAAAAAGCAAAGGCTAAGAAGTTAATACTAACACACTTGCCACACTTCGGAACCATAGATGATTTAGTATCTGAAGCAAAAGAGCAATATAACGGAGAAATAATTTTAGCATCGTATTTGCTGGATGTGAATATATAAATAAATCTACTACAGAGGAGCTTATGAAGATTCACTAAGCTCTCACTTCTGCCACGCAGATGATTTGCAGAACTTCCTAAATTCTCTTTGTCATTATTTTCAACCACCAATATCATAGATGTGCTTGTATTAAAAAGGCAACAGATTAATTTCTGCTGCCTTAGCTATACTAAAAATTACCCTATTCTTTTGTAGATTCATTACCTTTTAATCTATTTACTATATACAATAATACACAAGCCCCAATTACAGCAACTATTATACTCCATATATTAAACCCTGTAACACCGGATGCTCCTATTAAATTAAATATAACTCCTCCAACAAAAGCTCCTACAATGCCAACCGTAATATTTGCAAAAGCACCCATCTCTGAATCCTTACCCATAAACATACTTGCTATCCATCCTGCAAGTGCTCCTAAAACCAACCATGCAATATATCCCATGATTTCACCTCCTTATTTATTTGAAAGTATACCCAATATCTTACAATAATATTAAAAAGGTTGTTCGTAATATACTGCTTGATTATTTTGTTTTAATGTATTAAAAAAGAACTCGGTTAGGAGTTCTTTTTCTGCGTTATCAAAAATGAATGAAATGCTTTTAGCTAAATGACAACATTTTTGACAACACTTTAGCGATAAATATTGAATATTATGATAATATGATATTTATTAACTTATTAACATTTCATTTATTTTTCAACATCAGATGTTACAATATAAATATAATGTCTCCACACTCTGACCCATTCATCAAGCAGGTAGGATTTTCTAACTTCCGCATCGGAATTGGCAGCAGGGTCATTTACAACTATATATTCTGTTCCGTCCTTTGTTTCAAAACCTACAACGACCATCAGGTGTCCGTGAGGAAATGCGGATATGGCTCCCGTTAATTGTTCCTTCTCCTGCATGCATACAGAAGCTACAACCGGAACACCTTTGGCAATAAAATTTTTCACCGGATTTATGGACATGCATCTTTTGGTGTACGCTCTCATACCTAATTCGCCTGCCATAGCTGCATTTTGAGGCCAATTTCCATAAGCACCGTTGCCTGAGTCAAGTGTCCCTCTTGCAACCTGATCTAAATCAACATTTTTTCCATGAAACTTTAAAGCCATTGTCAAGGAAGTTGGGCTGCAAATCACGCGGGCATCCTTATGACCGCTTGCGAGCTGGGAAATCAGCGGGACATTTTCAAGGATTCTCAGATAATTTCCTTCAACAGCTTCATCCTCACCCCCGTCGGTGCTGAATGCAATAAGCGTGAGCTTAGGATTGTTTCCCTTAAATACTACCTTTATCTGAACAGCATCTCCGAATTTTTCATCCTTAACAAATATTCTGTCACTTGTAACCTTCATATGGTCATGGGATTCGCGTTCTTTAATACCTATATTATTTCCATTTGTTGACCATACACCGTAGCTCGTATAGGTCGTCCATTCATTTTCCACTCTTATTTTTATTAACAGCTCAACAGAGCTGCCAATGTCAGTCTTTGAATTCCATGACGGAGTTATTTCTTTAAACCTTTCGGTTTTTATTACAGGGGTTTCCAAATAACCTTCTTCATGATTTTCCTTTAATTCAACATAATCACTATTCATCTGCAAATTATACAGTACATTTTCAGACAACGCACCTTTTTCACATATCCAATCCATTTTTGCCTCCCTATATAATACATTAACCTCATATTATCATCTAAAATCCAGTTTTTCAATTTAATCTTGAAAAACTTTTTATAAAGCGGTATAATTCACAACATAGTGAAGGATCTCATCATTTAGAAACTGAGATTCTTCGCCGGCGCTCGGAATGGACCTTTTGGGGACGGTCCTTTTTGGGACTGAATTTCGTCCTCAAAAGGACCGTCCCCAAAAGGTTGGATAGCAAAATTTATATAGGATGTGAATTGATGATAGCTGTTAAAGGCAGACGCAAATGCGAAAACTGCGGCAAAAGATATAATTATTACTATGCTAAGGGTCCCGAAGCAGAAAAAAAAGTAAAATTCAAGGGCAAGGGTGAAAACGGCAGTGAAGCAACAAAGGTAAAGGTGCTCTCTGTTTATACGTATGAAGTAACCGTGAGCTGCCCTGAATGCGGATTTGAAGAAATATTTATTTATACTGACTAACCAGTTCCCGAACGGTTAGTTTTTTTCTTTCTTCTCCGCATACATCAATAATTATTTCTCCCAGATCCATCATTATTGTTCTGCTTCCGTAATCTAAAGCGGACTTTATATTATGGGTAATCATCAGTGTCGTTATATTATTTTCCGTTACAATTTTTTCTGTAAGCTTCATCACAGCTTCCGCACTAACGGGATCCAAGGCTGCCGTATGCTCATCCAGCAGCAACAGCTTCGGTTTGACCAGCGTAGCCATGACTAAGGCTGCCGCCTGTCTTTGCCCGCCTGAAAGCAATCCGATTTTAGTGTTTAATCTATCCTCGAGCCCTAATTTCAAATCTGCAAGGCGCTCCTTAATATAATTCCTTTCCTTACTTGACGGAATGCTCAGATTGTTTATCTTCATGCTTTTCATATATGCAATGGTTAAATTTTCTCCCACGGTCAGATTCGGAGCAGTACCCTTCATAGGATCCTGAAATATCCGACCCACATAAGAAGCCCGTTTATGCACAGGCATGTAGGTTATGTCTGTTCCGTCCAATTCCACCAAGCCCAAATCGCACAGGATGCTTCCGGAAATTATATTGAAAAGAGTGGATTTTCCTGCGCCGTTTCCGCCTATGACGGTTACAAACTCTCCCTCAGAAACGGATAAGCTTAAGTCTTTTAATGCAGTGAACTCGTCAAGTGTATTTTCATTAAACACCTTATGAACCGATTCAATTCTTAGCATACAATTTCCTCCTTTCCAATTTTCTTACATCCATTTTCTTTTTAATGTTTGGAAAAGAAAGTGCCGTTATTACAATCAGTGATGATATCAGCTTCAGATATGACGGCGGGAAATTGGTTGTAAGTATGAGTGCAATTATAAATCTGTATATAAGGGAGCCTATTATAACCGAAACAAGTCCCAGTGTTATATTTTTGTTTTTTATTATGGTGCTTCCTATGATAATTGATGCAAAGCTTATTACCACCATTCCCGCTCCCATATTCACATCTGCCGATTGCTGCATCTGAGCAACAAGTGCGCCTGATAAGGCAACTATGGCGTTTGATAATGAAAATCCTACAATTTTAATAAAATCCGTATCTATGGATGATGCTTTGCACATTTCTTCATTATCTCCTGTAGCTCTTATGGACAAACCCAGCTGTGTTCTGAAAAACCAGTTCAGAATTGCAAATACAAATGCTATGATTATAAACAGAGCAGCTATTTTGTATCCTCTCCCCGGAAACAATTGCTCTGCATAGGTAAAAATGCTTGTTTTGTTCAGCAGTGGTATATTTGCTTTTCCTCCCATTACGGTCAGATTAATAGAATACAGCCCCGTCATTGTAAGAATACCTGAAAGTATGGGTTGTATGCCCATCTTGGTCTGAAGCGTGGCTGTTATAGTACCCGCCAGTGCCCCCGCTGCAATTGACGCTATAAGTCCCAGAACCGGATTGCCTGAAACTGTGAACACTGCCGAAGCAGCCGCTCCCAGAACAAAGCTTCCGTCCACCGTCAAATCCGCTACATTCAATATTTTGAATGATATATATGTTCCGAATGCCAGGAGCGAATAAACCAGTCCCAGCTCTATCGCTCCTATAAATGATGTCAAGCTCAATTTGTGCCTCCCTTATATTATTCAAACGCTTTTATTTCCTTTAATGCATCCTCGGAAATTTCGATACCGAGAGATTTAGCTGTTGTTGCGTTTACCATTCTTGAATATTGACTTATAATTTCAACGGGATTGTCGGAAATTTTCTCCCCTTTTAAAATTCTTTCTGCCATGGCAGCAGTCTGTCTGCCCAGAACCTTGTAATCAATACCCACTGTTGCAAAGCCTCCGTCCTTAACCATGGAATCTGCTCCCGTATAAACGGGGATACCTGCATTTATTGCCTCCTGTGCAAGTACGGACATTGCGACAGCCACGGTGTTGTCATTTGGTACAAATATAGCATCAACCTTGCTTGCCAATGACTGTGCTGTCTGCTGAAGCTCACCTGAGTTTGCAATATTTGCTTCAACATACTTCAGACCGTTTGCATCGCAGTAGTCCTTTGCCCTCTTGATGCCTGATGCTGAATTCACTTCTCCCGGGTTGTATATGAAGCCGTAGGTTTCAACCTCAGGTGTCAGCTCGGCAGAAAGCCTGAATATATCTTCCACCGCTATTGCATTGGATACCCCTGTTATATTTCCGTCTGTCTTATTCATATCTTCAACCAGCCCTGCCTGTACGGGATAGCTCACCGCCGCAAATACTATGGGTATATCTCTGGTCGCCGCAAGTGCCGACTGTGCCGCACCTGTTGCGATAGGAATTATCATATCAACATTTTCTCCCACGAACTGGTTTACAATTGTGGTCACATTTGTTGGGTCATTTTGTGCATCCTTGTAAATTATCTCCACGCTGTCCTTCATGCCTGCTTCTTCAAGCCCTATAATTATATATTCTCTTATTTCATCCAGAGACGGATGATTTTGTGCCTGCACTATTCCTATCCTGAATTTTTTGTCATCCCCTGAAGTTTCTTTGTCATCTGCCTTCACTGCACATCCTGATAAAGATGTAAATAGTACTGATAATAATGTTAAAACTGCAATAATCTTTTTCATTTTATTCTCCTGAATTTTATTTACAAAAACAAACAAAAAACCTGTCCTTAACATAAAAGGACAGGTATAACCTGCGGTACCACCTTAATTGACTGAAATTTCAATCCACTTTAACAAAAATGCCATCACATTTTCTGCCTGTAACGTAGGCATACGTTTCAGATACTTGAGTGTTAACCCGTTCACCTCACCCTCAGCGATCCATTTGTCTGTACTGCGTTCTGCCGGGCTCTCATCCACCCCAACTCTCTGTAAGTGCACATATCAGTTTAATCTTCGCTTCAACGGTTTGTTTTTGTATTATTGTTATGCAGTTTATCACCTGATTTTATCTTTGTCAAGAATTAATTTAGATAAATTATATCTGGTATCTTCCTTTTTCAAAAATAAATCCGCTGATAACTGATGTCATCGGTGAAACCAAGACAAGGCCCAGGCAGCCGACAAATGTATGAAGTATTTCAGCTGCAATAGTTTTGGAATTTAAAATATTCATCATCGGCGTTCCCTGTGCCACATATACCATCATAATAGTTATATAGCTTCCCATATATGCAAACAGCAGTGTGGTGGTTTGACTTCCGACTACTGATTTTCCGATGTTAAGACCTGATTTTATCAGCTCTGACTTAGATATATCCGAACTGTTATTAATAATTTCCTCAAGTGCCGATGAAATATCTATGGCCAAATCAAGAATTGCACCTGAGCTTGCAAGATATATCCCGGCTTGGAAAATAGAAGTTAAATCTAAATTCATAAAACCTGCATACAAAAGTGATTCTGCTCCTTCCATCACTGCTCCGTGTATATTAAATAAATTCCCGAATATAATCGCAAGAACGCATGTGACCAAAGAACAAGTGACAGCACTTATGATTGCAGCATATGCTTTTTTTGAAAAGCCTGCAACCAAAAGAAGTGTAGAAACCGTAAGTACATTTCCTACAAATAATGCGACGATTAGAGGATTATAACCACGGAGCATCGCAGGTATTAATATTTTCCATATACTCAGCAGTGCAAAGGCAAAAGAAAGCAATGTACGTACCCCTGTATATCCGGAAAATATGATTATGACAACGGCAAACACTCCAATTAAGATCATCTCCTTATCTATACGATAATGGTCTATCATATTGGCAAAGTTAATATTGTTTTCTTCATCAAATCCAATCAATACCCAAGCTTTATCACCTTCCTTGAAAATTTTGTCGACGGATAAGCTTCCGGTAAGCATGTTATTGGCCCGTATCTGTTCTCCTTTACGAGAACCTGTCTCTATTTCAATTAAGGCACTTTGATCTCCTAATTTAAAAATTCCGGTACTATGAATACCATTATTATTTACAGATATAACCTTAGCGCGAACACCCTCGGTAAACTTATATTCCTGCTTCTGAAAACCTGTAGGCAATATTGTAAGAATTGCTATTACGATTAATAAGGTTATAATAAAAACGACTTCTTTTCTGTTAACATTTTTAAGCATGTTTTTCAAGAGTACTCCTTTCATATAAATAAGACCAGAAATAATTTCCGGTCCTATTCTATATTTTATTTAAAATCCGAACTGATTACTTAAGATTTGCAGCTTCTGCTAATTTATAGTATACTTCAGTATTATCATACGCGCCGTTGAATAAATCTGCTTTTGCACCGGTTGAATATACCGGCACAGGTACTCCTGTATGAGCATATGAAGTCCAGCCAATACCTGCTTTGTTATTCAGTATATGTGTCAATGTTACTGAAAGAGGGTTATAGCCTCCATACAATAGAGCTGTTTCTTCATTTTTAGTAGGTTCGGCAGCCATTGTTTCAGCAAAAGCTGTTTCCAGTTTAGCTGCTTCTCTATCCGAGAGTTCAAGTGCCATATAGGTTTTAGCTGCTTCGTTATCTTTAGTTTCGGCATCTGTATAGTCATTTTTAAGCCCGAAATTTTCAGTTATTACCGGCATAACCTCAGCAAATGTTAATTCAGGTTTTACTACAATCATATCACTTATTAATTCATCAAATGCTACATAAGACATTTTCTGGTTTTCTAAAATACTGAATGCAGTATCATACCCGGTTGTTGCTTGTCCTATTGTCATACCGCCTGTTTCATGGTCACCTGTTACAATTATTAAAGTATCATCAGGATGTTTTTTCGCAAAATCTACAGCAACCTGTATAGCTTCTTCAAATGCTATAACATCACCTATATTTGCCATTGCATCATTGGCGTGACCTGCCCAGTCGATTTTACCCGATTCGGCCATCATGAAAAATCCTTCACTGTTATCAAGGACATCTATACCCTTTTTAACAAAATCCGCAAGTGTTAAATCTCCTTCTTTGTTATCTATCGCATACGGCATTGCACCGCTGTCCTGAATAGCCGGAGAAACTGCGTACACCTTTCCTGACTTATTGTTAAGAGCTAATATGTCTTCTTTAGTATTTACTACCTTATATCCTTTATCCTTCAAAACTTCATATGCATCTTTTTGATCATTATCTTTGCCTTTTGGCTGGCTTAAAGTTCCTCCCCCAAAATAATCAAATCCTGAATCGGCCATTTGCAAAGCTATGTCATAATAATCATTTCTTGATGCTATATGCGCATAGTATGCTGCCGGTGTCGCATGGTTAAGTGTTACCGTTGAAATTATGCCTACTTTCATGCCTTTTTCATTTTTAAGTCTTTCCGCTATAGTTTTGGGAACATCTTTTCCATCTACGTTCTCATCTTTATTGCCTGCTTTATTTCCTACAGGCTTTAGTCCTATCGTTCCACTCCATGTTTTAAATCCTGACGAAAGTGAAGTAGCTGTGGATGCGGAATCCGGTGCAAATGAAGTTGCATCATGAGTGGTTTGATATCCTACCGCTTCAAATTTTTGAAAATTCATTACATCTAAGCTCATGTTATTATGCTTATTTGTTCCGCCGTAAATTTGAGCCGAGTTAACCTGTACCGCTGCCATACCGTCTCCTATAAACATAAATATGTACTTAGGAGCTTTGCTTGAATTTGTGTATGATGCGTGATTGCCGGCTGCCGAACTTATTTGCTGAGCAACCTGTTTGGGTTGAGCACTTGCTGTTGCACAACCTGTTAATGTTCCTATTATCAATACGAATAACAGGAATGCAGATATAATTCTTTTCATTTTACCCTCCGAATTTTTATAAATAGTTTAATGTCATGATAATTTAGGAATATAAAATCAGATGGAAAACCATGTAAAGCATACGTAATTTTTTAAGTATCATTTTTATTATGTTTTATCTTGCCAAAAGTGAGGTATATATTATAAAGTTAAAACGTAGGTCTATTATGGAGGTGCATATTTTGAATGAATTTTATAAAAACATTTTTATTAAACAAAAATTAATGCGTACAGTACTTATATCCTTAATTCCGATTATTATTTTTTCTACATATCTTTTTGGAATCAGAGTCCTTGTTCTGCTTGCGGCAGTTGCAGCCACGGGAACCGTTGCCGAGCATCTGTGGGAAAAGCATTACGGTAACAAAACATCTGAGGCAGTATTTGTTACATGCGTTCTTTATACATTAACACTGCCTGTGTCTACTCCTGTATGGATTGCAATTTCAGGTATATTGTTCGGTCTTTTTTTCGGCAAGCTTTTCTTCGGCGGATTTGGTAAAAATACTTTTAACCCTGCACTCGTCGGAAGGATTTTCATATATGTGAATTTTCCCGAACCACTGACAAATTCGTGGAATAATGCTGCATCGATATTTCCCGGCGGATTCAGTACATACCTGACCGACCACATTGATGCAGTATCAGAAGCAACTCCTATGATATTATACAACAACACTGCAAAGTTATATGATATTCAATCTCTTTTATTGGGTACCGTACCCGGTGCAATAGGAGAGACAGCCAAGCTGCTCATAATATTGGCAGGATTATATTTAATATATAAAAAGGTCGCATCATGGGAAATTATGACCGGAACAGTAATTGGATTTATTGCCGCAAATGCAGTGTTTTATTTTTTTAATCTTCCTGTTTTAAATCCCCTGCACGGAATACTGATGGGCGGATTTTTATTCGGAACAGTCTTTATGGCAACAGATCCTATCAGCGCTCCAAAAACCAAGACAGGAAAATGGATTTACGGAATAATTATCGGCTCGGTTACGCTGTTAATCAGGACACTATCTCTTTTTAACGGCGGTATGATGTTTGCCATTCTTATAGGTAATACCTTTGCCCCAATAATCGATTACTTCGTAAAGGAAAGCGCAGCAAGAAAGAAAAATAAATTGGAGGTAATTTCATGAAAAATTCATTATATTACCCGATTTTATTTATGATAGCAGTCACGGTAGTATTTATTGCAATGCTTGCATCAATTAACTACATGCTCACCGATACCATAGCATTCAATCAGGAAAGTGAACTGAGGCAAAAAATACTTTATATATTTGATGTCTTGCCGGAAAATGACGACCCGCAGGAAATTAAACGTGCTTTTGATGAAAAAATAAAACAAAAAACTATTAATGATATTGAGGTATATACCCTTGTTGAGGACAACAAGGAGACAGCTTATGCCGTTCCCATAAACGGAGCCGGGCTCTGGGGCACTATAAATGCTTATGTAGGACTTAATAAGGACTTTACAAAAATAATAGGTATAGAGTTTATAACACAATCCGAAACTCCGGGACTTGGCGGCAGAATATCGGAGGATGCATATAAAAATCAGTTCAGAAACATTGATATTGAAGGTGCTGCAGATGGAAATTACATTATATCATCTCCTCAGGCAGTAAGTAATGTGGATGCCATAGCAGGTGCAACACAAACTTCATCTGCGGTTGTCAAGATGATAAACGAGGACCTTAGTACATTTTTTGAATCGACGGGGGTGAGATAATTGGTTAAAAAATCTGAAGTTAAAAAAATCTTCAAAAAAGGAATTTATACGGAAAACCCCGTGTTTGTGCAGGTTATCGGAATATGCTCCGCTCTTGCCGTAACCAACCTGATGATGAACTCGTTAATTATGGGAATTGCACTTTCATTTGTAACTGCTTTTTCCTGCTTGACCGTATCACTTTTAAAATCCTATACTCCCAAGCATATACGCATGATGGTTCAGGTATTGATTATTTCATCCTTTGTAATTATTGTTGATATCTATTTGAAAGCGTATATGCCCAATATGAGCAAGGCATTGGGACCATACGTTGGATTAATTATAACAAACTGCATCATAATGGGAAGGGCAGAGGGCTTTGCACAAGCTAATCCTCCTGTTTTATCATTTCTGGACGGCATAGCTTCGGGACTTGGCTATACCTTGGTTTTATTGATGATATCATCAATAAGGGAAATCTTAGGCTTTGGTACAGTGTTCGGTTTTCAAATATTACCGGAAACAATCACAAAATGGACTCTCATGGTAATGCCTCCGTCTGCATTTTTCATACTTGCATGCATCATGTGGGTAACAAACAACAGAAGGTTAAAGCTTGAAAGAAAAGGAGCTGAGAAAAGATGATAGAAGTTAACCCGATTATAATAATCTTTGCAGCCATATTTACAAGCAACATGATTTTCTCAAACTTTCTTGGAATGTGCTCCTTCATAGCCGTTTCAAAAGAGATTCCCACGGCAATAGGTCTGGGTATTTCCGTAACAATGGTTATGACTGTCACAACAATATTGAATTATATAGTATATTGGACCGTCCTGGTTCGTTTTAATTTAGAATATCTGATGTTCATAATATTTATTCTGATTATAGCTGCATTCGTACAGCTGCTGGAAATGGTGCTGGAACGTTACCTGCCAACCCTATATTACTCGTTGGGAATATTTTTGCCGTTAATAACAGTAAACTGTGCAATATTAGGGATTTCTCTGTTTATGGTAACAAGACAGTATAACTTTATGCAGACACTGGGATATGCCGTAGGTTCAGGGATAGGATGGCTGCTTGCCATTACCGCAATGGCCGGAATCAGGTCAAGATTAAATGAAAAATCCATACCCGAAGGTCTCAGGGGCACACCCATCACTTTAATTATTACAGGTATTATGGCTCTTGCATTCATAGGATTCAGCGGCATGGTACAAATTCAATAGGAGGCGGCAATGAATACAATACTGACAACCATATTTATTGTTACTTGCATTACTGCAATACTTGCAGCATTGCTGACCATATCGAATAAAACCATCGGTAATTACGGTGAGGTAACCTTAACTATAAATGATGATAAGGAATATATTGTCCAAGGCGGCAACACCCTGCTGGACACTCTCAGAGCAGAAAGTATTTTTATACCGTCGGCATGCGGCGGCAAGGGCTCATGCGGCTACTGCAAAGCAAAGGTGCTTGAGGGCGGAGGTCCTGTTCTTGCAACAGAAAAGCCCTTGCTTTCAAAAGAAGAGCTCGATAGTAACGTAAGATTGACATGTCAATGCAAGGTAAAACAAAATATTAAAATTGAAATTCCCGAAGAGCTGTTTAATGTAAAGGAGTATGCTGTCTCCATTGAAAAAATTGAACGTCTGACATCCACAATAAAGCTGCTGCGATTTAATTTCGGCGATGAGGAAATATCATTTAAGCCGGGGCAATACGTACAGCTTAAAGCCCCTGCGTACGAAGGTAACGAAGAAGAGGTCTACAGAGCCTACTCAATTGCATCATCCGTAAATGATACGCATGCGGTGGAGCTTCTTATCGGATATACGGGAGGTATTGCAACCACCTATGTACACCATCATTTAAAAGAAGGAGATCAAGCCCACGTAAACGGACCTTACGGAGATTTTTACTACCATGATGACGACGGGGGACCCATCATACTTGCGGGAGCCGGAACAGGTATGGCACCTATCATGTCAATCCTTCAGTACATGGCGGATAATGACATTAAACGTAAAGCGATTTTCTTCTTTGGTGCAAGGACCATGGATGATTTGTTTTTATTGGATAAGCTGAAAATGCTTGAAGAAAAGCTGTATGACTTTAAGTTTATTCCAACCCTTTCCAGAGAAGAATCACAGGAATGGAAAGGCGAAAGGGGCAGAGTAACTATAGCCATAGATAAATATATAGAAAAGGGCGGAAACTATACTGCGTATCTTTGCGGCAGTCCACAAATGATCGACTCGATAGTAGAAGCATTATTGAAAAAAGAAATTCCTATAGAAAAGATATATTACGATAAGTTTTAAACATATAAAAATTATAGGCTGCTGAAAAATACTCTGAGAATTGGGGTTAGGGCAAATTTCGCTATCGCTCAGGCATAAACAGAGTATTTCAACAGCCTATTTTCTATGATTTTTCACATAATCAAGCAATACATCCCTTTGATTTTCCAATTTCTCTTCCATTACGAGATTTAAAACATCGTTTAAGATTACGCCTAGTTCCTTGCCTTTTTTATAACCCCCGTTCATTAAATCATCACCGTTGATTGCCAATGATTTCAAGTCGTATGCTTCATTTTTTTCTATGATTTCATCGATCATCTTTTCGGAATTTTTAATGATTATAACCTCATTGACAATATTATCGGCCAAAGCAGCCGCAGTTTTAAAATTTAACAATAAAAATAAATTATCATAACCAAATTTATTTAATTGCTTTTTTAATTTAATTTTATCAGCTATAATCATTTCATTTACGTTATTGTTTAATAATACTGCTGTGGTGATTGTTGCATTATCATATTTTAAATCCTTTAAAATGGTCCCTGTTCTATTTGTATATAACAATAATAATGCCAATTTTACAGTTTGATTATCTGCAAAGCACATGGATTTTAACGCATGGTCCCATTCCATCCGTGTATAATCTTTTATTTCAGGTATGAATATCTCTACGACATCCCTGTATTTATTTAAAATATTTAAAAAGTTTTCTCCGTTAATAAGCTTATTCAGCTCTACGCTTATTCTTTCCCTGGAAATATTCTTCAGAAGCTCTTTATTCTTATGTACACTGTCTGAGGTTTCATCATCTATGCTGAAATTTAAGACAGAAGCAAATCTGAGTGCTCTTAAAATTCTGAGTCCGTCCTCATTGAATCTTTCATCGGGATTTCCAACACATCTTATTACTTTGTTATTCAAATCCCTTATTCCGTCAAACAAGTCCACAATTCCATTGTCATTGTATGCAAGAGCATTTATAGTAAAATCTCTTCGCTTTAAATCATGATATACATCATCGGTGAACACAACATTGTCAGGCCGTCTGTTATCAGTATACTTGCCGTCAATTCTATAGGTGGTAACCTCAATATGGGCACCATCAATCAGCACCGTAACCGTACCGTGCTTAAGACCTGTATTAATAGTCCTGTAGTCATTAAAGCAATTTATAATTTCATCCGGCTTAGCCGATGTGGTAATATCCCAATCATGGGGAACAGTACCCAATAAGCTGTCTCTTACACAGCCTCCCACAACGTATGCTTCATAACCATTTTTCTTCAGAATATTTAATGCCGTTTCAACTTCTTTTGGCATATTTATTTGTATATTCATAATTTCCCGCCATTTTCCTTTTTATATAATTATAACCTGTGCGAAAATGAATTCAAGCTGTTTTTTAAACAGATGACCCAAATTTTTAAGCAGACGCCCAAAATCTCTGATTTTGTGTCGGCAGCTTATGCTGCATGCGAAATTTGGTGTCGCCCTCTTATACTGTAAGTGCAAAAAAGCTGCCATGTTGGCAGCTCAGATTGATGACAAAGTCATCAAGATGGTAGGCTGTTGGCAGGCAGCTATATTTATATTCCCATTTTCTGTCTCTTCATCATTATGTGAGCCTCAATACCGTTAGCGGCTTCGACAGGGTCATCGCCCACTGCCACCTTGCCTCCTGTCAGGCCTTCTACATCTTCGGTAAGAAGCTTAACTAAATTTGGAGCTCCGGTTATAAACGGTGTAGGAGACAAATGAGTATAGCAGCCATAAGCAACTGCAAACAGACCGTCTATGGTAGCTTTTTGCTCCATCCATTCGGGAGCCGTAACCGCAATAGGCAAATCGGAAATATCAGCATCAAGATGATCGGCTAAAGCTGTTACCAGCATGGATATTCTTCCTGTATCCGTACATGTTCCGAAGCTTAGCACGGGCGGTATTCCCAATGCATTACACACTCCTTTCAATCCATCTCCTGCCATTTCAATTGCATCCAGATTACAAAGACCGGCTACTTCCAGACCATGATTGCCGCATCCGCCTGCTACTACAAGTATATCCTTTTTAATTAACTGTTTTGTGATATTAACTGTATTCCAGTCATGAGGACCGTTACGTAAGGTTGCACAATTTGCCAGTGCAACAACACCTTTTAATTGACCTTTAACTATAACGTCTACCAGCACGTTTAAATCATTGCCGATTGCTTTTAAAACTGCTTCAGTAGAGAAACCCGCAATTGCCTTTGTTATGTACTTAGGTACCATCGGCTTGATTTTTCCGTGTCTTTTCTTAAAGTTTTCAATTGCAACATTTATACATTTTTCAGCCATTTCATCAGCATCTGCCGGATAATAAGGCATCTGATGCTCTGCTCCGGGTACACCGATAATCGTACTTACGCTTATCAATGCAACCTGATACTTTTCCGCATATTGATCGATAGCCGGAGGCGAACAATTTTCCTCCATTACTAAGGCATCAACGGTTCCCGTTGCAAGGAACGGCTCAATAGCAAGCCAGTTTCCCATCAATCCTACAAAGACATCGTCGGTCTGGAATCTTTGCAGCATTTCCTGTCCTGTTTCGATAGAGCCGACTATATGAATTCCCTTTGCGCCTGCCTTCCTTGCCATTTCCTGATACTCAGGTTTTCTTGCCTTTTGAAGTGCTGCTACACCAATCCACGGCTGATGACCATTAAAAGCAATATTAACGTAATCAGGGTCCATTATCCCCAAATCTACTTCAACCTCATGAGGCATCGGAGTTCCAAATAAAATATCCTGTGTCATTTCCAAACCGATTTGAGCCGTGTAAATAGTGGATAATCCCAGACGAAGTGCTTTTTTAGCAAGTGATACATAGTCGCCATCCACATTGGTTAAGCAGCTTGCTATACAATTTTCCACTTCATGCTGCACACCTGTGGGGTAAATGTTCAGGTCCTTCCATATTTTCTTTCTTTTTCTGGGAGCAAACACTTCAACCATCACACTTTCATAATCAGGTGAAATTTTCATTTCCTTGTCAAGAAGCTCCGCCAATTGTATTGCCATTTGATTTACATCCTGATTAGTATTAATACCGGTTTTTTCACACATCCATTTTAACTTTTCAACATCTGTAATTTTAAAAGGTGTCTTACCCTCTCCCGTAGCTTTTAAGGTTCTGAACGCTTCAAAGGCGTGATGTCCATATGTTGCGGCTCCCATTATATTTCTCATCAGTAAGCTGCGCATTGCCATACCGTCAGCATCAATTCCGCAAACACCCTTTACGGCACCTGCCTTCTCACTTATTCTGCATGGACCCTGTGTACATAACTGACAGCTTAATCCCTGCAAACAAAAAGTGCACCGTATTTTTTCCTGTTCGGACCATCTTGAAAATACGCTGGAAAGTCCGTCTTCTCTGATTCTTTTTAACATTTCCTCAACAGAATCATGATACGAAACTCGACCTTCCATTCTTTCTAAAACTGTTTCAGACATATAACCCTCCCTAAAATGTTCTAATTCATATTTAGGATGACCACATGTAAAAATAAAATTCTTTTTTTTGCTAATTTTATGAAATATATGTTTTAACGTAGATTATAGTGGTATATAAATGGTAATGACAATAATTTACAGCATTTGATATAGATTGATCATTGCTATATCATATCTGAGCCGAGCGTGCAGCGCAAGCTCGCTTGCATTGCCGAGGCGATGGTATGATATATGTATTATATCGCGATAATTAAAACGTTATCTTTGCATGGAGGGATTATGTTATGTTATTTGATTTGATAGGTTTCGGCAAATATAAAGAAAACAGGCCTTTTAAAATAGTGGCCGGCTTGGCAATAATAGCAATAATAATTTTATTTCGCTTTATCATATATTTAACAGGCGGAACTACGGCATTTGTACACATAATGTATATTCCTATTCTTTCATCTGTGTTTATATTAGGTATAAAGGCCGGAATAGCTGCCTCCATAATAGCAGGAATACTGCTCGGACCTTCCATGCCATTCGTTGTAAGCCAGGGAATAATGCAAGACACAAAATCCTGGGTGTTCCGTATATTCATGTTTATTACAATAGTATTGGTGGTGGGCATCTTACTAGAATATATAAAGAGAATGCATGAGAGAGAAAAGGAAAAAGCATATATTGATGTTATAACCGGCTACCCGAATACCAATAAATTCGCAGAAGATTTAAACTTACTGATAAATGAAGATAAATGCAGTACATTATCCATTATAGTGTTTGAATATAAAAACATGGAAATGATAAATCAATATGTTAATCATGAGGTGGGAAAAAAATCTTTTATTAATTTATTAAAGCATGCCGATAAGCATTTTAACCACTGCAATATATATACCATCAGCACAAATAAATTTATTATAATAATACCTGATATAGATTGCAGCAGAGCAACCCACATGGCAAACAGATTCGAGGAGCAAACAAGAAAACCAATGTTTGTTGATACTCTTCCTATTTCTCTTATTGTAAGAGGAGGAATAGTTAATTATCCGATGCATGGCAATCACATAAATGAAATTATTTCAAAATTAGAAAGGGTTATGACTCAATCAGTAAAGACACAAAGAATCATAACCATTTACGATAATATTATAGAAGCAGAGCGTATGAAATATTATGATACATTAGTTTCCTTATACTTTTCACTGCAAAATGATATGTTCTATTTAGTCTATCAGCCAAAGATAAAAATAGGAACAAATGAAATAATGGGAACTGAAGCATTATTGAGAATAAAAAATGATGAATACAGTAATATTTCAATATCACAATTGATTGAAATGGCCGAAGAAGTAGGCTTTATAAATGAAATAACCAAATGGGTCATTACAAATTCAATATTACAAATAAAGGAATGGCAGAAAGCAGGAATTTATACGAATGTATCCGTTAATCTGTCGTCCATTGACTTAAACGATGAATCTATTATAGATTTTACCGTTAATTGCTTAGATGAAAATAATATAGATTCATCCTTTATAGAATTCGAGCTTACCGAAAGATCTATTATTGAGGATGTAGAAAGAACTTTATCAGTTTTGAAAAGGATGAGAGAAAAGGGAATTAAAATATCATTGGACGATTATGGCTCAGGTCACAACTCTTTAAGCCATCTGATGAAATCATCAAATCAATTTGATTATATAAAAATCGATAAAATTTTTATTGATAATATAGACGAAAAGCAAAATGAAGTTTTAGTAGAGGGAATAATCAATACGGCTCACACCTTAGGGATTGAAGTAATTGCAGAAGGTGTAGAAACAGAAGAACAGGTTGAAATATTGAAAAGAATAGGCTGCGATATCATTCAAGGCTACTTCTACAGTAAACCTCTGCCTCCGGAAGAATTCCTTAACCAGAAAAAAATTACGCAATGTCAATAAGCGTAATTTTTTTCGCTTTTACCGCCGACTAAATTATTCAACCCCTTATAAGGGTCTTTTTTGCGCTTACACATAAGTAGTCTATCAAAATTATTGCTAAAAACCAAAATAACATTGTATCCCTGCATATAATTGACTCCAAAACATCACTCTCTCAGCGTCTATAGGAGTCGGGTTCTATTTAAATTTCTTTACCAAGCATAATAAGATGGAATCCTCTCTCATATGCATTTGGCTGTATCCCAATTACACGGAATCCGTTTTCAAGATACCATTTATAATCAATACGGTCGCATGTCAGCTCCTCAATTGCTTTAGGGATATTATTTATTTCCTGACCATGAATGTTAAAACCGACAGAACTAATTCCGCTCCTAAACGTCATATAACCTTTTTCACGAGCATATTTCTCGGCAACATCAAACAACTCTCCAAGTTTATGTTCCAGCTTAAATGAACCGTTATCGTCAAATCCACTGCACTCAAGCTCAAGTGCACGATATCCAATTAATTCTCTGCACAAAATCCAGCCTTTAGGGTGGTCGATGTCCTCTCCAAGATACCAACCAACTGTTTTTATAGTTTCGTCAATATTACTCAATTGTCCATAAGCACCGTCATAATCCCACCAATCGGGTTTAATACTGCACATAAGTTGAGCAACCGCCGGAATAGTATCGGTTGTTAGTGTATATACATTCATGTATCATATCCTCCTTCGCGCATTTATACGAGTAATAAATTTTGAATCAATAATAACATATTTTACCACATTAAAAAAGACATAGTTTTCTTTTTATAAAAACTACGTCTTAATATGTGTCATTAGGTAAAATAGATACAGCGCTTATTCTCTTCAGCTTTGAAACTTTCCAGATAAAGTTGCCTGCTGCAAGATATGACTACAAGGTAATCCAGTATCGTTGCGTAATACTTTCCATTTCAGGAATTTCATTTTCTAAAATTCCACCATTATTCTGGATCGTTTTGGCAGAAGCAATATTTTGCTTATCACAAGTAACGAGAACCTTAAATATTCCAAGTTCCCTGCATTGCTCTAATGCAAGTGCCAACATTTTTGTTGCAATACCTTTTTGTCTTTGCGATTTTATAACGCTATATCCAATGTGACCGCCAAAATTCATTAAATAATCATTTAATCTGTGCCTAATATCAATCATTCCGACTAAATCATCCTTCTCATCAACTGCCAAGAATGTAGTTGCCGGGACTAAGCCATCACGCACAGTTGATTCTGACAAGTTATCTTTCCATACGGCATACCATTCTTCAAATGTAAGTGCATCTTCCAGCCCTGCACTCCCATCCATGCTGTCACCATTTTTAATAAAATCTGCCTTGTATCTAAAAAGCTTTTCTTTGTAATCAATAGACGGTAAAACGAGTTTAATCTCCATTTTTGCAGTCCCTTCTGTTATATAAATCATGTAAAATGAAATAGCTTTTCGCTCTGTATTATTTAAAGTATAGTATAAAAAATCAAGCTGAAACAGAAGCAGTTCTGCATCTGTTTCAGCTTGATAACCTGACGGAGAATGAGGGATTCGAACCCTCGATACAGTTTCCCGTACACACGCTTTCCAGGCGTGCTCCTTCAACCACTCGGACAACTCTCCAAAATGCTTTACAGCAGATGTTATTATATCCTAAAAAACAGGTATATGTCAATGGCTTTTTGAAGTTTATACTAAAAACTAAAAAGAAAAAGAAATTTACGAAAAGAAAAAGAACTAAAAACAAACTAAAAAGAAATTTTGATTATAATCTTGACAAAAATATTCTGCTTTGATACCATGTGGTCAATATAAAGTGAATACATCTCATTATATTATGCTCGCCGGAGAATAATATATCTTTAAAATGAGAAAACAAAATCGCAACGGTAGGCCTGAGGTTGCATCAGGTCTGCCGTTTTTATTTTTATCTTGGGAGGATCAGTATGAAAAACATTAAGTCAGCAGCCAAAAAACCGTCAATAAGCATATTAAGGCAATTATTGTCCTACATTATACCCGGAATAGCAGGGCTAATTTTTAACTCGTTATACATCGTAGTTGACGGAATTTTTGTGGCAAGAATGCTCGGAAGAGAGCCTTTGGCAGCAGTAACTGTCGGTGTGCCCGTCGTAGAAATATTACTTTCCTTAAGTATGCTTGTATCAGTGGGGGCAGGTGTGCTGATTTCAGCTAAAAACGGCAGAGGAGAGCACAAAAAAGCAAGAGGTATTTTTAATATATCTGTCAGATTGCTGGCCATATCTTCTGTACTGATAGCAGCAATCAGTTTGATATTTATAAATCCCATCGCAAGGATGTTAGGAGCCACTCCGGATATAATGGATTTGGTAGTCGAATATTTGTCATATTTTTTTGCATTTTCTCCTGCCTTTATGTTCAGCTACGCCATGTGCACCTGGCTTAGAAATGATTCTCAGCCAAGGCTTGCAATGACTGCTCAGATTGTCGGCGCACTGTCTAATGTGTTTTTAGACTGGTATTTCATGGGACCTTTAAAGATGGGTATTGGGGGTGCTGCAGTTGCTACAGGTCTGGGTCCGGTATTTAGTATAATAATAATGCTGTCTCATTTTATGTTGAAAAAGGGCAATTTATATCTTGAAAAGATAAAAATAGATTTAAAAGTTGTCTATGAAATACTTTTGAAGGGAATACCTTCATTTATTATGGAATTTGCACTTGGCATAACAACACTGTGCGTTAATATTTCAATAGGAATACACATGGGTGCTCTGGGCTTTGCAGCATTTGGAATAGTTGGATATATAGCTTTAATAGTCTTATCGGTATTTTTAGGTATAGCAGAAGGCTCACAGCCACTAATAAGCTTTTACCATGGAGCCAATGAAAAAAGCAATATACGAACAATTTTAAAAATCAGCTTGTGTATATCTTCAGCAATTGGAATAATAGCATACTTACTATTATTTAAGTATCCTGAAATTCCGGTGAATATATTTGCTGATAATGATATTGGGCTTGTTGAAGCGGCTGCTACTGCAACTATTTATTATTTCCCGGCTTTGTTTGTATCCGGTGTGAACATTCTTTTAGCATCATATATGCAATCTATAGGGCATTGGAAGGAATCTGTGGTTATATCCTTATGCAGGTGTTTACTTTTACTTCTTCCATTATTAATAGTATTACCTATGCTTTTAGGAGATAACGGTATATGGATATCCGTACCGGTTGCAGAAATATTAACCCTTCCCATAGCTTATGTATTGTGGAGAAGGCGGCATATTATATAAATAACATCTAAATAATAAACCCTTTATAAAAATTAAATTTAAATATTTGCCTCACGGTAAAAGTAAAGAATTTAGAAAAGCTTATTTAATATTAAAGCCATTTACGATAATTTGAGGGATTTTTTATAAATAATTATATCCTAAAGTCTCTGATATTTTAATAGCAGTATTTCTTATTAATTCTATTAGGATCTCCTTGTTATTTTTCATTCTGTATGATGGACCGGAAACACTAATGGCTGCTATTGTTTTTCCTTTATAATTAATAACAGGAGCAGCATAACTTATTAATCCTTCTTCATTTTCTTCATAATCTTCTCCATATCCCTGTTCTCTTGTTTTCTCAAGTCTACGGAACAGGCTATCGTAATTGGTTATTGTATTATCAGTATATTTTTTTAAACTATAAGATTTAACTTCTTCTTCCATCTTTTCATCTAAATTATATGCAACTAATACCTTCCCCAGAGCAGTTATATAAAAAGGCATCTTCGCTCCAACTTTAGAAGCCATCTGAACAGAAGCAGTACTTGCTTCCTTGACTAAAAAAATCACATTAAGATCATTATCTAAAATACTTAAATGTACTGTTTCATTGCATTTATCTCTCAATTCTTGCAAAAAAGGTCTGGAAACATCAGTTAAATTGTTTCTTTCCATTGTTAAAGAACCGAATGTAATAAACTTTATACCTAATTTATACTTTCCGTCTTCAGTTTTTTTGATATACTTGCTCTTTTCTAATGTATAAAGCATTTTAAAGGTACTTGTATTATTAAGATTTAACTTATTACTTATATCAATAGCTCTAAGTCCATCATATTTGCTAAGCAAATCTAAAATTTCTAAAGCTTTAGATAATGAAGTAAGTAGATATTTTTCATCTTTTTCCAAATTTTCATCCAATTTCATTGTTATATCCTTCCAAATGTCTTTTCATATTATGATATAATTATATCATAAATAAATAATAATAAAACATTAATTTTATCTCTCTAATTCATTAAAGTGTTAATGCCTGAACACTTAAACAATAATCACCAAAATCTGAATATAATAATGAATAAAAGCTAAAATAAAAGAGGAGATTCTTACACTATGCTTAAGAATGACACACCATGCTGAATGTATTAAAGAATCTCCTTTAACTATTCATTTCTCTTGTCTTTATTTCTATAATAAACCAATTATTTTCCAATATGGTACTTCTAATAGAACTATTATAAACACTACAACAGTTAATGGTATTCCGAGACGCATAACTTCCTTTTGACCATACATTCCATTTTCCTCACCTTGACCAACCAATATATTTAAATGATGAAATGGTAATATATAATGTATTCCTATTGATGTATATACCATCAAGGTTATAGCTACTGAACTTATTTCTAACTGTTCTGTGAATATTAACAGCGCTGGTATTGCTATACCCATGACTGCTATTACACTCCCTACAACCATATGAATTCCTACGGATATTACTATTATTAAAACATATAGATTTGAAGTAATCGATGACGGAAGAATATTTTCTACAATCCAATTATTCATACCTGTAACCGCTCCAACCTTACCAATTGTCATAGCAGCAGTTAAGAAAAGTAAAACATGTACCGGAACTTCTCCCCAATGTTTTGGAGATAATATTTCTCCTATTACAGGAAAACTCATTAACATTGAAATAAACAATGTAATCCATCCGATATTAATTCCATGTATTGAATCTGTCAGCCATAGCACAACTGCAATTGTTAGCCATGTTATAGTTTTTTTTTCTAAACTTGAAATAGAGCCTAATGCATTTAACTTTTCTTTTATTTCTTCTTTATTTATGTTTACTTCCTTTGTAGGCTTAAATAAAACAAGTATTAATATACAAGTTAAAATACTTGCAACTATATTTGGAGGTCCCATGTAAACAAACCATTGAATCCAGCTTATTGAACTTCCTGAAGCTTGAACCGCAAGAGAATTAATTACACTATCTCCGGTTAAAAAAATCATAGATACCGGAACGGATGCTGCAAAAACAGAAAATCCTATCTTTATTGAATCCTCTTTCGGAATATCAGCACTTTTTATAACAACTGACATAACTGACATTATTAAAAAGGACCTCGCCCAAGGATGGGGGATTATTATACTTAATATACCTGTCAAAATGAATGTTGATATAATTATGCTTTTATATGAATAAACAAATTTTAATATAAACATATATGCTATTCTTTCTCCTAAACCGGTACTTTTAACTGATGAAGCAATTAAATATGCTCCTATAACTAAGTACATTGTACTTCCAATCCATGGAGAAAAAACAATTTCTGGTTCTGCAACCTTAAATATTATCAGCAATACTAAATAAATTCCTGATGAAAATCCTGATTGAACAATTTCAAATGCCCAAAACACAACCGTCATAAGTGTTAATGCCATACACATTTTCCCTTTATAGGACAATCCCTCTAACGGCAGTATATAAATAATTGCTGCTGACACAATACCTAATATTAAGCCAAATAGTCTTTTATTGCTATACATAAACGAATCCTTCCATAAACTTAATTATTTAATTTTAAAACAAGGGAGCCATAGCCCCCTTTCACATATTTAAATAAACTTAATTTTTTCTTCTCCTCGAAGTCCTGCTAAAGCTCCTCTAGCCAATGACTCCATTTCATTTTCACCGGGATAAACTGTTATTGGCGATATGAAGCCTATGCTGTCTTTAATTTTTTGCACAATAGTATTAGAATGCGCTATGCCGCCTGTTATTAGTATTTGATCAACTTCTCCGCGAAGAACAGAAGCCATAGCTCCAATTTGTTTGCATACCTGATATATCATAGCATCTAAACATAATCTTGCCTTTTCATCAGTTTCAGCATTTTTTTCTATTTCTCGGCAATCAGCTGTACCTAAATAGGCCATTAAACCACCATTTCCGTTAAGCATTTTAAATATTTCATTGCATGTGTATTTTCCGGAAAAGCATAGCTTTACTAAATCACCTACAGGTAAAGCTCCTGTACGATTTGTCGAAAATGCTCCGTCTCCGTCTAATCCGTTATCACCATCAATCATACGCCCTTTTTTATGAGGAGCAACTGATATTCCACCACCTAAATGAACAACTATTAAGTTTAAATCTTCATATTTAAGACCGTTTTCTCTGGCATATCTTTTTGCTGTTGCTTTATGACTCAACGCATGAAAACTGCTTCTTCTTTCAATTAAGGGATGACCTGATAATCTGGCTACAGGCTCAAATTCGTCTGTTATAGGCGGATCAACTACTAAAGGCATTGCCTTGCATCTCTCAGACATTCTATATGCAATTTTACTACCTAAATCACAGGGGTGCTTACCCCATACACCACTTGCCTGTTGTTGGAGCATTTCTTCATTTACTCTATATACTCCGCCTTCTAATGGTCTTGTATGTCCCCCGCGGCTTACTATAACATCAAGAGAATCTTTGTATATTTTATATTCTTTCATAAAGTTTTCAACTATATTTGTACGATATTCACCTTGTTCCCAAAAATTTGAAAATTTTTTTATTTCTGATGCCGGATGTTCTATGTTTTCCTTAAATTTGCAAATATCATCTTCGTAATATGCAACTTTTGTGGAAGTTGATCCTAAATTTAATGCTAATATTTTATACAAATTAACACCTCATTAATTAAGTTAGTTTTTATGATATATAAGAAGCTAATGCTATTGAAAGAAGTTTACCTTCAACAGACTCGGTTCTAGAAGTAAATACAATAGGTACAGCTGCACCTACTGTTGCTGCAACTACAGTTTTCTTTGCTACATATGTTATTGATTTTGTTAAAGTATTTCCAACCGTAAGATTTGGAACTACAATAATGTCAGCATCACCTGCAACCGGTCCTGATATTCCTTTAGCTTTAGCTGCTTCCACTGATACTGCATTATCGAAAGCGAATGGTCCGTCAACTATACATCCTTTAATTTGACCTCTGTCTGCCATTTTGCTTAATACTGCTGCATCAATAGTATCTTGCATTGATGGATTTACAACTTCAATAGACGCTAATATAGCTGCTTTAGGTATTTCAATTCCTAATTTATGAGCTAAATCCACAGCATTTTCTAATATTTCTTTTTTGCCTAATAAATCAGGATTTACAGTAATAGCACAGTCCGTAATTAATCTTAACCCATCTTCGTCGTCTTTTTCTAAAACTGAAATTTGAGTTATGTGCTTACCAGTATTTAATCCTTTTTCTTTATTTAATATTGCTTTTAAAAATACCGATGAATGAAGCATACCTTTCATAAGAGCTCCCGCTTGTCCATTTACTACTAAGTCCACCGCCTTGTCAGCTGCCTTATTATGATCTTTTTCATCTATTACTTCCGATTTTAGGTTCCAGCCTTTTTCTTTATTTATATTTTCAATTTTAGAGAAATCTCCAACTAAAATAAATTCTGCTAAATTAAGGCTTTCAGCTCTTTCAATTACTTCTAATACTTCGATATCATCAGCAGCTGCAACTGCAATTTTTTTTGCTTGTTTTGCTTTCGCTAGTTCCATTAAATGATTAAAGGTCTTTATATACATAATAATCTCCTGCTATATATTAAATTTGTCCACATCTACAAATAACTTATTTCATCATTAATTGCGGCAATAATGTTGATACTGACGGCACAAAAGTAATGATTAACAAGGCGATGACAAGTGCAATAATTGGCATCTTTATTCCACTAACAACTTTTTCAATACTTAAATTAGTGACACCTGATACTGTATACAAGCATACCCCTAAAGGAGGTGTAATATTTCCGATAGCTATGTTAGTCAGAACCATAACACCAAAATGTATATAATCCAAGCCCATGTATGATACTAATGGCAAAATCATTGGAACCACTATAATTATAATCGCCATTGATTCCATAAAGCAGCCCAATATTATAAGGAAAAGATTGATGGTTAATAACAATAAAGTCGGATTAGAAATATTATTTATCAAAAAGTTAACCATATGTTGCGATACTTGTGTATATGCAATTATATACCCAAAGAATGAAGCACATGCAACAATAAACATAAGAGTAGCCGTAGTTTTGACTGAAGTCAGAAAAATTGCGGGAAGATCTTTAAACTTTACATCTTTGTATACAAAAATTGCAATAATCATACAATAAATAACCGCAACAACCGCAGCCTCTGTTGGTGTAAATATACCTGAAAAGATACCGCCTAAAAGAATTACCGGTGCTCCGAGTGCCCATATTGCCTCTTTAAATGTATTCCATTTTTCTTTTGCTGATGCTTTTTCCGAACCTCTATATCCCCGTTTTTTGGCAATTATTACCGCATATATGATAAGTGCAAGTGCATAAACTACCGCTGCACCAATTCCTCCAATTAACAGAGATGCTATAGAAGTTTTACTAACCACCCCTATTACTACCATAAGTATGCTTGGGGGCACCAACATACCCAAGGGACTGGCTGCTGCAATTAATGCCGACGAATAGCTTTCATCATAACCTCTGGAGACCATTTCAAAGTGCATTATTTTGCCTATAGATGCCGCTGTAGCAATAGCGCTTCCGGAAATTGCCCCAAAAAACATACTGGTTAATACCGTTACTACTGCAAGCCCTCCATTTATATGTCCAATAAAACTATTTGCGACATTGATTAATCTTTTTGATAAATTTCCTGCTTGCATAATATCTCCTGCCAAAATGAACATAGGAATAGCGAGAAAAGCCGTGTTATCGACTCCTGCAACAATTTTTTGCAAACCTACAATAGGGTTTATTTCTGCCAACAATGCAAATACAAAAGATGATCCGCCTATTGCTACAGCAATAGGTAATCCAATCAGCAAGAATAATGCAAATGCTATAAATAAAACACTAACCATTAATATGCCTCCTATCTTTTAACCGAAATATAACTTGTACTAACATGAAAAATGCACCTATCGGCAAGGATGCATAAACCCAAGCTGTAGATATCTCCATAGCGGGTGTTAATTGAGTTTTTACTATATTGATTAATGGTATACCATGGTAAATTATTAGTACTAAGAAGAATATTAAGAACAATTGATTAAAAATATCAATCAGCTTTCTAAATCTTGTGGGAAGTATGTCAATAAAAAAAGTAAGATTTAGGTGCTTCCCCTCTTTAAAAATGATTGATGCGCCTAAAAAAGTTATCCACATATGCAAGTAACGGGATAATTCCTCAGACCAAGTCAACCCGGTATGGAACACAAAACGAAATATTACTTGAGCAAATAATGATACCACAATCCCTGCGAGCATAATAATTGTAATATACTCCATTATTTTATTAATGCCGTTACTTATTTTATCTAATACATGCATTAAATTTCCTCCTTTTAAGGCGAGTTTTCACTCGCCTCATATTTATAATTATTATCACGGATTATTCATTACTTTATGTTCTGTACTAGGTCAACTATACTACTTCCATGTTCTTTAATGAATTTCTCATAAACAGGTTCTACCAACGCTTTAAAATCTTCTTTATTATTTACCTCATTTATTTCAAAACCATTAGCTTCCAAAAGTTTCATAGTTTCTGCAAATTCATTTTCTAGATGTAGTGATACCTCTTCTACTGCATCAAAAGAAGCCTTTTTTACTTCAGCCTGAAGGTTTTCCGGCAACTTGTCCATCATATGATCGCCTGTCATAAGGTAACCAAATGCAAATACATGCTCTGTTAATGAATAATATTTCTGAACTTCCCATATTCTATATGCTGAAATTATTTCAGGAGAATTTTCGTGACCATCAATAGTTCCTTGCTGCATTGCT
Organism: Firmicutes bacterium UBA2116; assembly: GCA_002331025.1. Taxonomy (GTDB): domain Bacteria; phylum Bacillota; class Clostridia; order Tissierellales; family Sedimentibacteraceae; genus Sedimentibacter. The sequence continues at coordinate 180,317 of DCYG01000007.1, read as the reverse complement.
ACGTAAACTTCTCCCCAAGCCATAGGAATAGCAACTGAACCCAACGCAGTGAATGTATCAATGTACATAGGATTTTCTACTACTCTCAATTTCATACCCTTCAAATCAGAAGGTTCATATACCGGCTTTGTATTGCTCGTTACACTTCTGAACCCTCTTCTCACAAGTCCCAATGGAACTAATCCTGTGCCCTTAAATGAATCATAGAATTCAGCAGTTGTTTCTGATCGCGCAAATGAGTGAGCATGATCAAATCCTCTAAAAATAAAAGGTAACGTTAACACATTAGCCTTTGGAACAAAACCTCCAACTGCTTCACCTGCAACGACTGCAAAATCTAATGACCCGAATTGGATGCCTTCCATTAAATTTCTGTCATATCCTAATTGTGCGTGTGGATATACTGTGATTTTAATTTGTCCATTTGTTCTTTCCTCAATTAATTCTTTGAACTTATGTGCCACTAAATCATATGGTTCTCCCTCCGGAGACTGATGCCCTAGCTTAAACTCATAAACCTCATCTGAATTATTACCAGCTGATGATGTATTGTCTTTTGGATTATTGGAAGGAGCTGAACATCCCACCAGACTAGTAACTAAAAGGGCTGCAACTAAAACTATTGATAACATTTTTTTCATAATTTAATCTCCTCGTATAATTTTTTATATGTTCAGAATTCATATTTATAGGTTCTAAACATTTTTTATTTTTATATACAATTTTTAATTGATATATTATAATCTTAAATATTAAAAAGAACTTTGAAGATTCTGCTAATCTACTGCCAATTTACGAATCATATTCATTCTGTAATCTACTATATTTTGTAACTCCTCTATAGTATCTTCATTTAAATGTTTGAATTTTTTTATCCCTTTAATAAATTCAGCAACAGGTATTGGTTTTTTATTATCTCTTAGTGTTAATTTTCCTTTTTCATATTCAAAAATTGGGAAAAAATTTGATTTAACAGCGTTTTTTGCAATTTCTATACTCATATTAGATGCGTAACCCCAGCCTGTCGGGCAAGGAGCGAATAAATGAATATAGGCAAATCCCCTTTTACTTGCTGCTAATCCTTTTTCAATTTTTTTTGTAAAGTCTGCCATATTTGATGGTGAAGCAGTTGCTACATATTCAGCATTATGCATCATCATTATTAAAGGAATATACTTTTGATGTTGGGTCTTCCCTTTAACAACTTTGCCTACAGGTGTAGTTGAGGTTCTTGAGCCTAAAGATGTAGTAGAACTCCTCTGATATCCCGTATTCATATAACCTTCATTGTCATAGCAAATATACAGCATTTTATCTCCACGTTCTGCTGACCCTGATAAAGATTGGAATCCGCAGTCTGATGTAGCACCGTCACCGGCAAAACCTATTATGTTCACATCTGCTCTTCCTCTTCTTTCATAAATTTTGCTCACACCTGTAAGGAAAGAAGCAGTATTATCTAATAGAGTCATCGTTACAGGTATTCTCATACCGCTTAATGTATCCCAACCAACCGAACCAGCTCCTGCCATACATCCGGGTGGAACAACAGCAATTGAATTTTCTCCTGCAATTTTTAATACCCTTCTTAAAAGCATTTCCCCTCCACATCCTTTACAAGCAGAAGTTCCAGGGGTCAGTAAGTCTTTAGTCTCTCTAAATGTATCTATATAGGTCATTACATATCCTCCTATGTATATAAATTAATCCAACCATATTGTTTTTAATTTTTCTGTTGAGCTATCGCTTATATTTTCTAAACGTTCTATACAATCTAAAACATGCTTAAGCGTAATATCTGCACCACCCAATCCTCCAATAGCAGAAAAATGCGGTATATCAGTTGCGCCGCTTACAGCAGATTGAACTTCAGTATATAACATACCTGTATTCCACCCAAAGGAAACACTTCTGTCTACAACTGCAAATCCCTTTTTACCACTTAAAACTTTTGCAATTCTGTCAACTGGAAATGGACGCATAAATCTAACTTTCAATAGCCCAACCTTTTTACCGTCAGCTCTTGCAACATCAACGGCCTCTCTTACTGTTCCGGTGGTTGCTCCCATTGTTACCAAGACTGTTTCAGCATCATCACATAAATATGTGTCTACTACACCGCCATAAGAGCGTCCAAACATATCTTCAAATTCTTTGTCTACATTATTTATTACCTTTATAGCATTTTGCATAGATTTTAAATGATCTTCTCTGTATTTCATAGCCCTTGGTCCGGATGTCATTGGATCTACTGCCATAGGATTTTCAGGATCAAACGCTAAATGAGTCAAGTTAAATGTTTTAACAAAATCAGTTACCATATCTTGATCTGGAATTTCAACTCTTTCAGAAAGGTGTGATAAATAAAATCCATCATAGCAAACATTAATAGGCAGAAGGACATCTTGATTTTCTGAAATTCTATAACCCTGAATGATCATATCTAATATTTCTTGATTGTTTTCACAAAACATCATCATCCATCCACCATCCCTAATTGACATAGCATCTTGTAGTCCACTAAACACAGTATGAGGAGATTGCATTTCTCTTGTAGCAATTGCCATTACAGTAGGCAATCTAAGTGTTGACTGTCTGCAATATGGTTCAAACATCAACGCTAATCCATTTCCGCTTGTTGCCGTGAAAGTTCGTCCACCTGACATGGATGCTCCCTGAATTATACTCATAGCTGAATGTTCAGATTCTACCTGCACTATATCAGAATCGAGCTCTCCATCATTTGCCATTGCAGATAATATCTCAACAACAGAAGATTGAGGCGTGATTGGGTAAGCTGCAATTAAATCCGGCTTGCATAGTGCAGCTCCTAACGCTGCTGATTTATTACCCGTTAATGCTTTTAAAGTTGATGCCATTATTTATCTCCTCCCTCTCTTTCAGAAATCATATCTATGGCTTTATGCGGACATTCCTTTGCGCAAATTCCGCAGCCTTTACAATTATCATAATTGATATAGTATATTTTATCGCTCGTTCCTTCTATAGAACATACCGGACAAAATGTCAAACATATGCCGCATTCAATACATTTTTCTTTATTCATCACAGGTTTTTCTGTTCTCCAACTTGCTGTATCGAGAATGTATAAACCTTCAACCCCTATAAGTGAATGATAATTCCCTTTTGACATAAATTTTCCTCCTTAACCCTTAATACATTTTACTGAATCATATCCAGCTTGTGCAGCTGACACATTGGCTTGACCAAATTCTTCAGCAATGTATTTTTTAATAATATCCCAATCAACATCTCCTATAATACGAGCATAAGATCCAAGCATAACAGTATTAGGTATATCTGTTTTAATCTTTTCTAAGGCTATATTAGTTGCGTCTACAATATAAACATAAGATGCTTCTTCAGGTAAATCTAATTCATTTAATGATTTATTAGAATTTATCAAAACTGTACTGTTTGGTTTTAATCCCGCAAAGGTAGCAGGTAATTTCATTAAGGATTCATCATAAATTATTACTGCATCGGGATAGTAAATTTGTGATTTTATTTTTATGTCCTTATTGTCCTGTCTGAAAAACCCATAAACAGGAGAGCCTTTTCTCTCAACACCAAAAGAAGGAATAAAATGTGCATAAGCTCCTGACTCAACTACTGATTGGACAATTATTTGAGCTGATTTAATAACACCTTGTCCACCCCTGCCATGAAAACGTATTTCTTTCATATGTAATACTTCCTTTCTTAATTTTAAGCTTTCAAAATTGTTATGTTTTTTCCTTATAGTAAAACGCATTTCCTTATAATAAATAATAAAACATTTTCCTGGCTTTGTCAATGTATTTTTTGTATTATAAATTTATGTTACTATACAGAAAAACAAATTGTAAATTGTTGTTGGATTTTGGAAATATTATTATTTCGCTATAAAAAAAATAATAACCGTAAAATATTTTTAATTCATTATGCAATACTAAATGTATATTTTATTTTCAAAGACAGCTATGATGCTTCTTCGGAAATATACTGCAATTCGCAGTAATAAATGGCAAAATAAAACAATTGCAAGGAGTTATGTATGAAACAGCAAATAGCAAAATTAACAGAAGAACAGGAAAAAAAGATTAAAAAAATGGAAAGTGAATTAGGCTGTGTATTAGTTGCTTATCAAGCACAAAACCCTTCAGGCGGCGAAATGAAATAGTATAAAAAAAATACTGCAAACAACTTTTTAGTTTGCAGTATTTTTCTTATAGTTATTATACAGTTATATTATCCCAAACATCATAAACCCTATGGTATTAATGGAAAAATTCGCGCACATATGCACAATCCATGAGTTGAATATATTGTTATATCTGTCGTTCAGCCGGTTAAAGAATAAGCCCGTTACAAACAAGCCTGTTATAAACAATACATAAATTATTATGTTAAACCAATTGGCAAGTATGGACACATGGTAAACAGAAAATGCAAGTGAACTGATTATGTATGTGTACCTTTTCGATGAGAACTTGCAAAGCGTTACGAAACCGAATCCTCTGAAGAACAATTCCTCAAGCAGAGAATTGATAAATGATATATAAAGTGAAACAAATATAAAATTGTCCTTGTTTACGCTCAGATTATTTTCAAGATTCATTGAAATATTATCCAAATCGATAAATCCTTTGAGAATATAGTAGCCTGCCTGTATAAGCAGATAAACCCCCAGTCCAAGCGCCACAGCAAATTTTATTTGCTTCTTATCATTTATTCTAAAATATTCTTTAAATCTTACTTCCTTGTCAAAAGCACAATAAACTAAAGGCAGACCCGCAAATATAATTATTTTATATATTGATTTAATTGCATATACAGGTTTTATAATTGTTTCTACCATATACATCAATATGCATGCGATAATCATTATGCCTGATATTGCTATCTTTCTTTTATCGTTGTCCATAACCGTTCACCAATTTAATTACTGCTTAATATTTGTTATCGTAACATAATAAATATTTAATAACAAGTATGATTGACTCTTTAACTCATTTTATTCAATTAGTTAATGCTTATTATATGTCTCATTAGCCCATAATTCTACAAGATGCAGTGCTCCCCTGAATCCTACTAGAGGCGGAACGTAAGGATTTATACGCCACTTTTCGTCCGGATTCGAAATCTGGAGCATTCTGTTGCGGCCTGCCCATTCTAATAGTTCTCCGCTCGCCATGAGTATTCCGTCCTTTTGTTCCGATACATTTTGCATTAATTGTTCCTCTGTGAAATAAGGAAACTCTTCACCGGACATTTCGGGACTGTCACACCAGCATTTTCCCTTAGGCAGGTTAAACTCACCGCATCCAAATCTTAAAATACCGTTTACGACATCTGCATGTCCTCCCAAGGAAAGTTTCACCTTCTCAGGATGATCATTAATGAGATGATGAAATGTAGGTTTAACGGATGAGATCACACGAATGGCTTCCTCGCGCTGGCTGTTGATAAATTCTGCGTCAGGCGTTATATTTAAAATTTCTGCAATATTCTCTATCCATTGTACAGTTCCATCTATTCCGTAAGGGCGTTCCAAATAATACGGTATTCCAAAATTATTTTGCAAATGCTTTGCTGCGGGTTCTCCTTCCCTGCGCAGTACTAAATTAATATGAGCACCACCCATTTTTTCTATATCTTCAACAGAAGCATTTGATGTCATTATGCACAAGGGCTTCATATTGAATGCTCCCTCCATAATTCTTATAATTTCATTTGCATCAGCATGAAAATTAAAAAGATCGGCACAAGAACCTACTATGTTAAATGTCGGTTCCCGGGTTTTTTCTGTTTTAACAGGCAATGTTCCGACAAGAAGCAGAAGCGCCTCCTGTACTCCTCTGCGCTGTGTTATATCAAAGCCTCCATAACCAAATGGAAGCAAGCGTATATTCGGATATTCCGGCTGCAGCTCCTCACATATAGCAGGAAGATCTGTTCCTATTATCTGCGGTACAGAAGACGGAAGCAGGAATATAACTTTTGCAGGACTATTTTTTACTACATAATCTACTGTTTTTCGTATGCGTTCTATTCCCCCCAACGCTATGTCAGTTTCATCAATATGTGTAGAATACAAATTGCATGCCTTGGGCACACCGGCACGGTTGAGAAATGCCCGTGCATAGAGCATGTGTCCCATGCAGCCGTATTCAATAAGCACAGCATCTTTGACAGATGCAAGAGTCCATAGAATTCCCATACGTCCTGAAGGTATGGGTTTAAATTTATGCAGTCCCATTTTCTAAAATTTCCTTTCGTGATTGTTTCCGGTTATCAAATGTTTGAAGTAATCCGCCTAACAGATAGCTTGTACGCTCATATCCTACCTGCCCATAAAGATCGTATATATCATGAACATGGGTAAAGTTAAGCTTCTCTCCTGCAAGATATCCAAAGTAAATATCCGGTGACAACCTTTCTATAACATGTATGTCCGAATTATTGTTTACCATATGACATACAGGAGGATTGTACCCCTTTGCTGTCAGCTCTTTTATATATATCTTGTCTTCCGGATATACTTCCTCCATGTGGAGAAGCAATGGTTCCATGCCAAGTCCGGCCAGATAGGAAGCAAAGGGGACCACCATCGAAGGCCCTATAAATGCAGAGACAAACTTTAGACCTGCCAGTATCTTTTTCGCTTCTTCCTGTAAAAACAGAGCATGCCGTCTCTCTTCTTCAAACTCATTTCCCCATTCTATCCCTAAATTTTCTTCAATTTCTGCATATGCCTTATCAATTTCAAATACATCGTATGTATTATGCAAGCTGATATAAGGAATATCAAATTCTTGTTCCATCATTACAGCCAAAGGCTGTGTGAATGGAGATATAACAATGTTTAAAGCTGCATCCGCCGCATTAATAAAGTCCTCCAGTGAAGAATCCATTGCAAGAAATCGCAAGGAAAATCCTTTCTTCTCAAGTAATGACAAAACCGCAGGCATATGCACATGATCTTCCTCCGGAGAACGACCAAGCACATTTACCGTATTTAGGGATGTTTCTCTTTTTCTCATGAGATTTCCGATTGACAGCAATGTTTTCCACGATCCGGAAGGATAACTGTTGCACTTAAAATGTCCCATTAAAACAAAGGTCAGACTGGCTTTTATTTCCGGCTGTATTTCGAATATAATACCTTCAATGTCTTCTCCGATTATTTCCGGCACACAGGTTACAATAATTAAGACCGCTTTTGCTCCTGCCATATCCATTTTTTTGAGTGCATCAACAATTCCGTCCCTGCATCCAAATACCACTTCATGTGAGTCCAACACATACATCCAGTGCAATTCGCCATTTTCCCCGTCGGCTTTCGGAATTATCATGCGGCTGTATGTTGTACACTCCGGTGTTCCGATAATCAGAGTTGATAAACCCTTAATCTTTCCGGAAAGAGCCAAAGCTGTGTGCATGGGACAGTGGTTTCCGGGAAAAGCAGCAGGAGTCAAAAACTTTACACCGGCATTGGATTTTATCGACGATAATTTTTTCAAATGCTTTAGGTCGTTCATTATACTTCACTCTCCCCTAACAATATTTTCGCAAGAGATTTGTAATGGGCTGCCATATCAGAGTCAGGAAAAGCCTCTACAACGGTCTTCCCCTCTGCTTCTGCCTGCTGAACAAGAGCATGTCGAGGCAGGCGATAAATTATTTCTGTTTCTATTTCGGCAGCTGCCTTATCTGTCAGTTCATTTTCATTTTCTATATTTTTAGCATTGAGAATCAGCCCTCTCAAGGATGCATATCCTCTCTTGCCAAAGCTTTTAACTGCATGAGAGATATTTGCTGCCGCATAAAGAGACATCATTTCCCCGGAAGTTACTATAAATACCTCATCCGCATACCCTCCTCTGATGGGCATGGCAAAGCCTCCGCATACCACATCTCCCAACACGTCATAGAGCACAACATCCGGTTTATAAACCTCAAAGGCATCTAATTCCTCCAGCTTTTCAAAAGCTGTAATTATTCCTCTTCCGGCACAACCCACTCCGGGCACCGGTCCTCCGGATTCCACACAAAAAACTCCGGTGGTGCTTTTCACCACAAGATCGTCTAAATCTGCATCACCATTTTCTCTAAGAGTATCCAACACGGTAGGAATATTTTTTCCTCCTGTCAGATTGCGTGTGGAATCAGCTTTAGGGTCGCAGCCGATTTGCATCACGGTAAGTCCCATAGCCGCCATAGCCGCTGATATATTTGACACGGTAGTGGACTTACCGATTCCTCCTTTACCATAAACTGCAATCTTTTTCATTTATACATCCTCCGCATTCATTTTCGTTCATTTTTATAAGGTCGTAAAACACACAGGCAGGACGTCCGGTACGAGGTTCCTTTACTATCTCCGCATCAATATTAAATGTTTCTTTCAATACCTGAGGTGTCATAACCTGCTGAGGAGTTCCATGACTGATAATGTTTCCGCATCTTATCGCTATCATATAATCTGCAAATCTGGCTGCCATGTTCAGATCATGAAGAACCATAACAATTGTGCAGCCTTGTTCCCTGTTAAGCTTGTATAACAGCTCCAGCACTTCCAGCTGATATGACAAATCCAGATATGTGGTAGGCTCATCCAATAAAATTAAATCAGTCTGCTGAGCCAATGCCATAGCAATCCAGACTCTTTGCCGCTGACCTCCGGAAAGATTGTCCACTGCTTTAGTTTCGTGTTCGGTAAGCCTTGTAACCTCCAATGCCCATTGAATAATTTTTTTATCTTCAGGCTTTAATTTTCCAAATCCACGTTGATGCGGGAAACGTCCATATGCTATCAGTTCTCCAACCGTAAGACCTGCGGGAGCCTGAGGTGATTGAGGAAGTATTGCCATCTTCTGCGCAACCTCTTTTGTGGTCAATTTTTGTATATCCTCACCGTTTAAATATACCATCCCGCCTTTTGGCTTAAGTATGCGTCCCACGGCCTTCAGGACGGTGGATTTACCGCAGCCGTTAGAACCGATAATGGTTGTAATTTTTCCTTGTGGTATTTGAATATCCAAATTTTCTACCACAAGGTTATTTTCATAAGCAACTGCCAGATTTTCCGTTGTAATACTGTTCATAATTTGTCTCCTTTGCTATTGTTTGCTTCTTGCAAGAAGGTATAGGAAATACGGAGCTCCGATAATTGCAACCATAATTCCTGTAGGTATCTCTGAAGGCTGGACTATTACCCGCGCAATAGTATCTGCCGCAGAAACCAGTACTGCTCCAACCATTGCACAAGCAGGAAGAAGGACCGTATGTCTGGGTCCCACCAGTTTCCTTGCAAGATGCGGAGATATAAGACCCACAAAGCTGATGCTTCCGCTTACAGCTACACAGGATGCAGCCAGCGCAACAGCCGCCCCAAGAAGCTTTCTTCGTTCTCCTTCCACCGAAGCTCCCAATCCGTATGCAATTTCATCTCCCAAGGTCAGGACATCAAGTATTCGCGATTTCATCATTACATAGGGAATTAAAATCAAAAGCCATGGAAGCAACGCAATCACAAATTTCCAATTTGAACCCCAAATGCTTCCTGCCTGCCATGCAGCCACAAAATCAAACTGGGTTTCATCCAGTTTGATTACAAGCACGGTGGTTAATGCCGAAATGCCTGCCTGCACGGCTACCCCCGTAAGAATAAGGCGCATGGGTGCAATGCCTTCACCTTTTTTTAAAGCCATGATATAGATGACTATTGCCGTAACACCCGCTCCTATAAGCGCAAGAAAAGGAAGAGTAAAGGTTGATAAAAAAGACTTGGCTCCAAAAAATAACACATATAAAATTACCATCATTCCGGCTCCGGCATTGATACCCAATAGTCCCGGATCTGCCAGACCGTTTCCGGAAATTCCCTGTATTATACAGCCGGAAAGGGCCAATCCTGCACCGACAAGTACGGATATAACAATTCTCGGCAATCTGAAATCAAACAAAATCAGATTTTCCTTATCAGTACCGCCTCCGAACAAGGTACGAAGTGTATCAAAGGGAGTAAGCTTCGTATATCCAGTATTCATGCTTATAATAAAAAACAATATTAATAAAATCCCGCATCCCGAGAGAATTACGGTATTGCGTACAGCAATTTTTCTTTTGTGAGCTTCATTTTTTTGTTGTATTGTCATCTCTTCGTTGTTCATTAAAGTGCTCTCCTTTGCTTGCGGGCTAAATATAGGAAAAACGGAACACCCACGAGAGAAATCAACGCGCCTATAGGTGTTTCGAAAGGCGGATTAAGAGTTCTGGAACCTAAATCTGCCATAACAACCAACACAGCTCCCAAAACTGCTGATGAAGGTATTACCCATCGATAATCTACTCCCACGAGGAAACGGGCAAGATGCGGTATTATCAGTCCCACAAACCCGACCGCACCTACTACCGACACGGCTGATCCCGCGAGAATAAGAACGATAAGAGAGCATAATATATTTACTGCTGTCGTATTAATTCCAAGACCCTTTGCTGTATCCTCTCCGAGGCTTAAAAGTGAAATTGAACGCGAAAGTGCTATTGCCCCCAAAAGCGCACCTGTAATCCACGGAAACATAATACGCACCTGTTCCCAGTTGGATCCGGCTACACCGCCCACTGTCCAGAACATAACGTTTTGTGCCACATCAAAATACATGGCAATTCCTTGGCTGAGGGCTGCAAGCAGCGAGCTGACCGCCGCTCCTGCCAGAACCAGACGCATGGGTGTAGCCCCTCCTCTGCGCATAGATGCTATGCCATTTACCAATCCCGCACCTAAAGCTGCTCCTGCAAAAGAAACCATTATTATTTTTGTATATCTCATTCCCGGGAAAAATGCAAAGCATATTGATAATGCAAATCCTGCTCCTGCATTAAGCCCCATAAGTCCGGAATCCGCAAGCGGATTTCGCGTAGTTCCCTGCATAACAGACCCGGACACCGCAAATGCCGCTCCTACCAAGGCGCTTGCAACAACCCGGGGCAGCCTTAAATCAATGATGATCAGGTGCTGAGTATTATCGGGATTAAAATTAAAAAATGCATCCCACACTGCATTTATGGGTACCTGCGCTGCCCCCTTCGTTACAGAAAAAGACATGAGCAAAAAAAGAACTGCGGGTCCGATTAATATAATCATAAGAGCCGGTAAGATTCGGCTATTGTATTTATGTTTTGTTTGTACCGATTTATTATGTGCATTCATTAAATGATTTGCCTCCTCGATGCCATCACTATACGACCGACAAAATCTACTGCAAGCTATTGTTCTTTCAAATACAAAAACCGTGCGCATACTATCTGATCTGCCCGAACAATCTGCGCCCGGTTTTTATCTTATATAAAAATTAAATCCTATTTAAAATACTCAAGAATCTGTTCTGAGGCCAGGCGTATTGCTAACGGGCTTCCTGTATTCAATGAAATGTCCAGATAACCGATATTTCCTTCTTTAACGGCCGTAATGGAATTCCACACGGAAGAGGATTCCATTTCCGAAACTTTTTGGCGGCAAAGTTCTTCTTTGTCCTGGAAGAAAATATAGTCAGGATTCATCTCAGCAAGTGCCTCAAGAGAAATTTCTGCCCAAGATTCAGGATATTTGTCAGGTACACTCATACCAAAGCCGTTTTGGGAATCATGATAATGTGAGTATATCTGACTTCCTACAATTCCAAATTCACTTTTTGAAGCAGGTCTGAGAAATACAAACGTCTTATCAGAATATTTCTCCAATTCTTTATATGTTTGAGAAATAATTTCCTTTGAGCTTTCAATGTATTGCTCCGCTTTTTCCTCACGTCCCAGCATCTGAGCATAGTCCTGTAAAGTTTCATCCCAATGACCGTAATTTTTCTTAAATGCAACAGGAGCAATTTTTTCAAGGCTTTCACGCATATCATCATGTATTCCTGCTCCGGCAATAATAAGATCCGGCTGAAGCTCAAGGATCTTTTCCAAATTAGGAGCTACCGTTTCACCTACATCAATAATTGTGCTTAATTCTTCATATTGGTTGAGTGTCTTAAATTGCCGGGCTATGGACAGCGATGCAACACCTACAGGCACCACATCAAGAGCAAGCAGGTACTCAGTATAACCGAAGTGCAATACGACAATGCGCTTAGGCTCTTTTTCAATTACAACTTCCTTGCCTAATCCGTCAACATATGTTCTCGGCCATGCTGATTCAGAATCAGCTAATGCATCTTTATCCTGTACTGACTTTGTATTATCTGCTTCAGGTGCCTTGGCACATCCTGCTGACATGCTTGCAATAAGAATAAATAAAATGGTATATTTCATAAATTTTTTCATATTAGTTCCTCTTGATATATACTTATTTTAAAGCTTCCAATATAGCGTCGATTCCATAGCTTATTGATAATGGTCCGCCCGAATAAGCTGAACGGTCAATCAGATGTACATTGTTATTTTTAACTGCTTCAAGTGAATTCCATACAGAATTGTTGCCTAATTCTTCTATATACGATTCATCCAGATCATTTAGCGCATCATTATAAATGAACAAATAATCCGGATTAAGCTCTGCTACGCCTTCCAAGGTTATTGTTGTTCTTCCCTGATTAAGATAATTTTCCGGAGCAGCTAGTCCAAGCCCCGCTTCCTTGCTGTACACAAAGTCCAATACATATACTATAAAGCCCTTAGAGCCGTCAAAGCGAAGGAAAGCAAAGGTTTTGTCATTGAAATCAGATAATTCTTCCGTTCCTTCCTGTATCTGTTTTTTCAGCTTATCAATTTCAGCTTGTGCCTTATCTTCTTTTCCAAAGATTTTTCCATACTCAAACAAAGGAGTCTGCCAGTCGTCACCATAATTATCTACTGTTATTGTTGGAGCAATTTTTTCAAGCTGATCTCCTATTTTTTCGAAAGTTCCCGAATAAACAATAATCAAATCGGGATCGACTTCCAAAAGCTTCTCTATATTTACCGCATTCATGACTCCCAAATCGATAATTTCATGTGTTTCTGCATATGGTTTGAAAACCTCCCAGCCGTTATACACGTCAGCAACTTCAGTTCCTGCCACAGGAGGTTCCTCCATCACAAAGAGATGTTCGAGGTTACGGAAAAATATCATAACCGGTTTTTCAGGCTTTTGTTCTATAACAACCTCTCTTCCCAAAGCATCCGCATATGTTCTGGGCCATTCTGATTCTGTATTTTCTTCTGTATTTATATGAGTATTTGTTTCTGTCTCCGGAGCGGGACTCTCAGATACAGGTATATTGTTAGCCTCTACCGGGGACTTGGCACATCCTGCCAATAATCCTGCCAAGAGTACTGTTGAGACAATTAATCCCATAAATTTTTTCATATTTATCCTCCAAATCAATCATAGTTAGTTTCGTCTAACTCAACTTCATAAGTATAGCAAATCTCAAGATATATGTGAATAGGATAATTTACAAAATTGTATGGACTTTTGTCCGGATTTCATTAGCTTTCCCCACTACTTTAAGGGCTTAGGTCATACTGTTTTATTATACGCTGTTTTTTACAGCCATTCGAAATTCTGACGGAGACATTCCCGTCTGTTTTTTAAAAGCTCTGCTGAAATATAGATTGTCTGTATATCCCACGCATTCGGCAACTTGTTTTATAGAGCAGTCACAGGTTCCTAACAGCTCTTTTGCTTTGAGCATACGGCATTGAATTAAATAGTTGCTGGGAGTAATACCCGCATAATGCTCAAATAAATAAAAAAGCCTCCGTCTGTCAATATTAAAATCCATAGCTATCTGCCCAATACTTATAGATTCTGCGTAATTTTTTCTCATGTATTCCATAACTTGCTCAATCACAACAGTACTGCTATCTGTCAGTTGTTTTTTTGCCGAATCAAAGATTTCATCAAGCAAAGTAATAAACAACAGTTTTGTTCTGAATAAAGCTGTTGCTCCCGGCGTTGACTGACTAACCATAAGATGCTGAAGCAAATCTGAAATTTTTGCATTTTGACCTGTTAAAAGTGCAAAATGACTTTGGTACAACGGAAATTTTTTAGTCTCGCTTTTAGGGATTTTATAATGGATAACCATATATCTCCATGGTTCATCTCCAATAACCTCCTTATCCAGACACATGTCAGGACCGGCATGAAGAACCATTCCTGTCTTCATTATATAGGGCTCGCCTTCCAAAGTAAAACAGGCACTTCCGGAAACAGGAATAACAAGTCCTCCTGACGAAGGGTCGGTTGTGCTCCCTATAAAGCTTCTGCCCGGTAACACAGTTGAATATATCATATCAAAAAAAGATACATTTGCTTTCGCAAAATAGTTTATGATGTCATTTATATTTTCTTTCATTATTTCCTCTTACACATTTAATAAATTATATTAGTTAAGTCAGAGTAGGTTAGTTTTGGCTAACTATATGATACCATATTAATTGCCTGAATTCAAATTAAAATCGGGAGGCAGGTAATTAATTACCTGCCTCCCGATATAATAACAAGGATAAACTATCTTTCCTTACCGAAGAAAAACAATGCCAAAGCTCCCTGTCCTGTATGAGACCCTATTACGGGACCAATAAAGTTGATTACAACTTCTTTTACGTTTAGTTTTTCTTTAATTAGGTTACCTAAGTACTCTGCATCTTCCAGGCAGTCAGCATGACTTATAAAAACCGAATTTTCTTCAGGGTTTATACACGTTGCTTCCATTTGCTCCAATAAAGCATTTATAGATTTTTTTCTGCCTCTGACATTTGTAACAGGTACCAGGTGTCCTCCATCATCAACGTGTAATATGGGTTTAACACCAAGAGCTGTACCTATGGTCGCAGTCATTGCATTTATTCTGCCTCCACGCTTCAAATGGTTTAAGTCGTCTACAGTGAACCAATGACACAATTGAAGCTTATTGTCTGAAATCCACTGACTTACTTCATCGAGACTTTTACCTTCCTGTTTCATTTTAGCGGCATAATAAACCAGAAGGCCTTCACCCATTGATGCACACAAAGTATCAATACATTCCATTCTTGCATCCGTATATTTTCCCAACAGTTCTTCTCTTGCCATTAAGGAAGAGCTATACGTACCGCTAAGCGGTGATGAAAATCCTAAATATAAAATATCATTTCCCGCTTCTAATAAAGGGGTTAAATAATCTTCAAATGTTTTTGCATTTACAAGAGTAGTAGTTGACCGTTCACCTTTTTTAATCCTTTCATAGAATTCCTTTATCCCCAATTGCCTATGATCAGGATAATTTATATAATTTTCATTTTCAAAGCTATAACTCAAAGGAACTACCGTCAAATTATATTCTTCAATAATATCAACGGGTAGATCTGCCGTAGAATCTGTTACAATAACATAATTTTTCATAATTTTAATTTCCCTTCTATTCATCGTAAAGCTTTTTATTAAATTAATATTAACATATTTTTACATCCTTTACAATACATAATAATCAAGTAAACATTTATTTTCTAATTAATTTACATGTTGTTAACCCGACTTTCTATTATGTATCAAGTGTTTAAATTTTAATTTTTCGGGTATTAATAAGGCATAACATTTATTAATTAAATTTAATGGGAAAAGGGATACATCTTTTTTGAGAGCGATGGGATGAACATCCACAATTTGATAGATATTAATATAGGAGGATTAAAATGATGAGGATAGCTATAATTTTAGGAAGCACAAAGCCGGGGAGAAACGGAGAAGCCGTTGCTAAATGGGTTTATGATATATCAAAGAAAAGAAATGACGCACAGTTTGAATTAGTTGATGTGGCTGAATATAATTTGCCGCTTTATGATGAACCGTATCCTGCAATGATGCAGCAATACCAGAAGGAACATACTAAAAAATGGTCACAAAAAATAAGTGAATTCGACGGTTACATATTTGTAACTGCAGAATATAATCACAGCGTACCGGGCGCATTGAAAAATGCCATTGATTATCTTAATGTTGAATGGAAAAATAAAGCTGCGGGTTTTGTCAGCTACGGTAGTGCAGGCGGTGCCCGTGCAGTGGAACATTTAAGACAAATAGCAGGTGAGCTTCATATGGCTGATGTCCGAGCTCAGGTAATGTTAAGTTTATTTACTGATTTTATAAATATGAGCGAATTCAAACCTGATCCGCGCCACGAAGATGAAGTAAATGAAATGATAAATCAGGTTGTAGCCTGGAGTAAAGCTCTAAAAGCATTAAGGTAAGCAGATGACCCAAATCTCTGATTTGGTGTCAGTCGCTTATGCTGGAAGTGAAAACAGATGACCCAAATTTTATATTTGGTGTCAGTCGCTTATGCCGGAAGTACAATCAAGGCTGTTGAAAATTTTTTTCAACAGCCTTCTCTATTTTAATGGAAACTTAAATATAATTCATAAAGCTCATCTCTATGTCTTGAAAGCGAATCTATGATACGGGGGTCAAAATGACTGCCGCTTCCTTCAATAATTTGATTTATACTTTCTTCAAATTCATACGGCTTTTTATACGGTCTTTTGCTTGTTAAAGCATCAAATACATCTGCAACAGCTACAATTCTCGCACTTAACGGAATTTCATATCCTTTCTTATTATAAGGATACCCTGAACCATCCCACCATTCGTGATGTCCTTCAACTATTTCAATTCCCATTTTAAACATACTGTATTTTTGCTTTGCTATATTGCTTTCAGCAGTTCTTAAAACGTCAGCTCCATAGGTTACATGCTTTTTCATTTCGTCAAACTCTTCTGAGGTCAGCTTGCCCGGCTTTAATAGTATACCATCCTTAACACCTACCTTACCTATGTCATGCATTGGGCTGAATCTTTCGATTCCCTTTAAAAAAGGAACTGTTAACTGATCGCAATACAGATTGTCACGGAGCAAAAATTCTGTTATTTTTACGGAATATGCAGTCATTCTGTCAAGATGTTCGGCTGTTTCTTCATCCCGGGCTTCCGCCATTTTAGTTAATGCCAGCAATGTTGAATACAGCATTTCGTCTATAAATATATTTTTATTTAAACTTATAGCTATGCTGTTTGATAATGTAACTAAAAACTCAATATGATTTTCATTATAAATACTTTTCTTGGTATTGGAGAAAAATATTATTCCTATAGGCTTATCATAAACCTTTAAAGGCAATGTAATAGACGATTTTATTCCGGCCTGCAGCAAAATTTTGTTATAGTCAGTATCCTTATTGGTGGTGTAAGCTTCTAAATCATTAATAATTCTTGGAGTGCAGTACTTTACTATATTTTCTAAGCTTGTTTCGCTGACTTTTGCCCTGATACCCACAAGCTTTTTAGGCAGCTCCTCTAAATGTGCATCGGAAATTCCGTATGAAGCCTCCAACACCTTACCCTCATCCTTTAACAGAGCAATACCGATATGATTATACGGTATAAACTCTGAAAATGTTGAGTATATGTAATTTAATATACCTTCAAACGAAACGTTCTGATTCATGTTTTCGATTAAATTAATCAATTTGTCCAGCTTGTTAAATCCTAAATTGATTTCATCCAAAACGGGTTCTATAACTTGTCCTTTATATATTCCGATATTGCTTATTTTATTGAACAAATCGTTAATCGGGTCTGTCAAATAATTATAAATTTTTTTATTAATATTCTCCATTTTGTCCATTCCCTTAATGTATTTTTTTAATGATTACTTATTATATAACATTATTCGACAGAATTACCAATAAAATAAATAAAAAAATCTTCGTTACAACAAGTATGTATCGAAGAATCTCTTATTAATCAATTGCTATATCTTTTATAACCTCACTTGCTATTATTAATCCTGCTACGGAAGGAACAAATGATACGCTGCCCGGTATAGCCCTTCTGTGTGTGCATTTTCTTGTAGTACCCGGGGGACACACACAGTTATCCCTGCAGCTTATATTATCTTCATCTATAGGCGTTAATGGCTTTTCCTTTGAATAAACTACCTTTAACTTTTTTATTCCTCTTTTTTTTAGCTCATGCCTCATAACCTTTGCCAGCGGATCCATGGATGTTTTATATATATCCGCAACCTCCAGCATTGTAGGGTTCAATTTGTTTCCTGCACCCATGCTGCTGATGATGGGCACATTAGCTGCCTTAGCTCTCACTATCAATTCAATTTTCGCAGAAACAGTATCTATAGCATCGACTATATAGTCATATTCCGAAAAATCAAATTGATCAGCATTTTCCGGTAAATAAAAGCATGCATGTGTTTTCACTGCTGCTTTGGGATTTATCTCCATAATCCTTTCAGCCATTACATCCACCTTTTTTTTACCGATTGTTTTTCTTGTAGCGATAAGCTGCCTGTTAATATTTGTCAGACACACTTTATCATCATCAAAGAGTGTAAAGCTTCCTATTCCACACCTTGCCAATCCCTCTACAACAAATGTCCCGACTCCGCCGATACCAAATACCGCCACCCTTGCATTCTTTAATTTATCCATTGCTTCCTTGCCCAATAAAAGCTGGGTTCTTGAAAATTCGTTTATCATATTATCCTTCTGTTTATATTTTTTTTATTGTTATCCTTCGCTACGCTCAGGATAACAAACGTATTATTCCCAATTCTTGCACACATCAATCCATTTTTGTGATTTCGATATTTCTTCCAATTCATTCAGTGTAAGTTCAATTGCAGAATTACCGCTGCCGCAGGCAGGAAACATAGTTTCAAATCTTTTCATCGAATCATCTAAGTACACTGTTACTTTTTCAGGAAGCGCAAAGGGACAAACACCGCCGATTGCATGCCCTGTAAATTTTACCGTATCTTCGGGCGCAAGCATTCTCGCTTTAAATCCGAAATATTCCTTAAATTTCTTGTTGTCAATTTTAGCATCTCCTGCAACAACGATAATCATTGCATCATCTCCGTTATAAAAGGAAAGTGATTTAGCTATTCTCGCTTCCTCGGTTCCAAGAGCTCTTGCAGCTAATTGAACCGTAGCTGTTGATTCATCCATTTCAAGAATATCCCGGTCCTTGCCGAAGCTCTTCAGATATTCTCTAACCTTTTCTATTGACATATATAACCCTCCTTAGTAATCGTAATATCTCGGTCGAATTCACAATTTTTCTGCTCCTGAAGCCGCATAAAAACAACCCTCTCAATGATGAGAGGGTATAGTAGCTTAACCGTCTCTCATCTCCCAAAGAAAATCTTTGTCAGAATTAGCACCTTTCATATAACTGTAGGCTGCCGAGACATCACCGGATTTTTATTTTTTAATTTTATACATTTTCTATAATATTCTTTATCTTCTCTTCCAGTTGTTTTAACATAAATTCTTCGGTTACCTTTTCTTCGTAAAGCTTTGACATTGCTTTATCTATCTGATTTTTAGTATCTTTAACAGCATCTAATGATTTGCCTATTTCAGATTGAACAACCCAGTCAAAAATCAAACCGTCAAAAAAATAATCGGCAAATGTTTCAAATGTACCTATGGAAATTTCTGTACCGGTAATCATTTTTATGTCTGACATTTCCCTTTTAAATCTGCCGAGAGCTCGTTGAGCTTCATCAACATATTTACCTGCCTTGTCGATATGATCATATTTTACGGCAGTAACTATAAGACCACCGCCCAGCATATCTGCAATACCCCATCCTTCGGCACTTTCAAGTTCTTTAACCGTGTTTTCAATTTCAGTTAATGCTTCCTCTCCCGCCTTTATTGCCTCATCAATTTCAATTATATTGGCATGCATGCTTTCTTTACGTTCAATAAGATTTTTAAGCTCATCACTGATTTCTTTATTTTCAAGATTTATAAGTGCTAATTTTTTATTGATTAAATCTTCATATTCCGATTCACATATTTCAACCTTTGAAAGCTCATCAACCAATCTTTTTGATTCCTTCGCAAGATATTCAACATTATTTTTGCATTGGTCATATTTAAGCCGGGCTTTTAATACCTCTTGCTTTTCTTTTTCTAATTTTTCATCCTTAGTTCCTAATATAGCATAAAACAATGAAGTTATATTTGCAGATTCTAATTTTAAAACATCTTCATTCTCTTTTCGTAATTCTTCTGAAAGCTTATTTAAAAGTAATTTTTCCTTGATCATATCTTGTTCAGTTTGTTTTAAAAGAGTATTCAGTTTATTCTTTTTTTCCATGCACTCTTTAACATAACTGATTCTTTCATTTAATTCACGATGCATATTAGTTCTCCTTTTATTGCAACCTATAAATAAGTTATATATTATTTTCCATAAGAACCTATCCGTCATTCAACAGTTAAGTAAAACAATTTTTACTGTTCTTAACATTTGTAAGTATATCATACATTAATTTGCGATTCAAACAGTTTTTAATACTAATCTGCAGGAATACGTTGGTAATTAATAATTTTTGTTGAATCTGCATTTTTCATCATGTATAATTAAGTTAACAATTAATGAGGAGGAAAATTATGTCTATAACTAAAGATATGGTTATTCGTGAAATTATTCAATCTAAACCTGAAGCTGCAGAAATATTGATGGCGCACGGAATGGGTTGTGTAGGATGCCCCGGAGCTCAAATGGAAACATTAGAAGAAGCAGCGGCTGTTCACGGAATGGATTTACAACATTTAATGGACGCATTGAATAAGTAAGCAGATGACCCAAATTTTACATTTGGTGTCGGTCGCTATATTGTAAATAAAGCAAGCAAAAACCGGCAAAATTCCAATTCAGATTACGATTTTATTTTTGTTTTCCTTAATGCACACACTGATGTCATATCTATCGGATCACTTAAATATCGATTTATTTTCATAGCAAAGCATTTGAAAATACTGGATTGCAATAAATGCCGGTTTTCTATTTAAAAAGCAAATAATGAATATCTGCTTATGAATTTATTATTTACATTTCTTAGTTTAATAGTATGCAAATATTTTAGTTAATTTAGATAAAATTGTTAATTAAATTTGCACTTATTCTATTTTTACAATAATTCTTCTAATTTTTGTTTGTTAAAGCCAACAACAACCTCATCATCAACAAATGTTATAGGTACACCCATGTAACCCAGCGATATAAGTTCCTTTTTTGCTTCAGCATCTAATGAAACATTTTTTTCTTCATATTCATATCCTTTTTCCTTTAATAAATCTTTTACTAATGTACAATTAGGACATGTCGAGCTTGAGAATATTTTTATATTTTTCATATGTTCCTCCTATAGAAAGTATCTTTTCGCTTATTTTACCATAATTTATAATAGAACTCCATAAATATTTAACTGAATTTTTCACAAATAGTCTTAATCAGAATAATATAATTTATAAATGCGTATTACAGCGGTAAGGGGACACACCTTTAGTACGGGGACAGTCTTTGGGGTTAAAAGGAATGTCCCCAATTAAAAATGAAAGGAAATGAAATGCATGAAAGAACTAACTATTTCAATCAAGCCGCCTGATAAAATCTTAAAGGGTGCAGGTATTCCAAATACTTCATTCATACCATCTTACATATATAAATTAAATATTGAACTTATAAACAGCAGTAATCAATCTAAATTATGTTCATTTAGTTCTACCTTGGGTAATGGAATACGGTATTTAAAAAATATGGAGCACACCGGACCCGATAACATAGTTGACAAAATAAAAATTGTTGAACCATGTGAAGATGTGTACAATAATAATGTAATAGTATTCGCTAACAATATTAGCTTATCACCAAATTCAACAAATATAATAACTCTGGACATCGGTCTATGTGATAAATATACTATTGATTGCATTGAGAACACAGGAGATAAAATATCTCACAAAGAGAAAATCCATTACTATGGGCATTTAATATGTGAAAGCTATGTAGATTCTTGTTCGGCAGTATCTCTTGCTTGCGATTATGAGCTCATAGTAAAATGTGATGCGGATAAACTGCAAAAGGGAGAATCAACTAAGTATTACATACATTGCCGCACCGGTCAGTACGATATGGCAAGAAGCGTCTATGTCAGGTGCGTTTTAGACAACGGATTGGAATTTATAGGGGATTCCAGCAATCTTCAACCTGAAAAAGTATATAGCTTTAACGGAAAAACAATTATAAAATGGAATGTGGGAAGTCTGCAGCCTTCGGAAATTAAAAGAATAGGCTACATGGTCAAGGTAAAGGAAGATACTGAACAGGGCAGCATATTGAAAAGTAAATTAAACTCCAATTGCGTAAACAATTCAACATACACTCAATGCCCCTCAAGCTGTGAACACCTTTTAACAGTAGAATAAGAACTAACAGATAGATTCTTCACTACGTTCGGAATGACGAAATTTTGTCTTCCTGAACGCAGTGAAGAATCTCATTTATTAAATACCGCTTTATAATAATTATTATCCAAAACTAAGCTTGAATATTTAAATTTTTGCTTAACTTCATTAATTTTTTCATTTATATAAACGCTGTCAACATTGAATCCCTCTTTATTCGTGACTCTTTCTGTCTTTGCTTCGAATATAATTTTATCCGTTACGAAGCTTCTGTCTTCAAATACAACCAGTGGTTCCGCATCAGACAGTATATCCCTGCCCATCAACAACCTTGAGTCATAATCCAAACCCATCAGATTTGAAATTGTAGGTATAATATCCAGGCTTGAAGATACCTTGTTAATTTCAACCGGCTCCATACCCTTTGACCAAAGCAGAAATACACCTTTATAAATGTCAAAATCAGATTTAATTTCTTTTCCGGCAAGCTCACTTAATTCCTGTTTAGTTAAGCCGTAAGGATAATGGTCAGGACTTATGGCTATTAATGTATCCTCAGCAATTCCTGCTTCTTCAAGCTTGGCAATAAATATTTCCATCGCTCTGTCAAGCTCTATATTGCATGCGAGATACGCTTTAACATGCTCTGAATAATCCAGATGCTCCACCAAGCTTCTATTTTTGGCTGCTATATAATTTCCTGTAAAACTATACTGCAAGTGGCCGCTTACGGTCATATAATAAGCATGAAACGGTTGGTTGTTTATAAATTCAGGCACGGATAATTCTATCATTTCTATATCTGATTCAGGCCAGGTTTCCGTTACATCAAGTCCGTTGCCCAATCCCTTGTAAATATAGCCCATATTAGGATGAGATTCGTTCCTGAAATAATAATCATAATAATGATTATGGTACGCGTATGTATTGTAGCCTGCGCTTTTTAACTGATTTCCCATACTGAAAGGCATGTAATTTTTTGCTGACTTATAAAAGCTCCAGACACCTTCCTTAGGCAAAAGACTTGTACAAGCTACATATTCTCCGTCTGATGTGCTGACTCCCCAAAGAGGTGTGTAGAAGTCGGTAAATTTAAAGCCGCCCTCCTGCATCATGTACAGTGTTGGAGTGATGTCCTTGTCTATAGCATAAGGTGAAAATCCTTCTGCTGTTATTAATATTAAATTCTTGTCTTTAAACATTCCCGTATATTTGTTTTTCTTAGTGGGCTTAATATTCATAAAATATTTATGCATATCTGCGATAGATGACCTGTGTTCGTTCTTTATTAGCTCATCAAAAGGAATATTAAGCTTATTGTATCCATAAGCAATTTCATTTTCGTCTGCCGGTTCCTCTGTTTCGATGACATCATGCATATCATTATCTGTTATGTCCTCAGATTCAACTATTTCCATCGGTATGTCTTCATCTGCATAAACATCTATATTTTTCAGTATATTCTTTATATCCAGACGTCCTGTTGTTAAAAGCCCAAATTTATCAACGGAATCCTGTATTATAAAAACCTCAGTATATAAATAAGACGGACTTAGCATTCCGTCATCTGAAGAAGCCACCAAGAACACTACTGATGCTTGTAAAACCGCAGCAGAAAAAGCAATTTTATAAATGCTTTCCTTAGGTATTTTAATAAAATTAATTTTCTTAAACAAAATCACGGCAGCGGTTAAGGGCAGCATTATAAAAAACAAAGGAATAAGGTTATTTCCTATCGTATCGTATAATATGAATGCAAACTGTGCCGCTTTCTTAGCTCCTATAAAAAAATACAATGAAGCAAAGGTGGAAAAAATTTTATAGTAAAGCATTTGTCCGCCATAATAAATTGTTAACAATGATAATATGGATATAAACAGTATCTTGTTTGTTTTTTCTTTAAATCCCGATGTCAGTAAGTAAAAAGCAATACCTGCCGGAATAGAAAACAAACACATAAAAATATAACCCTCATTCATTACTTCTTCATATACAGATACTTTTAAAACCGTTTCAAAATATATAATTATTGAGGGTAATAAAAATAAATATTTTATATTTCTCATTTTAGAAATCATTGTTATCTTCTTTCATTATAAGTATTCTTTTAGGCTTTTAACTGTCTTGCCGTTAATTCCTGTTGTGGTTTCGGCATGATACAAAGCGCTTATAATCGATTCCTCAACAGATTCAGCCACTACCTTAAATATATAATCCATTGAATTTTCTTCAATCATCTTAAAGTCAATTATTTTTGTATCTGAGTAATGCTTCAATGTATTTGCCGTAGTAAATGATATGCAGATATCTCCGCTTCCATTACCTAAATAAGAGCCGGTTCTTACAAGCCCTACAACAGACCGATTAGCAATTCTTTTTAATTGCCTTTCGCTAAGAGGCATGTCGGTTGCGATAATAATTATTATTGAGCCTTGATCGGCGCTTTCATTATCACTGTTATGGATTCTTTCTCCAATTTTATCACCGTTTATAGTCAAATATTTTTTTGAACCAAAGTTAGCTAATACCAGCGTACCAATTGTATATTCTTTATTATCTAATTTAACAATTCTTGAAGAGGAGCCTATGCCTCCCTTTAAATCAAAGCAAACCATTCCCGTACCTGCTCCTACTGCTCCTTCTTCAAAGTCAGCGGCAGCATTGTTTATTGCCTGAAGCACATGCTCTTCTTTTACATGAAGGCCTCTTATATCATTAAGAGTACCGTCATTGCATTCAGTTACGACACAATTAACAGTTCCGGTTGTAGTACCTATATCGTCATTTTCACTGAGCATATATTTAATCAATCCTTCAGCGACAGTTCCTACACTCAACGTATTGGTCATCATAATCGGCGTTTCGATGCTTCCAAGCTCTTCTATCTGCAAGAGTCCCATGCTCTTGCCGAAACCGTTTATAACACTTGCCGCTCCCATTACCTTTTCTTTGAATATATTGCCTCCATGAGGCAATATGGCAGTAACACCGGTTTTTATTTTTCCGTCATTTAATGTTACATGCCCGACCTTAACCCCTTTAACATCTGTAATTAAGTTCTTGTTACCTTTTTTTATTTTTCCTATTTGAATTTTTCCATCCTTTGATAACCCCATTATTATAATATCCTCCAATTGGCGACAGCTATTTGACTACATTTATCAATGTTTCATTCTCTATAAAGTTCTTTATATTTTTTATAATTAATTTTTCCCATCTGTACTTGTTCTGCTTAACTAAAGCACAAGCATGAGGTGTTATATATACGTTATCCATATCCCAAAGATCATCATTTTCCGGTAGAGGTTCAACTTCAAATACATCAAGACCTGCATAGCTTATTACCTTATTTCTCAATGCATCCTTTAAATCTCCTTCATTAATGATTGCTCCTCTGGCAATATTAATAATTGAAGAAGTTTCCTTCATTAGCTTGATATTATCCTTATTGATTAAGTGATATGTGCCTTTGTTTAAATCTGCAGTCACAACTAAATAGTCACTATTTGACATTACAAATTCCAAGCCTTTTTTCCCTGAGTATATTTCATCAAAAAACGGCATGCTTATAACAGGAGTTTTCTTATAGCCCAATATGTTTACACCGAACGGCTGCAGCCTTTTTGCTATTTCGGTGGCAATTGAACCGGTCCCGATTATACCAACAGTCTGACCGTTAAGTTCATTTCTTTTTAAATGATTATCCCATATATGAGATTTTTTATTCTCTAAATATTTAAATGCATTAGTATTGTGCATCAATATTTTACAAACTACATCTTCAGCTATCGGTATGGAGAATATATCCTTTCCGTTGCACAGGATAAGACCTCTTTTCCTGATGTAATCCATATCCAGCATATCAAACCCCGCTCTGAAAAGCTGCAGCCATCTTAGGTCAGGCAGCTTCTCCAAGCTTTCTTTCTGCATTAACTCCGGCTGGCCAATTACCGCTTCGGCCTCAGGGCACTGATCAATTTCAGTGTAAAAATCAATCTCAGGAAATTCTTTTGCAACTATTTCATAAAAATGTTTATCAATTATTATTTTCATATGTCTTATTTCCTCCTAAATTTAAGAAAGGACGCATCTGCGCCCCATAAAATCAATATTATAACGGGGACATTTCTCTTATCCCTCAAAGACTTTCCACCTCAAAAAGAGATGTGTCCCTCTTCCTCTGTCCCCTTTGGGATGACCATAATCAACTGATGCAGTATGCTACAATTTCATAATCTGACGGTATTTCATAGTCTTTGTCCGGATTACCGAATTTCCATTCTAAATTAAACAATGTACTGTCAACGATAAGCTTAAAGTAAAGCATCACTATTCCTGTATCGACTTTTTGTTCATATTCGTTTACATTTTCATCTTTTCTCAAGGCAAGAACAACAGTGCCGTTGTCATAAATAAATCTCCATGGCTGTCTGTTTTTTGTTGACGGCGCTAACCTTGCATAGAAGAATGCATCCAAGAGTCCTACTCTTGTCAATTCATCCGGATCAGCATCTTCACCCCATTTGTTCAAATAAACTAAATCTCTTACTCTCATTCTTTCCGAAACATTATCTTCCACTATTTCTACTTCAGCACGAGAAGGATTATATTCGGATACATTTTCATATAATACCTTGTTTTTATTGTCATCATAACCAAGAGCAATGAGAGCAGACAATTTCTTATCCGAATTGATGTTTAGCTTTTCTTTTATTGCTTCGCCGTCTTTGATAGTTATCCAGCATGAACCGACTCCCGACTCAAAAGCCTTAAGCATTATATTCTGCACAGCGTATCCCGTATTTTCTATATAATGTCCCTTGTCCTCTGAAAGAAAGATTAAATAATGAGGTGCTTCAATCATCAGATCATTATAACCTGCAATATTCTTAAGATTTCCATAAACCTCATCCTTATTTTTTAACATAACTTCAAGCTGTATGTCACCTATTAATCTTTTACCTTTTTCAAAATCAGCTTTAAGCTTTTCTAATATTTCCGGACTTACAGTATCTTCTTTATAATTTCTTACTGATTTGATTCTTGAAATAATGTCTTTGTATTCCATGTATTCCCTCCGTATTCATTTATTATAGCTTTTATACCCATTTATTATGTAAAAGTAACAATTAATTTTCTAAACATTAAAATGCTATAACGATCCCACCATCATCAGCATAAACAGTACTTAACCCTGATGAGTTAAATATTTTAATATCCTTAAACGGATACTTTGCCTTTATATCATCACGAAGCTTTTCTGCCTTTTCAAGACAATTCACATGTGTAATACCCAATACGGTATTTTCAAAATCCACATTATATTCGGCAATCATATCGACCAATCTTGCAAAAGCTCTTTTTCTGCCTCTGACACTTTCTTTCAGTTCTATTCTGCCTTCACCGTCTTCTCCCATAATAGGAACAATGTGGAGCATACTTCCGAGTATCGCCTTAAGGTTCGAAATTCTTCCGTTCTTAGCTAAGTTATCCAAAGATTCAAGTATAAAAATTGTTCTCAACTTGGAAATATAGTTGTTTGTTTGCTCAATAATTTCTGAAGCATTAAAGTTTTCTTCTATTAATTGCTTTACCTTCATGGCAATTAATGTTTCTCCTGTTGCCGCAGTCTTTGAATCAAAAATGTGTACAAAGCTGTTTGGGAATTTCTCCTTAAAGCTTTCGACAGCTACCATTGCACTGTTGTAGGAACCGCTTAACTGACTGGATATGGTTACAACAAAATTATTTTTATGCTCCTTCCATTTGTTGATAAAGTCCTCAGGAGGAGCACACGCTGTTTTTATCTGATTCTTTGTATTTTTCATTTTCGCTATAAGATTATGTATATTTAAATTTTCGTCGATTATCTCTTCCTCATCTATTAGAATTCTGAACGGTACTCTGCCGATGTCCTGGGTATCTTCGTTAAAGTCAACACAACTGTCAACTATTAAATTATAATTCATACAGATTCTCCCTTCGCTTAAATTTTATTTAACTAATTATAGCAAAATTTGACATGCTATACAATTCATATTTTACTTTTTATTAACAATGCCTTTTTTTTCCTTTTTAGTTTCTTAATATCGCACTCTCTTTTCATTGCATCACTTCTGTTGTCAAATTCTTCATAGTACATTAAAGAAACCGGAGTTCTGCCTCTTGTATATTTCGCTCCCGTATTGCTGTTATGCTCCTTCATTCTTCTGTCCAGATCAGTTGTATACCCCGTATACAATGATCCGTCACTGCATTCCACGATATATATATAATGCATAGTATCATCCTTATTATTAACATGATATTTATTTTAACACAAAATATTTATGAATAGTACTTATATTTGACTTTTATATTTCAGTATAATAAAATAATGACAGAACGATTAAAGAGAGGGAAACAATGAAAATAGGCATACTGGGAGCCATGGAAGTAGAAGTTCAGGAACTTATAGAAAGCATGGAAAATATAGAAAAAGAAACAATAAGCCAAATTACCTTTTACAGCGGAACACTGCAGGGAAAAACCGTTATTGTGGCAAGATGCGGAGTAGGAAAGGTTCATGCGGGCATTTGCGCACAAACAATGATATTAAAATATGCACCTGATGCAATTATAAATACGGGCGTAGCCGGGAGTCTGAATGCAGATTTGGATATAGCAGACATCGTTATATCTGACAGCGTAGTGCAGCATGATTTTGACACATCTGCATTCGGTGATCCGAAGGGACTTATATCCGGGATCAATCTGGTTAAAATACCTTGTCCTCAGGAATTAGTTCAGAAAATCAAAAAATCTGCCGATACCATCGTAGGAACCAACGTTGTCGTGGGAACCATCGCCTCGGGGGATCAGTTTATTTGCAGCAGTGAAAGAAAAGATTTTATTGTAAATAATTTTGGCGCATTGTGTGCAGAGATGGAGGGTGCGGCAATCGGTCAGGTGTGTTATATTAATAATGTGGATTTTTGTATAGTCAGATCTATGTCCGATAAAGCTGACGGCTCGGCACATATGGATTTCCCTACATTTACACAAATCGCAGCAAAAAAATCAACACAGCTTATTAATGAATTTTTAAAATGTATATAACTTGAATCCCGCCTATGGCGGGGATTCAAGTATTCTAAGGAGGATTTAAGTGTATAATGTTGGAATCGACATTGGGTCTACTGCTGCAAAGGCAGTGATAATGTCTGAAGATAAAAAAGAAATTATTCATAAATTATTGATGCCTACAGGCTGGAGCAGCAAGGAAACAGCAGATATGATACTGGATTGGATGAACGAAAGAGGAGTCAACACTGAAAATTCGTGTATAACGGCTACCGGATACGGTAGGGTTTCGGTTCCTTATGCAAATAAAGTTATAACCGAAATTACATGTCACGGAAAGGGAGCTCTTTTTCTAAACGGAGGAGATTGTGCAATCATAGATATAGGCGGACAGGATACAAAAATTATATCTATCGAAAACGGTGTTGTTTCTAACTTTTTAATGAATGATAAATGCTCAGCAGGCACAGGAAGATTTTTGGAAATTATGGCAAATACACTTGGAGTGACTCTTTCTGAAATTTTTAATCTTGCAGAGCAGGGAGAGGAAATTTCTATAAGCTCTATATGTACGGTTTTTGCCGAATCGGAGGTCATCAGTTTAATAGGCAACGGTCGTTCTAAAAATGATATTGCCTGCGGGGTGGTTAATTCCATAGCTAATAAGGTATTGAATCTTTGTGGAAAGCATAACTCCAAAAGCGAAGCTTACTTTCTCACAGGCGGTTTCTGCGACAGCGAATATATGCGCAGAAAGCTTAGCCAAAAGCTGCAAAAGCCTGTTAAAACTAGTCAATTGGCTCGATATGCCGGTGCTATAGGCGCATCATTATTAACTTAATAAAGGATGTATTAAATGGAGAATCTTTATAATTTATTGGAGGAATTTCAGGAAGCCAGAAGAAATGCTTATGTTGACGCCATATACTTAAGAAGTCAGGGCAAACACATTGCAGGCATTTTCGGCAAAAATATTCCCAGAGAAATTTTATGGGCATTGGATATAACACCTGTTAATGTTTATAGTATAGATGGTTCCAATATTGCTGCATCATATGGGATTTTAGATAAAGAAAATTGCTCTGTTGTAAAGGCAAGCTATGGCTATACCGCTACAGAAAGATGTCCTTTGATATATTCAGCCGACATAATTATCGTCAGCGATATGTGCCCTCATAAGGCATCTATGACCTCAAAAATTGGTAAATTTAAAGATACATATATTATTAAGGATTACAAAAATGCTTCTGAGCTGGAATTGGAATATAGAAAATTTATTGATTTTATTGAAAATAAATTTTCTGTAAAATTAAACGAAGGCAAGCTTAATGCAGCAATTGACAAGGTTAACAGTATCAGTGATATTACGACAAAGATTATTAATATGTATATGGAAAGAAAGTGTCCGATAAATGTTTATGACTTATACAATATAATATACGGAAGTCAATTTATCTTAGATTTGGATGAAAGGTATTCGAAGCTCTCTGAAATATACAAAATATTGAAAGAATCATTAAGCATTGATGTGCTTAATAACAATAGCGGGGCTAAAACAATTCTCATAACAGGTGCACCGTTGGCTGGGTTAACAGAAGAAATATTAAGGCCCTTATCACAAAACAAGGATATATTCGTTATCTTTTCCACATCACTTTGTGAAGGTGAAAATTACAATCCTGTAAAGCCTTGTGAGAAACCCTGCATGGCATTGGCAAATAAGTATGTAAATAATGACGATGCTGTAAAAGAAAATTTTAAAGAAAATATTTCACAAGTAATAGATGTGCGGCTTTCAGGATGTAATGTATTGCCGGAACCAAATCATCACTTACCGTATTTATCGTTAACTGTCAATTACGGCGATAATATCGAAGAAATTAAGATGTTTCCTAAGCAATAGAGCCGGAAAGCATCTTTTTTAGTATAATAATTTCTTATTTTATAGCCTCCAAGCATTAGTTTTAGTAATTTGTAATTTGTAGAATTTTTAACTATAATTAATAATGTATATTACAAATAAAATACTTGGAGGATGTAAATGGCTGATTATCGTCAAATGTGGAAAGACTTAGGTATGGATTTAGAGCTTCATGATCAACTTTGCGAAGTATTGCCGACGGCCTTTGGAGATGTGTACTTATCTCAGGAGGACCGACCGGAATCAATGGATTATTATAATTTTGTTGTATCTGAAATTCATGGTGTCAGACCGGCGGAATTAATTGAATCACAGAAAAAGGGCGAAAAGGTATTTGGTACATTCTGTGTATTTGTTCCGGATGAAATAATATTTGCGGCTGATGCTATTGCAACAGGCTTATGCGGCGGTTCACAATTTTGGGTTCCCGGCGGAGAAAAGGTTTTACCGACTAATACATGTCCGTTAATAAAGGCTTCTGTTGGTGCGCGTCTTGAAAAAACATGTCCCTTCTTCAGAATTGCGGATATGTTCGTTGGGGAAACTACTTGCGACGGAAAGAAAAAGGCTTGGGAAATACTTGCGGAAGATGTTCCTATTCACGTTATGGACATGCCTCAGATGAAAAGACAAAAGGATTTGGATGCATGGACGAATGAGATAAGTATTTTCAAGGATAAGGTTGAAGAATTTACGGGCAACGAAGTTACATCCGAAAAATTATCTCAGGCAATAAAATTAATAAATAACAAAAGAAGAGCATTAAAGCGTCTGTATGAATTCAGAAAAAATGAAAATCTTCCTATAAGCGGCAAGGATGTACTTCTTATATCTCAGATTGCTTTCTACGACGACCCTACCCGTTTTGCATCAATGACGAACAAGTTGTGTGATGAATTAGATGAACGCGTAAAAAATAACATCAGTGTTTTCCCTGCAGGAACAAAGCGTATAATGCTTACAGGAACTCCTATGGCAATACCTAACTGGAAGCTGCATCATATTGTTGAAACAAGCGGAGGTGCTGTTGTAGTTGAAGAAACATGTACAGGTACACGTTACTTTGAAAATCTGGTAGACGAAAATAAAACAACTGTTGGCGAGCAAATTGAAGCTTTAACAGACAGATACATGAAAATTAATTGTGCGTGCTTTACCCCTAACACAGGAAGAATCGACGATATACTGCGTTTAGCAAAAGAATACAATGTAGACGGTATTATTGATGTCAACCTCAAGTTCTGTAACTTATACGATACAGAGGGATATTTTGTTGAACGGGCTTTAAAAGAAGCCGGTATCCCTGTTTTAGGAATTGAAACCGACTATACGGATCAGGACGCTGAACAGCTCAGAACAAGGGTTGGTGCTTTTGTAGAAATGCTTTCAAATAAATAATATGGTTTACTATGTACTTTTTAATGATGTAGATAATGGTATGAAGCTGTACAATTTGCTGAAATCTGCTAAAATAGCAGTCACTATTGCTCCTGCTCCCAGAGAAGCAAGCAAATGCTGCGGAATATCCTTGTTGTTTAAAAACAAGAAGGATATTCCTTCTATACAAGAGTGTATAGCAAATAACAACATTGAAATTAACAAAATTTTTGAAATGGAATCAAAAATAAATCCCAAGAGGGACAGGTTCTGCTAACAACAACCGAGGGCTGTTTAAAATGTTCATCCTGCAAGGCGCCGG